>NZ_CP064954.1:651970-1303941 GCF_011038655.2 Corynebacterium lizhenjunii
AGAACAAGGCATAGGGTTGGACCACCCTGACATGAACCCGGATGTGGAGGAGAAGTAGATGGAAACTGCCCACGGAAAAAACTGCGGTGCGTGTACCTCCCCAGAAGTCCAGGCATTGTTTTGTGAGCTCCTGGACCAGCGCACCAGCTACGCCCGCGCCCTGGAAATTCGCGAGCACATTGCGCAGTGCGATGAGTGCCAGCGGCGGTTGGAATCAGAAGAGGTTGTCCGCGCTATGGTGCGCACGTGTTGCGGCAAGTCGCAGGCCCCGCAGGAGTTGCGCCAGCGTATCAGCGTGCAGATTACCCGCACCGAAATTCAGTGGCGCCAGTAGGTGGGCTGGGTCAGGGCTTTGAGCTTGCCGATGCCGTGCTTGCTGGTGCCTCGGTCTAGTCGCCCGTGCAGTTTGCCGGACGGAATTCTGACTCCATGTGCTTGAACTCCTCCACCGTTAGTTCCCGCAGCTCCAACTGCGGCGGCCTGCCGGGGTCTTCAGGGTAGGGCACCGGGTTGTAGTAGAGCTTGCCAGGGGCGTGGTGTTGGTAAGCGGCGAGGGAGACCCCGGAAACCCAAGGAACCTTATGGCGGCTGTTCGGTCCCTCTGGGTTGGTGATGGGGGTGACGTAGATTCCCATCCAGGGGTCTTCCATCACGGGGTCGATGACTGGTGGTTCGTGATGAGAAGGGTACGGTAAGGACACGGTGAAGTAGCCTGTTTGTGGTGGGTCTATGGGCAGGATCTGGACGGGTTCGGGGCCTTCGTGGTTAATCCATGGAATGCTTAATTCGAGTGCTTCAATTTCCATATCGCATGCGATGATGTGGACGCGCATGTTGCCGTCATCATCTAGTGACATGGCTATATCGCCCGCCATGCCTGTGTATAGCGAGGCGCCGAGCATGGGCAAGGCGCCACAACCGGTAGCTATGGCCACAGTGAGGGCGGCTGCGCCCGCGGCTAGTGTTAGTCGTATTTTTTTCATGGGGTTCTCCTTAGTCGGCGACGCAGTCAGGGCCGCGATGGGCAGGATTGGGGACATGTTTGAAGTCTTCTACTGTGGTGGTGTTCCAAAGTAGGACGCTCGCTCCCTCGTTTAGTTCTTTCAGGCTCAGACCGGCGTTATAGGACTGATAGAGAACGGTTCCGCGAGGATAAGACTCTAGTTTTTGAAGGGTCACCCCGTCGATGGATGCGAAACCTGGCGGGTATTTCTCCGTGCCGTCATCATGGATATAGGGATATACCCAGAACATGCGGTCTGGTTCGTTCATGATGGTGTTGATGACGTCTGGGTCATTGCCGGTGGGGTAGGTCAGGGGTACCTCGATGTAGCCGTACTGTGGGGTGTCTAGGCGGACAGATTCTTGTTTGTGTGCTGCTTCGGGATAGTCACCGAGAATGGATACACTGACCTCCTGCAGCGGTGCGTAGCAGGCCATGACGTGGATGGTGATTATGCCGTCTTCGCTGAGTGAAATTGCAGCTTCACCAGCGGAGGACAGATTGGCCATTTCGTCCCAACCGGAGAGGTCAATGCACCCGGAGGTCAGCCCCATGGCGAGGAGCACGGCGCTGATGGTGGCGAGGTTTCGGATTCGAGGCATGGTGTGTTCCTTAGTCGGCGACGCAATCGGGCTCACGGTGGTGACTTGGGATATGCTTGAATTCTTCGGAGGTGGTGGAGTTCCAGAGCAGAGGATCCTTCCCGTTCACGAAATCCTCGTCCGTTAAGTGCTCGTCCCAGGTCTGGTGGAGAATAGTGCCGGGTGGATGGGAGCGTAATCCCCGCAGCGTTACTCCGCTGATTGACGGGAAATGCGGGGGATATTTCTGCGTACCATCATCGTAGATGTATGGCTCGATCCAGAACGGGCGGTCTGGTTCGTTCATGATGGTGTTGATGACGTCCGGGTCATTGCTGGTGGGGTAGGTCAGGGGTACTTCGATGTAGCCGTACTGTGGGCTGTCGAGCCGAACGGTCTCTTTTTTGCGTGGGGCTTCTGGGTAGTCCCCGCGAATGGATACGTTGATCTCTTGTAGAGGGGCTTTGCAGGCGATGACATGCATGACGATGGTGCCGTCTTCGCTGAGCGAGATTGCGGTATCCCCTGCGGAGGATAAATTAGCCATTTCGTCCCAGCCGGAAAGGTCTATGCACCCGGAGGTCGGACCCAAGGCGAGGAGCAAGGTGCTGATAGCGGTGAGGTTTCGGATTCGAGGCATGGGACATCCTTAGTTCGCAACGCAATCGGGCTCACGGTGGTGACTTGGGATGTGTTTGAAGTTCTCCACAGTGGTGGGCACCAGTCGTAGGGAGTTCGTGCCGGCTCTTTCTTCTTCTCTAGTTTGCTCGAGGTTGATGGTTTGGTAGAGGACGGTACCGCGAGGATACGATTCCAACATGTGCAGCGTCACTCCGTCTAGCTCCGGAAAATGGGGAGGATATTTTTCCGTCCCATCATGGTAGGCGTATGGATAAGCCCAGAACATGCGGTCTGGCTCATTCATAATGGTGTTGATGACGTCTGGGTCATTGTTGGTGGGGTAGGCCAGCGGAACTTCAATGTAGCCGTACTGTGGGCTGTCGAGCCGGATGAATTCTTCTTTGTATGGGGCTTCTGGGTAGTCACCACGGGTGAATACTTTAATTCTTTCCAGTGGGGCTTTGCAGGCGATGACGTGCATGACGATGGTGCCGTCTTCGCTCAATGAGATCGCAGCATCGCCCGCGGAGGACAAGTGGGCCATTTCGTCCCATCCGGACAGATCGATGCAACCGTACAGGCAAAACAATGCTCCAAAGCTTGTGCCGATGGTGAGCGAGGATCGAAGTGAAAACATGATGAATCCTAACGTGGCTCCCCGGTCCAATTACTCGTAGTTTTCTGCGCCGTTTGGGGTACGCATGCCCCATTCGGCAAAGGGGCCTTCGATGGTGCCGGAGGGTGTCTCGGTGGAGGAAGGGGACTCGGGGGTGGAAGGGGTGGTATCGGGAGGTGGGGCATCGGCAAGTTCTTGCGCGGTGGCAGGCTGTGTAAAGGAGCTAAATAGCAGTGCGGTGCAGATGAGGGAGAGCCAGCGGGGAGAGTGGGGCTTCATGGGAACTCCTTGAGTGGAGGTGAGGATAGTGACATTGTGAGTACTTACGATATATCCTGACTGGGGATTTCGCAGTAGAATCGGGAAAAAATTTTCCTGAAGGTAAGTTAAAGCAGGTCACGGGTACATCCATGTGGCACATGGACGTGGCGTCAAGGGTGGATTGGATAGCGCGGGTTATGCGTGAGGGTGCGGGGATGTCCCCCGGGGAGGCGCGCAAGGCCCAGCAAGGCGGGGCGCTGGAGGGGAGGATTTGTGGAGCATAGGAGAATCGAACTCCTGACCTTCTGCTTGCGGAGCAGACGCTCTACCAATTGAGCTAATGCCCCAGTGGTTGCCACCATACTCCTGGCAATAAAGCGCAGCAAATTGTGATGGCGGCAAGGCAAAGGCAGGGCCCGACCAGTTGAAGATCGGGCCCTGCAGTGCTGCTAATTAAGCGTTAGGACGCTTGCCGTGGTTTGCACCCTTCTTACGGCGGTCCTTGCGCTTACGACCACGCTTCGACATGAGCGGCCTCCTTGCTTGATGGTCAGTGGATAAGGTCCTACCCACTGTAGTGCGTGAACTGCGCCGGTGGGAAATTGGGAGGAATTATACGGTAACGCGAGCGCGGCCACGGCCGCGGTTGCGGCGACGCTTGAGTGCGCGGCGCTCTTCCTCAGACAAACCGCCCCACACGCCGGCGTCCTGGCCGGATTCAAGAGCCCAGTTCAGGCAAGCGGTTGCCACCGGGCAACGGTTGCAGACCAGCTTGGCCTTAGCAATCTGCGTGAGCGCAGGGCCGGAATTGCCAACCGGGAAGAATAGCTCGGGGTCTTCATCGCGGCATACTGCCTTATGACGCCAATCCATAAGTTAACTCTCCTAACAAATCGTGACAGCACGTGACTGTGGCGCACTGGCGTGGGGCCAGTGGGCCTGGGTTATAGATAGGTGCGGGCTGCCGGCTGGCGGGCAGTGGAGCCTGGAGGGGAATCCAGCTGCGTCGCCGCCACCGTGCTAGGGACCGCGAGGTACTAGCCTGCGGCGGTGCCGCGGGCGAGGACCTCTGTGTAAAGAGCTAGCGGACTAGCTCAATGGGGGATACCTGAGAATGTTCCCACGTTTAGAGGCCCTTGGCTAGGGTTCGGGGGTAAAATGTGAGTAACTTCACTGGAACCGGCGGCTGTTGTGGGCGGTGTTTCCGGGTGACAATTCTGGATAAGGGTACCCTAAAATTCTTCTACCAGCGGGTTTAGAAATCGGTCATTGAGTAGGGTGAGGGCGGTAACGTCAAATCTGCAGTTGTCTGCTCTTGCCCCCGCTGGATACTCTGCTGGATACTCTCCGCGCCTGGTCTGGGCAAGGGCCTGGGGGAGCACTAAGCTAACGGTGTGAAAAACAAGTCTGGACAAGTTTCCCCTGCCGGGGTAAGCGAACCGAAGTTGGGTTCTGCGGCCTCCGCGCCGGCCCCGGTGCGACTAGCGGCAGTCATTGCCATAGTGCAATCGCTAGCGGTCATCGGGTTTGGCTGCTTCCTTATCTACCGCGACATTACCCACGCGAGCAATGACTCCATGGTCTACGAAGGCAGCGCACCCGCGCGAGTGGGCACCGGCACGGCGGTGTTCCTGTTCATCTGCTTTGGATTCGTTATTGCTGGCACGTTTGCCATGCTCAAGGGCAAGCGCTGGGGCCGCGGGGCCATCGTGCTGATGGAGTTTATCCTGGCTGCATGCTCATTCCAGATGATGTCGGCGGGTGCCGTAGCACTCGGGGTTGCCACACTGGCCAGCGCCCTGGTAGCGCTGTTTTTGCTGATGTTTGTTCCGGCATCCACGCAGTGGGCCGCAGCGCACTATGGAGGCTAGCTAGCACTTAAGACCACCAGTTCGTTGCCGCGGGCTTCGACAATACTGGTGCCGGCCATGGCCAGATAAACCGGGCCGGTGTAGCCCTGGCGATCCACGGGGATGGTGCGCTCAATATCGCCGGTGGACCAGTCGATGACGGCAATGCCGTCGCGGGTGGGAGCTAGCAGGCGCTCGCCTACGGCTACGCCGGTGCCAATGGCTTGCTCAATGGTGCGCTCGACAGATAGGCGGGTGGGGGAGAGCAAGTGCAGGCGCTCCCCGTCGAACCACGTCATGTGGTGTGGCAGATCTGCAGTGGCGGGAACAAAGGGGCTGGCCGGGTGCTCAGCGGCAGGAGAGGCCGGCACATTGGAGGCTGCAAGTTCTGCGCCTGTTTTGCTGAAGGAACGGATTTGTGGTTGGGGGCCAGGGACGTAGACAGCAGCGGCTTCCTGGCCAATCGCCACTAGGCGCACGCCGGGGCTAGAAATCTCTACATCGGCATCGACTTCAGGGGCACGGGAGTCCTCCGGGGTGGCATCGAGCAGTCGCAGCCACGTGGTTTGGTCGTCGCCGTCGCAGGTTTCCGTAATCGCGAAGGTCTCCTTTCGAGTCAGCGCTGAGCCCAGCACACAGTCCTCATGGGGCTGTTTATTAGGCTCTTGTTTCGCCTCCACAAAGCCGTATTCGACGGTACGCACCAGATCGGAGCGCCACAGCTCTGCACGCTCAGCAGAGACGGTGCCTATACGATCATTTGAGCTAATCGCACTGACTTCGGCGGAATTAATGGCACTGCGCGTGTGGGCGTACTGGCCCGTTTGGGCATCAATAGCCACAACATCACCACAGCCCACCCCGGTGCGATACGTTGCCACCACCCGGCCCCAGGCAACGCCCAGGGAGCACAAGGGGGCATCGGAACGCTCGTAGTGCCAGGCGCGGGTGCCGTCGGGGTGTATAGCACTCACGGTGTCGCCATCGGAGGTGATGAGCAAGCCGTGAGCCACCACGGGGCGCACCACGCCGGGGAGCGGTTGGTTAGGCAGGGAAAGCGTGGGGGTCAAGGCGTTTGGGGCTTGTGCAAGCACCTGGACCTCATCACTGGTGGGAAGGTGTTCCTGGACTAAGTCCGCAGCGTGGATATTGGCGGTGAGTACCGCGCCGCCAACTGCTACGGCGCACACCACGCTCACCGCGCCCACTGCTAGCCAGTGCTTGCGGCCGGTGGCCAAAATTGGGGCCCGGCTCACCGGCGCCGGCCCCGGGAATTGGAGCCGGAACGGGTGCCTGCACGCCGCGGCGCTGGACGTCGCGGCACACTGTGCTGAGCTTGTCCGCCGCGCGAGCGGGACCCAGAGCCGCGGGCAGGTTTAGCCCCGATGGCAGCGGTGGGCGGGCCGACGGTCTCGGGGGCATCGGCAGGGAAGTCGAGGGCAGCGGCAAGCTCAGGGCTGGTGCTAAACCACTGGGGCGGCACGGGCAGGTCCAGACCGTGCTCATCATTGATAATCTGCCATTTGGGCAGCTCATCATAGCCCACCAGCGTCACCGCCGTTCCACTATGTCCGGCGCGCCCGGTGCGCCCAATGCGGTGGATAAACGTCTGGGGATCATCGGGAACCTGGTAGTTGAACACGTGCGTGACATCGTCAATGTCAATCCCGCGCGCGGCAACGTCCGTTGCCACCAGTAGGTCAACGACACCGCTGCGGAAGGCATCCAGAGACTTCTCCCGGTCGGCTTGATCCAAATCCCCGTGGACGGCCCCCACCCGGAAACCCCGCTGCGCCAAGTCTTGGGCCAACATGGCCGCAGAGCGCTTGGTGCGGGCAAAGATAATGGTCTTACCCCGGTTCGGGGCCTGCAAGGCGCGGGAAAGGATGGCCTCCTTATCCAGACGGTGGGCCTGGAAGGTGACCTTCTTGATGGCCTCGTGCGTGGGGGCTGCATCCACCTCTTCTGCGCGCACATGCACCGGTTTGTCCATAAAATTCCGGGCCAGCGCCACAATGGGCCCCGGCATGGTGGCTGAAAACAGCATGGTTTGGTGCGGGGAGGCCTCGATGGCCTTGAGGAGTTTTTCAATGTCCGGCAAAAAGCCCAAATCCAACATCTCATCGGCTTCGTCCAGGACTAGTACCGCGACATTTTCTAAGTTCAATTCGCGCTGGCGGTGGAGATCTATCAGACGCCCCGGCGTGCCCACCACCACGTCCACGCCCTGGTGGAGCTGGGAGATTTGTCGCGCCATATCGTGCCCACCGCACAAAGTAGCCACCCGCACCGGCAGGTAGCGCGCGGCTAGGTCCAAATCCTTGCTCACCTGCACGGCCAGCTCGCGGGTGGGAACTATCACCAGGGCGCGCGGGGTGCCGTCGAGTTCGGCTACGTCGGCATCATCAAAAATGCGGTCCAGCAGCGGCACGCCGAATCCATAAGTCTTTCCCATACCGGTGCGGGCTTGGCCAATCAGGTCGTGACCCGCCAGAGCAATGGGGAGGGTGAGCTCCTGGATGGAAAAGGTGTGGACAATGTCGCGCTCGCGTAGGGCGTCGACAATCTCGGCGGCGACACCCAAAGCGGCGAACGTGGGCTGCTGGTTATTTTGCGTCACCCCTAGATACTAACCCCCGGCCGGGACCGATGGCGAACGTTGGTCAGCCGGGCTTAGCCCCGCTGTGGGCTGGGCGGTAGCCGGGGCGGGCCGGACGTGCCTACAATGAGGGGCACGCTGAGCACAGGGTGCTCGTTTGCTGTTACAGCTCGATTAAGCGCTAGCAGGTGTGCTAGCAGAAAGGCCATTGAGAACACATGGATATTCGCATCGGTTTCGCTGACACTGCCCGGGAGCTCACCTTGCGTGCTACGGGAACTCAGGAGGAACTGACCCGCACCATTAACGCCGCTGTAGACCAAGGCACCACCTTGGAATTGGAAGATGACAAGGGGCAGAAGTATCTGATTCGCACCGACCGGGTGGTGTATGTGGCCGTGGGCCCAGCTAAGGCCCGTACCGTTGGTTTCGCTGGCGCCTAGAGACGCCTAAACTAACTGCACATGAGCACCGATCCCTCCACCACCCCGGGAACTGGGGGCCTGAGCCAGGCAATAGTCCGTTTTGCTCACCGTTATGGGTGGTGGCGGGTAATTGCCATCCCCGTCATGGTGGTTATTACTGTCTGGGTCTGCGTGGATATTGCTCGCGGAGGGGATGCAGGTGCGTCCCAGGCTGGCCAGTCCCAGGGGCAGCACTCGGAGCAGGAGCTTGCTGATTCCCCCTCGTCCCACCCCGGTGCCCACGGTGCTGATGGTGCCCATCCCGACTTACCGGTGGGCCCAGATCCGGCCAGCATGGAGGCTGTGGCGCTGGCTAAGGATGCCCTGCCGCCCGGTGGCCCCATTGCGGAGCGCGGCGAAGGAACGTACCGGGAAGTTGGGGTAGCGGGGGCATCGGCAGGCAAAGCTGGCGCTGATGTTCCGGCAGGCGTAACCCAACGAACAGTGCGCTACGCCATCGAGGTAGAAAACGGGGTAGATACCCGGGCTTATGGTGGGGATGACGCCTTTGCCACCATGGTGGATGCCACCCTGATGGACCCGCGCGGGTGGACTAATGATCCGGCCTTTCGCTTTGAGCACGTGGCGGTGGGCGATAAACCAGATACGATTATCCGTCTGACCTCCCTGGGAACCACGGTCGAGCTGTGCGGCGCGCAGTTAGAGACGGAGACTTCTTGCCATACGACTATCACGGGGCCATCGACGGTGGTGGTCAATGAGGCCCGCTGGGTGCGGGGCGCGCAGCCCTTTGAGGGTGATTTGGGGCGTTACCGGCAGTACCTGATTAATCACGAGTTTGGGCACGCCATTGGGTACGCCGCACACCAACCGTGCGGGGCGCAGGGGGCGCTGGCGCCGGTGATGATGCAGCAGACGCTGAGCATGAACAATGCAGAGCTCTATGCCAAGGATCCGGAGGAAGTTTATCCGGATAATGACCTGACCTGTAAGCCGAACCCGTGGCCGTATCCACGTCCAGACAGTACTGACCCCCATAATCCGCGCTAGGAGTTCGCGCGTAGCAGGAAGGAGTGCCCATGGCGCAACCAGATGAGATAGTTTTACATGCATTTCGGGCAGCGCCCACGGGCGCTACCCCGGCGCAACATGTGGGCTATGCCTGGGACCATGGCTGGCTTATTGGTGGGGTGGTCTACTCCCCGGCGGCAAGTTATGCCAGCTGGTCGGCTAAGGTACGCGAGAAGCTGCACGTGGTGGGGGCGCGCGTAGCCCGCCCGGTGGTAGCGACCAACGGCAGGCATACGGTGGCCGGATGGAAGGCCACCACGTTTGTGCCGGGGAGCCTGTCGCGCCGGGTGGATGAAACCGCGCAGCTGGCCTTGCGGGTAGAAGAAGGTTTGGCGCAGCTGGCTGGCGTGGATATTCTGTCCGGCCGGGATGATGTTTTTGCCGCGGCGGAGAGGGCAGCCTGGGAAGAGACCGGAGAGTGCTATTCGCCGTTGGACCCGGATAATCCGCTGGTAGTGGGGCACGCGGACTTGCTGGCCTGCACTATTTATGACGGTGTGAACCCGCCCACGATTGTAGACATGGTGCCTACTGCGGCGGCGCGTCCGCGCGGGTATAGTGCCGCGCTGGTGGTGGTGGACGGGTTGATTAACGAGCTGGTAGATCCGGGTATTTGTGATCGCTTTGGGTACTTGACGGATTTTGATCAGCTGTTGTTGCGGGCGGTGGCTTATCGCAGGCATGTCAATGACTTGCACCCGGCAGCCAAGGCGAACGTGCGTTCGGATATTGCGCGGGTAGAGGATATGCTTGTGTCCAGGGTGGCTGGCACACTAGAGCAACAATGAGATTGGACGTTAAGACCGGATAGGAATACCGGACTTAAAGGTCGGAATTAAGGAGAGCCCCTATGTCACCTTCTGCCCGCTCAGGCCCCTATGACCCGCATGGTGCGGTACGCAGCGGCGTGATTTTGCCACCCACCCCGCAGGTGCGCCTGGTAGCCCCGCAGGCCCTGGAGCAGCCGCGGCAATGGGAGCAGGACTTACCGCGCACGGGACGCTGGGTGGTAACCGGCGCGGCTGGCAGCGGGGTATCGAGTTTCTTGGTCGATACCGTGCTGGACAAGCTGCGCTCCGGGGCGGACCCTTCCGGAATTTTGGTGGTGGCGGCTTCCAAAGAGTCCGGCGCGCAATTGCGTCGGGAACTCAGCGGCCGACTAGACGATTATGCCGCGCAGACCACCATGGTGCGCTCTGTGCACTCGCTGGCTTTTAGCCTGGTGCGCGCGCATGTGGATGAAGGGTTGCGGCTAATTACGGGCGCGGAACAGGATGTGGTTATTCGCCAGCTGTTGGCCGCCCATGCGGAAGCAGGCGGTGCCTATTGGCCGGAGCCGGTGCGCCCCGCACTCGAATTGGTTGGATTTGCCCGGCAGTTGCGTGATTTCTTGCTGCGCGCTGGGGAACGGGGGCTGGGCCCGGAAGACCTGGAGAGCTTGGGTGCCCGGCATCGGCAGACTATGTGGGAAGCCGCCGGGCAGTTCATGCGGGAGTATGAGCAGGTGATGTCGCTGTCGGGGCGGCGCTCCTTATCGGCTGCAGAAATTGTCTCGGTGGTGCGTGACCATCCGGAAATGACGCAGAACAGCCCCTGGCATACGGTGGTGGTAGATGACGCCCAATTGCTAGACCCCAACGCGGGGGAGTTGATTGCCCGGCTGTCGGAGACGGCGGAACTAACCATAATTGGCGGAGATCCGGACCAGGCGGTGTTCGCGTTCCGGGGTGCGAACTCGCGCTTCCTCACCAGCTTTGCTGAACAACTTCCTGGCGTGCAGACCGTAGAGCTGACCACCCCGCGGCGCACCCCGGCCCCGGCGTGCGTGAGCATTGTAGATTCCGCGCGCACGGCCCAGGATGTGGTGGCAGATAGCGTGCGGCGGCGTCACCTGGAAGATGGCGTGCCGTGGTCGCAGATAGCCGTGGTGGTCCGCGGCGGCGGGGATATTAGCGCAGCACGGCGGGCACTGCTGGCGGCAGGAGTCCCGGTGCACATTCAACCCACAGACGTGGTGCTGGGGGAACAACGCCTGGTAGCTTCCCTGCTGCAGGCCATCCATGCGCTTTATCACGAGCTCAGCACAGCGGAGCTGGAGGAATTGATTACCGGCCCCATTGGTGGGGCAGACCCGGTAACGCTGCGCCGCTTGATTCGCGGGCTGCGCCGCTGGCAACCCCAACAACGCGGTATGGATACGCTGCGTGAGGTCCTGGATGGGCCACTGCCAGACTTTGGCACGCTGCTCACAGGCCGCGAGCTTGCCATTTTGGAACGGGTGCGCACTGTACTGGATGCCGGGAGGGCGGTACGCGACGGCAGCGTGGAAGAAGTCCTGTGGGCAGTGTGGTCAGCAACCGGGCTAGCGGAGCGCCTGCAGGCTGCCGCCTTGCGCGGGGGCGCCACCGGTTCCCAGGCTGACCGAGATTTGGACGCCGTCATGGCACTCTTCGACGCCGCCGGTGACTTCGCGGAGCGCTACCCCCAATTGCCCATGGAGGCCTTCATAGAAGAAATCCTCTCCCAAGACCTGCCCACTGGTGTGCGTGACCGGCGGGTAGTAGCCCCGGAAGCGGTAGAAATCATCTCCGCGCACGGAGCGGTGGGCCGGGAGTGGGACACGGTCATTCTCACCGGCGCCCAGGAAGGCAGCTGGCCATCCTTGGGGGAGACCGGCTCGCTCTTTGGCCAAGAAGACCTCATTGATCTGCTAGACCGCAGTATTGATCCGGACACTCACGTCTCACACCTAAGCGATCGCCTGGCGGAGGAACGCCGCCTGTTCCACGTAGCTACCACCCGACACCGCAACCGGCTTCACATCGTGGCTGTGGATGCGCCTCAGGCGGAGGAAGTCTATGAACCCTCCCGCTTCATTGCGGAGTTCTGTGGCCGGGGTGTGGATCTGCCCGCAACGCTGGCGCGCCGGGAGGCTGCTGCCGCCTTGCGCCGCAGCGCCTGGGCGCGCGAACTTGGCCTTGACGTTCCAGCGGTGATTTCTGCGCAGCGGCTCAATCACGAAGGTGAGTTGGACCCCCTGCAGGTGTCCGTGCTGTCGGTTCCCGCGTTTGTTGCACAGCTGCGCCGGGTGGTCAGTGATGTTAGTGCCGATGGCGTTCAGCGCGAGCAGGCGGCCCGCCAGCTGGCACGTTTGGCCCAGGCCGGGGTGCCGGGTGCCCACCCCGCGCAGTGGTGGGCGCTGACGGTCAGCACGGGTGGTGAGGCCGGGGCGGAAGCTTCTGCTGAGTCTGCCGATGTCCCCGTGGCCGACCCCGCAGAGCCGGGCACCGTGCGTTTACCCAGCGTGTCGCCCTCTAAGGTAGAAAAGCTGCTCAAGTGCCCCTTGCAGGCGGTGCTGGGGGATATTGACTCCGAAGAAGCCACTCCCTTGGCAGCCGTGCGCGGTACTGTGGCCCACGCATACCTAGAAGCACTGGGCCGCGGCGTCGACCCGGAGTTGGCAGAAGAATTAAGCCGCCACACCATGAAGGAGCTGCTAGACGTCCCCGCGTGGAAGCGCGATTATGAGCTGTCGCAGTGGGATAACCTTGTGGAACGTACCCGGCAGTGGGTGGCGGCCACCCGCGGTGTCTATGAGCTGGTGGGCGTGGAGGTGCCGGTGGACGTTACGGTGGCCCCTGGCGTGAAGGTCTTTGGCTATATTGACCGCTTGGAGCGGGAGCGCGGCTCTGAGAACGGTGCCTTAGTGGTGGTGGACCTTAAAACAGGCGCTAGTGTTCCCAGTGCCCAAAGCGTGCAAGAAAACCCCCAGATGGCCGCCTATCAATTGGCGGTGCGCGGCGGCAAGCTGCGGGTTGGTGCTGATAGCGCCCGGGTGATTACTGCCCCTGCTGGACAGACGGGGGAGGAGTTTGGCTCAGCGGTAATGGTTTACCCAGCAGCAGACCGCCAGGGTATTGCCCAGGGAGAGCAAGCCCCGTGGCCGGAGGACGAACTTGCGGAGTTTGCGGGGCAGTTGCCGGGTTTGGTGCATGAACTGCAAGCCGCGCATATTACCGCGCGGGAGAATCCTGATTGTCAGCGCTGCCGGATTTCTACCGTGTGCCCCGTTCGCCCCGAGGGAAGGATGACTACCGATGTCTCTTAATCACTCACAGCAACCGGCTACTCCTGGCGAATTGAGCCCGGAGGCCTTGGCCCAGGCGCTGGGCAAGCCGTTCCCACCTACCTGCGAACAGGCACGGGTGATTAGCGGTGGGCTAGAGCCTACGCTGGTGGTGGCAGGCGCCGGTGCAGGCAAGACGGAGACCATGGCCTCCCGGGTGGTGTACCTGGTGGCCAATGGCCAAGTGCGCCCGGAGGAAGTCTTGGGCCTGACGTTTACCCGCAAGGCGGCCCGGCAGCTTGAACAACGCATCCGCTCGCAGCTCTACGCCTTGCGCGACAGCGGGGTTTTAGATCCCGACTCCCCGGCTGCCCGGTCGTTGGAGAACATTTCGGTCAAGGTGATGACGTATGACTCCTACGCGGGAGAATTGGTGCGGGAGTACGGCCTCCTAGTTCCCGTTGAGCCAGATTCGCGGGTGATTACTGCCGCGGAGCATTACGCGCTGGCGCATGAGGTGGTGAGCCAATGGGAAGGCGAGCTTATTGCTAAGGAGACGGTGGACACGGTGGTCCAGCGTCTGCTGAGCCTGTCAGATTCCTTGGATTCTGTCCTGAGTAATCCGCAAGACGTCGTGGAGCATGAGCGGGACTTCCGCATGGAGGTAGCTAATCTGGAGAAATCCCCCCGGACGAAAGGGGAGTACTCCAAGGACTTAGAAAAGTACCTCTACACCCAGCGGCTGCGCGTGCAGTATCTGCCGCTAGTGGCGGCCTTTAAGGAATACAAGAAGCAGCTGCGGGTAACCACCTTCGGGGAGCAAATGGCGGCAGCGGCCCAGGTGGCTTCCCAGCATCCGGTGGTCGGCCGCCAGCAGCGGGCACGCTACCGCGCAGTGTTGTTGGACGAGTATCAAGACACCTCGCATGCCCAGAGGGTTTTGCTGCGAGAGCTCTTTGGCAAGCAGCACTATCCAGAATTATCCGTTACTGCGGTGGGGGATCCCATGCAGGCCATCTATGGCTGGCGTGGGGCAACGGTAGAAAACCTCGCGGCGTTTGTGGAGGATTTTCCCACGGCGGCTGGGCCTGCTCCGAAGAAGCAGCTAACTACCTCGTGGCGCAACCCGGAGCGGGTGCTGAAGATGGCTAATGCCGTGGCTACTGATGTCTTTGGTGAGGCAAACCGTCCGGTGGAGGAATTGAAACCGCGCAAGGATGCTCCGGCCGGCGACATTCAGTTAGGGTATTTTGCTACCGGGGCACAGGAATCTGCGTTCGTAGCGCAGCACCTGCGCGAGCTCTACCTTAAAGAAGAAGCCACGGCGCAGGCAGAGGGCCGTGCGCTGAAGTTTTCCGCCGCCGTGTTGGTGCGCACTAATGCGCATGCACGTGAATTTGCTGCTGCGTTGACTCACTACGGGGTGCCTAATGAGATTGCGGGGCTTGACGGTTTGCTGTGGCAACCGGAAGTCCAAGACTTGATTGCCCTGGCCACGCTGCTAGTGCGCCCGCAAGAACCCGCCGCAGCGCTGCGCGTGCTGGCCGGTCCTCTGGTGGGGCTGGGGGTAGCAGATTTAAAGGCCTTGTTGGCGCGCGCGAAGAATCTGGCCGGGGCGCAGGCACAGCGCGTGGCGTGGGAGCCGGGTAAGGACCCGGTGGAGCATCTGCGGGAGCAACTAGCAGCGGTAACTCTCGAAGGCCCGGATCAGGTTCCGGGGTTGGGGGACGCTGTGGCAGACCTGGCTGAAAAGGAACGCTATAGCCCGGAGGGCTTGAAGCGGATTGAGTCCTTGGCCGCGCGTTTGCGCCACCTGCGCACCTACTCGTTGGGTAAATCCATCGAAGACGTTTTTGCAGACATTGAGGCGCAGTTTATGGTGCGCACAGAGGTCCTCGCCCGCGGTGATGGTGCTGGCACGGCGCACCTGGACCGCTTTGCAGAAGAAGTTGCCAACTTCCCCGGGCACAACCTGGGTGCGTTTGTGGACTTTGTGGAGCTAGCCCGGGAGCAAGAGCGCGGTTTGAAGATGGGCGAGGTTCCCGCCCGCGCGGATCGCGTACAGATTATGACGGTGCATAAGGCCAAGGGCTTGGAGTTTGAGCATGTGTGCGTGGTGCGTGCAGATTCCTCCACGTATAAGGCGCAGGCGAATACCTTCTTAACCAATGTGGACAAGGTCCCCGGCGACGATGATGTGATTGATGCCGGGGATGCCACCCACAGGGGCGAGTTTGATAAGGCGTGCAAGGAGTTCCTGGCAGCCGATGCCCAGGCTGAGGCCGAGGAAGCGGCGCGCCTGTTCTATGTGGCCATTACTCGTACAGAAACCACGCTAACCATCACCGGATCTGGCACCAATCGAGGCCGCGGCAAGAACAAGAAGGGGCCCTATTTCTACTTGGAGCACTTACGCGCGAAATACCCGGATGCCGTGGTGCACTGGGAGGTCCCCGAAGAGCCGGTAGAGGAAGACGCTGTCTTTATTGGGGGCGGCGTGGGCACCTTCCCAGCGCTGCCGCAGCGCCCGGACGCGCAGGCAGGTGCTGCCCAAGTCCAGACAGCCTTGTCTCAGCTGCCGCCACTGCGCGCGGGAGAGGTTTTCTCCCAGTGGGAACAAGAGGCCACCGCGCTCATTGAGGAATACGCGGCTTTGCAGGCCCCGCAGGTGGACGTGGAGCTTCCCCGGGAGCTCACGGCATCGGACATGGTTGCGTTGCGCACGGACGCCGTGGAGTTTGCCCGCCGGCAACGTCGACCGGTGCCGTTCAAGCCCAATGCCTACGCCAAGCGCGGCACAGCATTCCATGCATGGTTGGAGCAGCGCTTTGGCGCCGCGGCACTGTTGGGTGAAGATGAGCTTCCCGGCAGCGGCGAGCCTCTCCCAGAGGCCACGCTGGAGGAGTTGAAGGCCCGCTTCCTGGATTCGCCGTGGGCGCAGCGCACCCCGCATGCGGTAGAGACTCCCTTCGAGATCACCCTCGGTGGAGTGGTGGTGCGTGGACGCATGGACGCGGTATTCGAGGAAGCGGATGGCAGCTGGCTGGTGGTGGACTGGAAGACCGGCCGGAAGCCTGCACCGAAGGATCTGGCTGCAGCGCAGATCCAATTAGCGGTCTACGCCCAGGCCTGGAAGCGGGTACAACAGCGCCTTCACCCGGAGGGGCAGCCACCACGGGTGCGCGCGGCTTTCCACTATGTGATGAGTAATGAGACTTATGAGCCGGAGCACCTGCCAGATGGTGCAGAATTGGCCGCACTGGTGGCGCAAGTGCCGCTGGCGGACTAAGGTAATGTGCTCCGTCACTAGGCGGCAGTGCGCGCACCGCAGCCAGTGGACAAACTCAAAGGTCGGATTGTCGGCTAGTCGATCGAAGGAAGGTGTGCGACGTGCCGGTGAGCAAAGCACAGCGTATGAGCACGCGCCTGGCGCGCCACATCAAGTCAAACGTAGATCTGGGCACACTGCCAGACCACGGTTTGCTCGATGTCATCACGGTCCCGCGCTATCACGGGGCCAGCCCGTGGAAGGCGTTGTTCACGCGGTTGTTCTGGGCGTTTATGCTGCTGGTGGGCGTTACCTTGGTGGTTTACTTCGACCGGGAGGGCTACTCGGAGGATCTGTCGCTGCTCGATGCCGCGTATTATGCCTCGGTCTCTCTGACTACGGTGGGCTATGGCGACATTGTGCCGGTTACCCCAGAGGCTCGCTTTGTCAACTTGATCGTAGTGACCCCGGCCCGTCTGATCTTCCTGGTGTTGTTGGTGGGCACGGCACTGTCTGTGCTGACGGAAAAGACCCGGAAGACTGTTGAAATTCAGCGTTGGAGGAAGAACTTGAAGAACCACACCGTAGTCATTGGCTATGGCACCAAGGGCGCAGGTGCTGTGGCTGCGTTGCTGGCGGATGGGATTCCGGCCAACCAGATTGTGGTCATTGATAATAACCGCTCGGCATTGGCGAATGCGGAGCATCACGGCTTGGTCACCATCTATGGCTCCGGCACTAAGCAAGATGTGCTCAAAATTGCCGGGGTGCAGCACGCCGGGTCCATTGTGGTCACGCCTTCGACGGATGACACCGCGGTGCTGTGCACGCTGTCGGTGCGTGAGCTGGCGCCGAAGGCTAACGTGGTGGCGTCAGTGCGCGAGTCTGAAAACCGCCATTTGTTGCTGCAGTCGGGTGCGGACAACGTGGTGACCTCGGCGGAGACCGCAGGCCGCATGCTGGGCTTGGCTACGGTGACGCCGAATGTGGTGGAAATGATGGAGGACTTGCTCTCCCCGAACGAGGGCTTTTCGGTTGCTGAGCGCCCCGTGCGCGAGTTTGAGGTGGGCTCCAACCCGCGTCACTTGGCCGATATTGTGCTGGCGGTGCTCCGCAACAATGAGGTCCACCGGGTAGATACGGTGGATGCCGCCGCGCTGAAGCCGGGGGATCGTTTGCTGTATATCAAGCATGATTTGCCGCCGGTGTCTGAGGCCATGGATAAGCGCCGCCGGGATGACGATGAGGATGATGACTAGTGTTTTTGGCAGTCACTGAATCCGGCCGGGTACAGGTGGATGCCGCTGGCCAGCCTGCCTGGCGTGCCACCGCGCCCGCCCAGGGGACGGGGCTGCGGGTCAAGGTGGCTCCAGGGCGCTGGGCTGTGGAGGTGGCGCAGGCCCCAGGCGAGTTTGTCGATGCCTCCTCGTCTCCCACCATTGCCGGTGACCGGTTGGCTGCCCGCGCAGTGGGGTTGCTGCGCAATCGCAGGCTTTCGCGCTTTCATCCCGAAACGGGTGAGGCTTTGGAGTATAGCCAGGGAAATATCGTGGGCCGCGCTAGCAATGGGCGGGAGATTTTTCCGCGTTTGGATCCGGCTGTGATTGGGGTGGTCACCCATGGTGAGCACATTTTGCTGGGGCGGCATAGCTTGCGCCCTGATTACTACTCCTTGCCGGCCGGGTACGTCGATGTGGGGGAAACCCTAGAGCAGGCCTTTGCCCGTGAGGTGTGGGAGGAAACTGGGCGCCGGGTGGACTCTGTGCGCTACTGGGGTTCGCAGCCGTGGCCCTCTAGTGGCTCGCTGATGCTGGGCATGTGGGCTACCACGCAAGATGTGGAGGCGGTAGGCGAGTGCGATGGGGAGCTGGCGCAGGTGCGCTGGGCTAGCAGGGAAGAAGTCCGTCACTTGCCGCTGGCGGCACCAGGGTCTATTGCGTACAGGATGATTATGGAGTGGTTGAGTAATGACGCTTGATTTGAGCATGTTGGATGCGGACCAGCGGGCAGCGGCTCAGGCCCCGCGGGGGCCGGTGTGCATTCTTGCGGGGGCGGGCACGGGTAAGACGCGAACGATTACCTACCGGATTGCCAATCTGGTGGACCAAGGCTTGGTCAGCCCGCAGCGGGTACTGGCGGTGACGTATACCAACAGGGCAGCGGGGGAGATGCGGGATCGCTTGCACCATATGGGCATCGGCGGTGTACAGGCGCGAACGTTCCACTCTGCGGCGCTGCGGCAGCTGAAGTTCTTTTGGCCCCAGGTGGTGGGGGATTTGCCGTGGCGGCTGGAGACCAGGCGGTTTCCGCTGGTGGGGCGGGCGGTGCGCTCGGCAGGTTTGGATAACTCTACGGACATGGTGCGCGATGTGCTGGCAGAGATTGACTGGGCCAAGTCCTACCTCCTTTCACCAGATGGCTACCCGGAGGCAGTGGAGAAGCGGGGGCGCAAGGCCCCGGCGGATCCGGCCAAGGTGGCCCGGGCTTACCGGCACTATGAGGAGATGAAGTCACAGCCGGAAGGGATGTTGCTGGACTTTTCAGACGTGCTCATCCATGTTGCTGGCGCTATTGAAAACTCTGCGGGTGTCGCAGACCAGTTCCGGGCGCAGTACCGGACGTTTGTGGTAGACGAGTACCAGGACGTTACCCCGCTGCAGCAGCGAGTGCTTAGTGCGTGGTTGGGGCAGCGCGATGATTTGACGGTGGTTGGGGACGCCAACCAGACCATTTATTCCTTTACTGGTGCTAGCCCGGACTTTCTGCTGGACTTTAGCCGGACGTATCCTCAGGCCACGGTGGTCAAACTCCAGCGCGACTACCGCTCGACCCCGCAGATTACGGCGTTGGCTAATGAGGTCATTTCCCAAGCTGTAGGCCGCGCAGCCGGGACCCGCCTGGAGCTGGTGGGTATGCGGGAGAAAGGACCCGAGCCGCAATACCAGGCATATGACAGTGAACCGGCGGAAGCCCAGGCAGTGGCCGAGCAGATTCAGAAACTGTTGTCCCAGGGCGTGCGAGCTGCAGAGATAGCCATTTTGTACCGCACGAATGCGCAGTCGGTGGCGTTTGAAGAGGCCCTAAGTAACGCCGGGGTGGTTTACCAAGTTCGCGGTGGGGAAGGTTTCTTTGAGCGCACGGAGATCCGCCAGGGCGTGAGCGAGCTGGTCAAAGCCTCCCGGCGTACTGATCTTCCAGAAGACCCGGTGGCCATCGCACGTGCCGCCTTTGTGCCTTTGGGGCTAAGCTCCGAGGAACCGGATGGTGCGCAAGCGCGCGAGCGCTGGCAGTCGCTCAAGGCCTTGCTTGGCCTGGTGGAGCAGATTGTGGCAGATATCCCGGGGATCGATCTCCCCGGGGTGTGCGCAGAACTGGCGCTGCGCCAGGCCAATAAGCAGCCGCCCACGGTCGATGGCGTCACGCTGGCTTCCATGCACGCGGCCAAGGGCTTGGAATGGGACGCGGTGTTCTTGGTGGGCCTGCAGGAGGGTTCGGTGCCGATTTCTCACGCCATCCGCTCTGGTGAGGATGAGCAGATTGAAGAAGAACGCCGCCTGTTCTACGTGGGAGTAACCCGCGCCCGGGAGCACCTCTATTGCTCATGGACCCTGGCAAAGAACCCGGATTCTCACCCCAGCCGCAAACGCACCCGCTTCTTGGACGGCATAGTTCCAGACGTGGCCCCGGCGGCGGCAGGAGCGCGCATGCAGCGGGCGCGGCGCTGCCGGGTATGCCGCCTGCCCTTGGAAACTCCCCGGCAACGATCCTTGGGCAGGCACGAGGAGTGCGATGGCGGGATGAGCGAGGACATTTTTTCCGCACTACGCGTGTGGCGGTCTGAGCGCGCCCGCCATGACCAGGTCCCGCCGTACATCATCTTTACTGATGCCACTCTCATGGCCATTGCAGAGCAGCTGCCCCAAGACCAAGCGGAGCTGCTATCCATCAGCGGCATTGGCGAGGTCAAACTAGCCAACTACGGTGCGGAAGTCCTGCAGGTCCTGGCGCAGTTCAGCGAGCATGCCACTGGCAGGGGCGAGTCACAGGGGCGTTAGGTTGCCGGGGGCATCGGCAGTGTCAGCATTAAAGCACGCAGGGCAGCGCGGGTGGGGGTCGAAGAAGTGCTGCTGAGTGCGCCCGTGAACGTCAACGTCATCGGTGCGCCCCGGACTCCACAGCACCGGTAAGGCACCGGGAAGTGAGGGCCGACCCACCAGGGAGCGCACCGCGACCACGGTATGGGCAATCGCGGCTGCTCCCACGACTATGTCTGGCTCCGGGACAGGGCT
The DNA here is from genome assembly GCF_011038655.2 of Corynebacterium lizhenjunii. Classification (NCBI taxonomy): domain Bacteria; kingdom Bacillati; phylum Actinomycetota; class Actinomycetes; order Mycobacteriales; family Corynebacteriaceae; genus Corynebacterium; species Corynebacterium lizhenjunii. The sequence continues at coordinate 672,621 of NZ_CP064954.1, forward strand.
TATCTGGTTGGTGACCTGGGCCCACAGGGGGTCTAATTCGGTGCGGTAGAGACCAAAACACAATGGGCAAGGGCCTTGTCCGTTGATGTGCGCCGGGCCCAGCAGCACCCGGGTGTCGAAGGCGGCGACCGGCAGCCAGGTGTGCGTGGTGCGGTGCAGCAAGGTGGATAGTTCTTCTACCTCGCTCCATTGATCCACCACCACCACAGGAATCTGCTTGCGCGCCAGAGCTAAAAAGGGCTGGAGTTGCGTGCCTCTGCGCGGCTGGTGCACGAGAAAGTCATCTGCGCGCAATGCCCCGGCCAATAGAGACGCCAATGGGCTGGAGCCCACGAGGAAGATGTGATCTCTGGGGGTCACGGGGACCCACACCCCGAAGCGGACGAGCTCTTCAAATAAACTGTCAGCTGCGGCTTTGCTCAACCCGGCGGATTCCAGCGCGTGGCTAAACTCCTCGGCGCGCAGAGGACCCACCAAGCCCTGCAGAATCTGCGCCACCAGCGGGGCAGGGGTGATTTCAATGATGCCCGCCCGGGTAGCATCCACACCACATTGGAGTGCGTGGAAGTCGCGCGGGTAAAACCCGACCCCTGGTGCTTGGGTATAGAACTCTTCCATGCGTGGCCTCCCCCGAAGAAGTGTGACTAAAGCGGCCAGCCCCGGCAATCCGGGGCCGCGATACCGCCGGTTGCTCCTATTTCAGCACAAGACAGGCGCGTTGTCACTCCTTTTTTAGCCCCAGTGGGGCTACCCGCTGCAGCTTGGCCTGCGTTATCATCCCGGAGGGCAGGGAGACTTGCTGCGGCCGGAGAGACTTGCTGCAGCGGGCAAGTGGTTAGTCCTGCTTATCGTTGGGGTCTGGGTCTTCGTCGTCTTCGTCCCGGCTATCGTCGGCAGTCTGAGCCTGGTCCTGTTCCTTGCTGGTGCCGTCTTGCTGGAGCAGCATCTGCTCGAGCTTGGCAAACTCCTCCTCGAAGTCATCCGTGGGGGCATCATCAAGAAGGCTGTCAATGAAGGCGGCCGGATTATCTAGGTGCTCAGCAGTGGGCAGGAAGTCCGGGTGCTCCCAGACGCTATCGCGGCGGGTGGCACCCACCGCGTTGGTGGAGCGGCGCCACAGTTCGGCAGCTTGGCCAACCTGCGGAGCGGAGATTTCTACGCTAACCACTTGGGCTAGGGCGTGCTCGGCGGAACCACCGGAGGCGGTGCGCCGCGCCCAGGCAGCGGCCATCGTGGTAGTGGACGGTAGGCGCTGCGATAGTGCGTTGTAGACCACCACGTCCACCCACCCTTCCACCAGGGCTAGCAGAGTTTCTAGGCGAGCGGTGGCGGCAGCATTATTAGAAGAAATGCGGGGGGTCAAATCCATCCCCTGCAGCTTATTCAACGCTTCCTGGATAGCTGCTGGATCTCCAGACTGTAGGTCTAGCTCCCGGGCGGCTTCCTCAATATGGGAGGTATCAATGCTCACGCCCAGGGCGTATTCCTCCACGGAGGAGACAATCCGCTCTACCAGCCACGGCACCTGGCTAAACAACCGCTGCCGGGCCGCCTCCCGCGCAGCCACATAAACCAGCACTTCTTGTGCAGGAACGTCTAAGTCTTTGGCTATGGCGGTGATGTTGTGCGGCAGCAGCGCGGTGGTACCAGCAGGGGAGACTGGAAGGCCAAAGTCGGCGCCGGTAAGTGCCTGCTGTGCCAGGCGGGCAAGGGCGCCGCCTACCTGCATGCCGGTGTTCATCCCGGAGAACTGTTGCATCATCGACGACATCGGGCCCATCATCTCCCGGGCCTCTTCCGGCAACGAGTCCAACTGGGCCTCGTTCAAATGTTGAGCCACGGGGGTGACCAGTCGCTGCCACTGGGGCAGCGTGGCCTCTAGCCAGTCAGCCGCATTCCACGCCTGAACCTCGGTAGAAGCTGCGGGCAACGAGGTAGCGTCATCCAACCACAGCTCCGCCAGACGCGTTGCCTCTTGTACCGCGTTGCGGTCCGCAGGGCTGACAGCCCCGGCGTTGCCCAGCTGCTGCATGGCTATGCGCTTAGCCAGGTCAAAGTTCACCGGCCCTGCGTTTTCCGGCGAGTTCATGGAAGAGCCCATGCCGGAGAGCATTTGTCCGAATTGATTGAGGATATCGCCTAAGCCGCCAGGGCCGCCTTGCCCGGACCCAGACCCGGATGCACCGGATCCCCCGGCGGGCCCGCCAATGTTAAACGCCCCAAAAGGCCCAAAGCCAAAGGCTCCAAAGGGGTTGTTATTGCGGCGGTCCTCGCCGTCATCATCATTGTTGGGAAAGTTAAATCCGAATCCGTTGCTCATGCTTAACCAATGTACCTGGGCTCACGCCAGCCCAACCACCCTGTTTAGGCGCCAAGTGCAACGCTGAAAGCGATCACGGGTAGGCTAGGCAACCGTGAATACAGCCCGCCACCGTCGCACGCGCACCCTGGCTTGGGGAGCGCTACCACTGCTCTTACTCACCGCGGCGCTGTCTGTAGACCACATTCCGCTTGCCGATGTCCCTTTGACGGTGCCCTATGCCGCAGAAGGCCCTGGCCCCACGGTGGACACCTTGGGAGAGGTAGAGGGCATCCCAGTGGTTGACGTGCGCGCCCCGGAGGTTGACACCCCGGCTGGTCAATTGCGCATGACGACGGTCTCCGTGCGCACCAATATGACCTTGCCGCAGCTTATCGGCCGCTGGCTGACTACGGATGACACCATTGTCCCTGCGGAGCAGATCTTCCCTAAAGGCGCGACCCGAGAAGAAATCGAAGAGGCCAACAAGGCGGCTTTTTCACAGTCAGAGTCAGCCGCAACAGTGGCCGCCATGGACTGGCTGCACCTTCCGGTCAAGACAGTTATCGCTGACGTCATCAAGGACTCCCCAGCCCAGGGGCATATCCGCCCAGACGATGTGTTGCTGCAAGTAGATGGCAAGCGCGTGGCCAAGCCGGGGCAAGCTCAAGAACTCATAGCGGCCCTCGCGCCGGGGGACCAGGTGGAGCTGCTGCTCGAGCGCGACGGCAAAGAGATCACCGTGCGCCCCACCCTTGGTGAAAACGAACACGACCCCGGAAAAGCGTTGCTGGGGGTCTATATGGCGGCCCACCCGGTGGATGACATTGAGGTTAGCTATAACCTCCAAGACGTCGGCGGACCTTCTGCGGGCATGATGTTTACCCTGGCTGTGATTGATAAGCTCACGCCGGGGGACCTTACTGGCGGCCACGTGGTGGCGGGCACCGGTACCATCGATCCGGACGGCACTGTGGGGCCCATCGGCGGCATTGTCCACAAGGCGCGCGCTGCTCGCGATGCCGGTACGGAGCTCTTTTTGAGCCCCAGCGACAATTGCGCGGAGGTGCTCAGCCGCGACACGGGCAACATGGTGGTTGCCGCAGTGGATACGCTGGATGATGCCGTCACGGCCATCGAGTCCTTTGCCAAAGGCGAAGAGGTACGCACCTGCGGCTCAGCCTAAACTGCTCAGCCTAGACTTCCGCCAGCCCGGCAACTCCCTTCCAGGCCTGCGCACTCCCGCCAGGCCGGGAAGCGCTGCTAGGGCAGCAGCTCCAGCTCGGTAATCTTCGCCTTCGGGTCTTCTTGGTCCGTAGAGATCATCTGCTGCATCACCAAACCCTCGGTGTTATCCACCACGGTCAAAACGGCAGTGGTGCCCAAGGTAGACCAGCCCACCAGGCGGTCACCGTCGTTGTAGAGCAGCCGGGAAGAGCTTAGTTCTTCTAGCACCTGCGTGGACTGGGCGGCTTTGGACTCAGAGTCGAAGAACTGGAACTGGCCCACCTTGTGCCCGGAGCAGTTGTAGGAGCCCTTCAGCCCGGCAGAATCGCAGGAGCTGAACTTCTCAAACAAACTACGCGGGGCCAGTGGGCTGAAGATTTCGTAGGCATCTGCCACGGACTCCGCCATGAACTCCCCGGGTGCTTCGCTGCTGCTTGCCTGCGCCGATGCCCCCTCAGACGTCTCTGCCGATGTCCCCGCCGCTGCCGGCTCGCTTTCGCTAGACGTAGCACTCGCGGAGCTTTCTGCGCTCGCACTCGTGGTGGCCTCAGTAGTAGAGGTCTGTGTGGCTGCCACGGTGGAGGTGGTGGTCACAGGCGCGGAAGAGGCGGTATCGGCAGACTCGGGCGCAGACTCGTCACTCCCGCAAGCAACCAGACCAACTGTGGCCACAGCAACGGTAGCTAGTGCCACACCGTGGCGGGCAGTTTTGAAGCGATGGGCATGACGGCGCACGGGGCCTCCTGAAAAACTTGATAGCAAACTTTTTATGGCGCTCTTGTACCGCAATGTGAACGACGTTGCGCAACTGCTCCCAGTTTAAACCAGCTGGTCCGGATCCTGCTCAAGGCCATAGCGCAGTGCTGCCAGCACCCCCGGCGCCACGCCAGGGCCGCCGCGCAATTCAATATCATCCTGAGCAAAGGGGCCGCGGGCCTCCAGTTCAGCCTCTGTGGGCCGCAACTGCAGCAAAGTCTGCTCCACGTCCTCTGGGCGCAATACGCCGCTAAAGAGCCGTGCCGGGCGGGGCTGCTGGGCCTCCGGACCAGTAGCGGAGGTATCCCGGAACAGGATTTCTTGGGCCAAGATGACCCCGGCTACCTGCGGCGGCCAGGCGAGGCGGGCCACATAGTCCGCCAGCTCCTCAGAACCGGGCTCCAGGTGCTCAGGAAGATTGTCTTGCACCACGAGGGACAAGGGGGCATCGGCAGACACAGCCTCTGGGTCCGGGAGGGAATCCAGCAGCAGCTCTGTGGGCACCAGCGCAAAAAGGGTAGGGGCGGCATCCCACCCTTCGGCGTGGACAAACTCCACAGCCTCGCGCATAGCGCGGTTTAAAGCAGGCTGGGTAAAGGCTGGGGAACTCATGGGCCTCCTCATGCGTTACAAAGAGTGGTACTTCCTGTCAGCGGGAAGTCTATATCGGATTAGTCCATCACATCACGAGCAACGATTGGAGCTGGCGTTGGCCACAGGATATCCCCAACCCGCTGCCCCTTTGAAACGCCCCCCGCGGGCACTGAGCTGGGCCGTTACCCTCATTGCGGTTCTGCTTTTCCTCGGCCCCATGGCCGTGGGCTTTTATACGGACTGGAAGTGGTTCGGTGCAATTGACTATCGCGGGGTATTTACCACCGTCATCGTGGCCCGCATAGTTATCTTCCTCATCGGGGCGCTGCTGGGTGGGCTTATCACCTGGGCTGCCGCATTCTTTGTGTGGCGCGGCCGCCCAGAGGAGCTGGACATGGGCGCCCTAGACTCGCCCATTCACGCCTACCGCAGCGCGATTGAAAGGTCGGTGCGCTCCTTCCTGGCCTTCGTGCCGCTGCTGGTGGGCTTGGCCACCGGTTTCTTGATGCAGGTAAACTGGCGGGCTTTCTTGCTGTTTATTAACTCCCAGGAATTCGGCGTCCAGGACGCCCAATTTGGGCAGGACCTGGGCTTTTACGCGTTCCAGCTGCCCGTGTTCAAGCTACTGGTCTCCACCTTGTCGCTATTGGTGATGTTGGCGTTCTTGCTGGCGCTGGCCGGGCACTACATGCTGGGCGGGATTCGTATTGGTTCGCGTGCGGCCGGGGTGCGGGGGACAGTAACCCCAGCCGCTCGCATGCAGCTGGCGATCACCGGTGGCCTGTGGATGTTGCTGCAGGTAGCTGGCTATTGGCTGGAGCGCTATGAGCTGCTCTACAAGCAGAACTCCATCTTCACGGGTGCTTCCTACACGGATCTCAACGCCTACTTGCCTGCCAAGATTATCCTTATGGTCATTGGCGTGGTGGTGGCCATTGCCTTCTTCATGGCGGTTGTGGTTAAGGACCTGCGTATCCCCGGCTTGGCCGTGGTGATGATGTTGGTGTCTTCCATCGTTATCGGTACGGCATGGCCGTTGCTGATGGAGCAGTTCTCCGTCAACCCCAACCGGCAGGCAAAGGAAGCGGAATCCATTGCGCGCAACATTGACGCCACCCGCTACGCCTATGGTCTCAGTGATGACAAGGTCACCTTCGTAGAGAACTGGGGTGCCGGAGGCGCAAAGGACGCCGATGTGGCAGCCGATGTTGCCACGATTTCCAACCTGCGCCTGCTGGACCCGGACATTCTGGGGGAGACCTTCACGCAGATGCAGCAGCTGCGTAACTTCTATGGCTTCCCGGACACGCTGGCCATGGACCGCTACGAAATCGACGGGGAGACCCGCGACTTCGTGGTGGCCGCCCGTGAGCTGGACCCGAATGCCCTCAGTGAGAACCAGCGTGACTGGATTAACCGCCACACGGTCTACACCCACGGCAACGGGTTTATTGCGGCAGAGGCCAATAAGGTCGATGAGGTTGCCCGTGACGCAGGTTCCACCCGCGGTGGCTACCCGGTCTTTACGGTCTCCGATCTGCAGACCCAGGCCGGCAAGACCGAAGGTGAAGGCGAGACCCAAGATGCCGAGGAGTCCCTGGGCATCAAGGTGGAGCAGCCGCGCACTTATTATGGTCCGGTGATCGCCTCTTCGACCGATGGCCGCGACTACGCCATTGTGGGCAAGACCGGGGACCGCCCGGTGGAGTACGACACCGACCAGTCCACCTACACCTATGACGGTGAGGGCGGCGTGTCCATTGGCAACTATGTGGATCGCGCTGCCTACGCCCTGAAGTACCGGGAGATGAACTTCCTGCTGTCGGATCGCGTGGGATCGGAATCGAAGATCCTCTACGACCGCGACCCGCGCGAGCGCGTGGAGCAGGTGGCCCCGTGGCTGACCACGGACTCCAAGACCTACCCGGCGGTAATCGATGGCCGCATCAAGTGGATCGTGGATGGCTACACCACGTTGTCTGCCCTGCCTTATGCGCAGCAGGCCCTCTTGCGGGAGACCACCCAGGACGCGCTGAACCCAGATGGCACCAACCAGCGCCTGTTCAATGACCGCGTGGGCTACATCCGCAATTCCGTGAAGGCGACGGTGGACGCCTACGACGGCACTGTGACCCTCTACGAGTTCGATACGCAAGACCCGGTGCTCAAGGCATGGCAGGGCGTGTTCCCGGACGTGGTCAAGCCACGCTCTGAGATTTCTGAGGAACTGCACAGTCACCTGCGCTACCCGGAGGACATGTTCAAGGTCCAGCGCGACATGCTGGCTCGCTATCATGTCGATGACCCGGGCGTGTTCTTTAACAATGACGCCTTCTGGTCCGTCCCGGAGGACCCCAACGCCAGGGAGGGCTCGCAGGCCCTCAACCAGCCGCCGTACTACGTCATGGCTGCGGACCCGGAGACGGGGGAGCCTTCCTTCCAGCTGATTTCCACCTTCCGTGGTCTCAAGCGCGAGTATCTTTCCGCTCACATGTCGGTCTCTTCTGATCCGGAGACCTATGGCCAGATGACCGTCCGCGTGCTTCCAACCAACACCCAGACCCTGGGCCCGAAGCAGGCGCAGGATGCCATGATGTCTTCTGACCAGGTCGCTCGCGACCGCTCTCTTTGGGAGTCCACCAACTTGCTGCAAAACGGCAATTTGTTGGCGCTGCCGGTAGGCGGCGGGGAGATTCTCTACTTGGAGCCGATTTACTCCAAGCGCAAGGGCCAGGAGTCTGCGTTCCCGAAGATGCTGCGCGTGCTGGTGTCCTACAAGGGCTCCATCGGCTATGCCCCAACCATCTCGGAGGCTTTGGAGCAGGTGGGCATTGACCCGAAGGCAGCCCAGGATATTGAGGAAGTTTCTGGCGATGGTGCCAAGGCAGACTCTCAGTCTGCTGATGCCGCTGCGTCCGCCGACTCCAAGGATGACGCCAAGCCTGCCGATGCCGCCCGGGATTCCCGTCCTGCCTCCGCTCCGGCGTCAACTGATGCGGGCCAGGCGATTAGCGCCATCAATGATGCACTCAAGGGTCTGGAAGATGCCCGCGATGGTTCCCATGAGGAGTACGGTCGCGCGCTCGATGCCTTGGACAAGGCCGTTGCCGAATACCAGCGCCTAAATAACTAGGCGGGCCTCACCCCGGCTTGCGATCCGGCCCTGCCCACCGGGCAGGGCCTTTCTCGTTGGCGACTAATGTTGCTGACCTGGCGATTTTGCTTCAGTTGTCGCGCTATGTATAGTTATACGAGTCGCCAGCAAGGCCGCAAGGGCTTGTGAAGCGTAGGATGATGGAAGTCATCTCGACGCGGGGTGGAGCAGCTCGGTAGCTCGCTGGGCTCATAACCCAGAGGTCGTAGGTTCGAATCCTGCCCCCGCTACCAACTTCCAACAGAACCCGGTTCTCTCCTAGGAAAGAACCGGGTTCTGTGCGTTACCACCCGTCGCGGTGTCCGGTCTCAAGGCCCCAAGGCCCCGAGAGTTATTCGGCCGGTAGACCGGTAGATCGGGGTTAAGAGGCCAAGAACTTGTGTGCCTCGGCGGCAAACTGCTCAGCGTTTTGGAAGATGGACCCATGTCCAGAGTCTGGGTAAATGACCAGGATGCTACCGGGTATCAGCTCGTGCATCCGGTGGGAGTTTTCTGTCGGAACCTGGAGGTCATTGTCACCGTTGACGATCAGGGTTGGGTGAGAAATGTGACTGAGGTTGTCTTGGGGTTGTTGTGACCAGCGCTTGATAGCGCGAAGTTGGGTGATGAACTGTGATACCCGCATCGGGCGGTCAGCATGGGCGGGGTCACGCTGAGCCATGCGGTCTAGTACCGCCTTTGCCGCGCGACCACCAGCGGGGTCATGGTTGTAGAAGATAAAACGCTTGGGGTCTACTCGGTGCAGGGCTGCTTTGGCCATGAACGTGAAGGTTTTACGAGTGACCTGGTCAAGACCGTGCCCGCCCCGGGGTCCCGTGCCCGCCAGGATCAGTCGGTGTACCAAGGCGGGGTCGGCGCGCACGATCTCCTGGGCGACCATTCCACCCATGGATAGCCCTAGTAGGTTGATTTTTGTGTGGCCAAGCTTGCGGATGATGGTGATCGCTTGGCGGGCCATGAGGGGGATGGTCGCCCCCACGGATCCTTCGCTGGCTCCAACGCCAGGCAGGTCGATGACGATCACGTGGTGGGTAGCAGCGAGCAGGTCCATGAGTTTGGGGTCCCATTGGTCCAAGGTGGCGGCCAAGTGGGTAAGCATGACTAAAGGTGGGCCGGCATGTTCGGCGCCTAGTTCCCGGTAGGCAATGCGCTGACCGTCGACGGTGACAAAAGAATTCGGTAGTGCGATATAGGACATGGACTTAGAGTTCCTTTGCAATGGTCAAGACGGTCTTGCCTTTGGAGCGGCCATTGGCCACCTTGTCGAGGGCCTGGTTTACCTCGTCGAGGCTAAAGACGGCGTCGATGGCGGGGGTGATGCCGTCCTTAACCAGTAGGTCGGCAGCGTGCTGGAGTTGGGCACCGTTGGACTCAACAAAGAGGAAGTCGTACCTGACGTTGTGGCGGGCGGCTAAGCGGTCTAGCTTCCTACCGGCTAGGCTGAAGAGGAGTTGTTTGAACTTGGAAAGGCCCATGCGCTTGGCAAAGGCACCATTTGGCAAAGCACGTAGAGACACCATGTGACCACCGGGCTTTAGGATGCCCATCTGGCGCACTGTTTCCTCACCGCCCAGGCTGTCTAGGACATAGTCCACGCCGTGCAATAGCTCGGCGTAATCCTCGGTGCGGTAATCAAGGTAGCGATCAGCTCCAAGGGCCAATACGCGCTCCCGGTTGCTGGCAGAGCCATTGGTGATGACATTAAGCCCCTGGGCTTTAGCTAGCGGGATCGCCATAGCTCCTAGACCGCCACTGCCGCCGGAGATAAAAATCGTTTCCCCGGCAGCAGGTGCCATTAGCGCTAGGGACTGTACGGCAGTTAGTGCCGTAAGCGGTATGGCTGCGGCTTCGATGTCGCTGTAGCGGGCCGGAACCTTGGCTAATGCGTCGAGGTCGACTGCGATGTACTCAGCGAAGGCACCAATGCTATCTAGTGGTAGGCGGGCAAATACGCGCTCACCAACCTCGAATTGGGCAGACGGGGAATGTAGTTCCTCGATGGTGCCTACTACCTCATTACCGGCGATAAGGGGGAGTGAATATGGGGTGATGAGTTTGACTTCGCCGCGAGAAATCATGTTGTCCAGTGGATTGACTCCAGCGGCGTGCACGCGCACCAGAGCCTGGCCAGGACCTGCAACCGGCTGGGGTGCCTCGCGCAGTGTCAGCTCGATGTTCTTCTTGTCGTATGCAAGTAATTGTGCAGATTTCATGGATATGTCCTTTCGATGGAGGGGACGGTGAGTAGTGGCCAGCGGGGCCTGGCCCTGGTGGTTAGCCGCGGGCGGCATCGTAAAGCTCAGCAATGAAGTCCCGGAGGGTTCGGCTTCCCAAAGCTTGCTCTAAGTCTTGTTCTATGCGGGTGAAGGTGGGGGCGAGGACCTGGCCGATGTGCTTTCCCACCGGACACTCGGGGTTTGGGTCGGTGTGTGCAGCAAAGAGCTGCTTGTCGGGGTAAACGGCTGAGTAGATGTCTGCCAAGGTGATGGCGGTGGTGGGTTTGAGCAGGATAAACCCTGCTTTTCCTTGTTGGCTGTCGATGAGTCTGGCTTGCTTGAGTAAGCCAGCCAGTTTGCGGGTGTGGCTGGCATTTGTCCCAATGCTGCTAGCTAGTGCCTGTGAACTGGCGACGCGGTCGGTCTCTGCGATAAAGACCAGCATGTGGATGGCTTGGGCGAACTTGGTGTCCATGCAACTCCCTACTTGTATCTACTCAAGGTACAAGTGTAGCCGAAGGGCGCTCGAGAGAAAACTCAAGAGTAAAAAAGGAGTATGCCCGGTCTACCCCAGGAGGGTTATGGCATGCGTGATGAGGATTTTGGCAATCATGGCAGCGGGGTAGACCATGGCATAGCCCAGGCTCACGCGCGGATCGGAATTGGTGCGGGTGTTGGCGAAGGCCAACACGGCCGGTTGGGTCTGGGCGCCGGCGAGCACCCCGGCGGTTTTGGTGGCACCCATGCGCAGCGCACGCCGCATGGTCACGGCAACCCCAACGGCCACGATGGTGGTCACAATTGCGCCCAGCAGCAGAATCTTCACCCAGGCCCCGCCGGTAAACGCCCCGGCGATCTGGCCACCGGCATTGGTCCCGGCCTGGGCGAGGAAAAGCAGCAGGCCGAACTCCGCCAGCACAGTATTAGCGGAATGCGGCAGGGCCGTTATCAACGAGCCCACGCGGCCCAGCCGGCCCATGACCAGTGCTACCAGCAGCACGCCTGCGGCGGCACCCAAAGTAAAGGAGCTGCCGCCGGGTAGGGGAACTGGCACATGGCCCAGGAAGTAGCCCAGAGCCAGGCCCAGGCCCAGACCGATGGGATTGATATCCGTTAGCCCCTTGGCGGAGTCCCCCAAGTAGGTCGAGATCTCCTCAAAGGCAGCCGCTGGGCCCACCACGCGGACCCTATCGCCAAGCTCGACCATCAAATCCGGCATGGCCACCTGGTCTTCGTCCGCGCGGCGAATACGCGAGATCCGCGCGCCCCAGCGCGTGGACAACTCATTATTCAGCTGCGCTACCGTCATGCCCGCCAACGCGTGCTCAGAGACCGTAATGCGCCGAAAGTCCAGTTCATGCCGGTCATCGCTCAAAATTTGTGGGGACTCCCGCCCGGCTGTGCGCGTAATGAGGTTAAGATATTCTGGCGAACCCACCACGGTGATAACATCCCCAGGCTCCAGGTGGTCCAGATACTTCGGAATAACAATCTCGTTGTGCCCTACGCGCCGCAGCCGCGTGACTTGGACTTCACTATCGCCCAGACTCAACAGTTGCGCAATGGAAATGCCTTCGGCACGGGTGACCTGGATATGCACCGTGGTCACCTCGGCCGTGGTGTCGTCATCCTCACCGGCGCTGCGCAGCACCCAGGTGGTTGCCACTAGCATGCCGATGACCCCGAAAAGGTAGGCCACCGCATAGCCAACGGTGGCAGGGCCGGCCTGGCCGGTGGCATCGGCAGCCGCAGCCAAAGCGGGAGTATTGGTTACTGCACCCGCAAAGGTACCGGCAATAACGGCAATGTCTAGCCCGAAGGCCCAAGTCCCCAGCGCCCACGCGGCTGCGGCGGCCAGCGCAAACACCCCCAGCATGGAAAGCACTGGCCATGTGGCGGTGCGTAGTGACTGGAAAAAGGTCACGCCAGAGTTGTTGCCAATACCGAAGGCAAAAAGTACTAAGCCCAAAGTGCCCAGCAGGGGCGGCAAGGTGGCATCAACCCCCAGGGCGGCAGCCCAGGCGGAGACCGCTATGCCCAGGAAGAGGACGGCGGCAGCCCCCATGCTGATGGAACGCACCCGGATACTTCCCAGCGCCATGCCGGCGCCGAAGATGAGACAGACCAGCAAGATGGGTTGGGCGGATAGGTAAGCCGCTACGGTGCTCATCGCGAAAGGGCCTCACAACCAAAAAGTAGGGATAACAGCGGCATAAGTCTAGCGCCCGCAGGCGCTAGAGGCCTGTTGCCAGCCAACGGGGGTACCCGGAGTCTGGACAAAAGATAACGGCTTGGACACGATTGCCAAAGTAATGCCTATAAACGGTGGCTAACGTGCGATGATAGACGGGTTCCTATCCGGTTTTTCTATTAAGAAGTGTGAAAGAGGGCAACATATGCTTCGTATGTCGCGCCTAAAGAAGGTCTTAGTGGGTTCGGCCTTCGCAGGTGCGTTTCTTTTTGCGGCTCCGGCCGCAGGCGCTGATGAGCTCCCAGCGCCAGTCATTGATTCCGCGGGGTTTTTAAATGGGGTGCGGGCAGACTTGGCCAAGCTCGGCGTGGCCACTGCTCCGGTGGACCAGGCGGTCACCGAAGGTATCGACCAGGCTCTGGGCGCTGCCGCGCACCGCGTGGCTCAGGCCACCGGCATAATTGCTGAGCCGATAACTCCCGCACAGCCAGCGGCCCCCGCCAACTCCGTCACCCCGGCCAACTCCGCCACCCCGGCTGCTGCCCAGGCGGACTACCAGACCGCACCGGGCCAGCAGGGCCACCCCGGCCAACCGCTGACCAACCCGGAACCGTTGGGTCTGGCCCAGCTGGAGCGGGCCACGCAGCCGGACTTCAAGCCGCAGGTTGCAGACCCGAACTACGTGTTCAAAAATGATCTGTTCTCCAAGATTGCTGCGGGCAAGCCCATGGCAGATTTTGTGCTGCACCGGGTGCCGGGATCCTACTTTGATGCCCCGCGGATTCCGGAGGAATCCAATCAGGCATTGGGCCGCGGCAACTCCCTGTATGGTCCGGGTACCCCGATCTATGTGGGGCAAAACTCCATGTGCACGCTGACTGCGGCTGGCTATGATAATGCTGGCAATAAGGTCGGACTGACTGCTGGCCACTGCGCCGAGCCAGGCGAGCAGGTACTTTCTGCTGACTCTTGGCAGGTTGGCCCCACGGGCACCGTGGTGGATAAGAACGCCTACCTGGATTATGCCGTTATTCAGTTCAACGACAAGGCAGAGATCAGCAACTCCTACAACGGGGTTACCGCGCACGCCGTGGGCGGTACCGCCCGCCCGGGTGATGTTGCCTGCAAGCACGGTGTGGCTACTGGCACCACCTGCGGCATGGTTTACACCCAGGGTTCTGAAAAGCAGTTCAACCAGGTCTGCGCCATGATGGGTGACTCTGGTGCGCCGCTGATGAAGAATGGTGCCGTCATTGGCGCTATTTCCGGCGGCGTGGGCCCGATTTCCTGCCGTACCCCCTGGCAGGGTGCCCTGCATGTGCCTTCGACGGCAACCACCATGGATTCCATCGTGGCTGATTTGAACCGTCGTGGTGGGGTGGGGGCAGGTTTCCGCCTGCAGCCCTAACTGCTCCCTTCCTAGTCTGCCGATGCCGCTGGTGCCCAGGTACCAGCGGCCGCAGCATTTTTCCCTCCCGCAGGTGGGGCACCCTAGCCCGAGCCTGCCGCGTTCGCCCTCTGGGGTGGTCTAGGAGGTGGACTTAAGGTGCTCGAGCACGCTCGCGTGCAACGCACCATTGGTGGCAATGGCGGAACCGCCGTGGGGGCCCGGCTCACCGGCCCGGTTAGTAAAGGTACCGCCGGCCTCTTGGACCAGCAGGCACGGAGCAGCGAGGTCCCACAGGGAGACCTCAGGTTCGACGGCGACGTCTACTGCGCCTTCAGCCAGCAAGCAGTAGTTCCAGAAGTCACCATAGCCGCGCAGGCGCCAGGCGGAGTCTGTAAGAGCAATGAGCTGCTCGCGCACACCGGCTTCCGCCCAGCCGGACAGGGAGCTGATGGCCACGGAGGCATCGGCAAGCTGGGAGACTGCAGAAACCCGCAGGCGGCGGCGTTCCCCACCAAAAACGCGGAAGGCACCGGAGCCCTCGCAGGCAAACCAGCGGCGGCGCAGCGCGGGGGCAGAAATCACGCACACGATGGGCTTGCCGTCCTCGAGGAGGGCAATGAGGGTGGCCCATACCGGCACGCCGCGGACGAAGTTCTTGGTGCCGTCAATGGGGTCGATGACCCACTGGCGGCCCTGCAGGGAAAGCTCACCGCCAAATTCCTCGCCCAGGATCTGATCCTGCGGGCGGGCCTTAGCTAGCTCGGCGCGCAGGAGCTTCTCGCAGGCTAAATCCGCATCTGAGACCGGGGTCATGTCCGGTTTTTCCTTGACGTTGAGGTCTGCAGCCTCAAAGCGGGACATGGTCAGCTGGTCTGCTAGACCGGCTAACTCCAGCGCTACTCCGAGGTCTTCTTTGTGCTTACCCACGCAGGGCCTCCTCCATTTCTTCTACTACAGCGGCGTTTCCAGCAAGGGACCATTCCACGCCGCCTGCCGTTACCCTACGCGCAACCCCGCCGTTTGCTTCAATTAGCGCCTTGCCAGGCAGCCAATCCCACTCCGCAACGCTGTGTTGCATCCATGCACCCCAGGTGCCGTCGGCAACGCTGGCCAAGTCAATGGAGCCCGCCCCTAACATGCGCACGGTGGCAAAGCGGGAAGCTACCCGTTGCCAAGCACCCGCAATGTTGGCATCCGCAACACTGGTGGGGTGCAAGTATGTGGCCAAGGATAGCTGGGCGCTGGTCCCGGATTGCATGCTCACCTCCTGGCCATCGCGGGTGGTGGGCAAGTCTTTCCCTCCGCACCAGGTATAGCCCATGGCGGGCCGGTGGACGGCACCGAGGAGGACCCCGGAGGTATCGGAAAGCGACAGGGCGCAGCACCAATAATCGCAACCCGAGGCAAAATTGTAGGTGCCATCAACGGGGTCAATGTGCCACACGCGACCCGAGCTGGACTTCCGGGCTGTGCCTTCTTCGCCCACGATCCCGTCTTCCGGGCGCACCGCCGCGAGCACATCGGCCACAAATTGCTCAGCTGCGCGGTCGGCATCCGTGACCACATCGGAGACCGAAGACTTCTTCTCCACGCTTAGCCCCTGCTCCCGCAGGCGCCAGGCCCAGCGGCCGGCGTTATAGACCAGGGCTTGGGCCAGGTGCGCATCAGTATCATCGGCATGGGCGACGATGAAGGTCTTTGTTAAAGCGGCAGTCATCTCTGATAAAGAGGGCTGTGTAGTCATGGCTCCAATTGTGGCCCTTAAAGTAGGGAAGTGCGAATTAGGTGGCTAGACTGTCTCGCTATGCGCCCTGAAACTTCTACTCTGCTCGACCAGCTCCATGCTACGTTGGACTCCATAGAAAAGGTCATGGACCCGCAGGCTTTAGCGGCCACCGTGCGCGAGCTAGAAGCTACCGCAGGGGACCCCACCTTGTGGGATGATCCAGCCCATGCGCAGGCTATTACTACCCAGTTGTCGGCAGCGCAGGCCAAACTACGCAAGCTGGAGAACTTGCGCGGGCGCTTAGAGGACATGCCCGTGATGTATGAGTTGGCGGAGGAAGAAGGCGACACGGCGCTGGCTGATGAGGAGCTGACAGACCTGCGCGGGGCCATTGAGTCCCTGGAGGTGACCACCATGCTCTCTGGGGAATATGACCAACGTGAGGCTGTGATTAACATTCGCTCCGGCGCAGGTGGGGTGGATGCAGCGGATTGGGCGGAGATGCTCATGCGCATGTACACCCGCTGGGCAGATAAGAACGACCACAAGGTAGATGTTTACGACATCTCCTATGCAGAAGAGGCCGGAATTAAGTCCGCGACATTTGTGGTGCACGGGGAGTATATGTACGGCCAGCTTTCTGTGGAACAGGGCGCGCACCGCCTGGTGCGTATTTCGCCCTTTGATAATCAGGCCCGGCGCCAAACCTCCTTCGCGGAAGTGGAGGTGTTGCCGGTGGTGGAGCAGACCGACTCCATTGAGGTTGCCGACTCGGATGTGCGCGTGGACGTCTACCGTTCTTCTGGGCCGGGCGGGCAGTCGGTCAACACCACGGACTCGGCCGTGCGGCTGACTCACCTTCCCACCGGGATTGTGGTGACCTGCCAAAATGAGAAATCCCAGATTCAAAACAAGGCCTCTGCCATGCGGGTGCTCCAGGCTAAGCTATTGGAGCGCAAGCGCCAGGAGGAGCGTGCGGAAATGGATGCCCTGGGCGCTGGCGGCAACGCCTCCTGGGGAAACCAGATGCGCAACTACGTGCTGCACCCTTATCAAATGGTCAAGGACCTGCGCACGAACCTCGAAGTAGGGGATCCGGCGAAGGTCCTTGATGGTGACATTGATGCCTTTTTGGAGGCTGGTATCCGCTGGCGCATGGCGCAGCAGTCTGCCGATGCCGCCCCGAGCGGCCAGTCTAGCTAGGCCAGGCTAGCTAGGCTCGGCCAACCTGGGCGGGGCTCATTGTGCTGGCCGGGCAGAGGCGTTAGGCCGGGTAGGTCATCGGGGAACCCGGTCCCAGCGGAATACCGATGAGGTACCAGATGACGAAGAAGATGAACCAGCCCACCAGCATGGCAATCGAGTAGGGCAGGGCCAGCGACATCAGTGTGCCCACGCCAGCGCGCTTGTAGTAGCGCTGCAGGAAGGTCAACGCCAGGGCGAAGTAGGGCGACATCGGGGTGATGATGTTGGTGGGGCTATCACCAATACGGAAGAGCATCTGGGCTACTTCCGGGGAGACGTTAACGTACATCAACATCGGCACGACCACCGGCGCCATCAGCGCCCACTGCGCGGAACCGGAGGTGATAAACAGGTTCAGCAGTGCCACCATGAGCACCAAACCGGCGAACATGAGTACCGGCGGCAGGTCCCAGGCCTGGAGCAATTCTGAACCCTTGATGGCCGTCCACACGCCCAGGTTAGACCAGCTGAACCAGGCCAGGAATTGCGCCACCATAAAGAACAGCACAATCATCGGTACTAGCGTTTGCAGGCCCTTGGCCATAAATTCTGGGAAGTCGCCGGCTTCCTTGATGGTGCCCACCACCAGGCCGTACACCGCGCCGACCAGGAAGAAAGCCAAGGAGATTGGGATTGCGATGGAGCGGATGAGGGGCGAGTTCATAAACTCCCCATCTGGGCTGGCAAACGGCGAACCCGGAATGAAGATCAGTGCAAAGAACGCTGCCAGGAAGACCAGCAGTGCCACTCCAGACCACATCAGCCCGCGGGCCTCAGCTGGTGCCAGGGAGAGGGCGTCTTGGCCTTCGGCGGCGGGGGCATCGGCAGACTGGCCATCAGCAGACTGGGCATCGGCAGACTGGGCAGGGGCGTGGGCGCTGAAATCCAGCTCGCTGGTGTCCAGGTCATCGTGGTCCACCAGCTCGCGGGCCTTGCGGACGATGAAGAACTCCGTGACCACCGTGATGATGAGGGAAAGCACCACTGCCGACGGGATGACGAAGAAGATGTTGGCCAGAGGGGAGACCTCGTAGGCTTCATCGACAATCTGGGCAGCCGAGGTGGAAATCCCGCCCAGCAGCAGATCGGTGATGTTGAGGATCAGTGAGGCGTTAAAACCGGCCGACGATGCCGCAAAGGCCACCATGGCGCCTACAATCGGGGAGCGGCCCACCGCGTGGAAAGCCATGGCTCCCAGCGGAATCAAAATGACGTAGATGGCGTCGGAGGCCACGGAACCGGTCACGCCGGTCAGGGCTACGACGAAGGTGAGCATCTTGGGGCTGACCTTGGCCACCATCGCGCGCACCAGGGCTGAAAGCAACCCAGATTGCTCGGCCACGGCCACACCCAGCATGACGGCCAGGATGACGCCCAAGGGCGGGAAGGAGGTGAAGTTAGCGACGGCCTCCGTGACCATCTTGGACAGGCCCTCGGCGGTGAGGAGGTTTTCCACGGCGATGGTCTCCCCACTTTGGGGATCTGTTGCCGTCATACCTATGTGCGCGCCAATCCAGGAGGTCACAGCCACCAGGCCGGCCAGGATCACAAACAGCCAGAAAGGGTTGGGGAGCTTGTTGCCAATCTTTTCGATGGTGCCCAAGAATCCACCCGGCGGGGTGTGTGGGGAGTCCTGGGTACTGGTACCTGCGGTTGATTCTGTGGTGAGGTTCTTTGGCGAGTTCTTGGCGGTTTTCTTTGCCGGGTTCTCCGTCGAGTTCTCCGTGGAGGTGGACATATACGGGGGCTTTCCTCTTCTATTGCTCTTACTGTGCGGACAGTCTGATCAGGGACGGGGTGCTACCAGCGGCACGCCGCACGGCAACCCGGGCAACGTGTCTGGCATCACTTATGGACCATTAAGCCTAACAGGCCCACCGCCGTGCCTGCAGGATCCCGGGGTCTAGAGTTGCTAGAGTTTCGGATGTGATCACGTTTGAGAATGTCAGCAAACTTTACCCCGGCAGCGCCCGCCCCGCACTGGACCAGGTGAGTTTCCACATTGATCCCGGAGAGTTTGCCTTCCTCATTGGCCCCAGCGGGTCTGGCAAGACGTCCATTCTCAAACTCTTGGTTTGCGAAACCACCGTGGACAGTGGCGACATCTATCTCGAAGACCTACACGTCAACCGGCTGCGCGGCTCCCGGGTTAACCGGCTGCGCCGCCACATTGGCTACGTTTTCCAGGATTTTCGCCTGCTGCCGCGGCTAAGCGTGTATGACAACGTGGCCTTCGCTCTGGAAGTCATCGGGGCCCCGCGCTCCCGGGTCCGCCAAGCGGTCCCGGAAGCTCTCGAATTGGTGGGCCTGGAGACCAAAGCCCACCGCTTCCCGCAGGAGCTCTCCGGCGGGGAGCAGCAGCGGGTGGCCGTAGCCCGCGCCTTTGTCAACCGTCCCCCGGTGGTACTGGCGGACGAGCCCACCGGCAACCTGGACCCGGGCAGCGCCGCGGACGTAATCGCCGTTCTCGAACGCATCCAACGCACCGGCACCACGGTGCTGATGTCCACCCATAACGCCCGGGCAGTCAACGACATGCGCCAGCGGGTGCTGGAATTGCGCGCCGGGGTGTTGGTGCGTGATGAGGCCCGTGGCGTCTATGGGGAGGCGGTCTAATGCGTGGTGTGTATATCGCGAAGGCGACGGCCTCCGGGCTGCGCCGCAATCTGACCATGACCTTGGCGTTGGTGATTACCTCTGCTATCGCCGCGGCATTTGTGCTGTTGGGGGCGTTGGTTACCCAGATGGCCACCGCCGCTAAGCAGGCGTACTTGGATGAGGCAGTAGTGCTGGTGCAGTTGGAGGAGCAGATTTCTGCAGAGGACGCCGACTGCAGCGGGCGGTTGTGCGCCCAGTTGCGCGCCCGCCTGGAGCAGGACCCGGCGGTGGTGGAGGTGACCTTCCGCAACCGTGCGCAGTCTTACGCCCGCTTTGTGGAGCTCTTCCAGGACCAGGATCCCGACCTAGTTGCTGATACTCCCGAGGACGCCCTGCCCGCCGCCTTCCAGGTGCGCCTGGCCGATCCTACCGATGCTTCCGCTGTTACCGCGCTTGCCGATGCCCCCGGTGTAGCCACCGTTAGCGACCAAGCCGCCGAGGCTCGCGCCGCCTCCCGCAACTTGGACGCAGCCCGCACTGTGGCCTTCGGCATCGCCGCTCTGCAGGCCGTGGCGGCACTGTTTCTGATTGCCAATCTGGTGCAGATTTCTGCATTCCACCGCGCGACCGATTTGTCCATCATGCGCATGGTGGGCGCGAGCCGATGGTTTAGCGCCGCGCCCTTTGTGGCGGAGGCAGCCCTGGCGGTTCTGGCGGGTGTAGCTGTGGCCGCCGGTGCCGTGGCGGCGGCCAAGCACTTCCTTATCGACCCGGCTCTGCAGGATCTTTATGCTTCCGGTCTGTTGGTTCCGCTTGCCGATGCCACCGTGTGGCACGCCCTGCCCTGGGTGGCAGGTGGCTCCGTGGCAGGGGCAGTGGCGGCGGCCCTGGTGGGGGTGGCCGGATACGTCAAGGCCTAGCCGGGTCGGATAGGCGGGGTGTGTTGGGTCCGTTAGGCGGGGCCCGCCGAGCCCCGCCGAGGTCCTGCTTGGCTGGGGTCGAGCCCTGCCCGGTTGGGGTTGTGAGCTAGGGCATTCGGGCACTATGCTGGGCAGAATTATGGCGAAGAAGAAAAAGCAGGCGCAGGTCGATAACAACTCGACGCTGGCAACTAACCGGCGTGCCCGCCATGACTACAAAATCCTGGACACTCTCGAGTGCGGAATGGTCCTGGTGGGCACAGAGATTAAGTCTTTGCGTGAGGGCAAGATCTCCCTGGTGGACTCCTTCGCCACCATCGATGATGGGGAACTCTACATTCGTAACCTGCACATCCCGGAGTACTCTAATGGCTCCTGGACTAATCATTCTCCTAAGCGCACGCGCAAACTGTTGGCGCACCGCCGGGAGATTGACAAGCTGATGGGTCAGGTGCGCGACGGCAATAAGACGCTGATCCCGCTTCGGGTCTATCTCAAAGACGGCCGGGCCAAGTGTGAGGTCGGTCTGGCGCAGGGTAAGCAAGACTATGACAAGCGGGAGTCCATCAAGCGCCGGGACCAGGACCGGGAAATCACCCGCGAGCTAGGCCGGCGCATCAAGGGAATCAACGCATGATCGAAGCCCTTAAAGTCCACGACGTAGTCAAGGGAGAGGCCACCGCCCAGGGCCACACGGTTGTGGTGGACCGGCTGTGGCCGCGCGGAATTGCTAAGGAAGACTTAGACGCCCAGGACTGGCTCAAGGGCGTAGCCCCCAGCACCCAGCTGCGCAAGTGGTGGGACCATGACCCGCAGCGCTTTGAGGAGTTCGCTAGCCGCTACCGAGCGGAGCTGGCAGAAAACTATGATGACCCCGACGTGGAGCGCTTGCGCACCCTGGCTGCCGATGGCCCCGTGACGCTGCTGTTTGCCGCAGCTGATCGGGAGATTAACCACGCGGTGGTGCTACGTGACTGGTTGGCGGAAAGAGTGGGACAGGAGGCGTCGGCAGGCTAGGTCACAGACAGTGAGGGGGTTGCGAGGGGCGGGGTGGGTGCGCTAGGGTTGGCCCTACTGTAGAGAGCGCACAACCCGCTCTACTGCAATGTGAGGGGTCGACATGGTTTCGACTTCGTACATTGAGCCAGGGGAAGCGTGCCGGTGCAGGCTAGAGACCACCGTAAGCGTCGTAGCAACCAATAAACGCAGAGAAGAACTCTCAGCGTGACTTTGCCCTCGCTGCCTAATTTCAGCGACGCGAGTCTGTCAGCCCGGGTTTAGTTCCTGGCCCGGTTCCTGGCATCGACTAAGGAACTTGCTTTGCTGGCGTGTTGTTCCGCCGGCAGGGGACTTCTAGAGCAACTGGGCCCATCATCCGGAACGTGTTTGCCCGCGCCGGAGGGCCGAGCAGAGATCTGGCGCAGACTGCGCACGGAGAAGCCCTGGCGAGGTGACGAAGGACCCGGGTTCAATTCCCGGCGGCTCCACTGAATGGCCCCAGTTAGACTACGGTTTAGCTGGGGTTTTGTTGTTTTTGAGGGTTGAGCTGTTCGTGGAGGTGACTTGGATCAATGGCAGTAACCATGGCCGAGGCAGTGACGATTGCCCAAAGGTATGCGGCTACTAAGGGAGGCTTGGAAGATTACGTGTGGTGTGGTGATGACGCATTTGGTTTTTCACGCGGGACAAGCCCTCCCTGATGACGCTCGGAGACAGTAGCGTCATCGTTGTCGAAGACGGTGGGAGCGTCATTGTAGGGAGTGTGGCTCCGGTATATCTTCCCGACGATTATGAAGTTCGGCGGCTTGATGGTTCTTTGGTGCAGACACGTGAAGAAGTACGTGTTGCGTTGGCAGAGGAGGAGGCGCGCGAGGAAGATCTGGCTGAGGATGAGGACTTGGATGATCCCATCTTGGGGCCAGTAAAAATTCACGGATTAAGTCCGGTTCCCTCGCAGCTGCGGTGAGAGTGGATGACTGTGACCCAGTGGATGGAGTTCCTGATGTTGTTGGCGGTGAGCTGAAACAATGGTTCTAACATTTGAGCAAGTGGTAAAGGTTGCGGAGAAATATCCCCCTGAGGGGACCGCGCTAGAACCGTTTGTAAAGTATGGTCCGCTCACGCCTGGGCATATGCGGATGTTTGAGTTTACCTGGCGGCTTCCTCCCGAAAGGTGCGGGACTGGTGCGATTAACGTTGCCCGAATTGTTGAAGAGACTGGTGAGGATGCAGTGACTCACAGCGGTTCGTGCCCGTATATCCCGGAAGATGACTATGTACTCCTGGACCTTGCTGGCAATGTTATTCGTGATAGAGACGCGGTGCTGCCAAGTGCGCGTATTTGGTAGGGGTGTTCCGGGAAGGTGGTCGGGGTGGTATTCCGGGTTGTTGGTAGGGCTGCCAGCCCGGCGTTGCATAGCCGGGCTGGCGTTTGGGGTTAGGTGTTCGTGTTGTCGCGGATGGTTGCAAGATGCTTGCGCATGTCAAAGTCGCCAATTTCTATATGGCGCCCGCTGCTGATCCTGCTGACGAGTGAGTCTGCTCCGACTCGGTTGGGCAGGGCTTTGAGCCAGTAGCCTGCACTCGATTGTGATGAAATGATGGTCGGGAGTCGGCCGTCTCTTTCAATTAGGATTTTGGTTAGGTCGTCTTGACCACGGGAGTCTATTCCAAGGGTGAGAAAGTCGTCGATAATCAGGACATCGACATTCACGAGTTTTCTCATCACCGTTTCGTATGATTCCTCGTTGGGCAAGA
Source organism: Corynebacterium lizhenjunii (assembly GCF_011038655.2). NCBI lineage: Bacteria > Bacillati > Actinomycetota > Actinomycetes > Mycobacteriales > Corynebacteriaceae > Corynebacterium > Corynebacterium lizhenjunii. The sequence goes on from NZ_CP064954.1 coordinate 695,694, forward strand.
AGGCCGCCAACGTGGACACCAGCTGGTCAAGGCGGTAGTACAACACCGAGTACCCTGCTTGGCACGCTGCAACTCCTAGGGCGCAGGCAATGTAGGTTTTCCCAGTTCCTGCAGGTGCCAGCAGGTGCAAGTTGGTAGGGTCTTCTCGCCAATTGGTCCTCGCGATGCGTTCTAGCGCTCGGGTATTGATGCCTCGTTGTTCGGGGCTGATGATTTCAGCGAGGGTGGCATCTGGGTACCGAAACTTTGCCTGTGCGATGGCTTTGGCGATGTTACGCTCGGTTCGACGCTGGGCGAGGATATCGGTGGCTGCGATGAAGATATCTTCAGGTAGCGCATTGGCGTAGTCGTCGTTGGCGATGAGCTCGAAGTAAACCTCGGCGAAGGTCGATAGCCGTAGGGCGCGCAGTCGTGCCCAGGTGGTGTCATCCAGGTGATCCATGGTTTAGGCATCCTTTCTGTTAGTGAAGTGCTCTGCTGAGCGGATGAAGACCTCTGATTCCAATCCTGTGATGTCGATTGGCCCTGGACTGTGTTGCGTCTGCGGTGCTTTGGTGGCAGGACGATTGTGGTTGATGCTGGATTGCACGCGCTGTATTACTGATCGAGCTGGAGCTAGCTCGTGGTCCAGGATGTACTGGCATGCCGGTTCCAGGGTGGTGCCATTGTGGCGCTTACCCAGCGATGCCAGGATTAGGCTGGCTTGTTTCATCCCCTTCGGTACGGCTGTGGCGTAGCGGTCGAGGACCTTTTTGATTACCGCTATCGTCGCAGTTCCGTAGGATGAGGCCCAAGAGAGCAACTCGTCACGGGTGTAGGCTTTCGACGTTGAATGTCCATCGGGGCTGTGTGTCGGGTCGGAGGAGTACCGATAGCGAAATCCGTGCAACCGAGGATGCTCAGCCACTAGCTGATCGAGGTAGAAGATACTAACCGTTGAGTGGGTCAGACGTGCTCGTACCGTTTTGCCCACCAGGGTAAATGGCACTGAGTAGTACTGATAGTCACAGGTGACGTGCCAGGACCGGTCTACTTTTAGGCTGCGCCACAACACTTCAGTGAACCGATCCTGAGGCAGAGCGCGCATCAGTGGGCGTTCGTCAGCATCAAAAAGCTCTCGCCGGGTTAGCCCATCGCTGCGCTGGCGGACCTCATTAATGTCGTCAATACGTTCAGCGATCGCTTCGTTGAGCTCTTCGAGACTGTAGAATCTTTGCTGATCGAAATAGCCCAGGACCAGCGAGTACACGGTTTGTACTGCGCGTTCAACGGCAGCCTTATCGCGTGGCTTTCCAGGCCTGGTCGGCACAATGAGAATGTCGTAGTACGCAGCGAAGTCAGCATAGCGATCCGTGATCGCCCGATAGGAAGAGTTTTTCTTCGGCCGATAAGTTGCTGTCGACGCGTTGTCAGGAACAATAATTGCTGGTAGAGCACCAAGATAGTCCAATGTGGCGACATGGCAGTCGATCCAGTTGTCCATCTTTTCGTTCCTGGCTGCCTTCGCAAACAACATTCCTGAATACGGGCAGACAGCCACGAAAATTGATGCACGAAACGCCGTCTTGCCCGTCGCAGGATCTTCGATAGCGACTTTATCGCCAGCCCAATCCACATACAGCTCCTCACCGGGTTCATGGTCAATGACCTCGGTGAGTCCGTGGGTTTTGATGTAGGCTGCCAACCCATTACAAAACTGGGCGTACTGGTATTTCACCATCCCTGGCTCGGCTGGCAAGGAGTAATACTTCTCCCACAGCATGAACCTGGTCAGATGCTTGTTCTTCGCCAGCTTATCCGCAAGAGCCTTATAATCCGGCTGGACATACGCTGCTTTCCTCGCCCTGCGTCCATCCGGAAAATGCTCGTCAAAGAACTCCGGGGACAATCCCGCAAACGCCTCAGCAGTGATGTCATAGGCGTTGATGACATCGATCACGCGAGCAATATCGCGATTGGAGCACCCCAAGGCAGAAGCAATCGCATCGTAGCTTTTGCCTTCCAACCGCATCGCCATGATCTCTTTGAATTCAGCCATGAACATGGCCTCCTTAGTCATGAAAACGTGTCACGGTGCCACAGAATTGACGACACCGCCACACAGATCATGACCCGACCACCTAGCCAGAAACACCCCTACCACCTATGCAGACTACCCCGACCAAATACCCGCAATCGGCACGGTGCGTGCCGATTGGGAAAAGGAAGAGGCTAGGCAGGCCGCTTTGGAAGCTGAGTATGAGGAATTAGGGGACCCGGTTCCGGTCCCGGTTACGGGGCCACGCCCAGATTGCCGTTAGCGTGGCGTGTGTGTAGGTGGGGTTTCCAGGGTCTCCACCACGGCATTAGCGATTTGCTGGTTGCTCCAGATTTCGGGAATTTTTTGGGGGGGATCCTGCGTGCTTGCTATCCCATGTATGCCCTATGCGGGAATCCTCGGAGTGTTTATCGGGGACGGGCGCGAACCCCTTGCGGGGCGGATCCCGCCACCCCTCCAGCACGTACGCTATGGCCCCGTCGCCGGAACCGGAACCGGGTCCTCTAATTCCTCGCCATCACTCTCAGCTTCCAAAGCGGCCTGCTCGGCTTCATGAGTCAAACGCGCAGCCCTAACCTGCTCGAAAGTCCGTAACACCCTGCCATCAATAGCCAGAACTTCACACTCGCGGGGAGTGTACGTAGGAGCGCTACTGCCACCGATCACAGAACCATCACTCTCAAAGACGATCAGCATGCTGCCGGGCCCGATAATCATCGGGTCCAAATGCCTATCCGTTTCGAAGCAGTACGCCCCTTCGCCATGCTGAATGAAGTCAGGAATCAGGTGATGTGGCGCAGCGGCCGCACGCGCAATCTCTACAGCCTCATCGAATGTTATCGCCATTGCTTTAGGGTACTTCCCAATACGTCTGATACACCACAACCACCTTCCCAGCTAAACGGTACTTTGCGCTAGTTCAATGGTGTCTCTCATGTAGGAAAACACCTCCGCCATCCAACCATCCGGGTACTCCTTCAAAAGAGTCTCAAGCATTGGCAACGTCAAAGCGTCAGCAGCAAAAGCCTCATCAGCCAGGCAGTACACAGCGCGATCCACCTCGCCAGCAGCCAAATCACTCTCGGCAGACTCCCTACTTACCGAAGAATCAACCCTTGAATCCAGCCACTCATACACGTCCATATCATTCAACACGCCTCAAGCCTCTCGCATCCATCTTGACTACTGGGTTAGCAGTCATAGACCCTTCGACAATTCTGCCATTGACTCAAGCAGACTCCACTTTCCTTGCCTTAGCTTTGGCGCCAACCGGTGCTCAGTAGGTCGATGAGGGTTTCGATGGGGGAGTCGGCGTCGGCAGCCCAAGCCAGCCCCAGGGTGGCGGCGTAAAGGTCGCGGGCGCTGACCTCAGGGCGGGCAACGCCGGCTTGCTGGGCGTTGTGGAGCAGGACCTCCAGGGTGGTGAGGAGATCCGAGCACGTTGCGGCTAGGGGGCCGGTGTTGGTGGTAATGGCCTCAAGCATGGGGGTAGTGGCGCCTTCGAAGCTGGTGGACCATTGGGCGATGATGAGCAGCCATTGGGTGAGGGCTGCGGCGGCATCGGCAGACTGGGCTAGAGCGTTGCCTTCGGTGGCTACGTTGGGGGCGCACCCCTCGAGGATGGCACCGAAGAGGGCCTCGCGGTTGGGGAAGTGGCGGTAGAGGGTGCCGGGGCCCACGCCGGCCTCCTTGGCGATCTTGTCCATGGAGGCCGCTAGGCCATGGGCCTCGAATTGGGAGCGGGCGACGTCAAGGATGCGCTCGCGGTTGGCTTGGGCGTCGCGCCGGGGGTGTTTTACCTGGTTGTCCATGCGGGTCCTTAAAATTTGCTAACCGGAGAGCTTCTCCGTATAGTGGCTTGATGTTAAGCGGAGAACGTCTCCACATTTGAGAAAAATCATAGCTGAAAGGCGCAACCATGACAACTAGCTACAAGGAGAAGACGATGGATCCGATCGAGCTGCGGCGCAGCCTGGGGGCCTTCCCAACTGGGGTAGTGCTCATAGCGGCAGAGCTTGGGGGCAAGGCTGGCGGGACACCCGCGCCGAAGACGGTGGGAATGCTGGCCAACTCATTTGGATCGGTGTCGCTAGATCCGCCGCTGGTGCAGGTTAGTTTCGCGCACACCTCCACCACCTGGCCGGTGCTGCGGGAGGCGCAGGAGCTGGCCATTAGCGTGCTTAGCGCGGATAACCTGGCGGACGCTGAAGCGTTGCGCAGGCCTGCGGGGCAGCGTTTTGAGGGCATCGGCATGCAAGGCTGGGACGGCCAGGCGCAGGTGCTTCCAGGGGCGGCAGCGCAGTTCAGGGTGCGCCTCTATGAGGAAATTGCCGCTGGAGACCACACCATTGCACTCTTTGAGGTTCTCGACCACCGCCGCGATGAGCTCGCGGCGCCACTGCACTTTGTGGCCGGGCACATGTTCGCCCGCTAATTAGCCGCTCCTGACCAATCACACGTTACTGAAAGGATAATCATGACCACCACTGATAACCGCAAGATGCTCATCGGCATGCAGCTGGGCAACGGCTATGGCGCGCAGGTGACAGCATGGCGCCACCCTAGCGTTGACGTAGAAAACTACGCCAAGCTGGACGCGCACGTGCGCTATGCGCAGAAGGCTGAGCGCGGAAAATTCCAGTTCCTGTTCTTCCCGGACTCACCCAATCAGACCCAGAAACACCCTGCCGATGCCCCGCAAATGACCCTCGATCCACTCATCACCATGGCGGCGATTGCCCGGGAGACTACCCACATTGGCATGGCGACTACGGCGTCGACGTCCTGGAATGAGCCCTATAACCTGGCGCGCCAGCTCAAGACCCTGGACATGATGTCTGGGGGACGCATTGGGTGGAACGCGGTGACGGGTTCTGATCCGATGGGAGCGGCGAACTTTGGCCAGGAAGTGGCGGATTCTGCGCAGCGTTACCAGCGGCTGCATGAGTTTGTGCAGATTACCCAGGCCTTGTGGGGTTCCTGGGAGGAAGATGCTTGGCCGCCGCAGCGAGAAACTGGGGTGTTTGCAGACTTGAACAAAGTGCGGCCCATCAACTTGCGCGGTCAGCATGTTGCTTCGCGGGGCCCGCTGCCCATTCCACCTTCGAAGCAGGGGCAACCGGTGATTTTTCAAGCCGGTGGATCTCCTAATGGAGTAGAGGTCGCGGCACGTCATGCGAATGTGGTTATTGGTGCTGCCTTCACAAAGGAGGATGCAAAGGCCCAGCGGGATCGCCTGCGCAACGCTGCCGCAGAGGCGGGGCGCGACCCAGATGAAATCAAGTTCATCGCCGGGCTTATGCCGACGGTTGCGCCCACGGTGCGCCAAGCGCTGGACCGTCGGGGCTTCTTCGTGGAGCCGCACATTCGTCAACGGGTTAGCTACCTGGGCATGATGTTGGGTACAACGCTGAGCGAGCAGGACCTGGATAGCACCTTGGAGGGGCGGAACCTGCGGGCCAATCCCTCTGATCCGCGTTCGCAGCGAGCACTCGAACTGGCACAGGAGGGCTGGACGGTGCGCGACATTCTCTACCATGGCATTATTGACTTCCATCCCTCGCCCATCGGCCCGGCGGAAGTAGTGGCGGACCATATGCAGGAGTGGTTCGAGTTTGGTGCCTGCGACGGCTTTTGGGTCAGCCCAAGTTTGTACGAAGAAGATATAGACATCTTTGTGGACCAGGTGGTGCCTTTGCTGCAGGAGCGGGGCCAGTTCCATGCGGACTATGAGGCGGACACTTCGCGGGGCCACCTGGGCATCGGCAAGCAATATGGCCTAGATCCGCGCCTGCAGTAGGGCACTGGAGGGCTCTGGAAGGTGGCTTAGGGTGTATTTACTAGCGGGTTTGTGTGGATGGCCTAACCTAGGTTAGGGTGGGCTAGGTAAGTCGAAGCTCTCCTAACCTCTAAGGACACTGAGAATATGATTTTGCGCCGTACCGCTGGCCGTAAGGTAGCTGGCTCCGTGGCCGCCTTGGCTGCTGCCTCCCTCGTGCTGACCTCTTGCTCCCAGGCTGAGGATGCCGCTACGTCGGCTACCGATGCCGCTTCCTCCGCTGTAGCAACCACTACCGCAGAGGTTGTTGCCCTCACCGTCGAGGACAACTACGGCACCCACACCCTCAATGCACCGTTTGAGCGCGTGGCAGTCACCGACAACCGTTCCTTCGAAATTCTCTCCCAGTGGGGCGTGAACATCGTTGCCGCTCCCGTTCCGCTGGTGCCGAAGACGCTGCGGGACAAGATCAATGAGGACACCGTAGAGGCCAACCTGGGCACCCACAAGGAGCCGGACCTGGAGGCCCTGGTGGCAGCGGACCCGGACATCGTCATCAATGGTCAGCGTTTCGAGCGCTACCAGGAGGACATGCAGACTCTGGTGGGTAAGGACATCCCCGTGCTTGATTTCGAGCCGCGCGATGGTGAGGACCTGCCCTCTGAGCTGATTCGCCAGACCCTGGCACTGGGCACCATCTTCAACCATGAGGATGACGCCCAGGCGCTGGTGGATGACTTCAACAAGGCTCTGGAGCGCGCGAAGGCCGCCTATGATCCGTCCAAGACCATCATGGCCGTCAACACCTCTGGTGGCGAGATTGGCTACATCGCACCGGGTAAGGGCCGCTTCTTTGGTCCCTTCTTCGACATGCTGGGCTGGAAGCCTTCCCTGGAGGTCGCTGGTGGCACCAACAACCACGAGGGTGACGACATCTCTGTGGAGGCCATCGCCCAGTCCAACCCGGATTGGATCTTCATCATGGATCGCGATGGGGCCATCGGTGCCAAGGACGGCGTCCTGCACGGTGAAGCCCTGATCAAGGACAATGCCGCGCTGCAAAACGTCACCGCCGTTAAACAAGGCAACGTTGTCGCTGCGCCGGAAGACACCTACACCAATGAGAACATCATCACCTACACCGAGGTTCTCAACGCTATTGCGGATGCTTTTGAATCTGCGAAGTAATCCGCGCTAGTCTCCACAACCGGAAGGGTTGCGAAAGCTAGCCTGATTTGGCTGGTCGCGCCTTTCCGGTTTCTGTCGTGATAAGGCTACATTCTTATGCAAACCTCCACTCGCCCCAAACTTTGGGACGCTAAGCTGGCCATTGGAATTGCCGTTGTCGCTGCGCTACTGCTGGCGTCTTTGGCCACTGGACAGTATGACATCTTGGGCAGCGAAGACGGCCGGGAGATGTTTATGACCACCCGCGTGCCGCGCACCATCGCCTTGGTGCTTGCCGGTGCGGCAATGGCCATGAGTGGCCTGGTCATGCAGTTGTTGACGCAAAATCGCTTCGTTGAACCCTCAACCACCGGCACCACCGAGTGGGCAGGGCTGGGCCTGTTGACCACCATGGTCCTCTTTCCTGCCTCCACCATTTTGGAACGCATGATTGGTGCGGTGCTCTTTTCCTTCGTGGGCACAATGGTGTTTTTCCTCTTCTTGCGCCGGGTGACACTGCGGTCTTCACTAATCGTGCCGATTATTGGCATCATGCTCGGTGCCGTAGTCTCTGCAGTCTCCAGCTTCTTTGCCCTGACCACCAATATGCTCCAGCAATTGGGCATTTGGTTCATGGGTTCTTTTACCAGTGTCTACACGGGGCAGTATGAAGTGCTGTGGCTGGTATTGGTGGTTTTGATTGTGGTGTTCCTCTTTGCAGACCGCCTCACTGTGGTGGGGCTAGGGGAGGAGGCTGCTACCAACTTGGGCCTAAACTACAACCGGCTGCTGCTGATCGGAACCGGGCTCATTGCCATCGCAACGGGTGTGGTCACCGTAGTGGTGGGGTCCCTGCCCTTTTTGGGGCTCATTGTCCCCAACGTGGTCTCGATGGTCCGCGGGGATGACCTTCGCTCTAACCTACCCTGGGTGTGTTTGCTCGGCGTGGGCATTGTGGCAGCGTGTGACCTGGTGGGGCGCATTATTATTGCACCCTTTGAAATGCCTGTTTCGCTGATCCTCGGCGTCATCGGCGCAGTGGTCTTTGTGGTGATGATCGTGAGGTCTACCCGTGGTCGATAAGAAATACTGGATCATTTTGACATCCGTGTGGGTGTTGGGCGTGCTGTCTGCTTTTGGCCTGCTAGCATACGGCAACCCTATGCCTTTTGGTACGGAGAAGTTTTGGCTCATTGCCCAGCGCCGCGCGGACGCGGTCGTAGCCATGGTCATCGTGGCGGTGTGCCAGGCCATGGCAACGGTGTCCTTCCATACGGTGACCAATAATCGCATCCTTACCCCGTCGATTATGGGTTTCGAGTCCCTTTACGTCACTATCAACACGGCGACCGTGTTCTTCTTTGGGGCAAGTACGCTGACGCAGACCCGCAACGTGGGGACCTTCCTCATGCAAATGGGCGTGATGATTGCGCTGTCGCTGCTGCTCTACAGCTGGCTGCTGACTAATAATCGCAACAATATGCATGCCATGCTGTTGGTGGGCGTGGTCATTGGCGGGGGACTGGGTTCGTTGTCGGCGTTTATGCGTCGCGTTCTTACTCCGTCGGAATTTGATGTGCTCACGGCGCGTCTTTTTGGCTCGGTTAATAACGCAGAGACTGAGTACTATCCCATAGCCATCCCCCTGGTGCTGATAGTCACGGCGTTGCTTTTTGCCAACTCGCGCCGCCTTAACGTGTTGTCCTTGGGTGCGGACGTCTCGAAGAATTTGGGCGTTAACCACAAGTTCCACGCTATCTACACCCTGATCTTGGTCTCACTGCTGATGGCTACTACCACCTCGCTGGTGGGGCCGATGACCTTCCTGGGCTTCCTGGTGGCCACCCTGGCTTATCAGTTCACCGATACCTACGACCATCGGTATATCTTCCCCATGGCGATCGGCGTCGCGTTCTTCGTGTTGACGTCCGCGTACTTCATTATGCAGCACGTGTTCTACGCCCAGGGTGTGGTCTCCATCATTATCGAGCTGGTTGGCGGCTCGGTGTTCCTGTTCGTCATTCTGCGAAAGGGGCGGCTGTGATTCAGCTCCGCAACGTTGTCAAGAACTACTCTGAGGAGACCCACATCGGTCCCCTTAATCTGGAGATTCCCGCAGGGGGCATTACGGCCCTGATTGGCCCTAATGGTGCGGGCAAGTCCACTATGCTCACCATGATTGGCCGCCTGCTCGATATGGACGAAGGTGCCATCGAGGTGGCCGGGTTTGATGTGCATGCCACGAAGTCGAAGGACTTGGCTAAGGTCTTGTCTATCCTGCGCCAGGAAAACCACTTCGTGACCAAGCTGACGGTGCGCCAGCTGGTGGGGTTCGGGCGCTTCCCCTACAGCCAGGGGCGGCTGACCAGAGAAGACGAAGCCATCATCACCAAGTACATTGAGTTTTTCCACCTGGATGCTTTGCAGCATCGCTACCTAGACGAACTCTCTGGAGGCCAGCGTCAACGCGCCTACGTGGCGATGGTCCTGTGCCAGGAGACGGACTATGTGCTGCTTGACGAGCCCCTCAACAACCTTGACATCGCTCATTCGGTGGACATGATGAAGCACTTGCAGGCCGCAGCGCGAGACCTTGGCCGCACCATCATCATCGTTTTGCATGACATCAACTTCGCAGCGCGCTATGCGGACTACATCTGCGCTTGCAAGGACGGCCAGATTGTCCAGTTCGGACCCGCCCTTGAGGTCATGCGTGATGAGGTCCTCTCTCCAATCTTTAACACCCCCATCACCGTCATTGAGGGGCCCCAAGGCCCCCTGGCTTGCTACCACTAGCCATTCCACACCTCTGACCCCCCAATTTTGCAGTTGCTTGCCGATGCCGCTGTGGGTTGGGGGTTTGTTGGTGGTTGGGGTTGTTTGGGTGGTGGTTGGTGTGGGGTGGATATGGGGTGTGGGCTGGGGATTTGTGTTGGTGGTGGGGTGTGTGTAGATTAGTTCAAGTCAGCGCGACCGACAGCGCCCCGCTTACAGCCCCTTTGGTTGGGTCTGGTTGATTGCGGTGTGGCGGTAAGAAAACAGTTGCTGATGTTCCTCCTTTGAAGCTTGCTAGAGTGTTTCTGGTGTGTGGATGTGGGTGGGGATGTTGTTTGAGAACTCAATAGTGTGCCAATGTACTTTTATTTTTGTTTGTCTGCTGTGGCGGTCATTGTGGTGGAAGTGTGTTGTGCTGGCTGCGCCTGTTTGGTGGGTGTGGTTGGTTGGTGTGTGCCGGGTGGTGCCCTGTTCCGAATGTGGGGTGTCACTGTAATAGAACTGATAATTTTTGGTTTGGTGCATACTGTTAAAGAGTCGCATTTTTGCTGTGGTGGCGTTTGTTGTCATGGTGGTAACCGGACCGTCTGGGCTTCCTCGTCGGTTGTTGGGTGGTTCGGGTGATTTTTTCTTTATGTAGTAATTTTTTGGATTTGCCAGTCCGCTGCTGCTGTTTGTGGTGGTGGTTTGGTTTGTCTTTTTTGTCTAGGTTTTGGGCTTTTCACGCCCTGGTCCGGCACTCTTTTTTGTTTGGGTGCTGGTGCCTTTTTTGTGGAGAGTTTGATCCTGGCTCAGGACGAACGCTGGCGGCGTGCTTAACACATGCAAGTCGAACGGAAAGGCCTCCCGCTTGCGGGGGGTACTCGAGTGGCGAACGGGTGAGTAACACGTGGGTGATCTGCCCCTAACTTCGGGATAAGCTTGGGAAACTGGGTCTAATACCGGATAGGACCATGCTTTAGTGTGTGTGGTGGAAAGTTTTTTCGGTTAGGGATGAGCTCGCGGCCTATCAGCTTGTTGGTGGGGTAATGGCCTACCAAGGCGTCGACGGGTAGCCGGCCTGAGAGGGTGTACGGCCACATTGGGACTGAGATACGGCCCAGACTCCTACGGGAGGCAGCAGTGGGGAATATTGCACAATGGGCGGAAGCCTGATGCAGCGACGCCGCGTGGGGGATGACGGCCTTCGGGTTGTAAACTCCTTTCGACAGGGACGAAGCGTATGTGACGGTACCTGTATAAGAAGCACCGGCTAACTACGTGCCAGCAGCCGCGGTAATACGTAGGGTGCGAGCGTTGTCCGGAATTACTGGGCGTAAAGAGCTCGTAGGTGGTTTGTCGCGTCGTCTGTGAAATTCCGGGGCTTAACTCCGGGCGTGCAGGCGATACGGGCTGACTTGAGTGCTGTAGGGGAGACTGGAATTCCTGGTGTAGCGGTGAAATGCGCAGATATCAGGAGGAACACCGATGGCGAAGGCAGGTCTCTGGGCAGTAACTGACGCTGAGGAGCGAAAGCATGGGTAGCGAACAGGATTAGATACCCTGGTAGTCCATGCCGTAAACGGTGGGCGCTAGGTGTGAGGGACTTCCACGTTTCTCGTGCCGTAGCTAACGCATTAAGCGCCCCGCCTGGGGAGTACGGCCGCAAGGCTAAAACTCAAAGGAATTGACGGGGGCCCGCACAAGCGGCGGAGCATGTGGATTAATTCGATGCAACGCGAAGAACCTTACCTGGGCTTGACATATGCAGGATCGGCACAGAGATGTGTTTTCCCTTGTGGTCTGTATACAGGTGGTGCATGGTTGTCGTCAGCTCGTGTCGTGAGATGTTGGGTTAAGTCCCGCAACGAGCGCAACCCTTGTCTTATGTTGCCAGCACGTTGTGGTGGGGACTCATGAGAGACTGCCGGGGTTAACTCGGAGGAAGGTGGGGATGACGTCAAATCATCATGCCCCTTATGTCCAGGGCTTCACACGTGCTACAATGGCCGGTACAATGCGTTGCGATACTGTGAGGTGGAGCTAATCGCTTAAAGCTGGTCTTAGTTCGGATTGGGGTCTGCAACTCGACCCCATGAAGTTGGAGTCGCTAGTAATCGCAGATCAGCAATGCTGCGGTGAATACGTTCCCGGGCCTTGTACACACCGCCCGTCACGTCATGAAAGTTGGTAACACCCGAAGCCAGTGGCTCAAACTCGTTAGGGAGCTGTCGAAGGTGGGATCGGCGATTGGGACGAAGTCGTAACAAGGTAGCCGTACCGGAAGGTGCGGCTGGATCACCTCCTTTCTAAGGAGCTTTTAGTGTTGGGGTGTAGTTACATCCCACATCATTTGTACGTCGCGCTCTGTAGGAGCGCGACGGTTGGTTGAGTGTGCGAGTGTCATGCTGCCAACGTTTTTTAGTCGGAGTGGAGACACACCAGTTGATGACACTTTTTTGTTGTGGTGGTCGTCGTGGTGGGCAGGCAAGAATGTGTTTGTGGGTATGTTGGTGCATTGTTGGGTGTCTGGGGCATCATTGTGTTGCTCATAACCCATGCTGGTTGCGTGGTGCCACCGTGTGGTGGTGTTGCGTGGTGGTGTGGGGTGTTGTGTGAGAACTGTATAGTGGACGCGAGCATCCGTGACAATGCTGCTTGTGGGTGGTGTTGTTGCGTGTGTGATTTCTTTGTTCTTTTTGTGTTTTGTGTAGTTCACGCCTCGTAGCCGGGCTTGGCCCGGGTACGTGGTTTGTGTGTTCGTTATTAAGGGCGCATGGTGGATGCCTTGGCATGCTGAGCCGATGAAGGACGTGTAAGGCTGCGTTAAGCCTCGGGGAGTTGTCAATTAAGCGTTGATCCGAGGATGTCCGAATGGGGAAACCTGGCTGCCGTTATGGGTAGTGACCCTTCAGTGAATTCATAGCTGTTGTGGGGGCAACGCGGGGAAGTGAAACATCTTAGTACCCGTAGGAAGAGAAAATAATAATGATTCTGCTAGTAGTGGCGAACGAACGTGGATGAGGCTAAACCGTGTGCATGTGATACTTGGTAGGGGTTGTGTGTGCGGTGTTGTGGGGCCTGATGTGCGGCAGCTACCACTGTCGTGCCAATGCGCATGTTGTTAGGTGAAGTGGTCTGGGATGGCCTACCGGAGAAGGTGAGAGTCCTGTAGCTGAAGATGGTGTGTGGTTGGTTGTTGGTGTCCCCGAGTAGCAGCGGGCTCGTGGAATCTGCTGTGAATCTGCCGGGACCACCCGGTAAGCCTAAATACTCAGTGTGACCGATAGTGGATAGTACCGTGAGGGAATGGTGAAAAGTACCCCGGGAGGGGAGTGAAATAGTTCCTGAAACCATGTGCTTACAATCCGTCAGAGCACCTGAAAGTGTGTGATGGCGTGCCTTTTGAAGAATGAGCCTGCGAGTCAGCGGCATGTCGCGAGGTTAACCCGTGTGGGGTAGCCGTAGGGAAACCGAATCCTAATGAGGGTGATTTGTTTAGTGGCATGTCCTGGACCCGAAGCGGGGTGATCTACCCATGGCCAGTGTGAAGCAGCTGTAAGAGGTTGTGGAGGCGCGAACCCACGTAGGTTGAAAACTGCGGGGATGAGCTGTGGGTAGGGGTGAAAGGCCAATCAAACTCCGTGATAGCTGGTTCTCCCCGAAATGCATTTAGGTGCAGCGTCGTATTAGCTTGTTGGAGGTAGAGCTACTGGTTGGTTGAGCGGGACTACAATCTTAGCAATGTCAGCCAAACTCCGAATGCCAGCAATGTGGTGTACGGCAGTGAGACTGTGGGGGATAAGCTTCATAGTCGAGAGGGAAACAGCCCAGATCGCCGGTTAAGGCCCCTAAGGGTGTGCTAAGTGGAAAAGGATGTGGGATCGCGAAGACAGCCAGGAGGTTGGCTTAGAAGCAGCCATCCTTGAAAGAGTGCGTAATAGCTCACTGGTCGAGTGGTTTCGCGCCGACAATGTAGTGGGGCTCAAGCACACCGCCGAAGCCGCGGCAAGACACACCTTTCGGTGTGTGTTGGGTAGGGGAGCGTCGTGCACGTGGTGAAGCGTTACCGTAAGGCGGCGTGGAGTGTGTGCGAGTGAGAATGCAGGCATGAGTAACGAATTGGAAGGTGAGAATCCTTCCCGCCGGATGACTAAGGGTTCCTGGGTCAAGTTCGTCTTCCCAGGGTGAGTCGGGACCTAAGGCGAGGCCGACAGGCGTAGTCGATGGACAACCAGTTGATATTCTGGTACCCGTATGTCCGCGCCCATGATAAAGCACTGATACTAACCACCACAAACACATTCTTTCTGGTCTTTGGCCGGGTTGGGTGTGTGCGTCGTGGGGCCTGATGTGTGGTTCAAGCGATGGGGTGACACAGTGGGGTAGCCATGCCGCTTAGTGGATTGTTGGTGTAAGCGTGTAGCCGGGTGGTGTAGGTAAATCCGTACCACCGTTTGTTGGTAAGACGTGATGCGTAGCCCTTGTTGGGTGAAGTTGGTGATCCCGTGCTGTCGAGAAAAGCCTCTAGCGATGTGGATGTATGGCCCGTACCCTAAACCGACACAGGTAGTCAGGTTGAAAATACTAAGGCGTTCGGGTGAACTGTGGTTAAGGAACTCGGCAAAATGCCCCCGTAACTTCGGGAGAAGGGGGACCGCACCGTGTGAGCACCCTTTGCGGTGTTAAGCGTGGTGTGGTCGCAGAGAATAGAGGGAAGCGACTGTTTATCAAAAACACAGGTCCATGCGAAGACGTGAAGTTGATGTATATGGACTGACGCCTGCCCGGTGCTGGAAGGTTAAGAGGACCGGTTAGATACCCTTGTGGTGTCGAAGCTGAGAATTTAAGCCCCAGTAAACGGCGGTGGTAACTATAACCATCCTAAGGTAGCGAAATTCCTTGTCGGGTAAGTTCCGACCTGCACGAATGGCGTAACGACTTCCCTGCTGTCTCAACCACAGGCCCGGTGAAATTGCACTACGAGTAAAGATGCTCGTTACGCGCGGCAGGACGAAAAGACCCCGGGACCTTCACTATAGCTTGGTATTGGTGTTTGGTTCGGTTTGTGTAGGATAGGTGGGAGACTGTGAAGCTATCACGCTAGTGGTGGTGGAGTCGTTGTTGAAATACCACTCTGATCGGATTGAGCACCTTAACCTTGGCCCATGATCTGGGTTGGGGACAGTGCCTGGTGGGTAGTTTAACTGGGGCGGTTGCCTCCCAAAATGTAACGGAGGCGCCCAAAGGTTCCCTCAGCCTGGTTGGCAATCAGGTGGTGAGTGTAAGTGCACAAGGGAGCTTGACTGTGAGAGTGACAGCTCGAGCAGGGACGAAAGTCGGGACTAGTGATCCGGCACCTACTTGTGGATGTGGTGTCGCTCAACGGATAAAAGGTACCCCGGGGATAACAGGCTGATCTTCCCCAAGAGTTCATATCGACGGGATGGTTTGGCACCTCGATGTCGGCTCGTCGCATCCTGGGGCTGGAGTAGGTCCCAAGGGTTGGGCTGTTCGCCCATTAAAGCGGCACGCGAGCTGGGTTCAGAACGTCGTGAGACAGTTCGGTCTCTATCCGCCGCGCGCGTTGAAACTTGAAGAAGGCTGTCCCTAGTACGAGAGGACCGGGACGGACGTACCTCTAGTGTGCCAGTTGTTCCGCCAGGAGCACCGCTGGTTGGCTACGTACGGAAGGGATAACCGCTGAAAGCATCTAAGCGGGAAGCCTGTTTTAAGATGAGGTTTCATTTGAGGTCCCCTAAAGACGATGGGGTTGATAGGCCAGACCTGGAAGCATCGCAAGATGTGAAGGCTACTGGTACTAATAGACCAAAACAAACACACCCAACACCACAAAAGTGTTGGATGGTCCTACCAAGCACAAACAAACAAACACACACCTGTGTGCGCGTCCACTATGCAGTATCTGACACAACACCGCAACACACCCACTGTGGGTGTGCCCCGCAGATGTGTCGGTGGTTGATAGCGGCAGGGAAACGCCCGGACCCATTCCGAACCCGGAAGCTAAGCCTGCCCGCGCTGATGGTACTGCACCCGGGAGGGTGTGGGAGAGTAAGTTACCGCCGACACTACAAACACACAAACAACAAAATAAAACCCAACCGGCCCGGCCCACACCCCCAACACAGGGGGACCACGTGGACCGGGCCGCACAGCGTTTTCCCACAACACAACACCACCGACACCCCAACACCGACACCACACCACAACGACGCGGCCTGAACCGCACACAGGTGCTTGCGCAGGTAACCACGCAGCATCACACACCAAGAGATCCCAATACTGGCAACACACCCACCCCGGGTGTTGTACTTCAATTGCGGTAATGTGCCCTAGCGTGCTGCACTTTCTGCGCAAACACGCCCCCCGCCCATGCCGCGAAGTCGTGTTTGCGGAGAAAATGGGTCACTATGTTTGGTTCCCGCAACACTTCCACCGTGTAGGCCACCAACCCACCAACGCAGAACACCCTAGGCGATGCTTTCGCAGTCGCCGGTCGCGCGAGGATTATGAACCAAGACGGCGGTGCAGAGGGGAGAAATGCGTGGCGCAGGGTGGGTCCGCGCTCAGTGATGCTGTACCAGTATGGTTGAAGTCCCTGTGGTCGATGGCGAAGTCGGCCCCGCGGTCGGGCAAGCGGGCTAATTGAGCAAACGTTCGACGGCAGCGTGGATGACTTCGGGGCGCTTGCAGAAGGCGAAGCGGACCTTGTACTTCCACGGCTCGGGCTGATCACAGAAGGCTGCTAGGGGAATTGCGGCTACTCCACGGGTGGCGGGCAGTTGAGTGCAAAACTCGATGCCATCCATGCCGGTGTGCTCGACATCGGCAACGACGTAATAGGTTCCCTTGGTTTCGTGGACGGGGAACCCAGCGTAGCGGAGGCCGCTGACAAGAATGTCGTGGCATTCCTTCAAACCGGCCACCATGTCTTGTACCCAGGCGTCCTCGTGAAGAAGGGCGTGCGCTACGGCAGGCTGTACGGGGCTAAAGCCCACAAAGGTCATGAACTGCTTGGCTTTGATAATGCCGTCGAGGAGTTCGGGGGCGGCAATTGCCCAGCCGGTCTTCCAGCCGGTGCAATTGTAGGACTTTGCCGCGGAATTGACCCACACTGTGCGCTTGGACATGCCCGGAAGGCTGTAGAAACGCGTGTGTTCGGCGCCGTTGAAGACGAGGTTTTCGTAGACTTCATCGGCCAGCACCAGCAGGTTGTGCTTCTCGCACAACCGGGCAAGCTCCTCCAAAGCTGGACGGGAGAATACCGCCCCGGTGGGGTTGTGTGGGGAGTTGATAATGATCATCGCGGTGCGCTCAGTAATAGCCGCTGCGATTGCTTCCACGTCAAGATCCCAGCTGGCACCGCAAGGCTGCAGGGGGACGGGGACCCGGGTGGCATCGGCAAGCGCGATGGCAGCTGCGTAGGCATCATAGTAGGGCTCGAGGACAATGACTTCCTTGCCGGGTTCCACTAACCCCAAAACGGTGGCGGTGATTGCCTCCGTGGCGCCGACGGTGACCAAGACATGGGATTCGGGGACACCGAAGGTGGAAGTAATGGCATCGAGAAGGACCTGCTGGCCGCGCAGAGGAGCGTATTGATTATTGCCGGCAGCGATTTCGGCGCGAGCAATCTCCAACATCCGGGCTGGGCCGTCGGTGTCCGGGAAACCCTGGCCCAAATTGATGGCCTCATGCTTCGCGGCCAGTGCAGACATAGTGGTGAAGATGGTCTCCCCAAAGGGACGAAGGCGGTTAACAGTCATTTAGAGCACCAACAAATCGTACTTAGTGTTCTTGACGTCGCTTAGCCGTTTCCGGGCACGGTCCAAGCGATGCCATTGCTCTTCCGGAATGGAGGTGCGTGCAATCTTGACTACCTCCTGGTCAGGAGTGCCCCAGGCAATTGGCATGGGGCTAATTTGTTGCCAGTGGGCTTGATCCCCGGTGGAGCGGTGGCCAGAGACAGCTGCCACTGGGATCTTGGTCCCCACAGCCCGCTTAGGCAAGCCCGGGATGTTTGAGACCGTGCGCAAAGCGGCACCCCAGCGCGGCGGGAGGGAGGGATCAACATTGGTATTGACCAAAGCCATGAGCACCATGTCGCGCTCATTGACCTCGGCTATCACCGCCGGGGCTAGAGGGTAGGTGTCATAGAGGTGCTGCGCTGTGCCCACCTTGCGGGCGGACAACACTCCCACGACGGCCACCACCACACCGAACAACCCCAGGCCCAAGGCTAGGGTGAGGCCCCAGGCGGCATCGACAAGAAAGTAGACCGCCACGCCGGAAGCCACCAGCACGGCACCTAGGAGCAGGCCCGAATACAGCAGGCGCCTTGCGTCGCGCAACAACTCGTTATTGGCCTTGGCAAAGGACTCATCAACGTCGAACTTGAAAATCTTCATAATTGCTATAAGTCTACTGCGTCTAGCAGGCGATAGGCGTAGCCTTGCTCCGCGAGGAAGCGCTGGCGGTGGACGGCGTATTCGGCATCGACGCTATCGCGCGTGACTACCGAATAGAAGTGGGCGGCACGACCGTCAGTTTTAGGGCGCAGCAGCCGGCCCAAACGCTGGGCCTCTTCCTGGCGGGAACCAAAAGTACCGGAAATCTGGATGGCCAGTGCGGCCTGGGGAAGATCAATGGAAAAATTGGCCACCTTAGAGACCACCAGGTAGCGCAGCTCGCCTTCGCGGAAAGCCTGGAAGAGCTTCTCCCTTCGGCCCGTAGGCGTGGTGCCATCAATGACTGGGGCGTCTAGCAGACGCCCAATGTCATGCAGCTGCTCCAAATACCCGCCAATAATTAGCGCCTGCTGGCCATCATGGCGCTCCAATAGCTTGCGCACCACATCCAGCTTGGCCGCCGCCGTCGAGGCAATACGGAAGCGATCCCGGGCTGTTGCCGTGGCGTAGAGCAGTCGCTCCTCCGCAGCAAAGTCCACGCGCACCTCAACGCAATCTGCGGTGGCAATATATCCGGCGGCCTCCAGCTCCTTCCAAGGCGCGTCATAGCGCTTGGGGCCAATCAGCGAGAATACGTCTCCCTCCAACCCATCTTCGCGCACCAATGTTGCCGTGAGCCCTAAGCGGCGCCGAGACTGTAAGTCTGAGGTCATGCGAAACACGGGGGCTGGCAACAGGTGGACCTCGTCGTAAATAATCAGGCCCCAGTCGCGGGAATCAAACAGCTCTAGCGCCCGGTATTCGCCCTTAGTTTTGCGGGTAACCACCTGGTAGGTAGCTATGGTGACGGGCTTGATTTCTTTCTTCTCGCCTGAGTACTCCCCAATTTCGGAGGGGGTTAGCGTGGTCCGCCGCAGCAGCTCGTCGCGCCACTGGCGCCCGGCCACGGTGTTGGTGACCAAGATGAGCGTCGTGGATTGCGCCTTAGCCATGGCCGCAGCCCCCACAATGGTCTTGCCAGCACCACACGGCAAAACCACCACGCCGGAGCCCCCGGCCCAGAAGGACTCCGCCGCGTAGGCCTGATAGTCGCGCAGCTGCCACGGGCCCGCGGCCTCGCTCAGCGCAATGGGGTGCGACTCGCCATCGACGTAGCCAGCCAAGTCCTCCGCCGGCCAGCCGACCTTAAGCAGCTGTTGCTTGAGCCGGCCGCGCTCCGACGGGGGAATCGCCACGCTGTGCTCGTCTATGCGCGCCCCCAGCATCTCCCGCACCTGCTTATGGCGGGTGAGTTCTTCAATGATGGGAATTTCCGCCGACTCCAGAATCAACCCGTGGGCCGGATGGGCATGGATGCGCACCCGCCCGTATCGCGACATGGTCTCCGCAACGTCAATGAGCAGCGCTTGCGGCACCGGAAACCGCGAATACCTCTCCAAAACGTCTACTACCTGCTCCGCATCAAAACCGGCGGCGCGGGCATTCCACAGCGCCAAAGGGGTAATGCGGTAGGTATGGATGTGCTCCGGGGCCCGCTCCAGCTCTGCAAAAGGAGCCAGCGCCGCGCGGGCTGCCCCAGCTTGTGGGTGGTCAACCTCTAATAAAACTGTCTTATCTGATTGGACGATGAGTGGACCGTTCAAAACCTTGCTTCCTTATTCCAGTAGCTGCCCATGTGGCCGCGCATGTAGCTGTTCTTTTTAGGCCAGATGCACGGAGGTGATGCGATGGACCGGAAAACGTACCGGTTGCTGCGCGCCATCAATGGCATCCACTTGCCCGCCAGCCATGCTCAATGGCGTGACCTGTAGCTGCCGGTCCCGGCCGTTCTTATCTGCATAGCCGATAATGATGGGCCGTTTGCTGCGCACTGCTGCTGCGATGAGGTCAACGTCCGGGCCTGCTGGGGTATTTCCTTCGCTTGTGCTTGCCGATGCCCCGGAACCCCGCAAGGTGGCCACGGCGCGGCGGATGGCGGTGGCATCGGCAAGCTGCGGACGTGCCGGAGCCGGGCGGGGTGTGGGCAGCACCGCCGGGGCCGGGCGGACGTCAATGGATGCCCCCGTGGCATCCTCGGCGGCAGGGGCAAAGCCTGCGGCGCGAAGTCTCTCCAGGATTCCTCCCAGAGGGGACTCGGCAATTGCCACGGTGGGCGCCAGCAGACGCAGCTCCTCGACGGCGGCAACAGCGTGAGCCAACAGCGCGGTATCCTCGCAGCGCACGTAGCACAGGGCAGTGCCGGCGCGCAGCATGCCGTGGCTGCGCGCGACATCTTCAATGAGGAAAGACACCGCCTGCGGCACCTCCCCGTAGGCGTGCCGGGCAAAGAAGCTAGCGATGGCCTCCGGGGTCAGCCCCGTGTCCATGCCGCGGCGCAGGGAAGCAGCGCTGACTCGGTAGACGCTGGCCAGGCCCGGAGATTCCAGATCCGCCAGCTGCTCCAGGGTGTGCAACACTGGGGTCTCAAGCGGGCCCGGGGTTATCACCGTCATATCGGCTTGCATGATAAACGTGTCCACCGCGTTGGGCACCGGACGCTGCCAAACCCAGCGACCGGCGGCAATGACCCCCAGCCATTCGGCTTCCTCTCGCAGTGCCGCGATGGTTTCTGGCTGGGTATGCGTGGCAAAAAGCGGAAAGAGGTAGCGTAGGTCCGCAGCGAACTCCTTGTCGCTCAGGGGCTGCCGGGCGTGTTGGTAGACGCGCAAAATGTGCTCCCGGTGCCGCGGCACATACTCGTGCCTGGTCTCTGGATCCAGCCCCCGGGACGACTCCCACGCGGCCCACGGTGAGCTCAGCCAGGCCTGCACCAGGTGCTCAAGGCGGTGGGCTAAGGGGGCATCGGCAAACTCGCTAGCAGCCTCCGTGGGCGCCAGGAAGTTTCCCTCCGGACCGCCAGCGGGCTCGCCCCGGGCCACCAAGCGCGCGTGGTGAGCCAACGTGATCAGCCTAGCGGCGTGCTGGGTATCCAACTCTTTATTGAGCTGGGCTAGGTGGCGCACGCCCACCGTTTTATCCTTGAGCAAGGGCACGGGCCGGCGGCCCAGGAGATCTAACAGGCGGCCCATCAGGCGCACCACGTCCAAGCCTGCGGCAGCGGCCTGCTCGTTGGCGGCTTGGTCAGCTGTGGCGGTGGGAGGCCCTGCGGGAAGGTCCCCAGTGCTGCTTAACACAATGCGTCCCGATGCCTCCGTGGGCACCGGCTCCACAGGGGTACCGCGCAGTGCCAGGCGGGTGGCACGCGGCAATCGCACGGTAGAAGAGTCCACACGCTGGATCAGACCGGCAGCGAGGAGCTGGGGGATAGGCCGGGTGGGATCAGCATCTGGTGCGGCGTCGCGGGTAGTACCCAGGCCGGTTTGGGCCAAAGTGTTGAGCACACGGCGCTGATCTGCGGGAAGGTCCTCTATCGTGGCGGCAGGAACGGGCGTTTGCTCCATCAGCGACCAGTCTGCGGGCAAGGCGGCCATCACTCCGGTGGGGATAGCCAAGTGCGCAGTGCCATAGACTAAGGCGCGCGCCTGCAAGCCTGGCAGATGCGCCCGGAGTTCGTGGGGCACAACGTCGGGCTTAACGGGCGAAAGCTCAGCACCAGCCTGAGCCAGGTGTTCCAACACCAGCAGCTGGCCCGCCGTGCAGGTGGCAAGTGCTGCCGTGACGGATGCGCGTAGGGTCAGCCGCGTGGCTAATGGGGCAAAGCTCGGGGGTAGCGGCATCACCACATCAGGGCGATGCTGCAAAATAGTGCAAAGCTCCGCATCGCTGCGTTTTTCCAGCCAGTCCCGGAAATCGGCGGCCGCGGGAGTGCTCTTTGATGCTGTGCTCATGATGACAAACCAGTTTAAACCGAAGTGAGTTACATTTTTCCGCCGGGTTTGGCACAATAAGAGTCATGTCGAAAGTAGAGAAGAAGGGCCACGTGTCCCCGGCTTGGCCGAAGAACGACGCCCGCGAGCACGCAATTACCGAAATCACCGCGCCGTTCGCCGGCGCGTCTAGCCCATACGGGGATGACCTGGTTCTCCCGCTTCCCGCAGAGAAGCTGAACTACGTTCACCCCTACACGCGCGTTAACCGCTAAGGAACGCCCGCACTGCAGGCACCCCTTGGAGCGTACAAGCACCCTTCGGGGTGCTTGTTGCGTTTTTCGGGGTGCTCATTGCGTTGTGCAAGCAGGGGAGGCCCTGGCTATGCATAAGTGCCCCGTTCCCGGCAACGTTGCGCCGATTTCTTGTAGGATCGGGCCACGTTTTGCCGGGAACGGGGCACTCGTAGCACCCGTGGCGCCACTGAGTTGCTCAGGCCGAACGGCTTCCGACACGTGGGCGGAAGCCGTTCGTGAGGGTATTAACGCTCAGCCAAGCGAACGATGGCGTCGATGGTGCCGCGGTTAGCGGAGTAGAAAGCGTTGAAGTCGTGGCGGTTAGCCTTGTATGCGGCGTGGATGGATGCCGGGATCTGCACGCCGTACTTGGCAGCGGTCTCCGTGAGGAGGTTGAAGATGGCGTCAACTGCTAGCTCTTCGGACTCAGAAGATGCTGCAGCCTGCACAGCCTGCGGAGCGGCGGCGGGTACAGCCGCTGCCGGAGCGTTGCGCTGGGTCGGTGCGGAGTTCAGGCCCAGGCGAGCAGAACACGCCGGCCAAGCGCCCCAGCCCTGTGCGGCCAGGGTGCGCTCTGCGACAGCAATCTGCTGCTCGCGGGTAGCCAGGTTAGCGGTGGGGGCGTACTGTCCGCCGCCGTAGGCGCGCCAGGTAGACGCGGAGAACTGCAGGCCGCCGTGATAGCCATTGCCGGTGTTGATGGCCCAGTTGCCGCCGGACTCGCACTGAGCCAGGCGGTCCCAGTCAGAATCCGGTGCAGCAGAAGCCTGTGGGGCCAGCAGGGTGGCGGCGGTGCCAAAAGCAACGGTAGTAGCAGCCAGCTTGTGTGCAGTGGTGGCCTTCTTAGCGCGGTGGCGTCCCATACGTGAAAGTTCCTCTCGTCTCCCGCTGATGGTCGTATGCACAGGGTGTGCAGGTGCTGCCTCAGATGTTTGTACCGGTTACTTTGCTCAACCTGGCAACAGCACGGTTGGGTTCGGGTTAGCGGGCGGCTGTCGCCAGCAAAGTAGTGCCCAAGTCTGGTTAGGCACACCGGTACTACTGAAGTAGCGCTTGCGGGACACGCTACCGGTTTATAACGAAATAGTCACGCCTTGGGCTCTAGTTGGCTACTTTGGGCTGTGGTGCCGCAGGAATGCGAGGGCAAAACCCCTGTTAGAGGCGCTATCGTGACGGGGTTTGGCGTTACTGTTATGTATGTCACATGCGTGCGGGTTGGGTGTGTGCGCTATGGTAGGGAATTTCGCGCTAGCGACGGGGTTAAGATGTGTATTCCCCTATGAGTAAAGAAAGTGGTGAGCTCCGTGCCAATTGGCAAGGTGAAGTGGTATGACGCGGACAAGGGCTACGGCTTTGTCTCGAACCCGGGCGACGAGGACGTCTACGTCGGCCGTTCCGTACTTCCCGAGGGCGTGGAGGAACTGGTCCAAGGCCAGCGTATCGAATTTGACTTCGCTGCCGGACGCCGTGGCCCGCAGGCACTGCGGGTTAAGGTGTTGGACACTCCGCGCCGCCGCACGCCTTCACGCAAGCCGGAAGAACTCGGCAGCATGATTGCAGATGTAATGACCGTCCTCGAATCCCATATCCAGCCCCAGCTGGCCAATGGGCACTACCCAGAGCGCAAGACCGGACGCAAAGTGGCCGAAATTCTGCGCGCCATCGCCCGGGACCTCGATTCATAAAAGCACACTGTGTCCTCCAGGGGGTCCTCTAGGGGGACAGCAGCCCTGGGAGGCTGTGCTTTAGGGGGCATCGGCAAACTCGGCCAAAGTGGACAGCGACCACACGGTGGCCTTGGGGGTTTCCTCGCCGTCGGCATCGGTGCCAATGAGCACCGTGGACACCTCCACCACCGCAAGACGGGCAGGCTTGCCGCTGGAGGCCTCAATCGCCGCCACGGAACCGGGAATTTCTACCCGGGTGGTCTCACCCGCACCGTGGAGCTGCTCATCATTGGCAGCCGGGTCATCATAAATAGTCAACAGTTTCCACTGATGGCGGGCAATGTCTTCCGGCAACTCCAGCACCAACGTCTGATCGGCGCCCACCTCCAAGTGGGGCACGGTCCCCTCCGGGCACTGCGTTCCCGGTTCGCAACTTAAATAAGGAAAGACCTCTAGGGACTCATCGCCCACCTGCGCGGTGATAGAGACCTCCGCAGGGTCCTTGCCCGGGCGGGAGTTTAACCAATTCTGGACCAGTACTGCGCCGACGATGATGACCACGACGGCGATGACCAGTGCCAGCAGCTGGAGCAGGGACTTGCGTTGTGCCTCTTTGCGCGTTGCCATGGGGATGTATCCTACTCCGCCTCCGGCTCAAAGCTCACCCGGTAGAGATCCGGCCAGCGCTTGCCGGTGAGATAGAAGTGATCGGTGCCGGGGATATGGGCAATGCCGTTGAGCACGTTATTCGGATCCTTAGCGGCATTATTGGGCACCGCGCTGGCGTCGATGACGGCCGTGACCCGGCCCGTGGTGGGATCAATGCGCAGGATGTCCGTGCTAAACCACACATTGGCGTAGACCTGCCCATCCACGCACTCCAGCTCATTGAGTTGGTCTACCTCGCGGCCTTCAAGAGTAACGCTTACGCGTTGCTCTTCGGCGAAAGTATCCGGGTTGAGGCGGCGGAGCTGGGAGGTGCCATCGGACATGTAAAGGCTTGTATCGGTGGCGCATAATCCCCAGCCCTCGCCAGGGTAGGAAGCCTGCCCGGTAAGTTCCAGGCTGTCGCGGTCATAGCGCAACGCTGTGCCCGCCTGCCAGGTCAGCTGCCAGATAGAGTCCTCGTATTGGGTAATGCCTTCTCCAAAGTAGCGTTGGTCCAGGTCCACCGACGCTAGCTCCGCCCCGGTGGCCGGGTCCATGCGGTACAGGCGCGACTGGCCGCGCTGGCCGGTACCCACCCACAGCTGGCCGTCGGTGGTGGCCTCTAGACCTTGGGTAAAAGAAGCGGGATCAAAGTCCAGGCGCTGGTGCACCCGCACCGTCAAGCGCTCCACAGATGGCGAGGCAGACTGTGCAGCGTCTGGTGCGTCAGCGCTGCAGGCGGCGAGGATCAACGCAGGGGCCACAGCCGCAGCTACAGCGGGCAAGAAATGTGGCAGCAGGGGACGGTGGAAGGACGAAAGCATACCCATGTGGTCTATTGTGCCCGAGTTGGTACATAGTATGTAGTTGTGTCGAAACAGAGGAACTCACGTCGCAAGCAAACCGTCAACGCCTCCCGTATCAGCGCCCCAAAGGTCCTCCTTGGTGCCCAAGCGGTAGCAACGGCCCGGGAGGCCCTCGAAGAGCTGGGGGAGGGCGGCATCGGCGCGCATGTGGGGGTAGCGGGAATATCTAAGAATGTGGTCACGCACAGGTTCGAAGCCTACGTGCCGGGCTATTCGGGCTGGGAATGGCAAGCAGTATTAGCGTGCGCTGCAGGTAGCAGCGATGTCACTGTCAATGAGGTCGCGCTAGTGCCCGGGGGAAACGCGCTGCAAGCTCCGGAATGGGTTCCCTATGCAGAGCGCGTCCAACCGGGAGATTTAGGTCCCGGCGACCTCATGCCCCTTGAGCCGGATGATGAGCGTGTGGATGACTCCGGCAACCTGACCGAGGCCGCCATGCGGTCCGCCCGGCAACGCTGGATGAATGGGGACTATGGGCCGCGGGCAGAGATGGCCACGGCCTCGCCGCTGCAGTGCCGCACGTGCGCTTTCTTGCTCCCGATGATGACCAACTTTGGGGTATGTGCCAATGAATACTCCGCAGACGGACGCGTGGTGCACGCCACGTATGGCTGCGGTGCACACTCCGGAATCACCGCCAGACGCAGCGAAGAGGCGGCCAAACCCGTCTTCGATGACGAAAAACTGGTCTTCTAGCCACCCACCCCAGCGGATGGTTTTGCGTTTTCGCCCACTTTGCGGGAATCTATGCCGGTAAAACTCAATTTCTCAAACCTGGCAAGGGGTTTAAGCGTCGTATGAAAACTACTCTCGACCGCTATTTCCATATCTCCGAGCGCGGCTCAAGCATCGGCACGGAAGTCCGCGCCGGCGTGGTGTCCTTCTTCGCGATGGCCTACATCATCCTGCTCAACCCGCTCATCCTGGGTACCTCTCCGGACGCTGAAGGCCGCGTCCTTGGCATCCCCCAAGTCGCGGCCGCCACCGCCCTCATCGCGGGCATCATGACCATAGCCTTTGGTGCTATCGCCCGCTACCCATTCGCTATGGCCGCCGGTCTGGGCATGAACACGTTTGTGGCCGTAACCATGGTTGCCACCAATGGGCTGACCTGGCCGGAGGCCATGGGCCTGGTGGTCATCGAGGGTCTCATCATCGTGGCGCTGGCCATCACGGGCTTTCGCACTGCAGTATTCCACGCCATTCCGCGCTCAATGAAGGCCGCCATGGGCGTGGGCATTGGCATGTTCCTGGCAATCATTGGTTTCGTCGATGGTGGCTTTGTCACCCGCGTTCCGGACGCCGCCATGACCACGGTCCCGGTGGGGTTGGGCATCAACGGCTCCATTGCGACCTGGCCGGCACTTATCTTCGTGCTGGGGCTGCTTATCTGTGCCTTCTGCGTGATCCGCAATATCCCCGGCGGAATGTTCCTGGGTATTGTGGTGACCACCATCATCGCGATCATCGTCCAGGCTTTCACGGGTTCTGAGGATTGGGGTATGGCCACGCCGGGCTCCCCAGACTCGCTGGGCGGAATCCCGGATCTTTCCATCGTCGGTGACGTGAGCCTGCTTGGTGCCTTTACCAAGCTGGGGGTAGTGGCCACCGTGCTGCTGATCTTCACTTTGCTGCTGACCAACTTCTTCGACGCCATGGGCACCATGACCGGCCTGGGTAAGCAGGCGAACCTGGTCGACGAGGACGGTGTATTACCGGACATGAAGAAGGCCCTCGTGGTGGAGGGCTTCGGTGCTGTGGCCGGCGGCTTGGGCTCGGTGTCTTCCAATACGGTCTTTGCTGACTCTTCCGCAGGCGTGGGCGATGGCGCCCGCACCGGCCTGGCCAACATCACCACCGGCGTGCTGTTCCTGCTGGCCATGTTCCTCACCCCGCTCTATGAAATCGTGCCGATTGAGGCCGCCGCTCCCGTGCTGGTCATCGTGGGCGTGATGATGGCCTCCCAAATCACAGAAATCGACTGGACCAAGCTCGAGGTAGCCATCCCGGCATTTCTGACCATTGTGGTTATGCCGTTTACCTATTCCATCGCCAACGGTATCGGCGTTGGCTTCATCGCCTTTGCCCTGTGCGCAGCGTTTTCCGGCAAGGGCAAGGAAGTGCATTGGCTGATGTGGGTCATTGCCGGTCTGTTTGTGGTCTACTTTGGCATGGACCCCATCACCGCAGCCCTGGGCGGCTAGCTAAGCTAGGACACCATGTCCTTCCAAACGCCCGCACCCGCTGCCGTTAGCATCACCGACCCCGCCGATCCCCGCTTGGATGACATCCGTGATTTAAAGTCTGCGGATAAGGCAGGCCGCGGGCTGGTGTTTGCCGAGGGCCCCCTGTGCGTTGAACGCCTGCTGGACTCGCCCTACCCAGTGCGCTGTCTGGTGGGCTTTGCGCATAAACTAGCACCCTTCGCTCAGCGTGCCGCGCAAGAGGGCATTGCCGTCTATGAGGTCTCCCGCGAGACCCTGGCGCAGGTGGCGGGCTTTGATATGCACCGCGGCCTTGTGGCCACTGCTGACCGGGTTGAGCCGTGGAGCGTGGAGGGTGTCATCTCCCAGGCGCGCACCTTGGTGGTCATGGAAGGGGTGGGGGACCATGAAAATATCGGGGCGATTTTTCGCAACGCCGCGGGCATGGATGTCGACGGAGTGCTCTTGGGTTCCGGGGTGGCGGATCCCCTTTATCGGCGCAGCGTGCGGGTGTCCATGGGCCATGTGTTGCGGTTGCCATGGGCTCGGCTTGCCGGTGGGTTTACCACCTGGCAGCGCAGTTTGGCACAGCTTGCCGATGCCGACTTCAAGCTCGTCTCCCTTACCCCTCACCCTGAGGCTGTGCACATTGCCCAGGCCCTGGCAGGTGCGCCTAAGGTGGCCCTCCTGGTGGGAGCAGAGGGGCCGGGGCTTACAGAACACGCCATGCGGGCAACGCATGAGCGCGCCCGAATCCCGATGGCCCCGGGGACGGATTCGTTAAATGTTGCTACCTCAGCGGCGATTGCGTTTTATGAGCGACAGCGCAGCCTGCTTGACCTGTAGGGCTACGCGCTTGCCCACTCGCGCGCCGAGGTGCCCAGCGCGCTGGGCGACGTCGATTGCGGCCTCGCCCAAGGAGGGCTCGGCGTCTTCGCCACGCAGGCGTTGTGCCGGGGCGGTGGCCACCGGGCTGAGCTCGGCCGCGTAATCGTCGTAGCCAGCTGCGTCCTCATCCTCTGGGGTGGAGTTTTCCATGTCGCCTTCCACCTTCGCCGCAGTGGACGCAAATCCCGCAGCGGCTGCAGATCCCGCAGTGGCTGCAGCCCCTGCAGCGGCCTTAGACACTGGGGAGGAAGGGGTGGGGTCAACCTTGGGCTCTGGACGGCCGTCTACGGCATATCCCACCACGTCCAGATCAGGGCCATTGGGGCCAATTTCTACTCCCAACCAGGAGTTCTGGGCGTGTTCCATGAGCTGTTGCGGAACAAAGGGCAAAGTGATTCCCCCGGAGTTTTCCGGGGAGTGCTCACCGGCCCAATATTCACCCTCGAAGGGCTCCGGGAGCCCAATGTCTTCCAAAAACGCAGTCGCAGTGCAGCACAACGAGCGTTTGAGTTCGTAGCTATGCCAGTGGGCAAAACCGGCGTAGCCTTCGTCCTCATTAGTGGCAAAGGCATAGATATCCGTGGCGTCTATCGCGCGCAGCAACAGCGGGGAGAGTTGGGAGAGCGTGAGCGCTTCTTCCATGATGATGGTTTGCACCACCGTCACGTCACGGTAGCCGCCAATGTAGAATTCCGCGACATCCACCGACACCGAGCGATTCAGTGGAAATTGCCCAATGGGGGTTACCGGCAAAGCGGGGTTGAGCTGGCTTAAGTACTTGCGCCCGAAACCGCGGTCCGCCTTGGGCTCCGTGCGCAGAACTGCGGCAGGATCAGAGCAGTTGACGTACCAGAGCGTGAGCACGGCGCGTGAGATGGACATAGGCGTTTTCTACTCCTGGGATTGGTTGCTGCTGACGATGATAGTCACAAACACTAATTGCGGGGGCGTTTGGTATTACCACGCACGCCTAGCAATACGTCCTCCCAGTTCGGGGTGGTGGCCCGGCGCCGCCGCTTCGACGGCTGCGGCTGCGGATCGGGGTTTTGGAAAAACTCTTCTGCATCCCCCGACTCCGTGTCTTCAGCTCCCTTGCCAGCAGTGCTGCTGCTTGCGGCACTGCTGCTTGCAGCGCTGTTGCTTGCGTCGCTGCTGCTTGCAGGCTCAACAACCTCGCTCGCAGTGGAGTCTTTCGCAGACGCCGGCGGGGTAGTGGGGGCAGTCAAATCCGTTAAGGCATCCCTGCCTTTGGCCTTATTCCGGTCGCGCCGACGGGAATCAAGATCATGGAAGGCCGGGGCATCCGTAGCCGCCTCGTCCACAGTCTCTGCAGCGGTGGAGTCTGCCGCGTAGAAGTCATCACGGGAATCAATGGCCTCCACGCGGCGCGCGCCACGCCCCACGGAGGTCAAAGAGCGCACGGGTTGGACAAAGTCCGGATCGGTCAGGTCTGCGGCAACGGAGTTGCGGGCCTCGAGGGTATCAGCGGAACCGCGAGATTGCTTCAGCGTCCATTCGGCCTCGTTCTCGCTCAAACCTGCCTTCCAGGTCACGCGCACAGTCCATGGTTCCCCCTTCGCCCGGTAGGCGTCCCAGGTGGCTTCTGAAAGTGAATGCCCGCGGGCGGCAAAAGCGGTAGCCAGCACCTCAAAAATGGTGAGCTTGGCTGGGCCATCCTCGCGGACGGGGTGGGCCTGCTTGGCTAATTCGGCAATCCGGGCTCGTTCCATCAGCACGGGGTGTGCAAACGGTTCCACGCGCGAGTGCGCAACGTTCATTTCTTCTGCTAACTCAGCTATGGAAGCACCCGCACGGATGCGTTGCTGGATTTCTGCCGGGCGCATGCTCAGGGCGTCGGATACCGGGCGACGCGCAGGGGCGGAACCCGCCACGCGCAGGGGGCGGGAGGGGGAATCGGCAGGTTCGGTGGGGGCATCGGCAGACCCTGTTGTGCCTGCAGGGGCGGCAGGAGCAGCAGGTCCTGCGGAGTCTGCAGGACCTGTAGGCGCGGCAGCGGAGGGAAGCAGCAACGAGCGAACGGGACCCTCTAGGGCCTCAAGGTCCACAAAGAATTCCTCCCCCTCATCGGTGCGCAGCACCAGGGAGGTGGGAGTGGACTCGTGGGCAACCACGAAAAGTTCGCGCATGGGCGGGAAGCCTCCTTCTTCTGAAGCGGTGCCTAGCCGGAAAGAATAGGTCTGGCCTCCAACCTTAACGCACCCTGTGGGACAAATGGGCGGCTGCCGCGCCCAGCGGACTAGCTAATTGCCAAGAAAATCGATCGCGTAATCAATGGCGCGGGTAAGCGTGGTGATGTCCGCGGTATCAATGGCCGGGAACATGCCAATGCGCAATTGGTTGCGGCCCAGCTTGCGATAAGGCTCAATGTCCACAATGCCCTGGGAGCGCAGGAGCTTGGCGATGCCACTTGCGTCCACCCCATCTGCAAAGTCAATGGTGCCAACCACCAGGGAACGGGCGGCCGGATCGCTGACAAAAGCGGTAGCGTGTTCGTGGGAATCTGCCCAAGAATACAGGGCCTGCGCGTTGGCGCTGGTGCGCTCCACCATGCCGGTGAGTCCACCGTTGTGGTTCATCCATTCCACCTGGTCCGCCAGCATGAGCAAGGTGGCTACCGCCGGGGTGTTGTAGGTCTGGTTCTTGCGGGAGTTATCCACTGCGGTCTGCAGATCCAGGAACGCGGGGATGAAGCGGTCTGAGGCGGAAATCTTCTCAATACGCTCCAGTGCCGCCGGGGACATTGCGGCAAGCCATAGGCCACCGTCGGAGGCAAAGCACTTCTGCGGGGAGAAATAGTAGACGTCGGTTTCGGTGATGTCCACCGGAAGCCCGCCGGCCCCGGAGGTCGCGTCGATGACCACCAGGGCATCGCTATCTCCAGCTGTCGGGCGAGAGATCTGGGTCATCGCGCCAGTCGACGTCTCATTATGTGCCCAGGCCACAACGTCCGCGCCCTCGAGGTTGAGCTGCGAGCTGGACGGGGCGGTGCCCACGGGGGCTTCGGTGATGTGGGGGGCTTCCAGCCACGGGGCCTGCGCCGAGGCCTTAGCGAACTTGGAGGAGAACTCGCCAAAGCTCAGGTGTGAAGAACGCTGCTGAATAAGCCCGAAAGTGGCTGCGTCCCAAAAGGCGGTGGCGCCGCCTAGGGAAAGGACAATCTCGTAGCCTTCCGGGAGGGAGAACAGGGAGGACAGGCCCTCGCGAACGCGTCCCACCACATCCTTGACGGCGGGCTGGCGGTGGGAGGTGCCGATGATGTCTGCGGCGTGGGCGCTGATGGCCTCAATCTGGGAGGGGCGAACCTTGGAAGGGCCGCAGCCAAAGCGGCCATCGGCAGGCAAAAGCTCGGAGGGAAGGGTAAAGTCAGCAGTAGTCATGGGCACATCATAGAGCATGCTCCTCCTAATTTCGGTCAGTTAGTAGAAAAAGGGGAGAAGTTCACCGGTCCAGGCGGATGTATTAGGTATCACATTCTTTGGTATTGTGGATTAGTGGAATACCTGATGCGCGTACTGTTAAGAGGATACGCGCTGGTAACACGTAGTTTAAGAAAGGACCCTCACGTGGCTTCTGAAGCAAACAAGGTCGTACTGCACTACCCGGGTGGCGAGTACGAAATGGATATCAAGCAGTCCACTGAAGGTGACTCTGGTTTCGACATCGGCAAGCTGCGCAACGACACTGGACTGGTCACCTTCGACCCGGGTTACGCCGCTACCGGCTCCACCGAGTCCAAGATCACTTTCATCAACGGTGAGGAAGGCATCCTGCGTCACCGCGGCTACGACATCGCGGACCTGGCGGAAAACGCCACCTTCAATGAGGTTTCCTACCTACTTATCAAGGGCAAGCTCCCCACTCAAGAAGAGCTGATCGCCTTCAACGATGAGATCCGCCACCACACCCTGCTGGACGAGGACTTCAAGGCACAGTTCTCCATCTTCCCGCGCGACGCGCACCCGATGGCCGTGCTAGCTTCCTCCGTTAACATTTTGTCCACCTACTACCAGGACCAACTGGATCCGCTGGACGAAAAGCAGCTGGACAAGGCCACCGTGCGCCTGCTGGCTAAGGTGCCCATGTTGGCTGCCTACGCCTACCGCGCATCCCAGGGCAAGCCCTACATGTACCCGGACAACAAGCTGAATGCTCGCGAGAACTTCCTGCGCATGATGTTCGGCTACCCGACTGAAGAGTACAACGTGGACCCGGTGGTGGCTAAGGCTCTGGACAAGCTGCTGATTCTGCACGCTGACCACGAGCAGAACTGCTCCACCTCCACCGTGCGCATGATCGGCTCTGCACAGGCCAACATGTTTGTTGCCGTTGCCGGTGGTATTAACGCGCTATCCGGCCCGCTGCACGGCGGCGCAAACCAGGCCGTGTTGGAGATGCTGGAAGACATTCAGGCCAACAATGGCGGCGACGCTACCGACTTCATGAACCGCGTGAAGAACAAGGAAAAGGGCGTCCGCCTGATGGGCTTTGGCCACCGCGTGTACAAGAACTACGACCCGCGTGCCGCCATTGTCAAGGAAACTGCCCACGAGATTCTGGAGCACCTGGGTGGTGACCCGATGCTGGATCTGGCCATGGAGCTAGAGCAGATCGCGCTCAACGACGACTACTTCGTCTCCCGCAAGCTCTACCCGAACGTGGACTTCTACACCGGCCTGATCTACCGTGCCATGGGCTTCCCCACGGACTTCTTCACCGTACTCTTCGCCATCGGCCGCCTGCCGGGTTGGATTGCTCAGTACCGCGAGCAGCTGGAGCTCAACACCAAGATCAACCGCCCGCGCCAGATCTACACTGGTGAGACCCTGCGCAAGGTCACCCCGCGCTCTGAGCGCTAGTCACCCGGGAGTGTAAAGCCTCCAGCGCGCGACTCTGCGCACTAGCGCTGGATTCTGCGCAATACCTGCAACCGCACTGTGATCCCCTATACTGGGCAAGCAGTGCGGTTGTTTGTTGCGCGCTGCGGGCGTTTGTTTCGCGCTGCGTGGTGCAGCCGATGTGTACGACCGCTGTGTACTTGCTCAGCTACTTCGCTATAGCTCAAGGAGAATTACCCCATGGAAAAGCCGCTTATTGAAGCACAGACTGGCCCGGCCCCAACCGACGTTGTCATCGAAGATATTGTGGTTGGTGATGGTGCTGAGGCACAACCGGGGGGCGTCGTTGAGGTGCACTACGTTGGCGCCGACTATGAAACGAACCAGGAGTTTGACTCCTCCTGGGACCGTGGTCAGTCCATCGAGTTTCCGCTCACTGGCCTGATTGCCGGCTGGCAGGAGGGCATCCCGGGAATGAAGGAAGGTGGGCGCCGCCAGCTCACTATTCCGCCGGAGAAAGCTTATGGTCCTGTGGGCGGCGGACATCCGCTGTCTGGGCGCACCCTGGTCTTTATTATTGACCTGATCCGCGCGGCCTAATCCCGTATACCCACAGCCCGCTGGCACACCTTGTGCTATTGCGGGCTGTTTTCGTATGTCCTGGGATCGTATGCCCTGGTTTCGTATGCCCTGGTCGGTTTTCGCGTGTGGAACCGGGGTACCGCAGAGGTGCTGTGGCCCCGCCGGAGGCTGGTTTAGGGCACAATAGAGACCATGAGTGTTCCAACCGTCTTGTTTAATGATGACCGCGAAATGCCGCTGCTGGGTTTGGGGACCTACAAGCTGCGGGGGCAAGAGTGCGAGCGAGTGATCCGTGAAGCCATAGAGATTGGCTACCGCAAATTTGATACAGCCACCCTTTATAAGAATGAAGAGGCTGTGGGCAAGGCACTGCGCGACGCGATTGCAGCAGGCGATGTGACGCGCGATGAGCTCTTTGTTACCTCCAAGGTGTGGCATGATCATCACGGTGCGGAACTCGCGCCGCAGGCCTTCCAGGAGTCCATGGACAAGCTGGGTTTGGACTATCTGGACCTTTACCTGATTCACTGGCCATGGCCCCAGGGGGGCAAGTTTGTAGAGACCTTTGACGCGATTGCCCGCTTGCAGGGCATGGGCCAAATTGCCTCCATTGGCGTGGCCAATTTCTATGAAGAAGTTCTCGATACTCTGATTGCGGAGTCGGGGATAATCCCCGTGCTGAACCAAGTGGAGCTTCATGTCGGTTTTAGTCAGCCACAGTTGCGGGAGTATCACCGCACGCACGGCATTGTCACTGAAGCCTGGTCGCCTTTGGCGCGTGGGGCTTTATTGGAGCATCCAGTGGTGCAAGAGATTGCCGCCGCGCACGGGGCAAGTACGGGGCAGGTGACGCTGGCTTACCTGATTGGGCAGGGCATCTCAGTTATCCCGAAGTCCGCGCAACGCGAGCGGCTGGAAGAAAATTTCCGTGCCGCGCAGGTGGAGCTGTCCGCGGAGCAGATTGCTGCCCTGGATGCAATTGAGCGCGTTGGGGGCCAGCAGGAGGGGGTTGGGCGCATGTTTGCGGATCCGCGGGAGTTCCCGGGCGCGGACGCATAGCTTCTGGCCGTGAATTCACCGGGTGCTTTGTGCCTGGACAAGAAAGTGGGGTACCCGGCAGTCTGAGTTGGGCTGCTGGGTTTTCGGGTGCGGTGGTCAGAATTGGGCTGTGGGGGTTCTTGTTGTGCGGCCGGGGGAGTGGCGGCGGGCTAAGTCTGCGAAGCCGAGGGGTTGGAAAAACCTGGGAATTTCCCGTGAGAGTCGTGCCACAGCAGTGTTAACAAACTTAGCAAACAATGCTTAGATGCAAGACGGGGGTAGTGTGGCAAGTTGTGAAAGTCAATGTTAAAAGCGGCAATGGGGGTAGTGAAGTCTTGTTAAGGCACATTTCCCTGCGCTAGCTACAGCCTTGCATAGATGGGCATGTAACTTACACAACAAGCAAAAATTGTGACCCCTACCTCAAGGTGGAGGCCTGCTTGACTTAAAAGGAGTATCGATGTCTGCAACACCAGTAGGTGCCGGCCAGGCAAACCCTCGCCGTGAGCCCACGGCGGAAGAGTTTATTGCCATGCGGGACAGCGCGCAGTTCGGAGAACTGCGCGGTGCCTACCGTAACTTCACCTTCCCCATGACCGTGGCCTTCTTTACGTGGTACGTGATCTACGTCCTCGCCGCTGTTTTTGCTCCTGACTTTATGGCCAAGGAGCTCTTCGGTGGCTGGAATGTGGGCTTCCTCTTCGGTATCGCCCAGTTCGCTACCACCTTCATCATCACGTGGATCTACGTGAAGTACGCCAACAAGAACATCGAGCCGCGTGCGGCCGCTATCCGTGCAGAGCTGGAGGGATAAGCCATGAATAACACTGCACCTCTCTATTTGGCTCAAGAGGCCCCGGAAGCCACCGCTGGCAACCCGATCCTCAACATTGCCGTCTTCATCGTCTTCCTTGTCGTCACCATGGCGGTCGTGCTGCGCGCCGGCAAGTCCACCAAGGAAGCATCTGATTTCTACACCGGCGGCGGAAGCTTCTCTGGCCGTCAAAATGGCTTGGCTATCTCCGGTGACTACCTCTCGGCTGCGTCCTTCCTGGGCATCGTTGGCGCCGTGGCTTTGACCGGCTATGACGGCTTCCTGTACTCCGTGGGCTTCTTCGTCGCCTGGCTGGTAGCCCTGATGCTCGTTGCTGAGCCACTGCGTAACGTAGGCCGCTTCACCATGGCTGACGTGTTGTCTTTCCGCTTGCGGCAAAAGCCGGTGCGCGTGGCTGCAGCCATCGCCACCCTGTTTGTCTCCCTGTTCTACCTGGTTGCTCAGATGGCTGGCGCTGGCTCCCTAGTGTCCGTTCTGTTGGACATCCACGACTTCTTCTGGCAGGCCGTGGTGGTCGGCGTTGTGGGCGTGTTGATGATCGTCTACGTGCTGGTCGGCGGCATGAAGGGCACCACCTACGTCCAGATGATCAAGGCCGTGCTCCTGGTCACCGGTGTGGTAATTATGTGCCTGCTGGTCTTCGTCCACCTCAAGGGCGGCTTCAATGCGCTGTTTGACACCGCAGTGGACATGCACGCTACCTCGGACTACATCCAGACTAAGGGCTACGAGGCAACCCAGATCATGGAGCCGGGCCTGAAGTACGGCAAGAACCTCACCACCAAGATTGACTTCATCTCCCTGGGTATTGCCCTGGTGCTGGGCGTCGGTGGTCTGCCGCACGTGCTCATGCGCTTCTACACCGTGCCTACCGCAACTGAGGCTCGCCGCTCCGTGACCTGGGCCATCGTTATCATTGGTTCCTTCTACCTGATGACCCTCATCCTGGGCTTCGGTGCTGCTGCCCTGGTGGGCCCGGACCGCATCCTTGCTGCCCCGGGTGGTGCAAACGCTGCCGCACCGCTGCTGGCACTGGAGCTGGGTGGTTCCGTCTTCATGGCAGTTATCTCCGCTGTGGCTTTCGCTACCGTGCTGGCCGTGGTCGCTGGCCTGGCCATTACCGCCTCCGCCTCCATTGCCCACGACGTCTACCACTCCGTTATCCGCAACGGTGAGTCCACCGAGGCCGAGCAGGTCCGCGTCTCCCAGATCACCGTGGTGATCCTCGGTATCGTCGCCATCATCCTGGGCATCCTCGCCATGACCCAAAACGTGGCCTTCCTGGTTTCCCTGGCCTTCGCTATCGCGGCATCGGCAAACCTGCCCACCATCTTGTACTCCCTGTACTGGCGCCGCTTCAACACCGCAGGTGCCGTGGCCTCCATGTACACCGGCGTCATCTCCTGCCTGGTGCTCATCTTCTTCTCCCCGGCTGTCTCTGGCACGGAAACCTCGATGTTCCCCAACGCAGACTGGGCTCTGTTCCCGCTGTCCTCCCCGGGTATCGTCTCCATTCCGCTGGCCTTCCTGGTTGGTTGGATTGTTCCCCTGGTTACCAAGCCGGACAACCTGGAAGAACTCTCCGCTGAGATGGAAGTGCGCTCGCTCACCGGTGTTGGCGTTGAAGCTCCGGTTGACCACTAATCCCCTCTAGGTACTCAGCGCTCTTTGACCAGCCAGTACCTTTGAAACAGCTAGTACCCCGTGTTCCTGAACCAAGGCGCACCGGGGTACTTCTGGTTTTCTGCCCCAGTTTCTCCCCCTGTGGGGCGGCTGGTGCTGTGCGGTGGGTAACATGTTTCCGGTGAGAATGACATCTATGTCCGCGCCTTGGTCTAGGTCTTGGTCTAGGCCGCTGGGGTGCGCGGTGGTGGGGTGCTTGCTGGCGGTGACGGCGGTATCGGCAAGCTCGTGCACCCAGGCGCCCGCCCCGGACTTGCCGGTGGGGGCGGCACCGACGGAGGCATCGGCAGCAGTAGAAGCCTTGCGTGCCGATACCGCCGCGGCCGCAGCCTCCGCCGCACGCACAGCCGCGCAGGCCTCCACCACCCTGACCGTCCAAGCACCGCCCACGCAGGCCGACGTCGCTGCAGGCCTGTCAGGGGCAGTCACTTTTCTTCCCGATGCCTCTGCGCGCCAGATGTCCTATATCCGGCTGTCTGATGGCATGCGGATGTGTAGCCCCGGAGACAAGTATGCGCGCCCAGCGCTGAGCCTGATCAAGCTCTACCTGGCTGCCTATGTGGTAGAGCACGGGAGCATTAGCGACAAATATGAGGCGCTGTCTATGGTGGCGGATTCTTCGGATGTCAGTGCCAGTGACTTGTTTGAGCGCTACCCGGAGTCGATTGATGCTATTGCCGCGCAGTACCGGCTGGCCTCGACCCGCGCGGGGGAGCAGTGGGGGCACTCGGTGACCTCTACCTATGACGTGGTCAGCTTTATTGTGGCGCTATTGGAGGACGACCCCGCCCATCCGGTGCTGGTAGCCATGTCCCAAGCTCACGAGCTAGCTGCCGACGGCTACCAGCAGGACTTTGGCACTTCACGGTTGCACAATGTTCTGGGAACCAAGTTCGGGTGGTCCGATGATAGGACCCTACATTCCTCGGTGTCCTTTGGCCCGAACTTTGTGGCGGCGGCCGCGGTTACGGGCTCGGCGGAGGACTTGACGTCTTTTGTTCGCAAGGAGATTAACGGTAAAACGTTGAAGGCCGCCACGGAGAAGTTCCTGGCGGCGCGAAATACGGCTAGCGAACTGCCTTGCCAATAGTGGTGAGCAGGTCGATCCCGCCTTGTAGCTGTTGCGGGGTCAGGCTTGAACCTCCCATGCGTGACGATAGCTGCGACAGAACGTCCTGGGGTGCAATCGCTGCGCCAGGGTCTACAGGGGTAGGCGCGGGTGCAGGTCGCTGCCCGGGTGTCCACTGGCCCCAGTCGCGCGCATAAACATTATTGATGTCCACAACGACTCCATCGATGGTGGCTTGCCGGTTTTGCGGCAGCTGGTGGATGGTGGTGCGCGGGTGGATTTTGCCATTGGAGCCCCAGTCGTGCATCCAGTAGAAACTGCCGATGCCCTCGCGGCTGGCCCACTCGATGACGTTGTAGTTGCCATAGATACCGGTGCTGTAGCCTGCGGCGCGCAGGGCCGCACTAAAGGCTAGTAGATAGGGGCGAATGAGGCTGTCGTACTGTGCGCGGGTGGGGTTGTCATCAATAGCGATGTAGATGGGCCTTCCGGTGGGCCCGCCGGCGGCCTTGTGCAAGGCGATGGCCTGTGGGGCGTGCGTGGCGGCGCCTGCTGCTCCTTGGAGCCAGTCTGCAGTAGACGCGCGGCCAAATTGGTAGACCGATGCCGTGGCCAGTCCCGCCGCTGCCTGGGCGCGGGTTTCTGCCAGCGTGACTGGTTTGCCTTTCATCCACTGCGCGTCCGGCCGACGTTGGGACACGTAGCGAACTGCGCCCAGGTGGCCGGCTGCCTTGATTGCCGCAGCGCTGGGCACTCCTGCCGAGTAGTCGATGACGGTGCCTAGCACGGGGCCAGGAGCACCGGTGTATGCGTGTGCCTTCGGCGCCAAGGTTGCGCTTGTGGCCAGCGTGGCAGCACCCAGCGCGGTGGCGGTGAGGAAGCTTCGGCGGCTGAGCCCGCCTGCGGGTGGGGTAGACATGCAAGAACTCCTTTAAGTTAACCGGTACTGCAACACTAGCCCCAATTGTCACATTAGTAACGGAGTTGATGGCGTGTGTTGTGCAATGATCCTGCCGGGGTGGAGGCCGCAGGCCGTGGACGGGAATTTTTTTAACCGACGCCGGAACCTTTTCGCCTCTACGGCAGTCCAATAGAGAAAGACACACTGAAAGGAGCCAATTATGCGGGCGCAGTCCCTCATCACTGCTTTTGCTTTGGTCGCTACAGGCTGTTTCGCGCTGGCGGGGTGCGCACGTCCATCCCCGCCAGGCCCGGAGTCTGTTCCTGTTGTGGAGCAGGCCAGCGAAGCCAAATCTGCCGATGCCACCGCGGCCGGGTTTGCAATGCCCGCACCGGGTCCCTTCGACCCCAATGCGCCGGACTATACGCCGTTTCAGCCTTGTCAGGACATTTCGCAGGAGCAATTCGCTGAACTTGGACTCAAGGTTGTCCCTGAAGAGCAGGAGCACTATCTTCCTTATGCTTGTCCCGTTGAATTACCAGAGCTCGAGGGGCGCGGGGCTTTAGCGCTTGTCGCATACCCGGATAGCCTGTCGCAGCTTTTGGATGGCCGCGGC
Organism: Corynebacterium lizhenjunii; assembly: GCF_011038655.2. Lineage (NCBI taxonomy): Bacteria > Bacillati > Actinomycetota > Actinomycetes > Mycobacteriales > Corynebacteriaceae > Corynebacterium > Corynebacterium lizhenjunii. The sequence continues at coordinate 735,818 of NZ_CP064954.1, forward strand.
TTGGTGATCGCTGAGGAACCAAGCGCCGACTTGCCAGGTGGCGCCGTTTTGGTCTCACAAGACCCGCTCTTACGAGGGGTGTGTATGTCGGGCGTTGAAACTCCGCGTGGATTCTTCGCAGTTGAGTATGTCAGCGGTATGTCAGTCCCAAGCGGCGTCACGCTGTGCGAGGTACCGACCAAAATACTACGAGAAATTTATGGAGCTACAAATGATTAACATCAATCTGAATACGCACGCCACGGTATCCAAGGCCCTTCAGGATTTGCGAATGATACTTTTCCGCGTCTCCTCAAGAAGTGCGAATGGCATGTCCTCCGCTTTGTCGTCTATCCCGGGTGTCAGTGAAGCGGGGGCGATTCATGGTCGGTTTTTGCAGGGGGATCCGGCGTCTGCGCAGGAGACGTTGCGGAAGTTCATGGGACAGCTGGACTGGATCGGCGGCCAACTAAAGAATCAAGCTACTGCGTTTGCGTGGCAGGACTCGCTGGCGGCGAAGACTCTGGACATGTTGCATGTGGGGATTAACCCGGATTTCCTGGAGGTTCGCTTTGTCGACCAACCCCCGGCAGACTACCAAACCCTTCACTTTGTCCCGCCGGTGGTCATGCTGCCCGGGCTAGACATTAGCCAGGTGGCCGCCGAAATCAACGCCATCGACTTAGCCTCAGTCGTAGCGTCCAGCAGCCGGTGGAATGATCTGCATATCGCAGCTACAGAGGCAGTGGATCAATTACAGTCGATTGCTGGGGCGCTGGCGAGTAATAACTCCGGGGAAGCTGTAGACCGTGCGGTAGAAACCTTAGGCACAGTCGCTGCCACAGGTACGGATTTTGCTGCCAACGCATTGTTGATGCAGGCGCACACATCCTTGTTGAACTCACTGGGGATTATGGCCAAACTCCACGCAGCTACCGCAGAGGCCGTGATCCGGGCAATCCCAGACCTTGCAGCCCAAAAAGTCGCAGAACGCGCCGCAATTGCTTCCCTGCAGGGCCAGTTGCAGTTCATGGTGGATGCCTCACTGCCACAGATCGGTAATCTGGCTAGCCCTGAGATGGCTGCCGGTGGTGGCCTGGCTAAGGCTGGTATGAACGCGATTGCTGGTAGTGATGGGCGCTACGGCACTGATTCACTATCTATCCCGAAGGCCATGGTAGATGCTGCTATGGCAGGCCAACTAGGCCCAGGATCTTTCGAGGTGGCAGACGGGTTGTTGCGCCCGGTGGCTGGCATGGGGGCTCATGATACTGGGGTAGAAGAGTTTGTTCGTGGCCTTGGCCGCGATGTTGCGGGCATGTTTGGTAATTCCGTGTTGCCCGCTACTGTGGGGGAGTCGTTGACTGGTCCCACAGCAGCGACACTATCCGGTCCAGGCCATGGCGCAGGCGCTGGTGCTGGTGTACCGGGTGGTGCGCCCATTGGGGCAGCGGTACCCGGTGGTGGCTTGGTGAAAATGGGTGCAGCGGGCACAACCCCGTCAGGTGCTGGTGCTGGGGTTCTTGGTGGTGGTTGGGGTGGTGCTATGCCAGGCCTGGTTGCTGGAAACACTGGCCGCCACGCCGCCGGTCGGACCGGTGGTGTGCCAGTCGCAGGTGGTGGTGCTGGTGGCATTGGAGCCGCTGGTGGTCTCGGCGGGGCCGGTGGCGGTGGTGGTATTGGCGGTGGGGGTGTGCCAGGCGTTGGCGGTGGTATCCCAGGTGCCGGGTCAGGTGGTGCCGCAATGGCCCGCGGGGGTGTCACACCAGCCGGGGCTGCTGCGCAAGGTGGTAGGTCGGTGATGCCGGTGATGGGCGCAGGCGCCGGCGGTGGGGCGAATAATCGGGGTCGGGTCAAAGCGGTGACAACCAAGATTGAACAAGACGCCAACAAACGAGCCCTAATCGGTGACTTGCCACCAGCAATCCCAGGCGTTATCGGCGCATGGGTACGGGAATAGGGACTACGCTTTGCACCCCCAAGTGCTGAAAGGTGACGCGTTTTCTCCACAAACACGACATTGCGGTATGGGCGGGCAGTGTCTAAAGCGCAGAAAATGCGTCACTATGTTTGGAGACCGTAACGCTTTAGCTTGGTGGCCGTAATGTTTTAGTTTGGTGGCTGCAACGCTAGGACAGGGCTGCTAGGAATCGGCAGCGCGGGAGTTAGCTGGTGTTCGGAGGAATTCAAGGCGGGCAACCCCACTCGCGAGAATGGGCTATCTGCAATTAGGATGCCCATGAGTGCACGAGGGCAAGAGATTTCTTACGAGGACTGATTCACAAAGCCGCCGAGCCTACTTCGAGTTTGGAAATACAGGCGTATCTGGGTACACGATCCCACGCGCTAGTGCGTAGCGAAGAAGGATTGCCCGTCGGTTTCTTTCTTCAGCTTTCTTGAGGCCTCGGAAATCGACATAGCAATGACCTGGCGCCTTCGGCGTATCAGTAATCACGGTGCTGTCGTCGATAGCCCTTAAGTTCGCTTGTCGTATTTCATCGACAGTGCAGGCCCAGGTACCCACAGATGGGCTATGCGCGTGAGAGTTATGCCAGTCAAACGCCTCCTGTGCAGTGACTTTAGCTCCTCGGGAATAGGAGGCTTTGCCGTTGTCAAAACTATTCGGGCCGAACGCCTTGGACGATGGCAAGCCGTCGGAATTAACCCACCAGTGGGGCGTGACCTGTCTAAGTAAGAGCTCGTACATAGAATCGCCAGGTTCGCCCCCAACGACGACCTCACCGACGCTTAAGCTGATGTCAGCCATTGATTACCGGCACCCAGTTTTTAATGATTGGGGTGAGGTGATCTGGTGAATCAACCTCGTCGGAATCGCCGTTGGTCTGTTCGGGGTACAGACTGTAGGCAACGATGCTGGAATCAGCTTCCACCTCGATGGAGAACACGTAGGTTCCGGACGCCCATTCGAACAGCACGCCACCTTCTTCTGTGGGGAATACTCCGGGTGGAGGTGTCAAACCGGCTTGGCTGATGGTGGTGAGTACCAGACCGGCCTGTACAAGGGCTTTTGGCTGCGGGCGGCGACTACCTTTCCCCATCCAGTCATCGCTCAGCTTGTTTAGGGATGAGAGTTTGCGAGCAGCAGGAACGAACGGGTCGTGGAGGTTTGTCTGGAAAGCGGCATCGTGAAATTTTGCGCCATCAAAACGGGTGCCTTCGAGCGTGATAAGCGCTAAGGCACTGTTGGATGAAGGTCGCTGCGTGGTCATGCCTGGATCCTACGCGATCTGAGACTTGAGTGTGAAAGAGGATTCGGTCTCGGTGGATAGCGGGATTGTTTCGGCTATAAGGTAAACAGCCCGTGACTGGCAAAAGCTCCCGTCAGTGAGCTGCAGGAAAAGTGCCCCAGAGAGGATTCGAACCTCCGACACCGGCTTTAGGAGAGCCGTGCTCTATCCCCTGAGCTACTGGGGCGTGGGCGGCGTGGCCGCCGGGGTACAAGGTTACCAGGCCGGTGGACCAAGTGGTAACGGGTGGGCTAGGCGGACTCGCCAGTGAGTTCACGCAGCTTGGCGCGTACGGCGGAGGCTTCCGGGTTGGTGGCGTGGGTGCCGTCGGAATATAGAACCGTGGGCACGATCCGGTTGCCGTCGTTGACAGATTCAATCCACTCGTTGATGTCCTCGGTGCCTTCGGCCTCCACGTCTACCAGGTCATAGGGCGTTTCGGTGCGGTCGAGGCGCTTGCGCAGGTTGTTGCAAAACGGGCACCAGTCCGCAGCAAAGATGGTGACGTGGGCGGAAGTCTGGGGAGTTTCAACGCTCATTTTAGGCGGCTTCCTTTCTTTCATAACTGAGGAACTTGTACTTCAACGGCAAGTCGCTGGGAGGTATTCCGGGTAAAGTGAGGTGGCCCTCGGAGCTGGTGAGCCAGTCCGACTCCTGGATCAGAGAAAACTCGGCGGGAATAGCGGGGGCGTAGACAGCGGCGCTTCCTAGGGCGCCGCCAATGTCAGCGCCCATGAGGGTGACTTCGATCCGGTCAACGTATGGCAGTGCCGCGGCGTAGACCTGGCCGCCGCCGATGACCCAGCTGGTTGAGGGGGCATCGGAAAGCTCACGCACCACGGTGGCACCAGCAGACCAGGGGCCCGCGGCCTGGCGGGAGAGCACAAGGTTGTCGCGACCGGGCAGGGGACGGAAGCGCGGGTTGAGCGACTCCCAAGTGCGCCGGCCCATGAGGACGGGCGCGCCCATGGTCATCTTCTTGAAGTACTGGAGATCTTCTGGAACGTGCCAGGGCATGGAGGTGCCATCGCCGATGATGCCGTCGCGGGACTGCGCCCAGATTGCCCCCAACATTAGACGGAGACCTGCGCGGAGATAGTCGGGTGGGGGTCGTACCCGATAAGTTCAAAGTTATCGAAGTCGTAGTCAAAGAGCGAGGAAGCGGGATGCAGTTTGAGCTGGGGGTATTCCCGCGGGGTGCGGGCTAGCTGCTGCTCTACCTGGGCAAAGTGATTGTTGTAGATGTGGCAGTCGCCGCCAGTCCAAATCAGCTCGCCCACCTCGAGGCCTGCTTGCTGGGCAAACATGTGGGCCAGGGCAGCATAAGAGGCGATGTTGAAAGGCACGCCCAGGAACATGTCTGCAGAGCGCTGGTAGACCTGCAACGACAGCTTTCCGTCGGCGACATAGAGCTGGAAGAGCAAGTGGCAGGGCATCAACGCCATCTGGTCGAGTTCTGCCACATTCCACGCAGAGACCAGGTTGCGACGGGAATCAGGATTATCGCGCAGGGTATCGAGGGCGCGCTGGATCTGATCAATGTGCTGGCCATCCGGGGTGGGCCAAGAACGCCATTGCACGCCGTAGACGGGGCCTAGTTCCCCGGACTCATCTGCCCACTCGTTCCAAATCCGGACGTTGTTTTCTTGCAGCCAAGCCACGTTGGACTCGCCACGCAGGAACCACAGTAGCTCCCCAATGACACCGTGGAAGTAGACCTTCTTAGTGGTGAGTAGGGGAAAAGACTTCGAGAGATCGTAGCGCAATTGCGCGCCGAAGAGGGAGCGGGTGCCGGTGCCAGTACGGTCGGTTTTCTCTGCACCTTCCTCAAAGACGCGGCGCAACAGGTCCTCATACGGAGTCGGAATCATAAGTGACCAGTCTAGGCTAAACCGGCTCTAGTAGCCGCCATGGGCGGCGGCGTACGCGGCGGCATGCTCTAGGACCTCGTCTTTAATCTCCGGACGGCAGATGACCAGATCCGGGACAAAGGTGTCCTCATTATTGAAGGTAATGGGGCTGCCATCCAGGCGGGAGCAGTGCAAACCAGCAGCACGCGCCACGCCCACAGGGGCGGCCTGATCCCACTCGTACTGGCCCCCGGAGTGAATGTAACCATCAAAGTCACCCAGCAACACGTGCATGGCCTTTGCACCTGCGGAGCCGATGCCCTTGGTCTCAAAGCCCATCTCTTGGGCAATGTACTGCGCCACCGCAGGCGGGCGATTGCGGGACACCACAAAGCGCTTAGACAAGGGGCCGGTGACCGCGCGGACATCGGAAGACTTAAACGTCACGCCAAGGTCCGGCATGCCTACCGCAGCGTGTTCCGGGATGCCGTTGATAACCAAGGCGATGTGAATGGCCCAGTCTTGACGGCCGGTGGAGAACTCCTTGGTGCCATCGAGGGGATCGACGATCCACACCCGGTCCTTCTTTAGCCGCGCGGGGTTATCCGTGGCTTCCTCAGACAAAAAGCCATCTTCAGGACGGTGCTGGGCCAGCACGCGGGCGATCCACTCCTGGGCCAGGACATCCCCGGCGTCGCCCAATGCCCGCCCACGCAACAATCCGCTGGTGCGCACCCCCTTGAGGATTTCGCCGCAGCCTTCGGCGATGTGGTTTGTCAGGCGGGAGTCAGAAAGTTCGCGGGTCATGTCCACTAGCGTACATTCCCATGTCCACCCTGCGCGCTACAGTCTAAGGCATGCCTGAAAACATCTTGAGCAAATTCCGCCCCCAAGTCGCGGGGTGGTTTGCAGATGTCTTCGCCGCCCCCACCCCGGTGCAGCAACAAGCCTGGGAGGCCATTTCCGCAGGCAAACACGCCCTGGTGGTAGCCCCCACCGGCTCTGGCAAGACCCTGGCGGCCTTCCTGTGGGCACTCAATGCCCTGGTGGAGCGGGAGGGGCAAATGGCATTGCCCGTTGGCGCACAGGGGCACACACAGGGCCAGTCGCAGGGGCAGGGGGCATCGGCAGGCGTGAAGGTGCTCTACATCTCCCCACTAAAAGCCCTGGGAGTAGACGTAGAGAATAATCTGCGCGCACCGCTGGCGGGCATTGCCCGGGTGGCGCAGCGCCTGGGGTTGGAGGAGCCCAACATTAGCGTGGGCGTGCGCTCTGGGGATACCCCGCAGGCGGAGCGCAACCGTCAGCTGCGCCGCCCGCCGAATGTGCTCATCACCACCCCGGAATCTGCCTACCTTATGCTCACCTCGAAAGCGTCTGGCATATTGCAGACGGTCGATACGGTGATTATTGATGAGATTCATGCGGTAGCCGGCACCAAGCGGGGAGTGCACCTGGCGTTGACCCTGGAGCGCCTGACGCAGGTGGCCGGGGAGTTCCAGCGCATCGGGCTTTCCGCCACGGTGCGCCCAGTAGAAACAGTGGCGCATTTTCTGGGCGGCACCCGCTCCGTTGAGATCATCGCACCCCCGGGAGACAAACACTGGGACCTAGGAGTGCACGTGCCGGTCGAGGACATGTCTGACCTGCCCGTGCCGGAGCCAGGTTCGACCATTGGGGAGCTCACCATCGATGATCAGGCGGGCATCACCGCCAGCGACTCCGCCTTGCCCACCGCCAAATCTATTTGGCCCCACATCGAGCAGGAACTCTATGCGGAAGTCATGGCGCACACCTCTACGCTGGTCTTTGTCAACTCCCGGCGCACGGCAGAGCGTGTGACCAGCAGGCTCAATGAGCTCTATGCTCAAGAGCATGATCCGGACGCTCTTTCTCCCACCACTCGCCGGGACCCGGCGCAGCTGATGAAGCAAGTTGATGTGGCCGGAACCGCCCCGGCGCTTATCGCCCGCGCCCACCACGGCTCGGTGTCTAAGGATGAGCGCGCCTTGACGGAGAGGATGCTCAAGGAAGGCTCCTTGCGTGCGGTGGTGGCCACCAGCTCCTTGGAGTTGGGCATTGACATGGGGGCGGTGGACTTGGTAGTGCAGGTAGAGTCCCCGCCCGCGGTGGCCTCCGGGTTGCAGCGCGTGGGCCGCGCCGGGCACTCCGTGGGGGCGGTCTCCCAGGGGTCTTTCTACCCGAAGCACCGCGCCGACCTGCTGCAGACCGCTGTGACGGTGGAGCGCATGCGCGCCGGGCAGATTGAGCAACTGCGGGTACCGTCCAACCCCCTGGATGTGTTGGCGCAGCACACCGTTGCTGCGGTGGCCGTAGCGCAGACTTTGGACGTGGAGCAGTGGTATGCCACCGTCACCCGGGCGTGGCCCTACCGCGACTTGGCGCGGGAGGTCTTTGATGCCGTCATTGACTTAGTCTCTGGGGTGTACCCCAGCACAGATTTTGCGGAATTGCGCCCACGGGTGGTCTTTGACCGGTTGTCTGGCCAGTTGACCGCCCGCCCGGGGGCGCAGCGCGTCGCAGTGACTAACGGCGGAACTATCCCAGATCGCGGCATGTTCGGGGTCTTCCTGGTTGGCGGCTCCGACTCCCCACGGCGGGTAGGTGAGCTAGACGAGGAAATGGTCTATGAATCCCGGGTGGGGGACGTGTTTACCCTGGGGGCCTCTTCGTGGCGAATTGAAGACATCACGCGGGACCAGGTGCTGGTCAGCCCCGCGCCCGGGCACACGGGGCGGCTGCCGTTTTGGAATGGGGATCAGCCCGGGCGGCCCTATGAACTGGGAAAGGCGCTGGGGACATTTCGCCGAGAAGCCCACGCCCAGCCGCAGCGCGTGCCGCAGGGGCTCGACGCCCGCGCCCGCCGTAATCTGCTGGCGTACTTAGAGGAGCAGCAGGAGGCCACGGGCCTGGTCCCGGATGAAAAGACGCTGCTCCTAGAGCGATTTACCGATGAGCTAGGGGATTGGCGGGTAGTGCTGCACACCCCCTTTGGCCGGCCGGTCAATGCCGCGTGGGCGTTGGCAGTGGGGCACAGGGTGGCCACGCTCACCGGCATGGACCCGCAGGCGGTGGCCGGTGATGATGGCATTGTGCTGCGCATTCCGGAGGGCGAGTCCGTCCCGGACGCCGGCCTCTTTCTGTTTGACGCAGACGAGATTGCGCAGATTGTCACAGAACAGGTGGGTAACTCTGCGCTCTTTGCTTCTCGTTTCCGGGAGTGCGCGGCGCGGGCCTTGTTGCTGCCCCAGCACAATCCAGGCAAGCGGGCGCCGTTGTGGCAGCAGCGCCAGCGCGCGGAGCAGTTGCTAGACGTGGCGCGCAAGTATCCGTCTTTCCCCATCATTTTGGAAACAGTGCGGGAGTGTGTGCAAGATGTCTACGATCTCCCCGCGCTGCAGGAGACCATGCGCGATCTGGCGCAGCGCCGCATTCGCATTGCAGAGGTAACCACGCAGCAGCCCTCACCCTTTGCGTCTTCGCTGCTGTTCAATTACACCGGCGCGTTTATGTATGAAGGCGATAGTCCGCTGGCGGAAAAGCGGGCTGCTGCCTTGGCTTTGGATCCGGCGTTGCTGGCGAAGCTGTTGGGCACGGTTGAGCTGCGGGAGCTGTTGGATCCGGACATCATCGCAGATGTCCACGCCCAGTTGCAGTGGCTGACTCCCCAGCGGCGGGCCCGCAGCGCCGAGCAGGTGGCTGACTTGTTAAGGGTGGTGGGCCCGGTGCCGGTGGCGCAGCTGGGCGAGCATGCAGAGGTTCCGCTCAGCGCTGTGGAGAGCCTGGGCAAGCGGATTATGCGGGTGCGCATTGGTGGGGTGGAGCACCTGGCGCAGGCTCTAGACGCGCCGTTGTTGCGCGATGGCTTGGGCGTGCCGGTGCCGCCAGGCATTGCAGCGCAGCAGGCCACCATTACTGACGCTTTGGCGCAGCTGGTGTCGCGGTGGGCCCGAACTCGCGGTCCGTTTACGGTGCCAGAGCTTGCCGATGCCCTCGGCCTGTCCCCCTCGGCTGCACACACCGTCCTGGCCAGCCTAGACGGGCTGGTCCAGGGCCACTACCGTCAAGGTGTGGCGGAGGAGGAGTACGTGGCTGCGGAGGTGCTGCGCACTATTCGCTCCCGTTCTTTGGCGGCGGCGAGGGCGGCCACAGAACCGGTGTCGGCCGCGACGTTCGGGCGCTTTTTGCCGCAGTGGCAGCAGGTGGGCGGGCAGCTTGCCGGGGTTGATGGCGTATTTGCGGTGATAGAGCAGCTCGCTGGGGTGCGCCTGCCGGCGTCGGCGTGGGAGTCGCTAGTGCTCCCAGCACGCGTGGCTAATTACCATCCGACGATGTTGGATGAGCTCACCGCTAATGGCGAGGTGCTCATTGTGGGCGCGGGAAAGGCGGCGGCTAATGATCCCTGGATCATGTTGCTGCCCACCGAGGATGCCCCGGACCTGGCTCCCCAGGCGAATACCGAGGGCCTAACCGTGGTGCAAACTCAGCTGCTGGAGGCCTTCCGCGGTGGGGGTAGCTTCTTAGTTGCTGAGGTGGCCGGCCGGGTGGCTGCTACCAGTGTGGAACTGCGCGAGGCCCTGTGGGGCCTGGTGGAAGCGGGACTGGTCAGTCCAGATTCTTTCGCCCCCATTCGCGCCCACTTGGCCACCACTGGCCGGCCGACGCGCTCGCGGCGTGGGCGCAGTGGGCGCCTGGCCCCGGACCTGGCCGGGCGCTGGGGGCTTACAGTCGCGCCTGGCGATGTCACCTCGCGGTCAGTCACTCTGGGGCAGAGATGGCTGGAGCGCTACGGGGTCCTTACCCGCGGCAGCGTGGTCGCAGAAGACACGGTGGGCGGCTTCGCCTTAGCGTATAAAGTCTTATCGGGGTTTGAAGAGTCCGGGAAGGCCATACGCGGCTATGTCATCGAGGGGCTAGGCGCAGCCCAGTTTTCTACCCCGGCGGTTATCGACCGCCTGCGGGGGCTGGCAGATAGCCCCGATGTGCACGGGTGGCCCTCGGGTGCTACCACCGTCGAGACTCATGTGTTGGCAGCGGCTGATCCCGCTAACCCTTATGGTGCGGCGTTGCCGTGGCCCGAAGGCGATGGTGATGCCGCCCGCCCCTCCCGCGCCGCAGGCGCCCTGGTGGTGCTCATGGATGGACTCCCCGTGGCCCACCTCACCCGGGGTGGCAAGACCTTGACCACGTTCTTTGCGGCGCTTCCGGCGGGAATTGACCAGCAAGAAGTAGTCGCCGGTATTGTAGACGGGCTGCGCCAGGCAGTCACCGCAGACCGCTTGGCGCCGCTGGTAATCGAAAAGGCCAACGGCCAGCCAATCTTTGGCTCTGAGTTGGCAAAGCAATTGCGCGCAGCCGGATTGGGGATTACCCCAAAGGGAGTGCGGGTTTCTCAAAACGTAGTGAATACTGCCGTGAATACTGCAGTGAATACTGGAGTGAGTAAGGAGAGCCATGCCCGAGGGAGATTCCGTCCTTCAGCTATCCCAGAAACTTAAGTTCATGGAACAGCAGGTGGTGGCAGCGTGCTCCATTCGGGTACCCCGCTTTGCCACCGTCAATGTGCAAGGCTGGCGGTGCACCAGAGTATGGCCCTACGGAAAGCACCTCTTTATGTCCTTTGCCCACCCCGAACACGCGCCGCTGGTGCTGCATACCCACCTGAAGATGGATGGACGCTGGGGCATTTACCGCGCCGGGCAGCGCTGGCGCCAGCCCGCCCACACCGCGCGCGTGGTGCTGCGACTGGGGGAGGTAGAAGTGGTGGGGCACCGCTTAGGCATGGTGGAGGTCTTCCCGCAGCGTGAGTATGCCCAGCGTATTAGCCACCTAGGTCCCGACATTCTGGATCCCCAGTGGCAACATAATGGGCTGCGGGAAGAGGCCATTGCCCGCATTGAGGCCCAACCGCAGCGCGCCATCGGCGTGGCATTATTGGACCAGGGCAACGTGGCGGGCATAGGCAATGAATACCGGGCAGAGACCTGCTTCATCGCCGGGGTGCACCCCGGCCGGGCCGTGGCGGAAACCAATGTCCCGGCCATAGTCGATATTGCCCGGCGGCTCATGTGGGCCAACCGCAATGCCCCAGTTCGGGTGAGCACTGGCGTGCGTCGCGCCGGGGAGACCACCTATGTCTTCGGCCGCGAAAACGCCCGCTGCAGGCGCTGCGGCACCCCCATTGCTAAGGCCAGCTTGGGGGAAGACTATGAGCGCATTATTTGGTGGTGCCCTCAGTGCCAGCCCGCCTAGCAAGCTGGTCTTCGACATACACCGGCCGGGTGGCAAAAAATCCTGCCACCACAGTGACCACTCCGATGACGGAGAGCACCGCCAAAGGCGCGGCAAAAGAGCCCGAGACCTGCCGTAACGCGCCAGTAGCAAAGGGGCCTACACAAGCAATGGTATATCCCACCCCTTGGCCAAACGACGTTAATGACGTAGCGCCCTGTGCCGTGCGCGCCCGTAGGTTGACCAGCACCGTGGCCATGGAAAACACGATTGCCCCCAGCGCGGACAGCACCGTCCACAACACCGGCGCAGCCAGCGGGGCAAAGGCCAGCCCCAGCAGCGAAACACTAAAGAACGCCCCTGCGGTGACCACCACGGGAAAAGGTCGGGGCAGGTGGCCCGCCAGCCAAGGGCCGGCCAATACCACCGGCAACCCCACTGCGGACCAGATGCCCAGCATCCCGGCCCCGAACTCCGCACTGCGGCCGGCCTCAATAAAAACCTTGGGCAAAAACGTCATCACCGTGTACGCCACCAGGGAGTTGGAGCCATAGAGGAACGCTAGCCCCAACCCCACGGGGGTCCGCCAGACGGGCAGGCGGAAAGAGGGGGCATCGGCAAGCACAGCCTGTTGGGAGCGCAACGGTGCCCAGGCCAGGGCAGCCACCAGGGCCAGGACCGCCCACGCGCCCACGGCAACCTGCCAGCCGGCCCGGGCGGCAAAGGGCACCGCCAGTACCGGGGCGGCGGTGAGCACCAGCTGACACACCAGCAGATACGCCATGGTTACCGACGGCACCCGCTGCGGAAAGTACTCCCGCACGGCCAGGGGCATGGCGGCATTGAGTGCGCCGATACCGCACAGTGCCGCCACTGACCCCGCCAGTAGCACCCATTGGGAAGGATAAACCACCCGCAACGCCTGCCCGGTGGCGCTGAGCAGCAGGGCGGCAAGCATCAGCTGGCTTAACGTTAAGTGCTGGCGGATGCGTGGCAGTATAAACGCGCCGAAGGCAAACATGGCCGTGGGCACGGTGCCAATGAGGCCCACCATGGTGGAACTCATGCCCAATTCGGTTTGGATTTGGGCCAGGAGGGGAGACAAGCCCGTGATGGCGGTGCGCATATTTGCAGCCGCCAGCAAGATGGCGAAGAGAGGGAAGAGGCGTGAGAGAGGGCTCATGAGGTGCATATTATAACGCACCTCTTGGAATTATGCAGGCGTTTCGCGCTGGGTGCGGTACCAGCGAATCAGGCTGTCCGTTGAGGTATCGCCAGAGTTGACTGCTTGCTCCCCAGACACCGCCGGTGCTAGGTCATTAGCCTGCTGCTTGCCCAGCTCCACACCCCACTGATCGAAAGAGTTGATGTCCCAGACCACGCCCTGGACAAAGACGATGTGCTCATACAAGGCAATCAGCGCGCCCAGCGCATATGGGGAAAGCTCCGGGGCCAGCAAGGTGGTGGTGGGGCGGTTGCCCGGCATGACCTTGTGATTGACCAGCTGGGGATCCACGCCTTCATTGGCAATCTCTTCCGCAGTCTTGCCAAAGGCCAAGACCTTGGTCTGGGCAAAGAAGTTGCCCATGAGCAGATCATGCATGGAGCCCTCCCCGCTGGCGGTGGCCAGATCCTGGCGCGGGTTGGCAAAACCAATGAAGTCCGCGGGCACCAGGTGGGTGCCCTGGTGTAAGAGCTGGAAGAAGGCGTGCTGGCCGTTGGTGCCGGGCTCCCCAAAATAAATCTCCCCGGTCTGCGTGGAGACCTGCTGGCCGGAGTGCGTGACGGACTTGCCGTTAGACTCCATGGTTAGCTGCTGCAGATACGCCGGGAAGCGCGCCAGGTCTTGGGAATACGGCAATACCGCGTGGGTCTGCGCACCCAGGTAGTCGGTGTACCATACCCCCAGTAGCCCCATGAGTACAGGAACGTTGGACTCAAGAGCCGTAGTGCGGAAATGGGTATCCATCGCGTGCATACCCGCGAGGAAGTCCCGGAAATTTTGCGTCCCGATGGTGGCCATAAGCGAAAGCCCAATGGCAGAATCTACCGAATAGCGCCCGCCTACCCAATTCCAAAAGCCGAACATGTTCGCGGTATCAATGCCGAACTCAGCCACCTTCTGTGCATTAGTGGATACCGCCACAAAGTGCTGGGCGATAGCAGCCTGATCGTGGTCAAAGGCGTCGAGCACCCAGCGGCGGGCTGCGTGGGCATTAGCCAGGGTTTCTTGGGTGGTAAACGTCTTGGAGGCGACGATAAACAGCGTGGTCTCCGGGTTCAGTTGCGCCAGCGTAGCACTGAGATCCGCCGGGTCCACGTTGGAGACAAAGTGGGCGGCAATGGTGCCTACATGGTAGGTGCGCAGGGCCTGGGCCGCCATGGCCGGGCCCAAGTCGGATCCGCCGATGCCAATGTTGACCACCGTGTCAATCGCCTTGCCGGTGTGCCCGGTCCAGGTCCCATTATGCAAACGCGCCACGAAGCCTTCCATGCGCGCCAGGACCTCCTGGACGTCGTGGTCGACGTCTTGGCCGTCTACCTCCAGGCGGGTGCCAGCCGGGGCGCGCAGTGCCGTGTGGAGTACCGCGCGATCTTCTGTGGTGTTGATGTGTACACCGCTAAACAAGTCTTCGCGGGCCTGCTCCAGGCCGGCTGCGCGAGCGGTGTCTATTAGGGCGTCCCGGACGTGGGTATCAATGAGGTTTTTGGACAGGTCCACATGCCACCCAGCGGCATCAAAAGTCCAAGTGGCTGCGCGATTGGGGTCGGTGGCAAAAAGCTCCCGGAGGTTCAAGGAATTATCGCGGGCGAGAGCTTCGAGCTGGGAGGGGGACATGGGGGTCCTTTCTGTCGGTAGTACCTGGGTACTACCGTAGCGCAGAATTAGAGGATCAGTGCCGCTGCCCAGCCTGCTGCCAGCAGTGGCAGATTGAAGTGTAAGAAGGTAGGGATCACGGAGTCGCGGATGTGATCATGTTGACCGTCGGTGCCCAAGCCCGCGGTGGGCCCCAAGGTGGAATCGGAGGCCGGCGAGCCGGCATCGCCCAGCGCGCCCGCAGTACCAATAATTGCCACGGTGGCTGCCGGACTAAAGCCGAGCGACAAGCACAAGGGCACAAAGATGACAGAAATAATGGGCAAGGTAGAAAAGGAGGACCCAATGCCCATGGTGACCACCAGCCCCACTGCCAGCATGGCTCCGGCGGCGGCGAATTGATTGTCCCCGAAGAGCTCCGCCGTCGCGGCAACCAGGGACTCCACCTGGCCTGTTGCGGACATCACCGCAGCAAAGCCCTGCGCGGTAATCATAATGAAGCCGATGAGCGCCATCATGCGCATGCCGGAAGAAAACACATCATCAGCCTGGTTCCACTGCACCGCGCCGGTGAGCAGCAAAATAGCCAGACCCGTTAAGGCGCCCACCATCAGGCCGTCGGACGCAAAGTCCAGGGCCTGCATCACGATCTGCATCGCGAAGGTGGCCACAATTGCCACCACGGCCACGCCAACTTTAAACGGGACCACCTCGGCTGGAGCAGGCTGGCCGGCCAAGGGGGCATCGGCATAGTCGCGCGGCGACCGGTAGCTAAAGAACACCGCCACCAGCAGGCCGCACAGCATGCCGAGTGCAGGAATGGCCATGATGGACATGATGTTCATGCCCGCAGTGTCCAAGCCTGCCTCCTGGATATTGAACAGCAAGATGTCATTGAGATAGATAGAGCCGAAGCCCACCGGCACAAACATGTAGGTAGTCACTAGCCCGAACGTCAGGCAGCATGCCACCAGGCGCCGGTCTAGGCGCAGGGAGTTCATCACCTTGAGCAGCGGGGGCACCAGCAGAGGAATGAACGCAATGTGGACGGGGATGAGGTTCTGGCTCATCACGGCCATGGCCGTCAATGCCCCGATGAGCAGCCATTTCGAGCCCGCGCCGCCAATACGGGTGGAGAGCTGATTGGCCAGCAGCTGCGGCAGTCCCGTGGCCGCAACCCCCATGGCAAAAGCGCCCAACAGGGCGTAGCTCAGCGCAATCTTCGCCCCGCCTCCCAGGCCCTCTTGGAAAGCCACCAGCGTGCCGTCGAGCCCCAGCCCGGCCAGCAGCCCACCGGCAAGCGCACCAATAAACAAAGAGACCACCACGTGCACGCGCAACATGGCGAGTGCCAGCATGATGATCACGGCAATAAGTACTGCGTTCATCGTTATAAAGTCCAGCTATAATCCGATCCTGGTTTTACCCCAGCCCTAGGCTGCCCCTAGCCCAGGCTGACCCTAGCCCAGGCTGACGCTAGCCCAGGCTGACCCTAACCCAGCTTGCCGCGGCCCATGCGCAACAAGGCAGAAGCGATGGCCGGGCCTTCTTCGCCCAGCTCATCGCGGAACTGGTTAACAATGGCAATTTCGCGCGTATGCACCAGCCGGGTGCCGCCGGAGGACATGCGAGTCCGCCCGATGGCCTGGGAAATCTCCTGGCGACGCTTGGCGGCGTCCAAAATAATGCGGTCCATACGGTTGATCTCTTCCCGGTAGCGCTGAATTTCGGCATCCGAGAGCGGATCATCCGTGCCACTGGGCATGCGGACCTCGAAGTCGGGGAGTTGAGCCTCACTCATGGCGTTAAATCTAGTCGCGCACCTGGCAATAGGAAAACTTGGCATTCGGCAGGGATGCGCTGGTGCTAGTACGGTGGATCCTCATTATGAACGATGTCTCGCCTTTTAGCCGCCGCCCTGCCGCCACCGCGCCTGCCGATGTCTCGCCTGCTGGTGGGCAGCTTGCCGATGCCCCCGCAGACTCCCTGCTGGCAGGGCTCAACCCCCAGCAGCGGGCTGCCGTGGAACACATCGGTGCGCCGTTGCTGATTGTGGCGGGAGCAGGCTCTGGCAAGACTGCCGTGCTGACCCGGCGCATTGCCTACCTCATGCGCCGTCACCACGTGGCCCCGTGGGAAGTGCTGGCCATTACCTTTACCAATAAGGCCGCGGCGGAGATGAAGGAGCGCGTGGGCGCTTTGGTGGGCCCCGTGGCAGAGCGCATGTGGGTGTCTACCTTTCACTCTATTTGCGTGCGCATCTTGCGCCAGAACGCCCAGTTGGTACCGGGGCTCAATAGCAACTTCACTATCTACGATGGTGATGATGCCCGCCGGTTGCTGAGCATGATTGCCAAAGAACAGAATCTGGACCTGAAGAAGTTCACCGGACGAGTGCTGGCCAACCAGATTTCTCACTTTAAAAATGAGCTGATTGGACCAGAAGCGGTGGCAGCCCGCAATCCCTTCGATAAAGCGGTTGCGGATGTCTATGCGGAATACCAACGCAGACTGCGTGCGGCCAATGCGGTGGACTTTGATGATCTTATTGGGGAAGTAGTGCGCATCTTCCGCGAACACCCGCAGGTGGTGGACTTTTACCGTCGCCGCTTTAAGCATGTGCTCATTGACGAGTACCAAGACACCAACCACGCGCAATATGCCTTGGTTGCGGCACTGGTGGGCGACGGCAATGGCCAACCGGAGTTGTGCGTGGTGGGTGATTCTGACCAGTCCATCTACGCTTTCCGCGGGGCGACCATTCGCAACATCGAGGAATTTGAGCGCGATTACCCCCAGGCGCGCACCATTTTGCTGGAACAGAACTATCGCTCTACGCAAAACATCCTGAGTGCTGCTAATGCGGTGATTGCCCAAAATGAGGGCCGCCGGGAGAAGAAACTGTGGACCGAGCACGGTGCCGGGACGAAGATTATTGGCTATGTGGCGGATAATGAACACGATGAGGCACGGTTCATTGCCCAAGAGGTGGATAAAATCCACGACCAAGGCCGCAGTCTGTCTGATATTGCGATCATGTACCGCACCAATAATGCATCGCGCGCTATAGAGGACATCTTCATTCGCTCTGGGATCCCATACAAGGTGGTAGGTGGCACCCGCTTTTATGAGCGCAAAGAGATCCGGGACATGGTCGCCTACCTGCGCATTATTGACAACCCGGATGACACGGTGAGCTTGCGCCGGATTATTAACGTGCCCAAGCGCGCTATTGGGGATACCGCGCAGGCCCAGATTGCGTTGCACGCCCAGAACCAGGGAATCAGTTTTGGCAAGGCTTTGCATGATGCCGCCGAAGGCCGTGTCCCGGGCCTAAGCCCCCGCGGGCGCAATGCCGTGGCCCGCTTTAACCAGATGATGGAGGGCATAGCCCAGCAGGTCCCCTCCATGATTAATGAGGTAACCGGGCAGCCGGACTTGGGCGAGCTGGTGCGGGCGGTGCTGGATGCTACCGGATACCGCGAACAGCTGGAGAACTCCAATGATCCGCAGGACGGGGCGCGACTGGACAACCTCAATGAGTTGGTCTCCGTGGCGCACGAGTTTAGCTCCGAAGCCGCCAACCAGATGGCGTGGGATGACGCGGAGGAGGAGGGGGAGGGTGCAGGCTCCCTCCAGGCCTTCTTGGAGAAGGTCTCCTTGGTAGCTGATGCGGACCAAATCCCGGATACCGGGGCAGGAGTAGTCACGCTGATGACCTTGCACACGGCCAAGGGCCTGGAGTTTCCCGTGGTGTTCCTCACCGGTTGGGAGGATGGCCAATTCCCGCACATGCGCGCGCTGGGAGACGCCAAGGAGCTTAGTGAAGAAAGACGCCTGGCGTACGTGGGCATTACCCGCGCCCGTGAGCAGCTGTATATCTCGCGGGCTCTGGTGCGTTCCTCCTGGGGCAATGCCCTTACGAATCCGGCCAGCCGCTTCCTCGCAGAGATCCCGGAGGACCTCCTCGACTGGCGCCGGGAAGAACACCACAGCTCACTGCGTGGCGAGTGGTACCACGGGCCTTCCGCGTCTTCCCCAACGCAGCGAACCGTTCGCACCCCGCAACGCCTGCAGCCTAAACCGCAGAACAACGAGCTTGATTTAGTTGTTGGTGACCGCGTCAATCACGCCAAGTATGGGTTGGGCACAGTGATTGCTGCCGATGGCCGTGGCCCGCGAGCCACCGTGACCATCGACTTCGGTTCGGCCGGAACCGTTCGGCTGATGCTCATTGGTGGTGTGCCGATGGAAAAGCTCTAGAACGGGATTCCCGCCGCAGCAAACCACGCCTGCGGGTCAGCCGGGGTGGAACCATCCGGGTGAATTTCAAAGTGCAGGTGCGGGCCAGTGGAGTGGCCCTCATTGCCAATGGAGGCAATCTGCTGGCCTGCTGTGACTCGCTGACCTTCGCTTACCAGCAGGGAGTTAGCGCTCATGTGGCCGTAGACGGACACAGAGCCATCATCATGCTTGATGCGGATCCAGTTGCCGAAACCCTGGGCCGGGCCGGAAGAGATGACCGTGCCATCCATGATGGAGTAGATAGGGGTTCCCACAGGGTTGGCCACGTCGATGCCGTTGTGCATAGCCCCCCAGCGCATACCGAACCCGGAGGTAAAGGTACCTGAGGTCGGGAAGACCACCGGGTAGCCGGAGGGCGAAGTGCCACGCATGCCCGGGTGCAACTGGGCCGGGTTTGCCGGTGCCAGAGCCTCTGCCAGGCCCGGTACCACGGAGGGGTCGAGCACCACGTTGATCTGGTTGGACTGGTAGCGCACCTGGGGGATGACGCCGTTGTTTGCAATGCCGTCAGCAGCCTTGGCTAGTCCGACTGCGGCGCCCAGCAGGCCGGCGGCATCGGGCTCGCCAGAAGAGCCCTGAGTAAAGTTCAGGGACAGTGCCGGGGTCTGCGCCGAAGCGTGGGAGGCCAGAACGCCAGCCAGCGCGATGGCGCCGGCGGCGACTAGGTGGGTGCGCTTCATCAATGAGGTCCTTTGCACGTTAATGGTCACAGGGCAATCAGTATGCCGGCGGCGTGTCGCTCCACGCTTGGGCCGCCTTTTGTGGCAACGGAATAAAAGTTATCCGTTCCGCCGCGCCTTGGCAATGTGTAAAAATTGCTGGTAGAGGGCCGAAGTTTCGAAAAATTGTCGAACATGCCAGCTTGTTACGCGTGTTACCGATGTGAAAATTGTGACCAGTGTAAAGCCCTACTTGAGTGAACGGGGGTAGAACACGGGGGTGCTACACGAGCCCGCGAGAGCCGCTGGACTCACCGCGAGCAGCATAGGCGGAGCCCTGCGGGCGGTGGACCCACCAAGCCAACCCGGCGCATAGCAGGGGCATCGTCAATGCCAGCACCGCCATGCCCCAACTGCACCGGAAGAAGGCGGCAGTGCCCAGCTGGTAGAGGTCCCCGGCCACCGTGTAGGAATCGCGGGCGGTGGTCAAGAAACCAAACGCCGCGCCCACGAGGAGCCCACACCACAGTGCGGCGGCGGCAATACCGCCATAGGTTAGCGCTGCGACGCGTGCGGTGAAGCCTTCCGTTGCGCCTAGCTGGTGGAATACCCCGGACTCCCGCCGCACAGCTGCCGCCGACAGTGCAATAATGAGCGCAAATGTACAGAGCACGCCGATGCCAGCCACAGGAGCAATCAGCTCCGGTAGCGCTCCCAGCGGAAACCACGGCACCGAAATTGACAGGTTAATATCTTCCGGCACTGCCTTGGTGAGCTTGTTGGCCAGGTGGGGACCGATGTCTGTGGGGAAGTGCACCACGGTGGCCACGCGCTGGGACTCTAGGCCCAACTCCTTGGCAGCTGGCGCGCTGAGGATTAAGGCGTCCGCAGTGCCAACTGAGAGCACTGGAGCTATCGGAACCTGTGCGGTGCTGGTGCGATCTGGGGTGTCTTCGGCGGCATAGTAGTCCACGCCGTCGTCGTAGAAACCTGCCTGGAGCGTGGCGTTATCGAGGTGGTTGAGCCCTGCGCCGCGGCTGACCAGCACACCTCCGGCGCGCAGGGTCTCGGCCGCCTTCGCCCTGTCCTCCGGCGAAGCAAAGGTATACAGGTCGAGGACTTGGTCCATAGTGCTCGAATCCACGATCGGAACTATCGCGTTGTGGGCGAGGGCCGGGAACTGGGGTTCTTGATTAAAGCTGCCCAGACAATCGCGGGCGGCAGCGGCATCTTCCCGGGCGTCGGCTCCATTGGGGTGGATGATGCTGTCATCATAGGGGTCCGTTGAATAGCGCCGTCCCTGAGCACAGTCAATGGCTTCTGGGAAAGTGAGCATCACCTCTCGTGCAGCGGAGTCGCCGCCTGCGTAGTACCCGTTGAGGTTTTTGACGGAAACAATGTCCGTGGTGGTTATGTTGCCGTAGTCGTTGCGCAGCTGATTAACCACAGTAGGAATGGCAGAGGCATCCTCGCCATGAACTACGGCCAGGTTATTGGGGCTAAAGGCCTGATTCCAGGCAGCCTGATGGGCGTTAGCCGTTGAGGAGGCGGTATCTGCAAACATACATACCGCAGCTAGGGCAGCCACAGCGGCAGCGGCCGGGATGGACCGCAGGCTTTGCCGGGTGAGGCTTCGCCCCGCAACGCGCAGCGCCAGCGGGCCGCGCTGGCACAGCCAGGACACGGCCACTATCAGCGCCGGTGTGGAGGCCGCAGTGCCGCCTACGAGGGCTAGAAGCAGCAGCGGCATGAGCAAGTCTTCCATACGTGGGTGGTGGAGGAATTCGGGCTGTGCTAGCCATACCCCGTAGCTTCCTAGAATGCTCACGGCCAAGACACCGGGGCCCACGCCCATCCAGTGCTTCCATGCCAAAATGCGGTCTGGTTGCGCGCCGGCCAGTGACTGAGCCAGCGCCTTGCGGGCAGACAACACCGCGGGCACAGCAGCGGCGCCAAGCGCTGCCAGGATGGCCGTACCCCATATGGTTGCCGTCCATCCCCAGGGCACCGTTGGAGACCATCCGGGGGCATCGTAGTTCCACCAGGCCCAACCAGCGGCGAGACCTGCCACGGTGCCAAGGCTAGAGCCTATGACGCCGATCAACCCAGCGTTGAAGAAAACGGCGGCGCGCAGGTGCCTGCGGGTAGCCCCCTGGGATGCCAGTAGTGCAAAGACCCGGGTATTGCGTGTAAGAGTCAGCGCGAATACCGGCGAGATAAACAGCAAGATACTCAGTACTGCTACGAAATAGACAATGGCTGTCTCGATGGCATCGAGGACCTTGTGCCACTGTGAGGAACCGCTATAGGAGGTCCAGCTCTCAGCGTCTTCGCGTACTTCTGCCGGGGTGCCTTCCGGTGGGGTGTCGATGAAGGAGCGAGATTGCACAATGGCGCCGTGGGCGTTTGCGCGCTCTATGTCCTCCCACGTCAGCGGGCGAGCAGAGTGGATGTGCCACTGCACAGAAAAAGTTGGGTCATAGGGCGCGGAGTGCTCCAGGTCAAAGAAGGAGCCAGCGGCAACCACTGCTTGCCTTTGTGGGGACAGCTTGACCACCGTGAGACTGCGGGTAAGGCCGCGCGAGCTGACTTGGATCCTATCGCCTACGCTGACCCCCAGCTGCTTGGCCAGGGACTTGGGCAGCATAATCTCATCTTGTTGCAAGCTAATGTTGGCCGCAGGGGAGATGAAACTGGCTGGAGTTTGCAGGAGTCCACCATTAACTTGCTCTCCGCGGAATTCTAGCTGCGCCGAAGTGTTCACAACGGCCTGGACGGTGAAATCCGGCCCCAACGCGGCTTCCACGGTGGCCAGACTCGGTATGTCTGTCTCTGACAAGTCATGCCTGTCGATGACTGTGCCATCGGCCATGCGGCACTCGAACGTGGCGTCGAGAGTTTGTGTGCACGTACCCCCAACATATTCGGCTGTGATTTCTTCCTGGGGCGCGGCAGCGCGCACGGGGTCTAGTACCTCAGTAAGCGAGTGCTCCCGCAGGCTATAACCCGTAAGGATTGCCACAGGTAGGGCAATGAGTAGTAAACCGGCCAAGAATGCCTTGGGAAAGCGCAGTAGCTCCCGGCGGCTGACCTTAATTGCAGCGCGATAGCTAGGCATGGCTTCCTCCTTGCGGGGTGGTGACACGGCCGTCACGCAACAGCACCACGCGATCTGCCCATGCGGCAAAGCGGGGCTCGTGGGTGACGATGATCCCGGAGGCACCGCCATCGATCTTGCTGCGCAGTACATTCATAATGGCCTCGCCAGTACTGGTGTCCAGGGCCCCGGTGGGCTCGTCTGCCAAGAGGACCTTGCGTGGACCAATCAGGGCGCGGGCAATCGCCACGCGCTGAGCTTGTCCGCCGGAAATCTCCTCCGGGAAGCGATCCGCTGTGCCAGCTAATCCAACTTCTTCCAATGCGGCTTCTGCCTGCTCGCGACACTGAGCGCTGCTGAGTCCGTCCAGTTCCAGAGGGAGGGTGACGTTTTCGCCCACCGTCAACGCGGAGACCAAATTGAAGTTTTGGAAGACCACCCCCACGTGCCGGCGGCGGTATTCTGCGGTTTTGTTGGGCGATAGTGCGGCGGCATCCACGCCTTCTAGCAGCACCCGCCCAGAGGTTGGTTGCTGCAAAAGCCCGCCGACGTTGAGTAATGTGGACTTTCCGGAGCCAGACGGGCCCATCACGGCTACTAGCTCGCCTGGCTTGAGCTGCAGGCTGACCCCGTCCAGGGCAGTCACGGTGCGGGGGCCGGAACCGAAGACGCAACTGACGTTATCTAGTTCCAGCGGTAGGGGCGCGTAGTTATTCATGGGAGGTCCTTTCGATGGGGGATAGGGCTTCTACGCGGTCAAGCCAGCGCAAAGTGGCCTCTAACTCGAAGATGCGCCGCTCGGTGGCCAAGCGTTGGGCATTGCGATCTTCAGGCAGTGAACGGTTAGCGGTGTTGAGTGCACGCAGTTCTTCCATAGTGGCGAAGCGCTGCGTATCGACAATGTCGATGTAATCGAGTTCCGGGCGTAGTGCTGCAAGCGCCAGTTTGAGCACCAGCTCGTCGCGCTCTGAGGGACCACGGCTAATCGAGCTAGACCACCAGTGTTCGAGTTCTGCTTGGCCAGCAGGAGTCAAGGCATACAGCTCCGCCGTGCGCCCGGTGGGTCCTGTGGTGGTCCCGGCGGATGCGATGAGCTCGTCGCGCTGCAACCGGGCAAGTGTCTGGGAGACTTGGCCTATGTTGAGTGGCCAGAGGCCATCGAGCTGGGTATCAAATTCCTGCTGAATGGTGCTGGCTGTTGCTGGCGCGCGGGCCAGCAATGCCAGAAGGCTATGTTTAACCGACATAGGGCGCATCTTTCTACGAGGCAGTAGGTTAGTGGGTAACTTACTCGGTAACTTACCGGGTAACCACAACTTTGGCAAGCCCTATCCCAAAACCCGGATTGATCCGTTCCTGAGCCTCAACGCGTGACGGATGGGACTAGGGGACTAGTGCATAACCCGAAAACGCAAGCAGACCCGCCGGAGCGGGTCTGGGGAAGAAGTAATGAAAGCGTGCGTTTTAAACGGAGATACCGCGGCTGGCCAGCCATGCGGCCGGGTCTACAGCGTTGGTGCCGTCCGGGTGGATTTCAAAGTGCAGGTGCGTGCCGGTGGAGAAACCCAGGTTGCCCATGCCAGCAATCTTCTGGCCGGCGACAACGTGCTGCCCCACGGTAACGTCGAGGGATTCCATGTGGCCGTAGACGGAAATCGAGCCATCCTCGTGCTGGATGCGGATCCAGTTGCCGTAGCCGGAGGCGGGGCCGGAGTCGATAACGGTGCCGTCCATCACGGCCAGGATTGGGGTGCCGTTGGCGTTGGCGATATCAATGCCGCTGTGGAAGCTGCCCCAGCGCGGTCCAAAGGGGGAGGTCAATACGCCCACAGCGGGGAGGGAAACAGATGGTGCACGGGCGGCATCGTCAGCCGCGGCACGGGCTACGGAGGCCTCGATGGCCTTCTCAAGCTGTTCGGTGAGGTTGGTCACTGGCTTGGCCTCTGCCATGGTGAGCACCTGGGGTGCGGCGTCCAAGGGGGCCTCGGCAAGCTCTGGCTGAGCCTTTTCCAATGGGTTAGAGGTGCTGGCCAGCTGGACATTAGGCGTGGCGGGGGCATTGCTCTGCAGGGAGGCAGCGGCGGCGCCACCCACACCAGCGGAGGACACTGCGCCAGCGGCGACGGTGAAGAGGGCCATGCGGCCCTTGGCGGTTTGCGAGGGGGTGATCTTGCGGTGGCGGCCGGTGCCGCTGCGCTGAGTCGTGCTTCGCATTAAACTTCTTCCTTCGTGTCTCCATGTGTTGTGGGCGCTGAGCTGGACCCTGAGTTGGGTGCTGAGCTGGCTCAGTTACACATTTGTGACCTTCTTGTTACCAACGAATGGTAACAATAGCGTTTCGGTAACGATTGGGCAACCCCTCGACGGGCCGCGTACCCCCATGTGGCCACATTTTAGGCCTCCGAGCCGCACGTCTTAAAATTGCCTAAGTTTTCGCAGCTTGTTACGCCTGTGATGCCAGCAAATCTGCGGGCAGCATGTGGCTTATCGTGCAGCGTGTGCCTTATTAATAAGGTATGGCACGCGTGGGATAACCGGCAGTGAGCGCAAGGCGTGGCAAAGTGGTGGGCACGATGAGCAAGAACACCAGCCCGCACTCCCGCGAATCCCGCCGCAACCGCGCGCAACCCGCCGCTGCGCGGGTGGCCACCAAGGTGCGAGATAAGAACTCTCAGCACCGCAGACACCAGCCGGAGACCCTTCCGGGCATGCTGTGGCAGATGCTGCTGGTGGTTGGGCTGCCGAGCGTCATCTTCGTGGGCGTCATCATTGCCGCGTCCCTGACTGGAGTGCTGCTGGCGGGGGCGCCGATGGCCTGGCTGCCCACCATTATCGGCTCTGCGTGGATGGTGGTGTCGCTAGGTGCGCTGAGCATCCAAGACGCCAGCCTGGCGTTGTTTCCGCTGATCCCAGCCGGGCTGTTGGTCTGGTTGGTGGCGCGGCGTGTGCACCACCGGGTTAAGGAGCGCGTCAGTGAGCGCGATTTGCTGCTGTTGGCCGCTTGTTGCGTGCTGGTGCCGACGGTACTGACCCTGGTGGCTTGGTTCATGCTGTGGGACGCCTCCAAGGTCTATGACGTCCAGGCGCCGCCGGTGCTAGCTGCACTGGTGCGGCCAATTTTGCTGCACCTGGTGGCCTTGGCCCTGGGCATGGGCCCGCGCCTGTGGAAGGCCCTGGCAGGCCGCTACGGGGTACCTCGGTGGCTTGTCGATGCCGCCATTACCGCCATGTATTTCTTCCTGACGCTAGCGGCTGCCGCAGCGGTGGTTCTGGTGGTCCTGGTGGCCGTGCGCTGGGACCAGCAGGGCCAGTTGTGGGCACAGTACCCCGTAACCGACGGTGGGACGGTGGCCGGTCTGCTGGGGTTGAGCATCGCCTATGCTCCGAATGCGGTGGTGGCGGTGCTGGCGGTGCTCTCTGGTGCTGATTTCCAGCTGGGGGAAGCCAGCGTGAGCGTCTTCGAGTCCGTCCTGGTGCCGCTGCCTCCGCTGCCGCTGCTGGCTGCCGTGCCTGCCGATGCCCCCGCCTGGGCACCCATCGCCTTGGTGTTGCCGGTGGCGGTTGGCATCGGCGTGGGGGTGTGGCGCCGGCCCAACTGGAGCCATGCGCTTGCAGCCGGTGGATGGACCGTGGCGTTTACTGCCATCCTGGTGTACGCGGCATCGGGAACGCTGGGGCACTATGGCTGGGTGGGACCACGGTGGTGGCTAGCTGCAGTCCTGTGTGGAATATGGGCGGCGCTAACTGGCCTGGCAGTAGCCGGGGTGGAAGCCCTGCGGAGGCGGCAGAGCCCCGAAGCTCCAGTAGGCGAGGCTGACCCGGAGCTTCCGGAGGAAGTGGCTGACCCCGAGCTGTCGGAAGAAGTGGCTGACCCCGAAGTTCCGGAAGAAGAGGCCACTGACTAGGCTGGAAGCCGTGACTTCATCGCAACGGCCCTGTACTGCCCAAGCCTGTACTGCCCAAGACTCCGCGCCAGATACCGGCTTGAACATTGTGGTGCTGGTATCTGGTACCGGTTCTCTCCTGCAGAGCATCATTGATAATCAGGACGAGTCCTATCGGGTGAGCAAGGTGGTCGCAGATGTGGACTGCCAGGGCATCGAGCGTGCCCGCGCTGCCGGAATCCCCGCGGAAATTGTGGCCTTTGACGCCACGGATCGAAAGGGCTGGAACCACCGCATGGCCGCCGCTGTAGGCGAGCCGGACGCGGTGGTTTCTGCTGGTTTTATGCGCATTCTTGGCCCGGCGTTTTTGCAACGCTTCGAGGGGCGCACCATCAACACCCACCCCGCGTTGCTGCCGGCATTTCCCGGAGCCCATGGGGTGCGGGATGCGCTGGCCTATGGTGTGAAGGTCACCGGTTCTACCGTGCACTTTGTCGACGCCGGGGTAGATACCGGCGCGATTATCGCGCAGCGCGCCGTGGAAGTTGAACCTGGAGATACGGAGGCCAGCCTGCACGAGCGCATCAAGAAGGTAGAGCGGGAACTCATCGTCGCCGTATTGCGGGCAGCTCGCGCGGAGCAGGGCACGTTGCGCATTGATATCTAAGTCGATGGGCAAGTCACGACTTTCGCAGAATTCTATGTACCACTCCCACTTTGAAGAGGAAGATGCCAACCATGACTGATGTCAAGCAGATTAAGCGGGCATTGATTAGCGTTTATGACAAGACTGGCCTGGAAGAGCTAGCCCGGGCGCTTGATAGCGCCGGGGTAGAGATTGTCTCTACCGGCTCAACTGCCGCGAAGATTGCCAGCTTGGGCATTGACGTCACTCCTGTGGAGGAAGTGACCGGGTTCCCCGAGTGCCTGGAGGGCCGGGTAAAGACCCTGCACCCGAAGGTGCACGCGGGCATTTTGGCAGACACCCGCAAGGAGGACCACCTCGCACAGCTTGCTGAGCTCGGAGTCGAAGCCTTCCAGCTGGTAGTGGTCAATCTCTACCCCTTCCGGGAGACCGTGGCATCCGGCGCTGACTTTGACGGCTGCGTGGAGCAGATCGACATTGGAGGCCCGTCCATGGTGCGCGCGGCGGCCAAGAACCACCCCTCGGTGGCGATTGTGGTGGACCCGGCCCGCTACGCGGATGTGGCTACTGCAGTAGCAGCGGGTGGGTTCAGCCTGGAGCAGCGCCGGGAGTTGGCCCGGGACGCCTTCTTGCACACCGCGGACTACGATGCCGCCGTGTCCGCCTGGTTTGTGGATCAGCTGGGCGATGGCGCCTTGCGTTATGGCGAGAACTCCCACCAGGCCGCCTCCGTGCGCCGCACCGGCACCAAGGGCTTGGCCAATGCCCAGCAGTTAGGTGGCAAGGACATGTCCTACAACAACTACCAGGATGCCGACGCCGCCTGGCGGGCGGCCTGGGACCACCAGCGCCCCTGCGTGGCCATTATTAAACACGCCAACCCCTGCGGCATTGCGGTTTCTGACGAGTCCATCGCGGCGGCGCACCGCGCCGCGCACGCGTGCGACCCGGTCTCTGCTTTTGGCGGGGTCATTGCGGTAAACCGTGAGGTCACTGTGGAGATGGCGCAGCAGGTCAAGGAGATCTTTACCGAAGTCATTGTGGCACCGTCCTACGAGGATGGCGCGGTGGAGGTCCTCTCCGCCAAACCGAACCTGCGCATTCTGGTCGCCGAGTACGAGGCCCCCAGCGTGGAGATCAAGCACATCTCCGGCGGCGTTATTACCCAGGAGCCGGACCTCTACCAGGCGCCGGGCGATAAGCCGGAAAACTGGACCCTGGCTGCTGGTGAGGCGCTAGACGGCGCCGAGCTAGCAGAGCTCGAATTTGCATGGCGCAGCGTGCGCTCAGTCAAGTCCAACGCCATCATCTTGACCAAGAACAATGCCGCTGTGGGCGTGGGCATGGGCCAGGTTAACCGCGTTGATTCCGCCAAGCTCGCTGTGGAGCGCGCCAACTCCCTGGCAGAAGATGGTCAGGAGCGCGCCCGTGGTGCCTATGCCGCTTCCGATGCCTTCTTCCCCTTCGCCGACGGCCTCCAAGTGCTGCTAGACGCAGGGGTAAAGGCCGTGGTGCAGCCGGGCGGTTCCATCCGTGATGAGGAAGTCATTGCCGCTGCTCAGGCAGCAGGGGTGACCATGTACCTCACCGGCACCCGCCACTTCTCCCACTAAGGGGAAGCTACTCCTTATTCTTGGGGTCCGCAGGGACGGTAGCAATAGCGTCCTTGCGGTTTTTGAGCAAATCCAAGGTTGCCTGGTAGCGGTCCGCGGGGGGCTGGGCGCCGAGGACTGCCAAGGCGGCATCGGCAAGCATGACTGCGGTCTCTGGGATGTCCTGGGCGGCGCGGTAGGGGGGATTACCATTATTGGGGCGCATCTCAATGACGGACAACGCAATGTGGAAGGGCAACTCCACGCGGGGATCATCGGCGCCCACAATGGCCGCGGCGTGGGTGCGGAAATGCTCCTGCAGCTGGGCGCGCGCCTCATGGTACTCAGAGAATTCCTCCGAGTTAGCCACCGGCAGCTGATAGAGCCGGCCCACATTCCACCCACTGGTCAACAACAGGCGCGACTCCGCGGCCACCAGGGCCCACAGCAGCTGTTCCGCAGGGGCATCAGAATGCTCCCGCAGCTCCTCCGCCAAGCCCAAGGAAGGGGCAATAGTGGAATTGAGCAAGGTCAAAAAGATCTCCGTCTTCGACGGGAAGTGGTAATACAGCGACGCCTGGCGGATGCCCACGGCCTCTGCAATCTGGTGCGTGGAAGTAGTGGCAAAACCCTGGGTGGTAAAAAGCTCCGCAGATGCGTCGAGGATCTCCTCCCGCGCCGTCTTTCCCCGGCGGCGCGGGCTATTCTTACGCGGCCTGCCTACAGCTCCTGCCACTGCGGTCGTCTCCTTTGACAATTAACATTCATAACGTGCGCCGCCCCCTAATTGGTTCACGTGCTCCAGAGCAGCCAAGGGCTCCAACCGCCAAGGGCTGAGGCAGGCAGAATTCTGGGGGCGCGCATAACACCACTAGATTATACGCAACGGGTGCACTTTCAACCGTGACGTGCACCCAGGGAATCACAAACCTGCGCCACCATGCGAGACGCTGCACCATAGGCGGTGCGGTCCAGCGCGGTGAGGTCATCCCAGCAAAGGTCTGCGCTGGTGACATGGGTGTGCCAATTGCGTAACTCAAGAGCCAAACCGGTAGCCCACGCTTGACTCAAGGCATCTGCCTCCGCAGCGGTGAGCAGCTCCCGCTCGCGACCAATGGCCAGACGGTCAGCCACCTGACGCGGGGCCGGGGCCGCCCAGCGGGCGATAGCGCGGATGGGGGAAAGCAAATGGCCCTGAATGTCCACCACCGCTGCGCGGTCTGGAAGGCCGTAGACCATCTGCATGTGCGGTGGGCGCTGGTTTAAGGCGATCTCTAGCCCAGGGGCATGGGCAGACACCAGCCCGGCGTCAGCAGCATACTCAGGAGTAAGAGCCACCGGGTCGCCGTACAGACCAACCTCGGTGAGAAACTGTGCCAGCTCCGGATCTTCACCGAGCCACCGGATGGGGGAGGTGGGCAGGGCATCGCATGTAGCCACCGCACCGGTTAGCCGCACTTGGCTGTCCACGGCGGGGCAGCGCACCAGATCGCAGACCAGCCGCGAGAACCACGCCGCCAAGGCCTCTTCATCTTCCCGGTGTTCGACCGCGTTGCGCAGCATTTGTTGGGACTCTGCCACGATGCCGCGCGCAGCAGCGCGGGAGTCACAGTGGAGTGCCACTTCGCTCAAGGCTAACAGCGAGGGGTGCAATGCCATGGCGGGGTCCTTTCTGCAACGGGGGTGAGGGTGAATGTGCGGTGCCAAGTTTGTGTCGACTGCCCAATTTTAGCAGGCGGGAAAACGACTCAGACCCGCTGCGCGCCTCTAGGGGCGGACAACGGGTCTGAAGAAGAAACGCTGTTGAAACCGACGCTACTGTTTAGCGCGTGGTGAACGGCAGGAGAGCCATTTCGCGAGCGTTCTTCACCGCGGTAGCAACCTGACGCTGCTGCTGCGGGGTCAGGCCGGTGACGCGACGGGAACGAATCTTGCCGCGGTCAGAGATGAACAGACGCAGGGTCTTGGTGTCTTTGTAGTCGACCTTTTCGATCCCGGCAGCCTTCAGCGGGTTCTTCTTAGGGCGGCGGGACTGCTCCACGCGGAACTTCTTAGCATTGCGCTTGATAGCCATTGTGCTTTTCCCCTTTACCAGCTGGACTTGCGAACGCCTGGCAGCTCACCACGGTGAGCCATGCCACGCATACGGACACGGGACAGACCGAACTTACGCAGGTAGCCGCGCGGACGGCCGTCGGCAGCGTCGCGGTTACGGACGCGGGACGGGGAGGCGTCACGAGGCTGACGGTTCAGCTCGAACTGTGCGTCCAAGCGGTCCTCATCAGAGGTGTTCGGGTTCTTGATAATTGCCTTGAGCTCAGCGCGACGCTCCGCATAGCGGGCGACGATTTCCTTGCGCTGCTCGTTCTTGGCGATCTTAGACTTCTTAGCCATAGATTATCGCTCCTCGCGGAATTCGACGTGCTTGCGGACAATCGGATCGAACTTCTTCAAGGTGATGCGATCCGGGTTGTTGCGCTTGTTCTTACGGGTGACGTAGGTGTAACCGGTACCCGCAGTGGACTTCAGCTTGATGATTGGGCGGATGTCGTTGCGTGCCATCTGTTAGATCTTCTCCCCACGTGCGCGAATCTTGGCCACCACGGACTCAATGCCGTCGCGGTCGATGATCTTGATGCCCTTGGTGGAAACAGTCAGGGTGATGGTGCGGCCCTCAGAGGGCAGGTAGTAGCGACGACGCTGCACGTTGGGGTTCCAACGGCGCGAAGTGCGGCGGTGCGAGTGCGAGACCTGCTTGCCGAATTCCGGCTTGCGGCCCGTTACCTGGCAAATAGCCGACATGGGTCTTCTTTCTCCTAGCCGCCCACATCATGGCTAGTGACCGCAGGCCCGAAAGTAGCGAGTGTGAGGGTGCTACGACGCTCGAAGTGTGAGGGTGAGCGGCATGGACCGGCTGCCAAATACCAGTAGACGTAGGCGTTTTACGTACAGTATGACAACAGCAAGCAGCAAGTTTACACAGCCGCTAAGGATTTGCCTAATTGATCCCGCCGGGAGAGATTTTAGAATACCTCGCATGCGGTGTAGCATGTATCAAGTTGCCCAGGCTCCGGCCTGGACTGCACCTGATAGTTTGTCAGTCCATTGTCTACATCCCAACTCGGGCACGATCTTCCGCGCAGACGGGGGAACCGACCCGTAGTCCAACCCTGAGGGAAGATACATATGAAGAAGGATATCCACCCGGATTACCACCCCGTGGTGTTCCAGGATGCAGGTACTGGTTCCCAGTTCCTGACCCGTTCCACCGCCACCTCCGCACGCACCGTGCAGTGGGAAGATGGCAATGAGTACCCGCTCATCGTCGTGGACGTGACCTCCGAGTCCCACCCGTTCTGGACCGGCGCCCAGCGCGTTATGGACACCGCTGGCCGCGTGGAGCGCTTCAACCAGCGCTTCGGTGCAATGGCTCGCCGCAAGAAGAAGAACGCGTAAGGAGGATAGAAGAAGATGGCAACCCCCAAGTTCCGTAAGTCCCGCGCGAATACTCACTCGCGTCGTTCCCAGTGGAAGGCTGACAACGTGGCCCTCCAGGAAGTCAAGATCGACGGCCAGACCGTGCGCATCCCGCGCCGCCTGGTCAAGGCCGCCAAGCTCGGCCTGGTTGACGTTGAGCAGTTCTAGAATTCAGCAGCTGGCTTAATCCCCGTCACCGACTTACGATGTCGGTGACGGGGATTTTCATATAGCCTTTTTTATGCGCTCCCCACGGTGCAATGGGGTGGGTTATACTCTTCTCCGCTACCGGTTTTCACCACTAGGTTTAAGGACATTTAGATCCATGAGAATTTTGGTTGTCGATGACGAGCAAGCTGTACGGGAGTCGCTGCGCCGCTCGTTGAGCTTCAATGGCTATGACGTTGATCTGGCCAGCGACGGCCAAGAAGCCATTGACGCCGTGCAACGGGACAACCCGGACTTAGTCATCCTCGATGTGAACATGCCCAATGTTGACGGCCTGGAGGTGTGCCGCAAGCTGCGTAGTGAAGGCTGGGGCCGGCCAATTCTGATGCTGACTGCCCGCGATGGCGTCTCTGACCGTGTCGCGGGTTTGGATGCGGGGGCGGATGACTACCTTCCCAAGCCTTTCGCGCTAGAGGAGTTGTTGGCGCGGGTGCGTTCCCTGGTCCGGCGCGCAGCGGCCTCTGAGGTCCGTGGGGTGCCTGCGTCACAGAAGTCCCCCGTGTTGCGTTTTGAAGACCTGCAGTTAGATTCTGACTCCCGGGAGGTCCGCCGCGGCGGGCGGTTGATTTCACTGACCCGCACCGAGTTTTCTTTGCTGCAGCTGTTGATGGAAAACCCGCGCAAAGTGCTCTCGCGCAATACCATTTTGGAAGAAGTCTGGGGATATGATTTCCCCACTTCCGGAAATGCACTGGAAGTCTATATCGGCTACCTGCGCAAGAAGACGGAAGCTGAACACGAGTCCCGCCTCATTCACACGGTGCGCGGGGTGGGCTATGTGTTGCGGGAGAGCTTGTCGTGATTTTGCGAAAGCCCGTGGAAGTGGAGTTTGAGTCCACGGGCAAAGGCGTCCAGGCAGACCCCTGGACGCCTGCTCGGGGTTGGGAAGCACGCGCGCCATTGCGGTGGCGGCTTTCGTTACTCACGGGGGTGGTCTGCGCCGGGGCAGTAGGGCTGATGACGCTGGTTACGTACGGCTTGGTGGGGTCGCTGATGACAGCTGACATTGATAGTGAGTTGGAATCCCAATCCACTGCCTTGTTGGAATACACCTTGGCCGCGGACCCTACTGAAGACATAGCCGATCAGATCTCCACATTCAAGGGGTTCCATCCGAATACTCGAGTGTCCATCTCTCCTTCGGAGTGGACTTATTCTTATGGGGACTCTATTCCCGTAGGTGGTGAGCTCAATCCGACGGAAACGCAGTCGCAGACGCAGACATCGGTGCGCACTATCGGCCAGGAACGCGTGATAACCAAGCAGCACAGCAGTGGGGCTGTGGTGGTACTCGCCCGGGATCTGGCGCACACCCGGGAGCTGATTTCTACTACCGGAACGGTGCTGGTGGTCATCGCTTCGCTTGGCATCCTCATGGCCCTGCTGGCCGGCATGTGGGTGTCTAAAACTGGCTTGGGGCCGATTACTCGCCTCCAACGGGCCGCAGATTATGTGACTCAGACCAATGACTTGCGCCCAATCTTGGTGGTGGGCAGCGATGAGATTGCCCAGCTGACTATCTCTTTCAATGAGATGCTCTCGGTGCTACAAGAAGCTCGAATCCAGCAGTCACAGTTTGTGGCAGACGCAGGCCATGAGCTCAAGACGCCACTGACGTCTATGCGTACCAACATTGAGTTGCTGCTCATGGTGAATAAACCTGGTGCAGCGACGACTATCTCCGAGCAGGACCGTAAGGAACTCGAAGAGGATGTCTTGGCGCAGATGACCGAATTGTCCACGCTCATTGGAGACTTGGTAGACCTGGCGCGCGAGGACGCCTCTGAGAAGAAGGCGGAGGTAGTGGAGCTGCATGAGGTCATGGAGACTTCCTTGGAGCGCGCCCGCCGACGTCGGCCCGACGTGGAGTTCAAGGTGCGTATTGAGCCGTGGATCGTGCAGGGTGACCAATTTGCGTTGGGCCGGGCCACGCTCAACCTGATGGATAATGCCGCCAAGTGGTCCCCACCCTCTGGCGTGGTGCGGGTGACTATGCACCAGATTAGCGATTATGAAATGCGGTTGCGTGTGGATGACTCTGGCCCGGGTATTCCGCCAGAGGAGCGCGATAAGGTGTTTGAGCGTTTTTATCGCTCTGCGGAGGCCCGTTCCATGCCGGGATCCGGATTGGGTTTGGCCATTGTGCGTCAGGTTATTGAGCGCCACGAGGGCCGGATTATGGTCAAGGAGTCCCCAGATGGCGGCACCCGCATGGAGGTTATCCTCCCCGGACAACCGGGGTCTGGGCGCAGTTATGAGGACGCCGGCTTGGAGGGGGAGGACTCCGGTAGTGAGCGCCGGGAGATTTTCGCGCAGCGCTGGTTTAACCAGACGTGAGCAGCAGTTTCAGCCAGACGCGAGCACCGGCTTTGTCCAGACGCGAGCGCCAGCTGTGTCCAGGCGTTGGCCCCAGCTCAGCCCTCACAGGAAGCTTTCAGCTAATCTTAGGGCCTTGGCAGAGTGGTTCCAGTCTGGCTGCAGCCCGGCAGTGCACAATGAGTCAGGCACAGTGAGTCCGGCACGAGTCCGGCACAGTGAGTCAGGCACGCTGATTCAGCCGCACTGAATCAGACTCACTGAGTCTGGTTCGAAGCGCAAGGGGCGCACAATAATTGAGGTTGGCCGCAGTCCGAGCTGCGGCAGGAAGGTTGAATGCACCATGCACGGTGAACACGCTAACCCGCAGGATGTCGAGCAAGTTCAGGCTTCGCAGGGGTGGAACCAGCCTCGCGCGGGGGAGGCACCCCCGGCCCCGGCTCATTCGGCTCGCTTGAGCACCGGCGCGGTGGCCGGACTGCTGGTGGGCGCGCTATTGGCCGGTACGGCTGGTGGGTACGTTGGCAGTCAGCTGGGGGCCGGGCGGGCAGATACCTCCACCGTCAATGAGGTACTGCGCCAACCGATTTCCCAAGAAAGCGCCCCGGTTGTGGATGGCTCGATTGAGACTGTCGCCGCCAAAGTCCTGCCCGCGGTGGTGGCTATCCAGGTGGCCAGCGAGCGGGCGGTGGCTTCGGGTTCGGGCTCCGTGATTTCCCCGGATGGCTATGTGCTGACTAATCATCACGTGGTAGCGGGCGCGCGGGGTGGACAGATTCAGGTGACCATGAATGATGGCTCCAAGCATCCGGCTGATTTGGTGGCCTCGGATGCTAATACGGATGTTGGCGTGATTAAGATTCGTGACGTGGAGAACCTGCCATACCTGGACTTTGCGGACTCCAGCGCGCTACGCGTGGGCCAGGGGGTGGTGGCGGTGGGTTCCCCGCTGGGGCTCAATGCCACCGTTACTTCCGGTATTGTCTCTGCCCTCAACCGTCCGGTGCGAGCTTCCCAGGGCGGTGGCGAGTCTTCGCTTATTGATGCCATCCAGACTGATGCCGCCGTTAACCCCGGCAATTCCGGTGGTCCTTTGGTGGATATGGAAGGCAACTTGGTGGGCATGAATTCCATGATTGCCTCGTTGTCTGCCACGGGAGGCCAGGAGTCCGGCTCTATTGGTCTAGGCTTTGCCATTCCGTCTACTTTTGCCAAGCGGATGGCTGATCAGCTGATCAATACTGGCCAGGTCAAGCACCCCATGCTGGGTGTGCAGGTTAGCCCCCGGGAGATGGTTGATGGCGCCCTTATCCGCGCTGTGGAGCCGGGCAGTCCTGCCGATGCCGCGGGGTTGCGCGAGGGCGACATTATCACCAGGGTAGATGAGCGCCAGATTGACTCTGCAGATTCTTTGATTGCGGCCACCCGCTCCCAGGAGTTCGGGGCCACGGTAACCCTGGAGGTCGTCCGCGAGGATAATTCTCAACCGCGACAGGTAGAGGTCACGCTTACTTCCGAGTAGATTGAACCTGTAGTAAACGTCGTCTGAATAATTCCAACTGCTAGCTCTTGTAAGGAGCGCTGATGAATATGTCCACTTCTGCGTCCACCGGACTTCGCACGGGGGAGTTGTCGCGATCCTCGCAGGCTCTCCTTGACTTGGTGGAACCGGACGCTGATTTCTTGTTGGCAACGGAGCAAGAGACCCGCCCCCGGGCCGTGCGCCGGGCGCTGGCGGTCTTGGTCACCGACCACCCTACGGCTGACACTGAGCGCACTGCCGCTTTAGTGGGGGAGCTGCTTACGGAAGCAGAGTTTGCCTTCGACGGTGCACTAGTGGTGCGCTCAAAGAAGGCCAAGATCCGCCAGGCTATCGAAACCGCCGTCGTTGGCGGGGTGGATCTGGTGGTGACCGTGGGCGGCACTGGGGTGGGGCCGCGGGATAAAACCCCGGAGGCCACCCGCTCTATTTTGGACCAGATGGTTCCCGGTATTGCCCAAGCTCTGCGTGCTTCCGGACAGGCATGCGGTGCGGTCGATGCCTGTGTATCTCGCGGTATCTCTGGGGTGTCGGGTTCCACCGTGGTGGTGAACTTGGCCAATTCGCGCGCCGCCCTGCGCGATGGCATGGCCACCCTGCCGCCGCTGGTACACCACCTTATTGATCAGCTGCAGAAGTACAGCATTTAGGGGAATCTATTGGCTGAGCAACATCCCCGCCGTCCCCGCTCTGCCCGTCGCCGGGCGGTACGCAAAAGCGACGCCGTGGACTATGACCGTAGTGCTGATCGCCCCGAGTTCCACTCGGCTTTTGATACCGATGGGAACCGGCTTATTAGCCTGGACCGGGTTAGCGATGAGGAACCG
The DNA here is from genome assembly GCF_011038655.2 of Corynebacterium lizhenjunii. Lineage (NCBI taxonomy): Bacteria > Bacillati > Actinomycetota > Actinomycetes > Mycobacteriales > Corynebacteriaceae > Corynebacterium > Corynebacterium lizhenjunii. Next base: position 772,536 of record NZ_CP064954.1, read on the forward strand.
GCTAGCCACGACGCCGCCTTTTATGAGGAACAGCGCCCGCCCCATTATGGGCAGTAGCTGGTGCTAGTTAGTGCTGCTTGCGGTGCTCCGCCAGCAGGTCGCGGATTTCTGCCAGGAGCTGCTCGCTGGTGGGGGCGGGCTCTTCGGGGTCCACGCCCTGGCGGCGAGCCATGACCTCGTTGTACTTGTTCATCGGCGCGATGAAGACGAAGTAGACTACGGCGGCAACGATGAGGAAGTTCAGCGCGGCAGTGATGATGGCGCCCAGGTCCACCAAGGTGGCGTCGTTACCCTCGCGCAGGTAGTAGGCGAATCCGTCCACGTTCGTGCCGCCGAACAGCGCGATGATCGGGCTGATCAGGTGATCAGAGATGGCGGTGACCACGGCGGTGAAGGCGGAGCCGATGATAACGGCGGTGGCCAGCTCGATCACGTTGCCGCGCATGATGAAGTCTTTAAAGCCCTGAAGCATGGATAATGATCCCTTTCGCAAAAAGATACCCAGCGGAGCTATTGCCCGCTGGGATTTAAGAAAACGTTATGAAGGCTCAGCCTAGGTTAATGTTGTTCTGTCCTTATTGCAAAGATCCGCTCGCTCGCGGGCCGGTGATCACCACTGTCAGCGGCATGGTCAACCCCGCAGCGGCAACCTCTTGCGCAGCAGCTTCGCCGAAGGCCAGCAGGATGGTTCCCGGGCTGGTAATCCCCGCGCTGACCACCCGGCCGCCGGTAGCGATGACGCCTTTGTCACCAGCGCTGAGCACACTGACGGTATCGCCATGGTGGAGCAGGCTGGCCATGTCCGGATCTGCCAAGGCGACCGGCACCAAGTTCACCACCGTCCCTGTTGTCTCTCCAATGTCCCGGCGCACGAGTTGCGTGGTGTATTGGGTGCCCAAAACCCGCGCGGGGGTGATGATTTCCCCAGGGCTTGCCCCAGCCACCACCACGGAGCCCACGGGCGAGGACCCGGGCCCAAAGTAGTCCTTGGGCAGTGCTGCGCGCGGAATGCGGCGCAGCTCTACTTGCGAGTCCCCAAGTTCTTCGCCCGGAGTCACCGGCGCAGCAAAGACATAGGCTTGCGGGCTCTGCCTAACGGAAAAGGCCAGCACCAGCAGCGCTGCCGTAAAAAGGACCGTCGCGATAGCGCGGCGAACCAGCATGCTGCGAGCCCGGCCGGGCGAGGACAGCTGGGCCCGCCAGTGGGCCAGGGCGAGTTCGGGGCTACGCAGAAAGCTCATGCCCCTTTAGACTGCCTTAACTCCCGAAAGGTTCCACCCCGGCTGGAGAAATATGCATGTCCATGCGAGCGTCATGGTCCTCGACTGGAATGTCTGCGCGTACCTCCCCGGGATAGAGCAGCACGGCGGTGGTGGTGCTGACGCCCGCCAGTGCCCGGTCATAGTAGCCAGCGCCCTTGCCCAGGCGCACCCCGTCGGGGGTGCAGCCCAGGGCGGGGACCACAATCAGGTCCAATTCAGCCAGCACGGTGGAATCGCGCCGCTGCCCGGTGGGCTCTGCAATCCCCAGAGCTCCTGGTGCCAGGGAGTCTGGTCCCGTGTAGCGCGCCCACAGCAGCTGGCCTGCGGGCCCGGAGATGGGCAACCAGAGCTGCGTGGCGGCATCGGCAAGCTCGGGCACTAACTGGGCACCGCCTGGCTCGCCCGCCATGGGGGCGTAGGCTGCCACAGTGCGCCCCTGGGCGAGGCGGCAGATGTGGGCACGGATGGCGGTATCGGCAGACTTTGCAGCCTCACTATTGAGTTGCTGGCGGGCACGCTGGAGCTGGGCGCGCAGCTGTTGCTTGCGGTGAGAAATGTGTGCAGCAGTACTCATAACAATCCTTGTCATTTAGACTTGTTGGTCCACTCTTTGACAGAGTCTAGGCGGTAGGCTGGCCCCTATGGCTACTTCACGTGACGAGGCTACCGTGGGCGTTAGAACGGTGGTGGTCCCTGCCGCTGGCATGGGCACCCGTTTCCTTCCCGCCACCAAGACCGTGCCCAAGGAACTGCTGCCGGTGGTGGACACCCCGGGCATTGAGCTGATTGCGCAGGAGGCCGCCGCGGTGGGGGCGCAACGCCTGGCGGTAATTACCGCGCCTTCCAAGCAGGAGGTGCTGCGGCATTTTGATACCTTCCCGGAGCTGGTGGAAATGCTGCGTGCACGCGGCAAGGACGAGCAGGCGGACAAGGTGGAGCGCGCCAACCAATTGATCGCCCCAATTGCTATTGAGCAGGCCAAGCCGCTGGGCCTGGGGCATGCGGTAAGCCTGGCGGAGCCGGTGTTGGATGCCGATGAGGACGCCTTTGCCGTGATGCTACCGGACGACATTGTGCTACCCGCCACCGTGCTGGAGGATATGGCCCGGGTGCGCGCCGCCAAGGGCGGCTCCGTGCTGTGCGCTTTTGAGGTATCGCGCGAGGAGACCTTTAACTACGGGGTCTTCGATGTCGAAGACACCGAAGATGAGCTGGTGAAGAAGGTTGTCGGCATGGTGGAAAAGCCGGAGCCGGACCAAGCGCCGTCCAACCTGGTGGCCACGGGCCGCTACCTGCTGGACCGCAAGATTTTTGCGGCTTTGCGTCAGATTACTCCCGGCAAGGGTGGGGAGCTGCAGCTTACCGATGCCATCGATAAGCTCATCGCCGCCGGGGAGCCGGTGCACGTGGTTGTCCACCGCGGTAAGCGCCATGATCTGGGCAATCCCGGGGGCTATATTCCGGCGTGCGTGGACTTTGGGTTGCATGATCCGGTCTATGGTCCTGCGCTGTATAAGTCCTTGAAGGCCATCATGACGGCATTTGAAGCGGAGACTAGGTAAGGGGGCATATGCTGTTCCTAGCACCGTCACCACCACAACCCTTGCAGAAAGGACTGCCCGCATGCGCTCAGTGGAAGAACAACTGGAGTTAATTACTCGCGTTGCTCTTACTCCCGAACCAGTACGCATAGCTATAGCGAATGCCCTGGGGCTGCTTAGCGCTGAGGAAGTCCAGGCCCACGCCCCGCTGCCGGGGTTCCCACAGGCAGCAATTGACGGCTATGCGGTGCGCGCGGTTGATATTGGTGGCGAAAAGGGCCTGGTGGCCCGACGTGCGGTAGACAGTGAGGAGGACGCCCCGCCCGCTGCTGCGGAGGTGGAGCGCTCCCTGCCGGTGGTAGGCGAGATTCCGGCGGGTTCACGCCAGCCCCTGCGCCTGCAGCCCAAGCAGGCCATGCGGGTGCACACGGGGGCGCCGTTGCCTACGCTTGCCGATGCCGTCTTGCCTCTGGAGTGGTCTGACCGCGGCCGCAAACGCGTGACGTCCTTGCGCCCGGTGCGCTCCGGGGACTTTGTGCGTGGAGTGGGTGATGATATTCAGCCTGGCGATGTCGCCGTGGGGGCAGGCACCGTGCTGACCCCAGCGCACATTGGTCTGCTGGCTGCCGTGGGACACAACAAGGTATTGGTCTACCCGCGCCCGCGGGTGAGCATTATTTCCTATGGCAAGGAGCTGGTGGATATTGACCAGGAGCCGGGCCTGGGGCAGGTTCTGGATGTCAATTCCTATGCCCTGGCCGCGGCGGCGAAGGAAGCGGGTGCAGAAGTCAATCGGGTGGGTATTGCCGGTGGTGAACCTCGACGGATCAAAGAGACCATTGAGGCCGCACTGTCGCGCAGCGAAATTGTGGTCATTTCCGGTGCTGTGGGCGGGGAGGGTTCCGCGGAAATCCGCGGCGTGCTCGAGCAGTTGGGGGAGATTGATACCTCGCGTGTAGCCATGCACCCCGGCTCTGTACAGGGCTTTGGTGCGCTAGGCCCTGGGCGGGTGCCCACCTTCCTCCTGCCCGCCAATCCGGTGTCCGCGCTGGTGATCTTTGAGGTGTTTATCCGCCCGCTGATCCGGGTGACATTGGGCAAGCATAGTGGCGCGCGCCGGGTGGTGCGCGCCCGTGCACTCAACCATATTGAGTCCCGTCCGGGCCGGCGCGGTTATATTCGGGCCCGTCTTATGCGTGATGCCGAAACCGGTGATTATCTGGTGGAGGGCCTCAGTGGTGCCACTGGCGCTCCCGCACATTTGCTGGCCGGGCTTTCCGGGGCGAATGCGCTGATCCGCGTTCCGGAGGCGGTGGATGATATTCGCCCCGGCGATGTGGTGGACGTGATGTTTTTGGCGCAGCGCGGTTAAGGAAGCGCTGGTGGGTCTCTTTAGCGGCGTGGGGGATACTCCCGGCTGGCCGGAAAGCACTCCGAGTGCGCTGTTGCAGCGTTCCAAACTCCAGGTGCGCTTGCGTCCGGTGGCGCGCTCCGACGGGCAGCGGTGGATGCGCATGCGCACTAATGATGAGGCCTTGTTGCGCCCAGTGGAACCTACTGTTCCGGGGGATTGGGCCAGTGCGCATAGCCGCGGCGCCTGGCTGCGGCACCTGAGCTTCTTGCGTAGCAGCGCCCGACTGGGCACGGTGGTTCCGTTTGCCATCGAGGTCAATGGCAGTTTCGCTGGCCAGTTGACGCTGGGAAATATCCAGCATGGCGCGGTAAGCGAGTGTTGGATTGGCTATTGGGTGGCCTCTGGCTATCAGGGCAACGGGGTAGCTACTGTTGCGTGTGCGCTGGGGGTGGACCACGCCTTCGGGCGGGTGGGTCTGCACCGGGTGACGGCTACGTACTTGCCGGATAATCCGTACTCTGGGCGTGTGTTGGAGAATTGTGGTTTTCAGCGCGAGGGCTATTTGCGGCGGAATCTTCATATTGATGGCCAGTGGCGGGACCACTATTTTTTGGCGCTTAATCAGGAGGATTTTCCCACCACCGCTGTGGAGCGTTTGGTGGAGCAGGGCCGCGTTGCGCCCCGTGTGTCACTTCCGTAACTATAGCCACAACCTGCACGTTTGGGCGGTGCGGTGGCCGGCTGGGGGTGGAGGAGCCGCTAAACTGGCGGCCACACTGTCTTCGTTGCAGAAAGGTCGCCTGCGTGTCCACTGGTGCAATTATCATCCTCATTATTGTGGTGTGGCTTTTTGTCTTGGCCCCTTGGTTGCTGCGCGGCCAAAAGCCGGTCAACCACACCGGGGAGGGCTTTGATGACACCCGCGTGCTCTTCAACGGCAACTCCGGCCCGCTTGCGGGTGCCCGCCGCCCGCGCCTAAAGGCTCGCCCCGTGGTGGACTCCGTAGAAGACGAAGAGGCTGAGGAAGTTACTGCAGAGCTTGCCGATGCCCCCTCTGCCTCCACCCCTGCTGCCCCTGCGACCATCGAAGGGGAGCTGGTCGAGGATACTGTGCACAGCAACCCCACCGGCGCTACTGACGCTGTCGGTGCCATTGAGGTTGTCAATACTGCTAACGCTGCCGACACTGCCGTCGTTGCGGGTGCTGTCGACGAATTTGACGGCGATGACGATGATGACGTGCTGTTGGCGGAAGAACCCGCCGCAGAAGAGCAGGCCGAAGAAGAAGCCGCTGAGGTCTTTACCGCACCCACTGCGACCGACAACGAGGACGCTTACCCCTTAGAGGAGTCCTATACGTCCCCGGTAGATTTGCTCTACCCCGGCGCTGTGGATTCCCAGGAAGAAACCGATGGGCAAGAAGGTGCTGACGGCGACGCCCCTGCTGCAAAGGATGCGGGGAACTCCACCGCGGCGGATCCCGCTGCAGCGCAGGAGGACCTTTCCGATGAGGACATGGAGTTTGCTCGCCGCCGTCTGGGGCGCGGCGGCTGGGATCCGGAGGCTGATAGCGCTGCCCGGGTCACGCGTTACCAACGCCGCCAGCGGATTTTGACTGTGCTGGCCGTGTTGGTGATTGGCACGGTGGCCCTGGGCATTGTCTTCGGTGGCTGGACATGGTGGCTGGCCGAAGTCGTGGGCGTTGCTACCACCGCCTACCTGGTGGCGCTGCGCAACCAAACCCTGGCGGAGCAGCGCCTGCGGGAACGCCGCGTGCGCGCCCTGCGCCGCGCCCGCCTGGGAGTGGTCAATGCAGAGAATGAAGAACTATCCGTGCCGCGCAGCCTGCGCCGCCCCGGCGCGGTAGTCCTTGAGGCTGACGATGAAAGCCCGGATTTCGAGTTCCTGGCCGTCTATGATTCCAGCTATGATGCAGAACACCTGGGTGCTCCACGCATTATCAACCGTCGCAGCCCCCGCGACGAGCTCTCTAGGCGCCGAGTGGGCTAATTCGCCCCTCTCGCAGCGAGGAGTTCGTTGTGGAGTCCTTGTCCTCCGCGATGTTTATCCCGCTAGCCAGCTCCATCGTGGCGACGGCGTTTGCTCACCAGCAGCTCACTTCTACTACTCCCTATGCTTTGTCCTGGGCAATGTGCCTGGTGCTGTGCTGCTGCGCTCTGGTTTATCTGCGTCATGCGGAACCCGTCCGTTAATCATCCCGATGGCCTGCATGAGCGCGAAACACGTGGTGGGTCCTACGAATTGGAAGCCGTGCTGCTTGAGTGCCTTGGCCATGGCCTTTGATTCAGGGCAGGTGGTCTGGGACTCGGCGGGTTGCTGTTCGGGGAGGAAAGACCAGATCAGTTGGTCCAGGCCTACGTCAGCGCGCAGCTCCAGAGTGGCCTGCGCGTTGTTGATCACTGCGCAGATCTTGCTGCGGTTGCGAATGATGCCCTCGTTCTCCAGCAGAACCTCTACGTCGTCATCCTCAAACTGGGCTACCTGCTCCGGATCAAAATCTGCAAAGGCTTCCCGGAAAGCCGGCCGCTTGGTTAAGACCGTGGACCACGACAGCCCGGCCTGGAAGGTCTCTAAGCTCAGGCGCTCAAAGAGGCCTTGTTCGTCGTGGACTGGAAAGCCCCACTCCTCGTCGTAATAGTCTTGCAACATTTTGGAGGTAGCAGCCCAGGCGGGGCGAAGGCGCCCGTCGCTGCCGCGGACCAGGCCGGAGGATTCAATAGAGTTCTTCATAGGTGTTTCCTTGAATTTCGTGTGGGTGGATGGTTTAGATAATTGGACTGTCACAGCCGTCAAAAGGTTCCCCGGTCCCGGGAGATAAGTGCGCAGCCTCATGGGCAATGAGCCAACGTTTGGCGTCAGAGCCTCCACGATAATTGCCTAAAGCTCCACTGGCAGGGCCCACGCGGTGGCAGGGAAGTATCAGCGGCAGCGGATTGCGCGCGCAGGCGGAACCCGCAGCACGGGCGGCGCGGGGGTTCCCGGCGGTATCGGCAAGCTGTGCATAGCTCCAACGGTGACCATAAGGAATCTGGCCTAGGGCGGCCTGGGCGGCCCCGGCAAACCCGGGGTCAGGTGCGGGCAGCGGGAGGCTAAAGCTGACCCGGGTACCCGCGAAGTACTCCAGCAGCTGGGCGCGAGCCTGGAGCAAAATGGGATGGCGCGGATCCTCCTCCTGCCTGGGCAGAGCGTGCGGGAAGTCCGTGGGCAAAAGCACCTGGTGGAGGGCGTACGGGCCGACTACCAGGTGGATTCGCCCTAGAGGACAGTCAGGTGGGGTATCCAGGGCAAGCCAGGCCATGAGCGGGCACCTTTCAGCAAAGAGGGGAAAACCAGCGTAGAAAAGGTAGTCTAATGGCCATGGATAAACCTGCCGTTCGTGACGCCGCCCTGCTCTTGCTGCGCGTGGTGGTGGGCGTGGTGTTTGTAGCACACGGCGTGGACAAGGTGTTTTTCAGCGGAATTGCAGCAACGGCTGAGGAGTTTGCGCAGTGGGGGATAGTCCAACCCCACCTGTCCGCGTGGATTACAGCAGTAATCGAGATGCTGGGCGGGGCGCTGCTGGTGGTCGGGCTGCTCAGTACCGCGGTGGCCGGGACGTTGGCGGTGCTGGTGGGGCTGGCTGGCTACTTTGTCCACCTGGGTAACGGGCTTTTTGCCACTGATGGTGGGGTGGAATACCCCTTGGTGTTGCTGGTATCCCTGCTCATGATTGTGGTCTTTGGCGCAGGGCGCGCCAGTTTGGATGGAGTGTTGAGCCGTGTTGAACCATGATGAGGTCCAAGCTGCATTGTCAGCACGCCTAGACGGGGAGGACTACGCGCTGGCAGATGACGTGATCGACGCGCACGTAGCCCAATGCCGCCAGTGCGCGCAGTTTCAAGAGCGCAGCGCGCGCTTTGCCCGGAGCTTCCTGGCAGATTCCGGGATGGCGCCCCCTGCAGACCTTTCAGAGGTCATCGTGGCGGGAGTAGAACCCGCGTGGCGGGCAGCAGCGCGCACCCGCGCCCTCTGGTTGGTTATAGCCCGCATGTTGTTGGTGCTCGTGGGAACACTGCTGTGCCTGTGGGCGGTGGGTGTGGTGCTGAGTTCTTCCGGGGTGGAGCGCTGGACGGACTCCCAGACCCTGGCCCCGGATGCAGACCCCCACAAGCAGGCCCTGTTGATTGAGGCCGCCGCATTGCGCTTTGGGTTGGGCTTTGGGCTGTTTTATGCCGCGTGGCGCCCACAATCGGCTATAGGTATGGCCCCGGTGGTGGGCACCATGTTTATGTTCCTGCTGGGCTTTGCGGTGCGCGATATTGTGCTGGGCACCCTGGGGGCGCAGCAGTTCTATTCGTTGGCAGCACTGGCGGCTGCCACGGTGTCTTTGGCCGTGGCCTGGGTAGCCACCAGCGGCTATACGCCGCGGTGGTGGCTGCGCCACTTGGGAGCCAACCCGGTCGATTAGGGGTCTATCTCCAGCTGGGCAGCCACATCAGCGATTGGTAATAGCCCTCCGGTACGGCGTAGCCGTAGAGCAGGGGGCTAAAGATGATGAAGAAGCCCACCACGGCCCCCAGGTAGACAATTGCCGCCAGGGTCCCGCTGGGCAGCGGGCGGACAAACAGCGGGCTGGTTATGGGCCGGCCGGTGCCCACGGCTTGCCCCACGATCAAGGCCAGAAGCACGATGATAAAGGGGATAAAGGTGGCGGCGTAGAAGAAATACATTTGCCGGTCAATGGTTACCAACCAGGGCAGGAAGGCCGCGCCAAACCCCACCAGGGGAACAAGGAAGCGGCGGTCGCGGCGAATAATCAGCGACCACAACCCCCACAACACGGCGGGCACAATCAGCCACCAGATAATCGGGGTGCCAAACAAATACAGCATCTGCCGGCACGCCTTGCCGCCCATGCAGGTGGTCTCCGTATTAGACAGGTAGAGGATGGGGCGGGCGGCTACCAGCCAGGCCCACGGCTTGGAATCCCACGGGTGGGAGTGTCCGCCGGAGGAGGTAAGCGAGCCGTGAAACTCTAATACGGTGGCGTGATAATACAGCCATCCGGCTACGGACTCGGGCAGGTGCAGCAGCGCGGAGCCTTCCTCAATGCTGCCGTCTACCTTGGCGTGGCGGTAGACAGAAGTCTCAGAGGCAAACCATGCGCGCCAGGTCCACACGTAGATGGCCAGGGGCACGGCCACCAGGGAGGCCACTGCCGCCGGGGTATCGCGCACCAAGGTGCCCAGCACGTAGCGGCGAACGCCATAGCGCCGACGCAGGGCCAGATCACTAAAGACGGACATCAGCCCAAAGAACATGATGAAGTACAGCCCGGACCACTTCACCCCCAGGGCTAGACCCAGCATGACCCCGGCGCTAAACCGCCACCAGCGGAAGCCAAAGCGAGGGCCGAAGTTGCTAGTGCCCATGCCGCCAGCCTCCCACGCGGCGTGCAGCCGGGCGTGTTGTTGCTGGTGGTCGCGGGCCAAAAACCACGCCGCAAGGATCACAAAGAGCACCTGAAAAATGTCCAACATGCCGAATTTGGAGGTCACTAACAGCACGCCGTCGCATACCGCGATAATGCCCGCGCAGCTTGCCACCTGCCAGGAACCCGAGAGCGTGCGGGCCAGCTGCATGGTGGCGAGCACCACTCCCACCCCGCACAGCGCGGCCATGGCCCGCCAGCCCAGCGGGGTGTACCCAAAAAGCATCTCTGACAGCGCGGTCAGCTGTTTGGCCAGCGGCGGGTGCACCACCAGGCCGTAGCCGGGGTTGGATTCAATGCCGCCGATAAAAAGGTTGTCCCAGCTGCGCACCATGTCCCAGGCTTGGGGCACATAGTGTTTCTCATCAAAAACCGGCGTTCCCTGGGAGACTGGGAAGGTCAGCCCCACAAAGCGCGTGAGCAGGGCCAGCACGGCAATCACGGCGGTGGAATAGGTATCTGCCCGCGTCCACGGGTAGGTGCGGGGAGCCGGAAGGGAGGTGGCAGCGTGGGCGCTGGGGGCATCGGCAAGGACGGCAGTGGGAGTCACGGTGTAGAAGTCTAGGGCAGACGGTGAGCTGGTGGGGGTATCAGCAGTGTGAGGGGGCGGGACGGGTGTGAGAATATGGGGGACATGACTGCACACTTGGGCGCCTTGACTCTAAAGCTTGACCCGCTGCCGCGCGGTATTGTGCTGGCGGCCACCCCGCTGGGCAATATCGGGGATGCCTCAGCGCGCCTGCTCCAAGCCCTGGCACAGGCAGATGTGATTGCGGCCGAAGACACCCGTCGGGTCCGTGCCCTGGCGCAGGCCCTGGGGGTGGAGATTTCTGGCAAGGTGGTGTCCAACTTTGACCACAATGAGCAAGAGCGTGCGCAGGGCTTGGTCGATGCCGCCCGCACCGGCACCGTGGTGGTGGTTACCGATGCCGGTATGCCCATTGTCTCTGACCCGGGCCTGTCCCTGGTGCGCGCGGCGGCGGAGGCTGGTGTGCCGGTGACCTGCTTTCCGGGGCCTTCTGCTGTGCCGACGGCCCTGGCACTGTCTGGCCTGGGGGTGGGGCATTTTATTTTTGATGGCTTTGCCCCGCGCAAATCCGGCCAGCGCAAGGCTTGGCTGGAGTCGTTGCGGGGGCAACGGCGTGCGGTGGTCTTTTTTGAATCTCCCCACCGGGTGGCTGCAACGCTTGCCGATGCCGCCGAGGTGCTAGGCCCGCAGCGGCGCGCGGCGGTGTGCCGGGAGCTGACCAAGACCTATGAAGAAATTGCGCGCGGCAGCCTGGAGGAATTGGCGGCGTGGGCAGCCAATGGCGTGCGTGGGGAGGTTACGGTGGTGATTGAAGGTGGTGCCGAGGAAGCAGTAGAGGTGGCTGATTTGGTGGCGCGGGTAGAGCACTTGGTGGCTCAGGGGCTGCGGGCCAAAGAAGCCTGCAAGCAGGCGGCCGCGGGGACTGGCGCGAGTGTGCGGGAGTTGTACGACGCCTACCTAGCGGCAAGGGATGAGGTGCGAGATGCAGCACACGATAAGTAAATTCTCAGGATTGTTGTCCAATTGTTATCTGTGGGGTTCACTGGGATTTTGCTGGGCAAACGCAGAATGAGCGCTGGAAAAGTGTGAGAAATTCCGCAAAAAGTATTTGAAAGAAACGCTGCGGCTGACACACCCTGGGTGTTATGGCAAATTCAGAACATCCAGAAACCGGCGGGGTAATACCCGACGTTACTAAGGAAGAAATAGTACACGGCCCGCTTTCTGCACAGCAGCAGGAAGCGCTCCAAGAATTTCAAGAGGAATACCAGACCGTCGACGAGCAGCTAGATGAGCGCTCAGCGACCAGCCAGCTCCAAGACATGCTGGATATGGACTTCGAGGCAGCCGATAGCGGCGAGCCCGAGGTGGAGTTGGCCGCAGATTCTGACGATGCCCCCATCGACTGGACCGTCGTTTCGGTCACCGCGGTGCTGGTGGCCGCCATCGTGGGGTGGGGCCTGGCGGCCCCAGAGTCCTTCGGTGAGTTCGCAGCTAGCGCTTTGAGCTTTGTGGTGGGCAACTTCGGTTGGGCTTATGTCCTCTTTGGCACCGTGTTTGTGGTCTTTGTGCTGTGGATTGCAGCATCGAAGTTTGGCACCATTCGTCTGGGTGCAGCCGAGGAAGAACCGGAGTTTTCCACGCCGTCGTGGATTGCCATGATGTTTGCCGCCGGTATGGGCATTGGTCTGATGTTCTACGGGGCATCGGAACCGCTGAACTACTACCGCAACGGCGTGCCGGGCCATGGTCCGGGCGAGGTGGGCACCTCCATGGCGCACGCGATGTTCCACTGGACGCTGCACCCGTGGGCGGTCTACGCCATCGTGGGCCTAGCCATTGCCTACTCGACGTTCCGTATTGGCCGGCGCCAATTGTTGAGCCAGGCCTTCGTGCCGCTCATCGGCCAGCGCAGGGCTGACGGCCTGCTGGGTAAGATCATTGACATCCTGTCGGTGTTTGCCACTGTGTTTGGTACCGCCTGTTCCTTGGGTCTGGGCGCTATCCAGCTGCAGGCAGGCTTGCAGGCCTCCGGGTTGATTGAAAACCCGTCTAATAACGTGGTCATTGGCATTGTGCTGGTGCTGACCCTGGCGTTTATCCTGTCTGCCATGTCTGGTGTGGGCAAGGGTATCCAGTACATCTCTAATGCCAACATGGTGCTGGCAGCGCTGCTGGCTATTTTTGTCTTCATCGTGGGCCCCACGGTGTCCATCCTTAACCTGATCCCGGGCTCTGTGGGCAATTACCTGGACAACTTCACGGAGATGATCGGCCGCACCGCCGAGTCCAACAACGGCGAAGCAGCGGAGTGGCTGTCGTCCTGGACCATCTTTTACTGGGCATGGTGGATCTCCTGGTCGCCGTTCGTGGGTATGTTCTTGGCCCGCATTTCGCGCGGTCGCACCGTACGCGAGTTCTGTGTGGGCGTGATGTTGGTGCCTTCTGGTCTGTCCACCGTGTGGTTTGCCATCTTCGGTGGCACCGCCATCCACCTGGAGCAGCAGGGCAACTCCATCGCCGGTGAGTCCTCTGAGCAAGAGCTGTTTAACCTGCTGCACACCTTCCCCGGTGGCTTCGTGGCCGGCGTGGTGGGCGCTATCTTGTTGGCGACGTTCTTTATTACTTCTGCGGACTCGGCATCTACGGTGATGGGCTCGATGTCCCAAAACGGTGCGGCCAATGCCAAACCGTGGTTGTCCGCCACCTGGGGTGCGCTGACCGCAGCGGTAGGCCTGACCCTGCTGTTGACCAACGAGGACTCCCTGTCCAACCTGCAAAACGTCACCATCGTGGCGGCGCTGCCCTTCCTCTTCATCATCGTGGGCCTGATGGTGGCCATCTACCGGGGGTTGAGCACCGACGTCATTTACCTGGAATACCGCGAGTCGCAGGCCTTCCAACGCAAGCTGGCCCGTGAACGCCGCTTGCACCGCGAATACCAGCGCGCCGAAGAGCTCAAGCGCCGCCGCAACGAGTTGCTGCACCTGCGCAAGAAGCACTAGGTTTTCGCGCCTAAGGGCTAGCTAGAACTTTGCTTGTTCTGTGCTAGCCCTTTACTTGTTGCTCGCTATGGGCTTGCTGGGCGCTCGCTGGGACCTCAAGCGCATCCCGGCAGGCGGTCGCGATAGAGTAGTGGGCATGACTGAGCGCAAAGAGCATGCACATAAAGAACATGTAGTAGTGAATGTGGCGTGGCCGTACGCCAACGGCCCGCGCCACATTGGCCATGTGGCCGGCTTCGGGGTTCCCTCGGATGTGTTTGCCCGCTACCAGCGAATGCGCGGGGCTGATGTGCTCATGGTCTCCGGCACGGACGAGCACGGCACGCCCTTGTTGGTCCAGGCCGATAAAGAAGGCGTGACGGTGCGTGAACTTGCGGACCGCTACAACCGCCAGATTGTTCAAGACCTTGCCGGACTGGGCCTGTCTTATGATCTCTTTACCCGCACCACCACTCGCAATCATTACGCCGTGGTGCAGGAGTTATTCAAGGGTCTGTATGCAAACGGCTACATGATCAAAGAGACCACCCAGGGGGCAATCTCCCCGTCAACCGGGCGTACCCTCCCGGACCGTTATATTGAGGGCACCTGCCCGCTGTGTGGGGCTGAGGATGCCCGCGGGGACCAGTGCGATAACTGCGGCAACCAGCTGGACCCGGTAGATCTGCTCAACCCGGTATCGAAGATTAACGGGGAGACTCCGCAGTTTATTGAGACCGAGCATTTCTTGCTGGACCTGCCAGCAGTCAAGGACGCGCTGGAGGAGTGGCTGAAGTCCCGCCAGGACTGGCGTCCTAATGTATTGAAGTTCTCCCTGAACCTTCTAGAAGACATGCGCCCGCGCACCATGTCGCGCGATATTGACTGGGGTATTCCCGTCCCGGTGGAAGGCTGGGAGACTAATGGGGCCAAGAAGCTTTATGTGTGGTTTGATGCCGTGATTGGCTACCTCTCTGCCTCCATCGAGTGGGCCTACCGCACCGGAAGTCCGGATGCCTGGAAGGAGTTCTGGCAGAACCCGGATGCTAAGCACTTCTACTTCCAGGGCAAAGACAACATCACTTTCCACTCCCAGATTTGGCCAGCGGAGCTACTGGGCTACGCCGGTAAGGGCTCCAAGGGCGGTGCGGAGCACCGGTTGGGCGAGCTGAACCTGCCCACGGAGATTGTTTCCTCGGAATTCTTGACCATGTCGGGTTCTAAGTTCTCCTCCTCCAAGGGCGTAGTGATCTACGTCAAGGACTTCCTAGCGGAGTTTGGCCCGGATCCGTTGCGCTACTTCATTGCCGTGGCCGGCCCGGAGAATAATGACACGGACTTTACGTGGGAGGAGTTTGTCCGGCGGATCAACAATGAGCTAGCCAACGGCTGGGGCAACCTGGTCAACCGCACGGTATCCATGGCACACAAGAACTTTGGGGAAGTGCCCGTGCCAGCGTCTTTGGAGCAAGCCGATCAGCGCATCCTGTCCCTGGCGGAAGAGACCTTCGCTACCGCAGGCGCCGCGCTGGAGCAGTCCAAGTTCAAGCAGGCCATTACCGCGATTATGCACGTGGTGGGAGAAGCCAACGCCTATATCGCAGAGATGGAGCCGTGGAAGCTGGCTAAAGACGACTCCCAGCGCGAACGCCTAGCCACCGTGTTGTGGACTGCACTGCAGGTGGTCTCAGACTGCAACGTGCTGCTAACTCCCTTCTTACCGTTTACCGCCCAGAAGGTCCATGAGACGCTGGGGCGCGACGGCGTGTGGGCCGCGCAACCGCGGGTAGAAGAAGTCAGCGATACCCAGCCGGTGGACCTGGTGGGCGTAGGCCTGCCGCCGGAGGGTCACAGCTACCCGATTATCACCGGGGATTACGACAACCAGCAGGCAGTATGGCAGCGCGTGGACGTTACCCCGGGCACCCCGCTGGCTAAGCCAGAACCGCTGGTGGCCAAGCTGGATCCGGAGCTGGCGCAAACCGGACCGCAGTGGGCACCCGTGCAATAAGTGCCCGCTAAACAGCTCTTCCCCTTTAAAAGGAAGGGCTGTTTTTAATTACTGCGATTTTGTTATCTCAACAGCTGCGTTATCCCAATAGCTTTACTCCAGCAGCTGTGTTATCCCAAGGAGGGCATATGACAGAGCAGTCGTCTCAAGACAGCGCCGCGTTGCGCGCCCGACTAGGGGCGGGGGTGACGCTCGGGGCAATAGTCATGCTGGCCCTCAACCTGCGTGCAGGTGTGTCCTCGCTGGCGCCGGTGCTGGGGCAGGTGCGCGCAGCCCTGGGGGTATCCACCTCCACGGCGGGTCTACTCACTGCTTTACCCGGGCTGTGCTTTGCCCTCATGGGCTGGTGCGCGGTGCCGCTGGCGCGCAAATTGGGGCTGACCCCGACGTTGCTGTGCGGCGTCTTGGCCATAGCGGCAGGTTTGGCGCTGCGCCCCTGGTTGGGTAGCTTTGCCCTGTTCTTCCTGTGCACCGTGGTAGTTGTCGCGGGGATTGCCGTGGCCAATGTCTTATTGCCGGCGTGGATCAAAAACACCCGCTCAGCGCTTTCCCCGGTCGTGGCGATGAGTGCCTATACCGCAGTATTGGGCCTGTCCGGGGCGGTGGGGCCGTTGTCTTCGCTGCTACTGCGCGACTGGCAGCTGGTTCTGGTAGTTTGGGCGCTTCCTGCGGTAATCGCTCTTGCGTGGTGGTTGCCGTTGGCCCCGCGGCTGGGGCGCGACGTCCCCCGCGGCACCCAGGTTAGTGGCGGTAAACCCATGCGCACCTCGCCTACAGCGTGGTATTTGCTGGGTTTCTTTGGCCTGCAGTCTGCGGGTGCCTACGTCCAAATGGGGTGGTTGCCGCAGATGCTGGCCGACCGCGGCGTGGGCGCAGACGTGGCTGCCTGGGCGCTCATCCTCATTGGCAGTATGAATATCCTCGGTGGGGTGCTCATGCCGTGGCTGTGCGCGCGGATGCGCAACCTGGTTCCCGTGCCCATTGCGCTGTCACTCATCACCGCAATCGGCTGGTGCGGGGTGCTATGGCAGCCGACAAGTGCACCGCTGCTGTGGGGACTATTGCTGGGTATTGGTGGCATGTGTTTCCCGCTGGCACTCGCCCTGCTAGGCCAGCGCACGCGTTCCCCACTAGTAACCGCCAGGCTGTCCGGCTTTGTCCAACCCGGCGGTTACCTCATGGCTGGAATTCTGCCCTTCCTGGTGGGCGTGATGTCTGTGGCTTGGGGCGGCTGGACGCAGGTGCTGGTACTGCTCATCGTCTTGAGCCTGGTTATGGCCTGGTGCGGGGCACGCGCCTGTCGCCCGGTGGTAGTCGATGAGGAACTAGCGCAGCGCACAAAGCCGCGCACCTAACGGCGTACCAAGCCGCGCACCTAACGGCGCACCTGACGGCGCACCAAGTCGCGCACCTGACGGCGCACATCGCCCTGGTCCATCGGGCGAGGTCCTACTTGTATATATCGCGGGATAGTTTCATATACAGGTGGCCCGCAGGCGGGCGAGTTTTCCCAGGTCGCACGGAACGCTTGCGGCTACTTGTATATATCGCGGGATAGTTTCATATACAGGTAGCGCGTGGGACTGTTGGGACTAGCGCACAGAGGCGACGGGACGACTAGTGCACCGAGGGAAACGGGACTAGCAGCCAGAGGGTAGTGCGTGGGCCAGCTTCCGCACTACAAAGCATCAACTCTGGCTCGGCCGGGGGCAGCCGGTGATGAACTAGCGCAGCGCTCCTAGTCCCGGCTCCTAGTCCCGGTTGAAATCGCGCTGCAGGTGCACCAAGCCCAGCCGCTTGCCCGCCTTGGTATGGATGTTGGGCATGCGCCCGGTTTCCACAAAACCGAGCTTGAGGTGGAGGGCCAGGGAGCCGTAGTTTTCGTCGACAATGTAGGTAATCATCGTGCGCACGTAGTCATTGGCCTCCGCGTGCTCCAGGACTGCCGCCATCAATTGCGATCCCACGCCCTTGCCTTGAGCCTGCGGGTCCACATACACCGAGTTTTCCACCGTGCCGTAATAAATGGCGGGGGTGACGAACTGGAAATACGCCGCCCACCCCAATACCTGGCCGTCTTCCTCGGCAACAAAAACCGGGTAGCCGGCCTGGTTTTGTTCCCGCAACCATGTCTCGCGGTCAGCGGCATTTTCTTGCCAGGTGACCAGGTTGAGGGCGGGCTGAGCAGAGGCCCAATTATAGATCTGGGTGATCGCGGGGGCATCGGCAAGCTGTGCGGGACGGATCAGCATGGGGTCTCCTTAAGGGTGCGGGGTCAGACGCTGCAGAATGTGCAGGTCCAGGAAGCGGTCGAACTTGCGGGCCACTTGGCGCAGGGTGCCCACCTGGCTAAAGCCATGCTTGCGGTGCAAGGCCACAGAGGCGGAATTGGCGCCGGTGATTTGGGCTATCAGACTATGGGCTTTGGGATCGGCGCAGGCACGGGCCACCAACTCGGCCATCAGCGCTGTGCCCACACCGCGCCCGTGTGCTGCGGGGTCAATGTAGATGGTGTCCTCGCAGGCGCGGTACCACAGCTGCGGGTCGCGGTAGGGCTTGTATAGTGCCCACCCCAGCAGCTGCCCGTTTTCCTCGGCGACTAGGCAGGGGTAGCCGTCGGCTTCCAGCTGGCGGTGGAATTCCTCCCTTTCGGCCACAGTGGCCTCGTTGGCGCGGAAGAGGGCATCTGTTTGCGTGATTGCCCAGTTGAGGATAGCGGTCATAGCTGGGACATCGGCTAGGGTGGCTTCCCGGATATGCATGAAATCCAAGGCTACACTGTGGAGCCATGTCGAAGAAGAAGCCGCGTCCTACCCCCGTTGCCGTGCCTGGCCTTTCTGGTTTGAGTGATGCCCATACGCACCTGTATTCCCACCCGGATGAGGATGCCGCCTTGGTCGCCCGCGCAGCCGCCGCCGGTGTGGAACGCATGGTTACCGTCGGTGATGATGTAGCTGAGTCCCAAGCGGCGCTGGATGCAGCGCACGCTCACCCTGGGGTGTGGGCGGCCTGTGCGGTGCACCCGGTGCGGGCACACGAGCTTGACGCCGCAGCACGGGAGTCCATCGCGCGCATGGCTGCTGACCCGCGCTGCGTGGCCGTGGGGGAGACCGGCCTGGATACCTATTGGATAGAGCATGCGCCGGAGACAACCGCACCGCTAGAGGTTCAACTGGAGGCCCTGGACTGGCATGCCCGTTTAGCCAAGCAGGTGGGCAAGGTGTTGATGATTCACAACCGTGAGGCGGACGCACAGCTGCTAGAGGCCCTGGCTGATGTGGATGTGCCGGTGATGTTGCACTGTTTTTCTTCCCCACTGGCGGTTGCTAAGGAGGCCGTCGCGCGCGGCTGGGTGCTTTCTTTTGCGGGCAACGTGACCTTCAAGCGCAATGAGGAGTTGCGCCAAGCAGCCGCCCTGGTGCCGGTGGAGCAGCTGCTGATTGAAACCGATGCCCCCTATATGACTCCGGAGCCCTTCCGCGGGCAGCGCAATGAGCCAGCCTTGATTGGGCATACGTGGCAGTGCATTGCCGATGCCCGCGGGGTGGAGGTCAGCGACTTGGCTGTGGCCGTGGGTGCGACTTTTACGCGGGTTTTTGGCCTGCCGCAGGCATAGCTACAGGCATAGCCACAGGGATAGGCACAGGCATAGCTACAGGCATAGCCACAGGGATAGGCACAGGCATAGCTACAGGCCTAGCCACAGTCCTAGTCACAGGTCTAGGGTGAGGCTTTTCACAAGAGTGTTTGTGCAGTTCAGCCGATGTCCCTGGGGTGCGTGTGACGCAAGCGTTAGCCGTTTTGCGTGTGGTGCTGCCCTGATCGACGGCTAAACATTGTTACCGTACTGTTACTTAAGGTTCGGGTTCGCAGCGAGGCAGCTAGCGGGCCCATGATGACAGTACGAGCACCCCGCGGAAGGAACCTGCGTGTCTACGACCCATCAGATTAAGCGGATCAACAACTCTCGCTCCCTGCCACTGCGGTTGGCTACTGGCGGTATGCTCTCCACCCTGGCTGTTGGCGGCGTGGTTGCCGCCGGCGCCCACAAGGACGTCACGGTGGATGTCAATGGTGAAGAGATTAAGCTGGCCACTTTCGGCGGGGACGTGAACTCCGCCCTGGCCGCCGCTGGGGTAGAGGTGGGGGCCAAGGACTTGGTCTCCCCGCCGCCGAGTGCTCAGCTGCGCTCCGGAGATACCGTGACCGTGCGCACCGCCAAGCCCGTTGCGGTCAGTATAGATGGCGTGGAGCGCAAGCTGTCCTCCACCGCCCTGACTATCGAGGACCTGCTGGGGGATCTGGGCACACAGATTCCCGGCGCCACCCTGGTGGCCGCGGGGCAAGAGACCGACGGCAGCCAGCTGGTGACCGAAGGCCTGCAGCTAGACGTTATTTCCCCGAAGATCATTGAGGTCAACGACGGTGGCCGCGTGACCTTTACCAAGATTGCCGCCAAGACCGTGGCGGATGTCATTGCCGCCCGCGGCATTGACGTCGATGATGATGACCGCGTGCACCCCGCCCCTGACACCCCGGTGACCGAGGGCATGAAGATCAAGGTCGATCAGGTCTCCACCACGGACTACGAGCAGACCGAGACCTTTGAGGCGGAGCCTACCTACGTCGATGACCCGGAGCTGGAAGAGGGCCAGGAAGCCATCCGCGCCGAAGGCACTCCCGGCGAGCGCATTAACACCCGCCGCCTGATCATGGTCGATGGCCAGCGGGAATCAGATGAGGTGATTAAGACCGTGGAGGTTCGCCCCGCGGCACCAGCAACCATCGCGCGCGGGACCAAGCCGGCTTCTACCGCCCCGGCCGTGGCCGCAGGCTCCGTGTGGGACGCCTTGGCCCAGTGTGAGGCCACGGGCAATTGGTCCATCAACACCGGCAATGGTTTCTCCGGCGGTTTGCAATTCACCCCGTCTACCTGGCTGGGCTACGGTGGTGGCGAATACGCCCCGGAGGCCTGGCAAGCTACCCGCGAGCAGCAGATCGCAGTCGCGCAGCGCGTCCAGGCTGCCCAAGGCTGGGGTGCCTGGCCGGCCTGTACCGCCAAGATGGGGCTGCGCTAACTCAACCGGGCTAGTCACACCGCGCTAACTACAACGCACAAGTTAAACCGCGTCGGCTTAGCTGCGTTAGTCTAATAGGCATGTCTGAAGCCAAAGCCGCCCTGTTGGGTCCTGTGGAAATTCGCCAGCTTGCGCAGCAACTCGACGTTACTCCCACCAAGAAGCTGGGACAGAATTTTTTGCATGATCCCAACACCATCCGGCGCATTGTGGCCGCAGCAGATCTGGACCGCAGCGACCGGGTGGTAGAAGTCGGCCCGGGCCTGGGCTCGCTGACCCTGGGCCTGCTCGACGAGGTTGATTGGCTCACCGCCGTTGAAATCGACCCCCGGCTGGCCGCCCAGCTGCCGCATACCGTGGCAGCCCGGGCCCCGCACCGTGCCAGTGCTCTGCGTCTGATAGAAAAGGACGCCCTGACTGTTACGGCCAGCGATATTGATAGTCCCACCGCGTTGGTGGCTAACCTGCCCTATAACGTGGCCGTGCCGGTGCTGCTGAACTTCCTGGAACAATTTCCCACCATTCGCCGCGTCCTGGTCATGGTGCAGCTAGAGGTTGCCCAGCGTTTGGCCGCCCAGCCTGGATCTAAGGTCTATGGGGTGCCCAGCGCCAAGGCAGCGTTTTATGGGCAGGTGCGCCAGGCAGGGGGTATCGGCAAGAATGTTTTTTGGCCTGCGCCGAAGATTGAGTCGGGCCTGGTGCGCATTGACTGTTGGGAGCAGGCGCCCTGGCCGGTAGACGCACGCACGCGCGCGCGGGTGTTTCCGCTGGTTGATGCCGCCTTTGCCCAGCGCCGCAAGACGCTGCGCGCGGCCCTCGCTGGTCACTACGGCTCGGCGGCTGCAGCGGAGGAGGCGTTGCGTGCGGCGGGTATTGAGCCCACTGTGCGCGGGGAGAAGCTGGCCATTGGGGACTTTGTGCGTTTGGCGGGGGTGGTTTAGGTGCACGCTCACGCGCATGCCAAGGTCAATCTGCATTTGGGCGTGGGCCCGGCGCGCCCGGATGGCT
Organism: Corynebacterium lizhenjunii; assembly: GCF_011038655.2. Lineage (NCBI taxonomy): Bacteria > Bacillati > Actinomycetota > Actinomycetes > Mycobacteriales > Corynebacteriaceae > Corynebacterium > Corynebacterium lizhenjunii. The sequence continues at coordinate 793,794 of NZ_CP064954.1, forward strand.
TCCATGAGCTGGCCACGGTGTTCCAGTCGCTGGCCATTCATGATGTGGTCCAGCTAGAGCTTGCCGATGCCCCCTCGTCCTCCCCCCGCCACCAGCTGCAGGTGGCAGGGCCCTATGCTGCCGGGGTGCCCACCGATGCCAGCAATCTTGCCTGGCGGGCTGTCGATGCCGTGGCTGCGTACCTGCGCCGTGAGCATGGCGCCCTGGGACTGCCTGCGGTGTCGCTGCGGCTGCATAAGTCTATCCCGGCTGCCGGTGGCATGGCGGGCGGGTCTGCCGATGCCGCCGCGACGTTACGCTTGGCTGCCCAGGCCTACGCGGAGTACCTGGGGGTGGAGGTTCCTGGGGATAGTGTTTTGCAGGAGATGGCCGCAGACTTGGGCTCGGATGTGCCCTTTACGCTGCTAGGTGGTACAGCGCTGGGCACTGGGCGCGGGGAGGCGCTTTCCCCCATGCTGGCGCGCGGGCAGTATCACTGGGCCATTATTACTAGTGTGCAGGGGCTGTCGACCCCGGCGGTCTTTGCCAAGCTGGACCAATTGCGCGCAGCGGGGCGTGGCAGCCAGCCGCACCTGGACACCGCGGATATTAGCCGCGCGCTGATTTCCGGTAGCGCCGAACAGGTGGCGGCGGCGCTGCATAATGATCTGCAAGCCGCGGCGTTGTCGTTGCGTCCGGATCTGCGCAAAGTCCTCGATACCGGCGAGGCCGCCGGTGCGCTGCGCGGCATCGTATCTGGCTCCGGGCCCACGTGTGCATTCTTGTGCGAGGACGCTGAGACCGCTGCGGAGGTCGTGGCCCAGGTCAGCGCCGATAATCGGGGCACCCGCGGCATGGTCACGCACAGCCCCGCGCCGGGGGCGCGGGTGCTTGCCTAGACGCGGCGCGGGCGCTTACTCAGGCGCGGCGCGGGTGCTCGCTTAGACGCGGCGCGGGCGTCCGCGCCGCGGTGCACTGCGGCCTAGAGCACAGCCATCTCGACGGGGGTGAAGTCCAGCTCATGGCGAGCAACGACTTCGCCCTTGTAGAGGTCGATGACCACCAGCTGGTCCTTGTTCGCGTCGGTTATAAACGCGTAGCCGTCCTCGGACTTGAGGATGGGCCCAGGAAGCTGCCACTCCTCCTTTTCCTTCCATTCGGAAATGGCGGCGATCTTGGCGCTGACCTTACCGGTATCTGGGTCGATGACGTTGAGGTTGCCATCGTAGGTCAGTACCAGGGCCTCGCCCAGCGGGCCACGTGCGAGGGAGCGGAACCAGTAAGAGGAGTCCAGCTCCACTTTCTTGGCGGTGTAGGTGGTGGTGTCGATGAGGCTCACAGAGGTAGGCCGCTCAAACTCGGCGTCTTTTTGGGTTTTATTGTCCGCCAGGATGACTGCGGATTCGGTAGAGCCCGCGGAGTTTCCAGAACGCTGGTAGCCCCCGGCGCCGGCGTAGGCCTGGACGTCGATTTTGTGGAAGTCCTTGCCGTCAAAGACCACGGGTCCGTCTTCGCAGCCGAAGAAGAGCTTGCCATCGGCGGCGGTGGATTCGCCGTGCACGCCAGGGCACTGGGTGGTCTCTGCCAGCGTCTTGCCGTCCTTGTCCAGGTGGCGGATGGTGTGGCGCTCTTTTTCGGTGCCGATGGTGGTCACGATGGAGCCATCGGCAAGCGGGACCGCAACGCCGTGGTGGGCCGCACCGGTATCGAAGGTAGCCACGGGTTTGCCCTGGGCGATGTCGTCGGTCTTGTAGACCTCCACGGTGCCGGTGCCATCGGCAAACAGGGCGGTCAGGCCATCGTGGTGGACCACGTGTCCGGCGTGCGGCGCACTAAAGCTGGTCCTCGTCAGCTGCGGGTTGGCGGTGTAGTAGTGGTTGTGGTCGCCGTGGGGCTTGGTAATCAGCCCACTATCAAAGGCCAAGAACTTATCACCCTGGGTGACCAGGGCGTGGCGCCCATCGCCTGCGGTGGATAGACGCAAGAAGCCCGGTACTTTATCGGTGGATAGCACCTGCCCCGTTTTGGCGTCCAGGGTGCTTAGGCCCCCGTCGTAGCTCACCACCACGCGGTTGGGCAGCTGGGCTACCTCAATTTCGCCTTCAGCGGCTTCCATGCCGTCGTGGCTGTGGCTGTGGCCGTCATGCTCGTGTTCATCCCCATGATCATGCCCATGATCATGGTCGTGCTCATGGGTTGCACTCGTCGGGGCTGCGGCGGTGTCTTCCTCAGCGGTGGAGCAGCCGGTCAGCAGGAGTGCCGCTGCGGCGGTGGTGGTCACGGGGGCTAGTAGAGCTTTGTGCATGCCCATAGGGTATTGGTATTGAAATCCGTTCGCAATATGGCAGGCTGGTGGGGGTGCGGTCGCGGGTTCCACTAAGATTGGCGGGGTTATGGCGAACCTCATTAACCTCGAAAACGTCTCCAAGTCCTTTGGGCTGCGCACTCTCCTTGACGGGGTGTCGTTGGGGGTGCAGACCGGCCAGCGTATTGGCATCGTTGGCGTCAACGGCGGCGGTAAAACCACGCTGCTAGAAGTCTTAACGGGCATTGAGCCACCGGATTCTGGCCGCGTCTCCCACGCGGGGGACCTGCGCATGGCCGTGGTTACCCAGCGCTTTGAGCTCGAAGAGTCCCTGACCATTGGCCAGTGCGTGGTCGAACCCTTAGGTGTAGACGTCTTCGAGTGGGCCTCGAATGCCAAGATCCGCGACGTGCTCTCCGGCTTGGGCATCGTGGACTTAGGCCTAGATACCCCGGTGGGGCAACTCTCCGGTGGGGAGCGCCGCCGGGTCAATCTGGCGGCGGCCCTGGTGCAGGACTTGGACCTGGTGGTCCTTGACGAGCCCACCAACCACCTCGATGTGGAAGGCGTGGCCTGGCTGGCTCAGCACCTGCTCCAACGCAAGCTGGCGCTGGTAGTGGTCACCCACGACCGCTGGTTCCTCGATACCGTAGCCAGCGTGACCTGGGAGGTGCACGATGGCCGGGTGGATTTCTATGAGGGCGGTTATAACGATTGGATCTTCGCCCGCACCGAGCGCGCCCGCCAGGCGGATGCCATGGAGCAGCGCCGCCAGAACTTAGCCCGCAAGGAGCTGGCCTGGTTGCGCCGCGGTGCACCGGCACGCACCTCCAAGCCGCGTTATCGGATTGAGGCCGCCGAGGCACTCATTGCCGATGTCCCCGCCCCGCGCGACAAGGTAGAGCTCATGGCTTTTTCCAAACAGCGCCAGGGCCGGGTGGTTATTGAGTTAGAGGATGCCCAGATCACCTCCCCAGACGGGCGCACCTTGGTCGATGGTCTAACCTGGCGCCTGGCGCCGGGGGAGCGGATTGGCTTGGTGGGCGTTAATGGTTCCGGCAAGACCACCTTGTTGCGTGCCCTGGCCGGTGAGCATCCGCTGGCAGCTGGTAAGCGTATCGAAGGCCGCACCGTGCGGCTGGGGTGGCTGCGCCAGGAATTAGATGACTTGGACCCCACGCGGACCTTGTTGGACTCCGTGGAGGACGTTGCCACCTATGTCCAGCTGGGTAAGAAAGAGCTCTCTGCTTCCCAGTTGGCAGAGCGGCTGGGCTTTAGCCCCAAACGCCAGCGCACTCCCGTGGGTGATTTGTCCGGTGGCGAGCGCCGCCGTTTGCAGCTGACCCGCGTGCTCATGGCTGAGCCCAATGTGTTGCTCCTGGACGAGCCCACCAATGACCTTGATATTGATACCCTCCAGGAACTGGAATCCTTGCTGGATTCCTGGCCGGGAACGCTGGTGGTTATTTCCCACGACCGCTACCTCACGGAGCGCATTGCGGATAACACCTATGCCCTCTTCGGCGATGGCAAACTTACCCACTTGCCCGGTGGTATTGAGGAGTACCTCACCCGCCGCCGCGCCATGGAATCTGCCCCCACGGCGCTTACGGTGAGCAATTCTGCCGATGCCGCCCGTACCGCCGATGCCGCCAGTGCTGCCGATGCCGCCGACGGCAAGGCGCAGCCCAAGACACAGGCAAACGCCAAAGCCCAGGCCGCCAAATCCTCGGCGTTGAGCTCCCAAGAGCAACGCGAGATCACGAAGAAGATGAACGCCCTGGAGCGCAAAATGTCCAAGCTGGACCAGGCCACTGCCACGCTCAATGAACAGATGGCGCAGGCTGCCGAAAAGATGGATACTGCGGAGCTAGTCCGGCTCGATAGCGAGCTCAAACAGCTGACCTCCCAGCGCGAAGAGCTGGAGATGGAATGGCTGGAGTTGGGCGAAAAACTCGAGGCCTGACCAGGGGCTCTGCACCACCATGCTTGTTATGGCATGGTGGTGTGCGGTGCCGAAAGGCCAGCAGGCTGAATGCCGCACCACAAGGCGAATGCCGCGTTACCCGACGCGCATCACAAAATAAAGGAGTTTTTATGATTTTGATCAACGTGAAGTTCCACGTAAAGTCAGAGTACAAGGATACCTTCTTGGACCAGGTGCAGTGGTACACCGACGCCTGCAATGCGGAGCCGGGCTGCATCTTCTTTAAGTGGTACGCCGACCCAGAAGATGATTCGCGCTTCCTGCTCATCGAGGCCTACGAAGACGGTGCGGACGTAGCCCACGTTGAATCCGATCACTTCAAGCGCGGCTGCGAAGAGATGCCGCAGTACCTGGTGGAAACCCCGGACATCATTAACACCAAGATTCCGGGCAAGACCACCTGGGACAAAATGGCTGAGTACAAGGTGGACTAAGTCACCCACACGGTGGCCGCTAACGGACACTCCCGATTATGCGGCCGCCATGTGCGGTTTTGGCGGCCACAATCCGGCTATGCGGCCGCCATATCCTGAAGTTGCTGGCGTTGCTGTGCATCTAGCTCGGCAACGTCCCACTTCTTGCTGCTATCGAGCGTTTCAACGATCTGGTCCATGGTCGCGCTGCCGTGCACTTCGTCCATATCCAACGACCAGAATCCTTGGGTGGCCTTGGTGACGACCAGGGTGGTCAGCGTGAGGGCTCCAGATTCGGAATCGCCGTGGCAAACAGGGACCAAGACGTGGCCTTCGCCAGCATCAATATACCGTTTAGCTGCATTTCGGATATGTGAAGCTAGAGTAGTGCCCAACGCAGGAATAATCACAGGTAATTCGTCGGTTCCCAGACTCTGGAGTAGCCGATCGTGGTTCCCCGACCGCTCAAGGTTCGCACAGAATAAATCGGCGACTGCCATGCGCGTGCGATACTCCAGCTTTTGCTGTTCGTTCATGGTTTCCCTGCCTCCCATCGGTCGAGGTGCACAAGTAGGCTATTGGCGCCCAAGTGTACTACCTCGTTCGGATTTCAGCGTACGGGTTACAAGAGGTTGCTGACCGCTTGGGAGAGTGCCTTGAGGTCTTCCCACGAATCTGCCCGGGCGATGTCCTGTTCATAGGCGATCAGATAGCCCCAGTGTTGGCCCTCGTAGTTGTCTTCTGCGATGAGGCGGCGTACTAATGACTCGGCTGCTTCGCGTTTTGCTTGTACTTGGGCATCGTCCCGGCCTCGTTCTGATTTTCCTTCTATGATCCAGTGCACGCCCTCGGTGTCCAAAGCCACGAAGTCCGGAAAATAGCGGTCCTTGGCGTTGTAATACACGAAAGCCTGGTCTTGAGCGTGCAGGCGATGCCACCACATGATTCTCGGTGAGGTGTCCAATAAGCGGGCTAGTTGGTATTCACCGCTGAAGGAATCGAAAGACTCTTCAGGGAACAGAGATTTAATCCAACCTCGGTAAAACTGCCCACGTCTGAAGTGATCGCGTGACTCGATTTGGTCATGGATCTCTTTTCCGAAAGGCAAGGTGTAGCCGCTTCCGGGCATGACTTTGGGGTGGATGGTAGGAACTTCACGAGTAGCGCGCAAGGTTTCCTTTGTGTGGGTTTCGACTAGGTTTTGTAATTCCCGGCGTGCAGAGTCTAAGGATTTGATCGTCCAGTCTTCAAAAGTCACTAGCTGCATGAATCTTGGCACTAGGAATTTCTCTACATAGCGGGCAGTCTGCTCAGTCTTGGGCACGAGCGCCATATTCATCACCAGCTTGACCAGTGCATTTGCAGCCTCCTTGTGATCGACGCTGATGGAGTCGACTTCTGCACTTTCGCGGTCGCCGAGCCGTAGTGGCTTGCCTAGGGCGGCGATGATTTCCTTGCGCAGGAGTACGTCACCGGCGGAGGTCACGCGGCGGGCAGCACGTTCAGTGGACGCCTCACTAATCTCTGAGAGATCAATAGGGGGTTGCTGAACTGAAATCGTGGTCACTGGGAAGTGGTAAGTAACCTCAGCGAACGCAGGATTTCTTTCGATGGTGATTAGCCCTGGAATAGCCTCTTGTGCAGAGTCAGGAACAGGGGAAGTAATCGTACGAATCGAGACTCCCGGTTTGTCTTCATCGCTGGATTCGTGGACGGGAATGGCATCCGGCAAATTCCCGGCGGGATTGCTGCCACCTGCCGGTTTCGGCTCCTTCGAGCTATTGAGTGCGGGCTGATTCCCATTCTCCTGTTTGATTGAGTTTGCTTCCTCCGCATCGGGTTCACTAGCGGCTCTACGGATGGCCTTGCTTACTCGTGCCTTGCTCTCACTATCGATAGCTTCTTCGAGGCCAAACTGCTGCAGCACGTTCTCAGCAGCGAGCAGCTCGTTGAACGACTGATGCGCGATTATATCTAGCTGGTCAATCTGTTGGACTCCGGTGTAATGGCCGAAAGGCAATCGCAGCCCGCGCCCCATTGTTTGCTGCGTGAGAACCTCGGAGGCCATCGCGCGTAGCGTGACGATGACCGCGATATTCTTCACATCCCAGCCTTCTTTGAGCTTATTCACGCTAACTACCGCGCGGACCGGGGAGTGAGGCCGGTCCAGTTCGTTCAGGAGGCGCTGGGTCAGCTCGTCCTCGTGTTTGGAATCGACCTGCAGAACAGCTTCGGCGCGCCCAAGGTACTCCGGAGTGCGTAAAAGCTCGGCGACTTGGGTGGCGTGTTCGACATCAGAGCAGACTACAAAGACCACAGCATTAACTTTGTCGCAGTTATTATTGGCTGCGTAGGCATCATAATAGGATTGCTTGAAGTCGCGGAGTTGCAAAGCGTCGCGTAGCTGTAATTCTTCGGCAGCCTCGTCGTCGCCATATCCAGTTTTTCGGAATGCCAGTACTGGGGCTTTGACGTATTTATCTTGTATCGCCCGGAACAGGGGGTAATGGTAGATAACATGGTCGGACTTCCGGTTTACGGAGGCTGTCAGACCAATCGTCGCAGCTGGGGCCAATTCCTTGAGGGCCGCATTAAACTCCTTGGCGGTTGAACTGTAGAGGTGAGACTCATCAGCGATTACTACCAAGTCTTCCAAATCTTTGAGGTAGTCGAAGAGGACACCGGCATTTTCGTCGAAGCGGCGGGGCCTGCGCCGGACAGCATCTTGGGTAGATCCGTGCGTGGACCCTTCGGATTTCTTTGGAGCAATGAGTTGTTGGATGTTGAAGATGAAAGCCAGAAGAGGCACTTCGTGGCCGAAGGAGAGCTGAGGTGCGCCGTTTTGCCGGGAAACCCATGCTGAGTAGTCCTGCGGAGTCACTACTTCTGGCGGCGCAGACGACCCGGTGATGTAACGCGGTGATCCCGGACGGAAATTCTGCATTGTCTTGGTTTGAACGGTCTTTCCTGGCGTAACGATTACGACGTTACTTACGCCCTGGCGACGTAGGTACTCCACGAAGGCGGCCATAAGATAGGTCTTACCCACTCCAGTAGCCAAATTCAGTACCTGCATGACGGCAGGGTCATAATCCCCAGCCAACGTGGAGACTAGTTTGTGCAGCGCTTCCTTGTTTGGCGTGCGCAGGTCAAACTCGGAGCTAATTGACTCCAGCATGTCGGAATTAAAACTGAGATTGAGCCGGTTAGCCATTACTGTTCACCGCCTTTGCTGTAGTGAAATAGATCGTCTGGAAGGGCAACTACCCGTGATCCCTTTACCGCCTTGCGCAGGTGTTGGCGCACCCCGTCCATGACAGCTGTGGCCGCGAGGACTATCGTTTCTCCCGGTGCCGCATGAGGTACCAGCGAGTCCACTACATCAACAGTGGCTACGCCTTCTACGACCTTGAGCAGTGCGTTGCCCCGGCGGCCTTCGAAGATATAGTCATCTTCTGCGTGTAGCAGTGCGAAGCCGAGGTTGGCTGCGATGGACTCTATCAACCTTTGGCCTGTTGCCGCTGGTGTCAGCATCACTCGGTCCAGTTCTGGGTTGTAGTCGAAACATGCCGGGGATAGGTGGGCTACGTGGAAGCCACCTCCGCCGCGCCAATTCCGGGTCTTCGACGGTCCAGTCGCTAGCAGTCGCTTGACGGCCTTAATTGCTGCAGCATCTTCCGCGGTCGCACCGTCTTCCTTTGCGATGGCATTGAGGAGTTTGGTCGCGTCCTGTAGGTCCTTAACCTCAAACTTCTCTGGAAGCACTGCGGAAGGCTTCAGTGTGCGGTCCTTAGTTGTGGTGATGCCTCCTGCGTCCTCGTCACGGACGACCTTTTCCAGGCGCGGCCGTGTGAAGGTGCTAAACGTAGATTCCAATAGCTCGCACGTCACCCACTTGCGTCCCATCTTCTGTGCCACGGCAGCGGTAGTTCCTGAACCGGCGAATACGTCTAGCACGATGTCTCCAGGATTGGAACCGATGTGGATGACACGTTCTAAAAGCCGTTCAGGCTTGGGGGTTGTAAACGATACCGTATCGGGAAATAACGTCTGGATTTCGCGTTTTGCGGAGTCATTATGCCCCACTTCTGAGGATAGCCAGAGATTCTTAGGCATCATTCCCTCAACGTCTGCGAGGTAGATTTTCCTCTGAAACCCGCCGGTCCCGCCATTGGCCGGGTAATAAATCGGCCAATCTCCTTTTTCGTAGCGCTGGATCGCATGAGTCTTGTGGTGCTCGTCCCAGCCCGGAATGATCAGCGGCTTCACGTCGTCTCTGAGTTCAACTCCGTTTCCCTCGACTTTTCTGCGTGCCTCGAGCTCGCTGTCGGTTACTTCTCCGAGCTCGTAAGCCCCCCATTCGCGCATGATCCGCAGCATCTCGGATTGTTCAAATCGCCAGTTAGAAGAAATAGCAGGGTAAACCATATCGCCTGTGATGGGGTGTTGGATGCCATATACACCAGGGTGCTGACGCTTCCCAAGAGTGTGACGGGCACTCTTATCGCCTTGCTTCCATCGTCCTCGAACAGAACCATCTGGATTTGCATAGCGTGCGTCCATCGCGCTGCTCCTTGGCAGCTTATTGCGTTTAAATGCTCCAGATTTTTGGTAGACCAGGATGCCATCAGTAACCATCGGTATCCCCGATGCATTGTTGCTTGGTGCGTATGCTTTTTCCCACTCAATCGAGACGACGTAGTTCTGCGGGCCAAATACCTCGTCGAGGAGCAGCCTCATTCGATGGCTTTCGACGTCGTCAAGGTGCACCCAGATGGAGCCGTCGTCAGCGAGGAGCTTCTTCATGTGCAGGAGGCGGTCGCGCATCATAGTCAGCCATACGGAGTGCTCGAGATTGTCCTCGTAGCTGGCGAAGGTTTGGGCCGTGTTAAAAGGGGGGTCAATGTAGATGAGCTTGACCTTGCCCAGGTACTTTTCGGCCAGCTCGGGCACGCGGGTGAGTGCTTCGAGCACGTCCCCGGATTCGCCGAGGATTAACAAATTGTCAGTTTGCGGTTCCAGATCCGCAAGCTCGGAGTACTCAAACTCATCCGTTTTGGGGGATTGGGTGCCCTCGACATAGTCGTCGTAGATGAGGGTGCGGGTCTCGCAATAGCGTGGGTCGGAAGGGTCTACCCAGGTGTAGCCATATTTACCGGAATCGGTGGGGATGAGAGCTTTGTCCTTGTTATACCACGTGAGCTGGAGACGCTGCGCTGCCATGTACGTAAACCTTCCCGTTGAACTGCTAGAAGAAAACTAACACAGTTCCCAGCGCAATGGCCCCAATATGCTGGGTGCTTTAACCGTTGGGCGAAGCTACGGCAACCATTGGTCTAGGACCTGGATAACGCCGTGTTCGGTGTTGGGTGGGGCGATGAGATCGGCGATTTCCTTAAGGCGCGGGTGGGCGTTGGCCATGGCGACGGCGGTACCGGCGGTGTGGAGGAGCTCGTAGTCATTGAGGAAGTCGCCAAAGGCGGCGGTGCGCGATAGTTCTACCCCGGCGGCTGCAGCGAGGGTGGCTAACCCGCGCCCCTTGTTGCCCAGTGGGGACATCACATCCATCCACACTGCGCCGGACACGGCGACGTTGAGGTCTCCAACGGCGTTAAGGAACGTGGGGTAGAGGTGCTCCTCGGCGCCGGCGGCGCAGTGGACAGCGACTTTAATAATCGGCTCGTCAATGGTGCGCAGGTCATCCACGGGAGTAACACTGGCGTAGTACTTGGATACCTCGACTGCGGCCAAGTCTAGTTGATCCGGCCGGACAAAAGCCGTGTGCGGGGTACACGCCAGGACGGTATGGGCGACGTCTAAGGTGCCAGCGGCGTCGAGGATTGCTTGGTAGTCTGCGGCAGCAATGGCGGTGGTTTCTACAATGCGGCCTTCATACATTACTACCGTGCCGTTTTCGGCCAGGAACGTCGAAGACTCGGGGAACATGCGCTGCAAGGTGGCCAATTGCCGGCCGGAGGCCGGGGCCAGGGTGACCCCGGCGGCGGTGGCGCGGGAGGCGACATCGGCAAACTGCTCCGGCAGCTGCCCGTTGCCGTCCAACAGGGTGCCATCCATGTCCAGGGCGATGAGTTGCGGCAAAAAATCCACGGAAATCCTCGAAAAATCGTCTGTGATGTGTAACACTGGTGTCTATGACTGTGAATACGCAAGAACAAACAGATGCGCCAGTGCTGCGGTCTGTAAACCACCGTACCGGATTGCTGGAACTGAACCGACCCCGCGCCTTGAACTCGCTGAACCCGGAGATGATCGCGATTATCACCCAGGCCCTGCGCGACTGGGAGAATGATCCAGACATTGACCAGGTGCTGCTCTATTCGGGCCACCCCAAGGCCTTTTGCGCCGGTGGCGATGTGCGCCACGCCCGCGACCTGCTCTTGGCAGACAAGGGAAAGGAAGTCGACGCGTTCTTCGGCGCAGAGTACGAGCTCAACGCCTATATTGCGGAATACCCCAAGCCGTACATTTCCGTCATTGATGGCGTGGCCATGGGCGGGGGCCTGGGGATTTCCGCGCACGGCAGCCACCGGGTGGTCACCGCGAATGCCTTTGCGTCCATGCCAGAGATGGCCATTGGCTACTTCACTGATGTGGGAATGGCGTACATGTCCCAGCAGGTCATGAGCCCGGCACTGGCAAAATTCTGGGGGATCACCGGCTACCGCATGTATGCCGCGGACCTGCTCTATACCGGGGTGGCCACGGGCATGGTGGAGGATGCGCAGGCCTACATCCAGGCCGTCATTGAGCAGGGCATTGATGCTGCCGATGCCGAAACTGCCGGTGCTGAAACTGCCGATGCCGCTGCCACCAGCACAGCAGAGTCCGCCCCGCTGGCAGAGCTGGCTGCTGACATTGAGGCGGCGTTTAGCCACTCCACGTGGCCGGAGATTCTGGCGGCGTGTTCGCCTCAGCTGCGTGAGCTTGTTGATGAGCTAACCGCGCAGGCAAGCCCGGCCTCCATTGTGGCGGCTTTGGCACTGTATGAATATTCCGCCACCGCGCCGGACGTGCGCACCGCCTTGGAGGCAGAGGCGCGGCTAAGCCACGTGATGCTGCGGGAGCCCAATTTTGTCGAAGGCGTGCGCGCGGTGCTGGTGGATAAGACCAAAGACGCCCAGTTCACCCCGGATAGCGTGGAGGCCGTCGATGGCGCCACATATGCCCGGGTGATTGCCGGGGACAGCTAGCCGGGTCTGGCTAGCTGTGCAGCCCAGCTGGGCTGTGTTGTTGGCCAGGGCTGGCCGGGTCCGGCTAGCCGGTCCACACTAAGTTTGGCGCAGGCGCAGGTACGCCGCCCGGGCCCGGTCTGCGTCCAGGCCGGGTGCGGGGTGGGCGAGGACGGCATCGCGAATCTCCGGGCGCAGCGGCGGAAGCCGCAGCTGTGGGGCATCGAGAAAGACCAGCGCACTGGTGGAGGCATCCAGCGGGACTTCGCGCAGCGTCCACAGGCTCAAAATTGGCATGGCCACCTGTGCCAGCTGCTGCTCTTGGGCCTGCTTCAGCGGCAGTTCTGGGCGCAGCAGCAGGGCGAGGCCGTGGTCGGCGCCGAAGCGGCGGACATTGCCCGTTCCCTCGTGCAGCGCCATCCACTCAGGCTCCGCCCAGCCCCAGCGCCAGGTCCCGGCCCGCGAATTGATCAGCGCCAGCACAAAGGCGGCGGCCGTAAACGTACCATGGCCGGAGAATCCGCCGCCGGAGGATGCGCCAGCGGAGGCGCTGCCAGTGGATACGCGGCCGGGAGAAATACTGGCGGTGGGGGATTCGCGGCGTAAGTTAACGCTGCTGGTGGCAAAGTTGGCGTCCCACCACAGGCGTTGCTCGATGGCCATGTAGTGGGCATCGGCGCGGATTTCTTCCAAGGTGGGTGAGGTGCCCAGGTGATCGGGCTGCCAGCTGTATAACTGTGTGCCGCTAAAGACCGCCCCGGGGATGTGCCCATAGGTCGCAGCGGCACGGCGCTCATCCACCATGGGGGTGGACATGGCTAGTGCCCGGGTAAGGGCGTGGGAGATGGGAACGCCGTGGCCCTTGAAATCGAGGGCCACTACCTCGTGCCCACCGGCGCGCTCTGCGAAAAGAAGCGGCGCACCGGCGGCAAGGGTGCGGGCTGCTGCCACCAACGCGGAACGGTACGGCCACGTGCCGTGCAACTCGGGGATGGCCAAAGAGGCAGTCAGGTTGGTTGCCCATGTCCACCGGCCAGCATGCACGGTGGCCAAACGCCGGGCGGGCAGGCGGTGGGTCCCGGTGGCGGTGGTTAGCCGGACGCCTACGGGGGCATCGGCAATGCCGGCCGCCACCGCAGTGCCAAAGTCATATTCCACATGCTGGATAAACCCCATGGCCTGCTCAAAGGCAACATCTTGGGCGGCGGCGATGAAGAGGCCATCACTGACCACATCGTTGAGGGTGCGCGGCGGAGCAACAGACATGGAGTCAGGGGCCTCCTTGCGGTGTGGAAGCACGCAGGCTTCTTTGCGGATCAACAACGCGGGGAGCCCCCGCAGCACCGCTTATCTTAGCGCGGTAACATGGCCCGCATGTTCGCTGCCGTGCTCAATGCCTTTGCTGATTCTGTCAACGCCCTGCTCATCGGCGTGCTCGTGGCTATTGGCATTATGCTGCCGCAGGGGCAATACCGGCGGGTAGCCACACGGCTTATTGCCGGGGATTGGCTGGGCGTACTCAGCGCGGCGCTCGTGGTGACGTTTTTGTTTGTGGGTATTCGCGAGCACGTCATGGCGGCCCTGGAATCCCCAGTAGCCGGGTGGACTCTGGTGGCAGTGGGGGTGGGGCTGGCGGTCTTGGCCTGGCGCTCCAAAGGCCAACCCAACGCCATGGTGGATAAGCTTTTAGGCCCGCTGCGCCAGGCCTCTGCCCGCACTGTGGTGCTGGGCTACGTTCTAGGCGTGGTGCAGTCTTTGACGTCTGTGCCGTTTTATATGGGCCTGATGTACCTGGTGGCCGGGGACTTTACCCCGCTGGTGACCTACGGGGGGCTATTCTTCTATGCCACTTTTGCGCTCTCCTTGCCCACGGTGTGCGCGGTGTTTATTGGGGTGGTGCGCGCCATGCCGGACTCCTGGGCCGGGCGGGCATTTAGCTGGGCGCGCACGAACTCCGCCACCGTGTCCCTGGTGGGCGGCTACGTGGTGGCGGTATTCCTGATCATCATGGGCGCGGTCATCGTCGCCCGGGCGGCCTAGTCGAAGCGGACGTCGTCCAGGGAGAGGGCACTGGCAAGCTGTGCTTGGTGGGAGGCATAGCCAACATAGCGGGCAGCGTGGGGGATAAAGGCGGCAGATTCTTCCTCGCTGAGCTGGCGGCGCACCTTGGCCGGCACCCCGGCGGCCAGGCTGCGGGCGGGGATTTTCTGGCCCTCGAGCACCACGGCGCCACCGGCAATCAGGCTGCCGGGGCCAATGTGGGAGCGGGAGAGCACCGTGGCGTGCATGCCGATTAGGCTCCCGGACTCGATGTGGGTGCCATGCAGCATGGCCATGTGGCCTATGGTCACGTCATCGCCCAAGATGCAGGGGGTGTGTGCCTCCACGTGGATCACACTATTGTCCTGGACATTTGTGCGCGCTCCAATGCGGATGGCCCCGACGTCCCCGCGCAGTACGCAGCCGTAGAAGATAGAGGAGTCAGGGCCAATTTCCACATCGCCGATGATGGTGGCGTTCGGGGCAATGTAAGCGCTGCGGTGAATGCGCGGACGGACGCCACGGTAGGGGAGGATCAACATGGGGGCTCCTTGGGGTTCTGGTTGCGGGGGTTTCTAATTGGTGGCCGGGGCTTCAACGGACACGGCCAGGCGGGAAGACAGCTGGGCGTCGCCGCTATCCGGCAGGGTGGCTAGCTGGCGTTGTTCGGCGGGGGTCAGTGCGATGATCCACCCGCTAGTGGGGCTGTGCACGGGGATGTCCGCGCGCTTTTGGGGGGTCAGGTGCACCCGGGTGCTGCCGTGGGTCAGTGTGATGGCCTGGCCGGCGGCGGCATGGGTGCGCAGAGCCTGGGCGCCATCGGGGGAGGTGACGATTATGATCATCTCCCCGGCGGGGTGGACCGCTAAGTGTGCCACCGGCTGCTCCTTGCGGGAACGCGCGGTGCTGGCCAGGCGCGGGGTACGCGAAAACAAGCTCATGGGCACATCCTAGACGCGGGTACTATGGGAGCGCGTGATTGTTGCTAAGGATATTGCCCTGATTTTTGAAGGCGGCGGGATGCGCAACTCCTATACCGCCCCGTGTGTGGGCGCGCTGATTGAACATGGCGTGCAGGTGGGGTGGGTTGGTGGGGTATCCGCCGGGGCCAGCCATGCGGTCAATTATGCCTCCGGGGACGCCTGGCGCGCCCAGGAGTGCTTTGTGGACTTTGCTAATAATCCCAGCTTTGGTGGGGTGTCCTCCTTCTTGCGTGGCCAGGGGTATTTCAATGCGGAATTTATCTACGAGCGCGCCAGCGATAAGGACTTGCCCTTCGACTTCGAAGCATTTAGCGCGCACCCGGCGCAGGTGGAACTCGCGGCCACCCGGGCGGATACGGGGGAGTCGGTGTACTTTAGGCGCGAAGACATGGTCAGCGAGGCGGATTTGAATGCCTTTGTGCGGGCGTCATCGACCCTGCCGTTGATTATGCCCACGCGGTTTATCGACGGCGTGCCCTATGTGGATGGCGCCCTGGGGGAGTCTGGCGGGCTGTTGATTGAGGCTGCTGAGCGTGCGGGCTATGAGAAGTTCCTCTTTGTGGGCACCAAGCCGCGCGGTTATGTGCGCCCGGAGCTGCATAATGAGGCCGCGGTGCGCAGGATCTTCCGGCGTACCCCCGCGGTGGCGCAGGCGCTGATTGACCGTCCGGCGCGCTACAACGCCGCTAAGCAGCGCTTGTTGGAGCTGGAGGCGCAGGGGAAGGCACTGTTGTTCTTCCCGGAGGATATGCAGGTCAACTCCACGGAGCGGAATGTGGAGAAGCTGCGGGCTAACTACGCTGCAGGGGCGTCGCAGATGTATGCCGAGTGGCCGCGCTGGGAGGAGTTTTTGCAGGGCTAGCACCACTTTGGTGGCGGCGGTGGCGCGGAGCACACTTTAACTGTACGATTTGAGCTATCTGCGTACAGCTAGATTGCGTACAGCTAGATTGCGTACAGCTAGATTTCCGATGCCCCGTAAAGGACCACCAATCATGACAACTCCTTCTGCCGCTACCGCCGCCCGCGCGGCCACCGATATTGTCATCGTGGGTGCCGCGCGCACTCCGTTTGGCAAATTGCTGGGAAAGCTTTCCACCCTTTCTGCCCCGGAGCTGGGCAGCTACGCCATCCGCGGTGCCCTGAGCCAGGCCGGTATAGACGGCGCGGATGTCGACGCCGTCTATTGCGGGGAAGTCCTCCAGGCCGGGGTGGGCCAAAACCCCGCCAAGCAGGCCGCCCTGGCAGCCGGGATCTCCCCGCGCGCGCACACCTCGACCGTAAACAAAGTGTGCCTGTCGGGGCTGACTGCCATTATCGATGCCGCCCGTCTGCTGCGCGCCGGGGAAGCCACCGTGGTTGTCGCCGCCGGCATGGAGTCCATGTCCCAGGCCCCGCACCTGCTGCCCGGCACCCGCGCGGGGAAGAAGTTTGGCAGCCTGAACACCCTAGATCACATGGAACACGATGGCCTGCGGGCAGCGGATCTGGGGATTTCCATGGGTTCGCTATCTGAGCGCTACGCGCAGCGCTACCCAGTTACCCGCGAAGAACAAGACCACTGCGCCGCTTTGTCCCACCAGCGCGCCCTGGCGGCCACCCGCGACGGCACCTTCAGCGCAGAGATTGTCCCCATTGTGGTGGGCAGTCGCGCCGGGGAAGTAACCGTGGATGCTGATGAAGGCATCCGTGAAGGTGTCAGCGTGGAGTCCTTGTCCGGGCTGCGCCCGGCCTTCGAGCGGGATGGTTCGATTACCGCGGGCAATTCCTCGCCGATTACCGACGGCGCTGCCGCCGTGGTGTTGTGCACCCGGGAGCACGCCGAAGCCCAGGGGCTGGATATCCTTGCCACCCTGCGTGCCCCTGGCCAAGTCGCGGGCCCCGATGCCTCCTTGCAGGCCCAACCCGCCCAAGCCCTGCATGCTGCCCTGGCCCGCCAAGGCTGGCAGGCCGGCGACTTGGACCACGTGGAAATCAATGAGGCCTTTGCCGCCGTAGTGGTCCACTCCGCCCGCGAGCTGGGCCTGGACCCAGACAGCATTAACCCGCACGGCGGCGCAATTGCCCTGGGCCACCCCATCGGTGCTTCCGGGGCGCGGCTGGTGGTCCACGCCGCCCACCAGATCGCCGCAGGTAAGGCCGCCAAGGCCGGCGTGGCCCTGTGCGGCGGCGGCGGACAAGGCGAAGCACTACTACTGGAGGTATAACCATGACTGAGAACTCACTCGTACTCGCAGAAGTCCGCGGACGCGTCGGCATCCTCACCCTCAACCGGCCCAAGGCGCTCAACGCCTTGAATCTGGAGATGATCCGCCAACTGCACTCCCAACTGCGTGCCTGGGCGGAAGACCCCGCCGTTGAGCTGGTCATCCTGCGCGGCGCCGGCGAGCGTGGTCTGTGCGCTGGCGGCGATATTGCCACGCTCTACCAGGACGCCCTGGACGGCGGGACTGCGGGCGCAACCTTCTGGAAGGAAGAGTACGAGCTCGACCACTACATTTCCGTCTACCCCAAGCCCTACGTGGCGATAATGAACGGCATCGTCCTCGGCGGGGGCATCGGCGTTTCCGCCCACGCCTCCCACCGGGTGGTCACGGATGACTCCCGCATTGGCATGCCCGAGGTGGGCATTGGCTATTCTCCCGATGCCGGCGGCTCCTACCTGCTGGCAGCCGTGCCCGACCGCCTGGGCCGCCACCTGGCCTACACCGCCGCCCATGTGGGCGCGGCAGAGGCCATCGATACCGGCTTTGCGGACTACTACGTGCCCCAAGACCAGCTTGACGGCCTGGTGGAGTACTTGGCAGGCACGGGGGAGGCAGGGGGCATCGGCAAGTTTAGCGCCGACTGCGGGCCTGCTTTTGGCGCTGACCGGGCGGAGATGGTGGACATCTATGCTGCCGCAACTGTGGGGGAGACCCTGCAGCGCCTAGAGGCAAGCGAGTCTGAGTGGGCGGCCAAGGCAGCCAAGGCCATTCGCCGGCACTCCCCGCTGGGGCTGGCCGTGACCCAGTATGCGCTGGATAACCCGCCGGCCACCCTGGCGCAGGGGCTGGAGCGCGAGTTCTGGATGTCGCTGAATATGCAGCGCCACCCCGAGTTTGCGGAGGGCATCCGGGCCCAAATCATCGACAAAGACCGCAACCCGCAGTGGAGCTACGCCAGCGTGGACACCGTGCCCGCGGAGGTGGTAGAGGCCATCTTTGCCCCGCTCGACGGCTTTGAGCCCCCGCACTTTGCAGACTAACCACAGACCCCGGTCTCACCCTAGGGACCAGGATTAACCACAGGAGGACATACTCAATGATCATCACGGAGACCACCGGCCGCGTGGCCACCATTACCCTCAACCGCCCCGAGGCCCTCAATGCGCTCAACGCTGCCACCATGGAAGAAGTCACCGAGGCTGTCGCGCGTTTTGACGCTGACCCGGGCATTGGGTGCATCATCATCACCGGCTCCCAGAAGGCCTTTGCGGCAGGTGCAGACATCAAGGAGATGGCTGAGAAATCCGCCACGGAGATGTACCTGCAAGATTGGTTTGCGGGCTGGGATAGCTTGCTGCGGGCACGCACGCCGATTATTGCCGCGGTCAATGGCTATGCGCTAGGTGGCGGCTGCGAGCTGGCCATGATGTGCGACTTCATTATCGCAGGTGACAAAGCCAAGTTTGGCCAGCCCGAGGTCAACCTGGGGGTCAGCCCCGGCATGGGTGGTTCGCAGCGGCTTACGCGGGCTATCGGCAAGGCCAAGGCCATGGAGATGTGCCTAACCGGCCGCATGATGGATGCACAAGAAGCAGAGCGCGCCGGGCTAGTGGCCCAGGTGGTGCCCGCCGATGAGCTTGCCGATGCCGCCTTGGCCACCGCCACCTCCATCGCCAACAAGTCCTTCGTGGCCACCTCCCTGATCAAGGAGCAGATTAACGCCGTGGCGGAGACCAGCCTGTCCCAAGGCCTGGCCTTTGAGCGCCGCACCTTCCACGCCCTGTTTGCCTCCGCGGACCAGAAGGAAGGCATGGAGGCCTTCACCCAGAAGCGCGACCCGCAGTTTAAGCACTGCTAGAGGCTTGGCTTGTCACTGCACTTTCCCCAGCGGGGCAGCCCGGCGCACTGGGCTTACCCGCGCTAGAGTTCCCGAACGGCAAGCCTGCGCCACAGCGCCCACAAGACCAGATCCGCGTGCTGAAAGTCCACTGCGTTGTCCAGCTCCTCCATGCGGTTGCGCACCGTATTTGGATGGACACCCAGGTTCTTCGCAGCCCGCGGAATGTTGAAGTGCGCGGTTTCTAGCTCGGTAAAGACCTCTTCGCCGTTTTTAATCGTCTTAATCGCGCTATCAAGGCCGGATACGGCGCCGGCGAGCCCTTGCTTGCCCAGGAGGGCAGCGGCTCTTTCTACAGCTCCACACGAATCGAATGCCAGCGAATGGGCTCCTATGAGCCCTTTTCGTTCTGCGACGATTGCAGCGACGCTAGCTTCGCGCCAAGCTAGCGGGCCTGCGCCAATGCCCAGAAACCTCGAAGAGATGCCCACCGGACCCGGACTACGGTGGTGTTTTCTGGCCGTCTCGAGGTCACAGAGCATTGCTGACTGGCTGTGCGAATGATTTTAGATCTTCCCAGGTGTCAGCTCGTGCTGTGTCTTGCTCATACGCGATTAGATAACCCCACTTCTGTCCGACAAATGCTTCTTCGGCGGCGAGGCGGCGAACTAGTGATTCGGCGGCTTTGCGCTTTGCTTGGACTCGTACATCGTCGCGGCCACGCTCGTCTTTGCCCTCGATGATCCAGTGGACGCCGTCAGTGTCGAGGGCGACGAAGTCTGGGAAGTAGCGGTCCATCGAGTTATAGTGCACGAATGCACCTGCCTGTGGGTGCAGACGATGCCACCACACGATGCTGGGCGAAGTGTTAAGGAGTTTCGCCAATACGTACTCTCCACTGTAGGAGTCGAATGACTCGGACTCCATGAGGGACTTGAACCAGCCACCGTAAGTACGCCGCGCCACGAAATCAGCACGGTCTTCCACTTGAACATGGACAGTCTCTCCGAGCGGCAGGCTATAATCCTCGATCCTCATTACTTTGGGATAGACTTTCGCAACCTCGCGAGTAGAACGCAGCGTTTTGTCGACGTAATCATGAATGAGCTGTTGCAGTTGGTTTCGAGCTGAGTCCAATGACTTCATGGTCCAGCCCGAGAAGGTGACCATTGACATGAACTTCGGCACCAGGAAGGTCTCGACATAACGTGCCGTGCCACTGGTCTTGGGCACCAAGCTGATGTTCATCACAAGCCGCACCAGGGTGTCCTTAGCACCCGCATCATCAACCTGAACCGAGTCGACCTCAGCGCTTTCACGATCCTCCGTGCGTAGATTCTTGCCGAGTGCCGCGATGATTTCCTTGCGGAGTAGTACGTCACCGGTCGAAGTGACCTTGCGAGCCGCCTTCTCTAATTCAAAGTCATCGATCTCGGACAAATCTATCGGCGGCTGTTGGACTTCGATCGTACTGGTCGGGAAGGTATAGTCTACGGTCGAAAAGGTTGGGTTGCGCTTCACGATCACGACCTCAAGCGCTGGCACGTTGTCTTCTGCTGGAAGCTCGTCATCAATCGTCCGGACACCAGCCCGAGGCAAAGCCACGCCGCCATCCGTGCCGTCCCCAATTGTCGGCAGCCCGGGGGTGGGTTCACCATTCCCAACCTCAGGCTGACGGGTAAAGGCATGTTCACCCGTCGCCAGTGGAGTAGTCCTAGTTTCCGGAGAATTGGAGCCATGTTCTGCGGCGGTCCGGATAGCTTTTTCCACCTGCTTCTTGTCTTTTTCTTTGACAGCTTCCTCCAGACCGAACTGCTGGAGCACGTTTTCGGCCGCAAGCAGCTCAGTGAAGGACTGGTGAGCAATAATGTCGAGCTGGTCAATCTGCCCGATCCCGGTGTACTTCCCGAACGGCAAACGAAGACCACGACCCATCGTCTGCTGAGTCAGGACCTCAGATGCCATGGCGCGTAGTGTTACAACGACTGCGATGTTCTTGACATCCCAGCCTTCCTTGAGCTTGTTCACACTCACCACTGCAAGCACAGGAGACTCAGGTTGGTCGAGACACTCGAGCAGCTTCTGCGTTGTATCGTCCTCATGCTTGGAATCCACCTGCAACACCGCCGAGTCCTTACCGAAAAACTCGGGAGTCCGCAGCAAATCGGCGATTTGGGTCGCATGGTCGACGTCCGAGCAAACCACGAATAATACGGCGTTTATACGGGTGTGGCTCTGGTTCGAAGCATAGGAGTCGTAGTACGTCTGCTTGATTTCGCGCAGCCGTAACGCATCACGGAGCTGCTGCTCTTCAGACGCCATGTCGGTTCCGTAGCCGCTCTTACGGAATGCCAGTACTGGAGCCTTGACGAACTTGTCCTGAATCGCACGATAGAGTGGGTACTCGTAGATCACATGATCGGTCTTCTTATCCACAGACGCAGTTAGACCAATGGATACTGCTGGATCCAGTTCTCGGAGTGCTGCGTTAAACGACACCGCATTGGAGCCATATAGGTGGGACTCATCGGCTATCACCACCAGGTCATCCAGGTCTTTAAGGTAGTCGAACAACACTCCAGCGTTCTCGTCGAAGCGACGCGGTTTACGGCGGATTGAATCCTTTGTAGCGCCGAGGGTGTCGCCCTCGACGGATTTCGGGGCAATGAGCTGTTGGATGTTGAAAATAAACGCGAGCATGGGCACTTCACGGCCAAAAGACAACATCGCGGCACCGTTGGTACGGGCAATCCACGCCGAGTAATCCTGCGGTGTCACTACCTCAGGCGGTAACGGCGAACCCGTGATGAACCGCGGTGAACCGGGCGAAAAGTTCTGTACCGTCTTGGCTTGTACCGTCTTTCCCGGGGTTACGATGACCACGTTGCCCACCCCTTGACGGCGTAGATACTCCACGAACGCGGCCATCAAATAAGTCTTCCCCACTCCCGTAGCAAGGTTGAGAACCTGTTGCATCTTCGGGTCATAGTCGCCGTCGAGGGTGAATACAAGCTGGCGGAGAGCTTCTTTGTTAGGGGCACGTAGATCGAAGTCTGAGCTGATCGCTTCTAGCAAGTCCGAGTCGAAGCTGATGCTTAATCGCTTCGCCATTAGAGTTCACCACCTTGCGTGTAGCGGAAAATATCATCCGGGATCGCCACCACTCTCGACCCCTTACAGGCGCGACGCATATGCTCCCGCACGCCATCTAGCACTACAGTAGCTGCCAACACAACCGTTTCACCTGGCTGGATCTGCTCCACTAGACGGTCGACCTCTTTTATCGTTGCCACGCCCTCCATGACCTTCAGCAGGGAATTGCCCCGCCGACCGTCAAACACAATGCCATCGTCGGGGTGCAGGAGCGAGAAACCGAGGTTAGCGGCCACCGACGCCACAAGCACCTCGCCAGTTGCCTCCGGAGTCAGCATCACCCGATCAAGAGCCGGGTCGTAGTCGAAGCACGCTGGGGATAGATGCGCAACCTGGAAACCGCCACCACCACGCCAATTCACCACTTCCTTGGTGCGCCTGGTCTTCGCAGCGGCCTTCAGCGCCTTCACACGTGGATCTAACTTTGCCTCCGGATCATCAGCAATCAGCTTGTTCAAAACCGACGTGAACTTTGCTGCATCATCAGGCGAAACGCCGTCAGGCAGTCCCTCCACAGTTGCATCAACCCGCTCGCCCTTCGTGCGCGTGATTCCACCAGAGTCTTGATTATTGATGACTTTTTCTAGGCGCGGCCGAGTAAACGTTTTGAAGGTGGACTCCAGCAGCTCGCACGTCACCCATCGACGTCCCATCTTCTGTGCCGCAGCAGCGGTTGTGCCGGAACCTGCGAATACGTCGAGAATGATATCGCCGGGGTTAGAGCCGATGTGGATGATGCGCTCCAGCAAACGCTCTGGCTTGGGAGTGGAGAAAGGCGTTTCCTCCGGGAAGAGAGATTGAATCTCCTTCTTCCCCAAGTCGTTGTGACCAACCTCAACGTGAGACCAGAGTGTCTTTGGGACGAGCCCGTCCTGGACTTCCGAAAGGAAGCGCTTAAGCCGTGGAATATTGTCTCCGTCTTCACCGAACCAGACACGATTGTCAGCGAGCAGTTCCTCATAGCGATCCTTGGTGTACCGCCAACAGCTTCCCGAGGGAGGTTCGAAAGTCCTTCCTTTTGGCGTCACCAAGGTATAACGCTGGGAATACCGCGGGTTTTCAGCGGGGTTGAATTGTGCCGTGAAATCTCCCGATGTCCATGGTCCTCGGGGATCGTCATCGGGATTCGCATAGGCTGATGCGGTCTTCGCAGCACTTCGTGGAAGTAGATTGCGCATGTTCTTAAAGCTGGATGCCGACTTAGCGTAGACCAAGATAAAGTCACAAGTCTTAGACATCACGGAACGATTATCCCGTCCGGCTACTTTCTCCCAAGAGAGCAAAGAGACAAAATTGACCGCACCGAATATTTCGTCAAGCAGGATGCGCATCCGGTGGATTTCCACGTCATCAAGGTGCACCCAGATCGAGCCGTCGTCGTCAAGCAGTTTCTTCAGGTGCAGCAGGCGGTCGCGCATCATGGTCAACCATATGGAGTGCTCGAGGTTGTCTTCATAGCTGGCAAAGGTCTGCGCGGTGTTGAAAGGGGGATCGATGTAGATGACCTTGACCTTGCCGACGTACTTCTCAGCCAGTTCTGGCACGCGCGTCAAGGCTTCGAGAACATCTCCTGATTCACCGAGGATAAGCAGGTTATCGTCTTGGGGCTCATGGTCTGCTCGTTCGGAGTACTCAAACTCATCCGACTTGGGTGCTTGCGCACCTTGTACGAAATCGTCGTAAATGAGGGTATGGGTTTCGCAGTAACGGGGATCGGAGGGATCGACCCACGTGTACCCGTATCTGCCGGTCTCAGTAGGGATCAGGGCTTTGTCCTTGTTGTACCAGGTAAGTTGGAGTCGCTGTTGCGCCATTACCGGTGTCCTCTCTTTCTGATCGGCTGGGGCTCACTTTAAACTGTATTGGTTCTGGTGCCTCAGGCTGGGCGCCTGGGCCGGGCAAGCGCACAAGTCACAATATCTGTCACCGGAAATGGCTTATCAGGGCCACTACATCGGGACGATTAGGCTCGACGCGTGAATAGTACTATCGAGTACACCATTGAAGGGGCAAACGGTGAGGGGAGGGGGCATCGGCAAGCTAAGCGGAGGGTGAGTCCTTGGCTAACTCGCCGGCCTGCTGGCGCAGCTTCTTGGCAACCTGCTGCAGCTGGGTTTGCTCGCCGGCGGTCAGGCTCAGGGACTCATAGAAGGCGTTGAGGGCCGGGCCAGCAGCGGCAGCCAAGGCGATGCCCTGGTCCGTAATACACACCAGGAGGGAGCGCTTGTCCTTGGGATCAGGAACCCGGGCCACCAGGCCAGCCTTTTCCAACTTGCCCACCGTGTGCGTCAGCGACGCCGGGGGCAGCTGGAGCCGGGAAGAAATCTTATTCATGGGCAGGCCGCCGCTGCGGGACCACATCACAAGAGTAAGCAGCTCAAAATGGGCGTAGGAGATGTTGTATGGCGCCAGGGCATCCTCGGCACCCTGGCGCAGCAGCCGGGCAATGTGCGCAGCGGAAGTCACTGTGGCAAGGCCATCGGCGCCATCGGCAGAAAAATGGTTGGTCCACTGACGGTGGGCTTCCGCCAGTGGATCAGGGGCAGAGGGCACGGCAGTAGATGCGGTCGACGGCACAGGGGGACTCCTTTCGCTGCTAACCGTTTTACTACCTCACCCTTATACGCCGGGAACTATCCCTTCAAAGAGGGGAAATCCGTATCCGCGAACTCGGTAGACGCAGAGGTCTGCCCACCGTCAGCGGCATGGATCTCAGTCTCGCGCTTGCGCAGCTCAACGCGGCGAATCTTGCCGGAAACCGTCTTAGGCAGCTCGAAGAACTCCAGGCGGCGGATGCGCTTGTACGGCGCCAAGCCGTCGCGACAATGCCGCAGGATGTCCTCTGCAGTCTCTGCGGTGGGCTCATGGCCCGGCGCCAGGGCAACATAGGCCTTGGGCACAGCCAAGCGGATGGGATCCGGGGAGGGCACCACAGCGACCTCGGCGACCGCCGGGTGCTCGATAACCACGGACTCCAGCTCGAAGGGGGAGAGGCGGTAATCGGAGGCCTTAAAGACATCATCGGCGCGGCCAATGTAGAAAATGTAACCGTCTTCGTCGCGCTCGGCGGTATCGCCCGTGTGGTAGAAACCATCACGGAAGACCTCGGCGTTTTTCTCCGGGTCCCCAAAGTAGCCCTTGGTCAGGCCCACCGGGCGGGGGTCGGTGCGCAGGCAGATCTCGCCGCTATCACCAATCTCACCCGTGACCGGATCCTTGAGCACGACCTCGAAGCCAGGCAGCGGGCGGCCCATGGAACCAGGCTTGACCACCTGGCCGGGAGTATTGGCTACCTGCAAGGTGGTTTCCGTTTGGCCAAAGCCATCGCGCACGGAAGTATTCCAGGCGCGCTCGATGGTGGAAATGAGCTCCGGGTTGAGTGGTTCGCCGGCGGCCACCAGCTTGCGCGGCGGGGTCTTCATGCTGGACAGATCCGCTTGGACCAGCATGCGCCACACGGTAGGCGGGGCACAGAAGCTGGTTACTCCCTCTTCTTCCATCTTCGCCATCAGCGCGGCGGCATCAAAGCGCGAATAGTTGTAGAGGAAGACAGTGGCACCCGCAATCCACGGGGCGAAGAAATTGGACCAGGCGTGCTTAGCCCAGCCGGGGGCGGCGACGTTAAGGTGGACATCGCCAGGCTCCAGGCCAATCCAATACATGGTGGTCAGGTGGCCCACCGGGTAGGAGGTATGGGTGTGCTCCACCAACTTGGCCTTGGAGGTAGTGCCAGAGGTGAAGTAGAGCAACAGGGTTTCATCCGCCGCAGTGGGCTGGGTGGGAGTGAAGTCTTGTGGGCCATCGTAGGAATCTGAGTAGCGCAAGGTGGGGTGGGCATCTTGGGCATTAGGCTCGTCTCCGACCTGGATCATGGTGAAGTCCCCAGTGACGTCCTGGAACTTCACGGCGTCTTCCGCGTTGGCCACCACCCAAGAAATGTCCGCGCGCTCAGTGCGGTCTTGCAGGTCTGCCGTGCCCAGCATGGCAGTAGCGGGATTAAGCACGAAGCCGGCCTTGATGCAGGCCAACATGCACTCCCACAGCTCTACCTGGTTGTTGAGCATGAGCATGACACGGTCGCCGCGTTTGACGCCTTGCTGGCTAAGCCAGTGGGCCAGTTGGGAAGAGCGGGCGGACAGCTCAGCGAAGGTGCGGCGGGTGCTGGAGCCATCAATCTCGCAGATGACCAAGGCCTCCCGGTCACGGGAAGCGGGGTCTGCGCCCAGGTGGTCAAACCAGTCCAGGGCAAAGTTAAAGTGTTCAAAGCGGGGCCAGACGAAGTTGGCGCGGGCTGACTCGTAGTCAGTCTGGTAGGACACCAGCTGGTCGCGGGCTTGCTGGAACTGTTGGGTAACCGTAGTCATGTAGGACTCCTTCGCTACAGGGAACGCGGACAGACGATGGTATGGCGGTGCTGTGGCTGTGTTATGGCCTTGTTGTGGCCGTGTTATGGCCGTGCTATGGCGCCAGCCGCAGCGGAATGCTGTTTGTGATCTGCCTCGCTGGCTACCTTAGTTCCAATTCGAATTAATTGCTAGCTTTTGATGGAGTTTTTGGAAATTCCCTGCAAAACCAGCTGTCCCAGTGCGTGGTACGCCTGCCCGGCGGGCAAAGTGTGGGCGTAGTGGCCCTGCTGAATATCCGTCATGGTGCGGTGGATGAGCTGGGAGACAAACGCGGTGGATTCCGCCCGGAACTCGCCCGCCTGGACGCCGCGCTCCAGAAAGGTGGCAATGTTGTGGACGGCTGCGGCGGTGTTGACAGCGTAGATTTCCTGGGCAACGTCCTCCGTGGCTAGATCGCGCATAAAGGCGGTGCTTGCCGGGGTAAGTGCGCTGGTAATGGACTGGAAATAGTCCTCGAGGGCCCGTGAGTAGGAACTGACTTTGCCCTCTGGCGGGCTGGTGCGCCGGGCGACTTCCTTGAAGAAGCTGACCAGGACGCGGCGAACGATGGCGTCGCGGGTGTTGCCCAGCGCGTAGATGGTGGATTTGGAGCAGTGGTAGCGGCGGGTGGCGCCTTCGATGGTGAAGCTCTCAAAGCCCTCGGCGAGGAAGTCGTTGAGGATGGCGTTGAATAGCTCGCGCTGGCGTGGGGTAAGTGGCTGGTGCATGCGGCGGCTCCGGGGTTGCAGTTGGGGGCTGGGGACGGCGGGGTGGGTGTTTTGGGTGTGCGGCGGGGTGCCTGTGAGCTGCTTAAATCATAGTCAGGGAAAAAATCCTTCCCAAATGGGTAGCTGTGGGGGCGTTCTTGACTGTACAGTATTGGCCATAACCGTACTGTTACGCGGTGGCCGCAGCCGCCGCCCGAACAAAGGACATCCCATGCCGCCCATCCTCCCTCCACAGCACGCCGCCCACCTAGAGGGCATCGTTTTCCCCCATGCTGACATCCTAAGCGTGGCAGACCGCTTGCCCGCAGAGGAGCAACGCAAACTACAAACCATCCACGAATTCCTCCAGACTGAGATACGCCCCGCAGTGGGGGAGTACTGGGACCGTGAAGAGCTTCCCTTCGACCTGCTTCCCGCACTAGCAGCCCACGGGCTGGGTGAAATTGAGCTCTCTGGTACTTCCCGGCTGTACCGCGGCTTGGTCTATGCGGAAGTCACCCGCGCCGATGTCTCGCTATCTGCCCTGGTGGGCATTCACAACGAGCTAGTGGTGGGACTGATAGACAAGTTGGGCTCCCCGGAGCAAAAAGACACCTGGCTGCCAGGCCTGCGCACCTTTGAAAAAGTCGGCTGCTTCGCCTTGACGGAGCCGGACCACGGCTCAGACATTGCCGGTGGCCTGGCCACCACAGCCCAGCGCACTGAGGACGGCTGGGTTATCAACGGCTCCAAGCGGTGGATTGGCGCTGGCACGTTCGCGGACTTCGCCATCACCTTTGCCCGCGACACCACGGACAACGAAATCCGGGCCTTCATTGTGGAACTCGACCGCGAAGGCGTTACCCGCACTAAGATCTCCCGCAAGATGGGCCTGCGCATTATGCAAAACGCGGACATCCACTTTGACAATGTGGTCATCCCGCTGGATAACGCCATTCCGGGGGCGCAGTCTTTTGCCAACGTCAATGACTTCCTGTGCTACTCGCGTGCCTGGGTGGGCTGGCAAGGCGCTGGCCTGCAGTTGGGCATCTTCGATAAGGCCCGTGAGTACGCGGTGTCGCGCCAGCAATTCGGCCGGCCCATTGCCAAGTTCCAGCTGGTGCAGGAGCAACTGGCGCGCATCCTGGGCAATGCCTCGGCGTCGCTGACCATGATGGCTCAGGTCGCGTGGGTGCAAGAAGAAGGCCGCCTGGAAATGCCCTTTGCCGCTCTGGCTAAGGCCACCACCACCCGCCTCGCGCGCGAGTCTGCCGCAGCTGGCCGCAATATCGGCGGTGGCAACGGCATCCTCACCGAGTACGACCTGTCCAAGATGATGTCCGACGCCGAAATCCTCTTCACCTACGAGGGCACCTATGACATCAATTCCCTCATCGTAGGCCGCGCCGTCACTGGCGTCTCCGCATTCGTCTAGTCCCACCATTGAAGGAGCATTCCATGGATCTTCACAACACTTCTGCCATTGTTACTGGCGCGGCCTCCGGGCTGGGTGCAGCAACGGCGCTGGCGCTAGCCGAGCGCGGCGTGGCCGTGACCGGCTTCGACCTGCGGGCAGGCGCCACCCATGACAACATCGAGTACGTCGAGGTTGATGTCACGGATGCACAGGCTGTTCGTGCCGCTGTTGCCCAAGCTGCCGAGCGCGCGCCCCTGCGCATCGCGGTCAACTGCGCGGGCATCTGCCCGTCTGCCCGGATTATGGGCCGCAAAGGCCCGCACGATCCGCAGGTCTTCGCCACCACCATCAACGTCAATCTGCTAGGCACCTTCCATGTCCTTACGTCCGCAGCGGAGGCCATGTCCCAGCTTGAGCCTGCCGATGCCGATGGCCAGCGCGGCGTGATCATCAATACAGCTTCCGTGGCGGCCTTTGAAGGCCAGGTCGGCCAGGCTGCCTACGCGGCGTCGAAGGGCGCAGTCCACGCCCTGTCCATCACGGCAGCCCGCGACCTTGCCTCCCTGGGTATCCGTGTCAATGCCATTGCCCCCGGCGTGGTGGCCACCCCCATGATGGAGCAGATCACCCCAGAGTTCCGGGCCCAGCTCGAAGCTACGGTGCAATTCCCGCCGCGCCTGGCCAAGCCGGAGGAATTCGCGCATTTGGCGCTATCGATTATCGACAATGGCTACCTCAACGGCGAAACCATCCGTCTGGACGGCGCGCTCCGAATGCCACCCCGCTAGTGCTGCAACACTAGTGCCGCAAAACTAGTGCCGCCCCGCTAGTGTCACCCCGCTAGTGTCACCCCGCTAGTGCTGCAACACTAGTGCCGCGGCGCTTCGCTGGCAGCGAAGTGTGCTGCCGCATCGCTGCCCCTCCCCACCGGCTGCCGCCTACGCGTGACCCGTGCCCACGACCTAGCGCCGACACCCCGACTGCCATCGCTACCGGCTGCCGCCTACGCGTGGCCCGTGCCCGAGACCTAGCGCCGACACCTCGACCACAATCCCGCTTGTGCGCCGAGATCGTCCTACCCCCGTGTGGGTGCCCCCATTACCATCGGTAAATCCTCCCAAAGTTTACCCTCATTGCACACTCGAGTGGACAATTTTCCGACAACCCTTGCGAACCTCCCGCGAGAGTGCTTACTCTCGATGGCATGAACTTCGAGACACTACTTGCGGGCCAAGGCCCCGTCATCGACGCCCTGGCTGGTTTCGCCGGCCACAGCGTCGAAGACCTCACCGCAAACGGGCTATGCCCATTTGTCGCACGCAAGTACGTCACGCTGTATAACACCTACTACGGACCCACCACCTACACCGGCTTGCAATACAAAGCCTTAACCGCTGCCCGCAGCCAAGGCCATTCTGCTGAAGCCTTAGACTTCATCGAGTCCAAAACCAAGCGGGTTAGTGACAAACTCGCTAAATGGAAACTGCGCGTCAAACTCTGCAAGGCGCCTGCAGCACAAATCGAGGCCGTTGCCCGCGAGCAGCTAAAAGAACTAGCCAGGCCGCGTGAGGTTAAAGAAGGCGTGAGCCTCACCCATCACGCTAATGGGCTAGCCACGCTCAAGGCCACAGGCAAGTCTGTCGACATTATGGACGTCCACGCTGTGGTTGACCCTCAAGACCAAGTAGAAAGCTTCCTTGCAGCCTTCAGGGGCGGGGGCGCTGGCAAACAACGCTACATCCCGATCATCCCCATCTACCTGGATCAGATCTGTGAGTTCGTCGACCGGATGCACAACCCCGGACGATATCCCACTGATGCCGATATTCGCGTCCGCGCCTCCAACGGCGCGATCCTCACCGGCAAGGACCTGTTGGAGCGGTTGTGTCTGGACTACGGGTTTATCGCAGCGCTATCGCGTGAGCATGGTCCGTTGGACTTGTACCGTTATTCGCGGACCGCTAACTCTAAGCAACGCTTATTGCTACTCGCCGAGGGTGCAGAATGCTCCTGGATAGGCTGTCACTTGCCGTTTGATAAGTGCCAGATCCACCACATCCAGCCCTGGAACCAGGGTGGCCAGACCAACATGTCAAACCTGACCCCATTGTGTCCGCACCATAATGGTGCTAATGAGGACCACCCACCAGATGGCATCCCGATAGCCCGGGGTCGGATGGTGCGCATGGGTACCGGGGTTGGGTGGCAAGCACCCGGTGGCGGCCCACCGATACAAACCCGGCCCGCGCCCACACCACCATCAGCCACACCCACCAACTACCAACCCACCAACTCCCCGCCAGATGCCCACCACCAGGCCACACCACCACCGGAAGCCCACCAGCAGGCACCACCACCACCGAAAAGCTAACCGCTAGCCAGCTGACCAACCGGAAGATAAGCGACCTCTTGCCAGATGACAGGAATGCTGAAGGTAGGAAGCTGGCGGCATCGGAAAGCACACAGCCCCAACCGCGACCACAAAAGCGCGCGGAAGGGGCTAGACGTGCGTGCGCACCTGCACGGGGCGGCTGGCTGCGAGGAACGGGGAGGGGCCTAGCCGTAGGCGGGCAGACCCCAATAGGGGAAGATGGACCGGGAGGTCTGCACCAGCGCGGTGTGCGGCTGGGAGGCCATGATTTTGTGGGGGTCGAAGTCGTAGATGTCTGCGCTGGCTCCTTCATCGCCAAGCGTGGGGCTGCCGTGCCACCCCTTCGGCATTGCAAGGGTGGGTGAAAGCTCAACCTCGGCCACCGCAGCTAAGACGCAGGTCCACGCCCGCGCCACGGAATCTAGCTGATACCCGCCACCGCCCAAGGCCACCCACCGCCCATGCGCATAGGTATTAGCCCACGTGGACACGGAACGATAGGCATGAGCCATAGCATCGAGGGAAATATTCAGGTCCGCCAGCGGATCACTGCGGTGGGGGTCCGCACCGTGCTGGGAGATGATGAACTCCGGCTGGAACTTACGCAACAACGGCGGCACTAGGGCATGGATGGCTTGGAGCCAGGAGGCATCGGCGGTTTCGCGGGGCAAGGCCAGGTTGACGGCTGTGCCCTCAGCGCCCCGGCCACCAATCTCATGGGCAAACCCAGTGCCGGGGAAGAGGTAGAGGCCAGATTCGTGGACAGAGATAGTTAGCACCCGAGGGTCATCCCAAAAGAGGCGCTCCACGCCGTCGCCATGGTGAGCATCGAGGTCAAGGTAGGCCACGCGCTGGGCGCCGTTGGCAAGCAGCCAGCGGATGGCCACGGCGGCATCGTTGTACATGCAAAACCCCGCCATCGAGTCCGCGAACGCGTGGTGTAGCCCGCCAGCCAGGTTCACGGCGCGGGGAGCGCGGCCCTCCCACACCGCTTGGGTGGCCTGCACGGTAGCACCAGTAATGCGCGCCGCGACGGTGGACAACCCGTGACTAATAGGATTGTCCTCAGTGCCCAGGCCGAAGCGCTTGGACGGCACCTCCGCGCGGGTGGCCGCAATGTAGTCCGGGGTGTGGACCAATTGCAGGTGGGCGGTATTGGCGGCTGTGGGGCAGACAATCTCAAAGAGCTGGGTGAGCTCAAAATACTCCGCCAGCTCGAAGGCCAGGCGGACGCGGTCGGGGCCCATGGGGTGGTCCGGGCCCAGCGAATAGCGCCGCATTTCCTCCGTGTGAAACAGCAGGGGCTTGAGGGCGGTCACTTTCCTAGCCTCCTTGCCAGGGGGTCGCGTTGGGTGTCCAGCGGCGCAATACGCATGCGCGCGCCCACCACAGAGGTGGCGTCTAGCCCGGCGACGATGGGAGTGAGCTCAATATCGACAATGGAGGCGATGTCATCACACAGCCTGGCCAGGCGCATGAGCACGTCTTCGATACCGTGCATATGGGCGGCCTTCGCGCCTTGGTAGCCGGCCAGCAGGGGTGCGGCCTTGAGCTCAGAGAGCATATCCAACACGTCGGTGCGCCGCAGTGGGGGAACGCGCCACGCTACATCGCCCAAGAGATCGCTGGGCAGCCCGGCAATGCCCACGCTGAGCATGGGGCCAATGACTGGATCCTCAATAGCGCGGGCGGTCAGGGAGGCCCCGGCTGCGACCGTGGGTTGGACGGCCGGCTCCAAAATGGCGGGGTCGCAGCCCAGGTGGAGGTCCTGGGTGAGCTGCACCAAAGTCTCCCACGCCTGTTCCATGTCCACTGCGCTATGAATGTGGCGCAGTACCGTGGGTAGTTCAGAGCGGCCGCGGACCATGGGACTGGTGCACTTGAGCACCACGTCCCAGCCGAATTCCTCCGCGGCCTCGATGGCTTCTTCCATGCCGTCGACCGGCTGCCAGGGAACAATGTCTATGCCATAGGCGGAGAGGATGGCGGCGCACTCGGAGTCGGTGGCCCAGCGTCCGGTGGGAGAGTCTGCCAGGATGTCTGCCACCACGGCGGTGGCTGCGGCCTCGTCGCCGCTGGCTACCTCATCGTGCGGGGCGGGGCGGGCCAGGGCGCGCCGCTTGTCGTTGTCAATGATGGTGGCTAGGGCCGACAGGGCGTCCGCATACGTGCCAAAGACGGGTAACTGTCCGGGGGCTTCTGGGCCCTGGGCGGCGCGGAACTCTGGAAACTCGAAGCCCACGAAGGAGGCAATGAGCGGGGTGTGGTGTTCCACGGCCGGGCCTGCGGCCAGCGCGGCCAGGCGGGAGTGGGCGTCTTTGAGGATGAACTCCCCAATTTCGACCACCGCGCATAGCACCGCGTCGACGTCCGGGTCCGCCAAAGCTTGGGCTGCTTGCTGGGCGATGCCCGCTGCCGGGGAGTCGTAGACCGTCACTGCCGATGCCTTGAGGCCAAACCGTGCTGCCGATGCCACCATCTGGTCACTGAGCCCAGCAGAGTTGGAAATCACCCGAATCCGTCGGCCGCGGGGCACCGGCTGGCGGGCTAGGAGCTGGGCAATGTCATACATCTCATCGCGGCGGGTGACCACCATGGCCCCCGTGTTGCGGATGATGTCATCTAGCACCGCGGGGCTAGCAGCAATCAGCCCCTCCTGCTCGTAGTGGCGGGCAGACTGCAGCGCGCGGGATGGCAGGAAGACCACCACGGGCTTGTCAAGGGCCAGGCGCCGCAACACGCGGAAGAACTTGCGCGGGTTACCGATGGTGTCCAAGGACAGCAGGCAGATATGGGTGTCCGGATCGTCAGACCAAAACTGCATGACGTCGTTACCCGTGACGTCTGCAAAGGACCCTGCCGCCAGGAAGTTCGACAACCCGCAGCCGCGCTCGATGGCATGGGAGAGGGTCAGCGTAGCCACGCCAGCAGATTGAGTAAACAAACCCACTTGGCCTGCGCGCGGCATCGGCGCAGGGGTGGCATTAAGGCCCCGGGAGGTGTTGATAAGTCCTAGCGCTGCCGGGCCCAGGGCGCGGAGGCCATAGTCGCGGGCGGCTAAGACAATATCCCGGGCGTCGGTGCGCGTTACCCCCGGGTTCTGGCTGCGCGCCATGACTACCACGCCCTTGGCGCCGGCTTGTGCCGCTGCCTGCATAAGCGCCCGATAGTCCTGGCCGGACTCTGCGATGACCAAATCCGCAGGACCCTGCAGATCTTCTAGCGTGTCAAAGTGCGCGGCATCGGGCTGGCTCACCGCCGGGCTGCCCACGATGGCCACGGTGGCGGGGTTGAGCAGGCGGCGGATGGAATTGGCCTCCGCGCGCAGTTCCCGGCGCTCCATGACCTCCCGGGAGGTGGCATTAGGCGCGATGGTGAAGTCCACGCTGATAAAACCGTCTGCCAGCTCCGGGGCGGCGGAATACCCGGCGCGGATAAACACCTGCACCATTTGCCGGTTTTGGGTCAGCATTTCTGCAAAAAAGCGCTCTACTTTGCCCTCGCGGCCAATTTCTGCCAGGTGCTCGAGCAGGATATTTCCCACGCCCTTGCCGTGGTGGGAGTCTTGGACCAAAAAGGAGACATCGCCCACCCGGGCGGGCAGGAAGGACTCCACCAGCTCATAGCCGGCAATGGCCACAATGTCCCCGCGTTCTTCTAGCACTATGGTCACCTTGTCATAGCCGCGGGTGTGGGCCCAGCGCTGCCAGTCTTCCTCCGTAAGGTGCGGGTGGGTTGAGAAAAACCGCAGGTACTTCGAGTGGTCAGATACACGTTCAAAGAATGCCTCGACCGCCGGGCGGTCGGTGGGCTGGATGGCGCGCAGGGTGGCGATGTCGCCGTCGTTGAGGATCACGTCGGCTTCCCAGTGCAATGTGTGTTGCTGCGACATGGGCGCTCCTTTCTCGGTAGGGCCTGGGCTCGGGGTTGGTTGGGTTCGCGGCGGTCGGGTCGGTTCGGGTTGGTTGGGTTCGTGTCGGTCGGTTCGGTTCGGGTTGGTTGGGTTCGTGTCGGTCGGGTTCGGTCAGGCCGGAGCCGATAGTGGCCGGCGGAGCCGGTTGGGCCGTGGGCGGGGGCGGGGGCGTTGGTGCACACTTTAGTGCCGTGAATGGCGTTCACCCCTTGGCGACGGGGGTGTGGCGTGCATCGCCCCAGCTCGTTAACTAAGCCTAGGGGGTAAATAGTGTTCAGCGCCGCTTGACGGGGTGACTTGTGATGACTGTCTCTATATATTGTGGGGTACACCAGCGTTGCACGGCAGAACAGCGTTGCACGCCGGAACCGCCAGCAGCAACACATCAGCTAGCAGCACCGAAGAAAAGGAGTGTCAGATATGCGTACCATTAACCACTTTGTCAACGGGGAGGCCTTCGCGGGCACCACGGGCAAGACTCAACCGGTACTCAACCCGTCCACCGGCACGGAGCAGGCCCAGGTGGTGCTCGCAGATCGCGCAGACGTGGACGCGGTCATCGCGGCCAGCGCGAAGGCCCAGCCGGGTTGGGCGGCAATGAACCCGCAAAAGCGCATCCGGATCATCATGGAGTGGATCCGCCTCATTCACGCCAACATGGATGAGCTGGCCCGCACCCTGTCCCTGGAGCACGGCAAGACTTTCGATGACGCCAGGGGCGACGTCCTGCGCGGCGTGGACGTGTTGGAGTTCGCCCTGGGCGCGCCGCATCAGCTCAAGGGGGAGTACTCCACGGAGGTCGGCACCGGAATTGACACCTATTCGCTGCGCCAGCCGCTGGGTGTGGTGGCAGGCATTACTCCCTTTAACTTCCCGGCCATGATTCCGCTGTGGAAGGCCGGCCCGGCGTTGGCGGCTGGCAATGCGTTTGTGCTCAAGCCCTCGGAGCGCGACCCTTCCGTCCCAGTGCGCCTGGCTGAGCTGTTTATCGAGGCAGGTGCCCCGGCTGGCGTGCTCAATGTGGTCCACGGTGGCAAGGAGGCCGTGGATGCCATCCTCGATTCGGACACCATCAAGGCCGTGGGCTTTGTGGGGTCGACCCCTATCGCTCAATACATTTATGCTCGCTGCGCAGAAACCGGCAAGCGCGCCCAGTGCTTCGGTGGCGCGAAGAACCACGCCATTGTGCTGCCGGATGCTGACATTGACGCCACTGCCGATGCCCTGGTGGGCGCCGCCTTCGGCAGCGCCGGCGAGCGCTGCATGGCACTGTCCGTGGTGGTTCCGGTGGGCAAGGAGACCGCAGATAAGCTGCGCGAGGCCCTGGTGGCCAAGATTCCTTCCCTCAACGTCGGCCACTGCCTGGACCCCCAGGCGGACTACGGCCCGCTGGTTACTGCCGATGCCCGCGACCGCGTCTTCCGGCTGATCGGAGAAGGCGTGGAGGCCGGGGCCGACCTGGTAGTAGACGGCCGCGAGCTGGATATGAGCGGGGCGGAGTTTGAGGGCGAGTCCCTCGCAGGTGGCTACTACTGTGGCCCCACCTTCTTTGACAATGTCACCGCGGAGATGTCCATCTACACCGAGGAGATTTTTGGTCCGGTGCTGGCCATGGTGCGCGCCGAGACCCTGGAGGAAGCCATTTCCTACCCCAACGACCACGTCTACGGCAATGGCGTGGCCATCTTTACCCAAAACGGTGGCGCGGCCCGCGAATTTGTTAAGAACATCAATGTCGGCATGGTGGGGGTCAATGTTCCCATTCCGGTGCCGATTGCCTACCACACCTTCGGCGGCTGGAAGGCCTCTGGCTTTGGCGACTTGAACCAGCACGGCCCTGATTCTTTCCGCTTCTACACCAAGACCAAGACCGTGACTTCCCGCTGGCCGGATGATTCCCAGGCAGGCCCGCAGTTCACCATGCCGGTGATGAACTAACTTCACCAGCTACACGCACACAGTCTGTACGTACACCCTTAGAAAGGAAGCCTCATGAGCACCATTGCCTTTATCGGACTGGGTAATATGGGCGGGCCTATGGCCGCCAACCTGGTCGCCGCCGGACATACCGTCAACGGCTTTGATGTTGTCGAAGAAGCCCGTGACCGCGCCGCCGCCAGCGGAGTAAACGTCATCGACACCGCCGAGGCTGCTGCCCAGGACGCAGAAGTCGTGATCACCAGCCTGCCCAACGGCGCGCTGGTGGGCCAGGTCATTGATTCCATCTTGTCTGCCGATGCCCCCCGTTTGTTCATCGACGTCTCTACCATCGCCGTTGCCGAAGCCCGGGACCTGGCGCAGAAGGTTACGCAGGCAGGGTCGCGCTTTCTCGATGCCCCCGTCTCCGGCGGCATCGCCGGTGCTGCGGCAGGCACCCTGGCCTTCATGGTGGGCGGCCCGGCCGAGACCTTTGAGGAGGCCAAGCCGCTGCTCGACATCATGGGCCGCTCGGTGACCCACTGCGGGGATACCGGCAACGGCCAAGCGGTCAAGGCGTGCAACAACATGATTCTGGCGGTGCACCAGATTGTGCTGGCAGAGGCCCTGGTCCTAGGCGAACGTCTGGGCTTGGACCACCAGGCCTTCTTCGACGTGGTTTCTAACGCCACCGGCAATTCGTGGGCGCTGTCGGTCAATGCCCCCGTCCCGGAGGTGGTGCCCACCTCGCCAGCTAACCGCGACTTCACGCCGGGCTTTGCTGCGGCATTGATGCTCAAGGACCTCAAGCTGGCCATGGCGGCGGCGGAGGACACTGCGACGGACACCGTCTTGGGTAAGATTGCCGCCCAGCAGTACGCGGACTTCGTTGACGAAGGTCACGGCGGGCTGGACTTCTCCGCCATCATCAATGAGGTTCGCCGTCGAGAATAGACTGCAACAATGGCGAGTAATAGCTGATGAGCGTGTCCGTGTGGAAGCTGCGGAACTCTGTATCCCCAAAACGCCGCATAAAGGACAAGCCCATCAGCAAAGCCAGCGCAGATTGCGCCCGCAACTCCGGGGAGGGGCTGCTCCAGGGCGCTTCTGCCCGGATTCGCTCCGCTAAAACCTGCAGCAGGTCCGACTTGATGCGCTTGCCAATGGCATTGAGGCTATCCCGGTCGCCCGCCGCCACGGAAATGGTACGCGCCATTGAATAGGGGGCATTGTGGGGAGCCGTTAAGGTTTCTACCACCGCCGTGTGGCCAAGCTGCGCAAACGGACCCGCAAACAGTGCAGCTGAAGAGGCCGTGAAGTCCACGGTGGCCTCAAAGAGGCCGTCTTTGCTGCCGAAGTGCTTGACTATCAACGCCACGGAGACCCCCGCCGCGCCAGCTATGTCTTTGAGGGAGACTTCTGCGAAGGTGTACTCGCTAAAGAGCTGACGGGAACACTCGAGAATCCGGGTGCGGGCAGGAGGAAGGGCGTCACTACTCATGCGCACTACTGTAACCATCTGCCTTCATACGTGAGGAGTTCGACGTGGATTTGTCGCAGCTGATTTCTTTTGCTGGTGTTGTGGCATCGCTGGCGTTCTTGGTGGTATTTGCCTACCGTGGACACTCCGTGGTGGTGGTAGCCCCCATTGCCTCGCTCATCGCCGTTATTACCTCTGGGGTGCCCATCATGGGTACCTACACCCAGATCTTCATGCCCGCGTTAGCTGGGTTCATCGGCAAGTATTTTCCGCTATTTCTCTTCGGCGCCATCTTTGGCTATTTGATGACGTCTACGGGACTGGCCCGCTACCTGGCCCATGGGATTACCGCCCTGTTCGGGGCCAAGCGTGCACTGATAGCCACCGTGGTGGCTACCGCTTTGCTCACGTACGGCGGGGTGTCCGCTTGGGTGGTGGCTTTTACCATCGTGCCCATTGCCACCGCCTTGTTCCAAGAAAACGAGATCCCCCACCGGCTGATGCCCGCCGCCATCGCCTTGGGCACCATCACCTTTGCGCTGGCGGCCTTGCCCGGCTCGCCGCAGATCCACAACGCTATCCCCACTAGCTACTTCGGCACCAATACCTATGCCGCGCCCGTCTTCGGCCTCCTGGCCGCAGCCATCATGTTCTGCGCCGGAATAGCCTGGTTGCAGTGGCGGGCGCGCCGCCTGCGCGCTGGGGGAGAGGCCTTCGCCCCGCGCGACGCCCACGGCAACATTATTGAGACCCCACTAGCCCAACAGGCTGAGGAGATCGCCGTGGCCACCCCACTGAAGCAACCCTCCACCGCTGTGCAAGGTCTTCTGGGATTGCTGCCCATCGCGGTGGTCATTGGAGTGAATTTCTCCATTGTCTACGGCTTTTCCAAGCACTGGGATGCCGCCTACCTGGCGGAAGAAAAATACGGAGAGACCTCCCTCGGCGCGCTACTGGGGGTGTGGTCACCCACCATCGCCCTGGCCCTGGCCGTCGTAGTGATCATCGCCATGTTCCCCTCCCGTGTCCGTGAATCGCTGAGTGAGCTTTCCGAAGGCGCCAAAAACGCCATCGTGCCATGCTTTACCACTGCCTCGGAGGTAGGCTACGGCGCGGTCATCGCCGCCCTGGCCATCTTCGCCTTCATCAAGGACAACATGCTGGGTATTAGCGATAACGCACTCGTGGTCTCCACAGTATCCACCGCCGTCATCTCCGGTATCACCGGCTCTTCGTCCGGCGGATTGTCCATCACCATGCAAACGCTTGGCGAACAACTCGCGCAGCTGGCCAGCGAACAAGGCATCTCGCTTGAGCTCATGCACCGGGTGACCGCCATGGCATCGGTAAGCTTTGACTCCCTGCCGCATAATGGTGCGGTGCTGACTATGCTGCTGGTGTGCGGGATGACCCACAAGCTGGCGTATAAAGACGTCGCCATGGTCACGGTGGCCATCCCTTTGGCCACCCTGGCCTTCATGCTGGGGCTGGCTGCCCTGGTCCCGGGGCTGGCTTAGACAACCTGGTGCCGGGACCCGCGCAAGCACCGGCCTGTCTGCCCTGATCCCGGGACCCGCGCAAGCACTCCGGCCGTCTGGCTCGCTTAATCCGCGACCAGCGGCTCCATGGTCAGCTCCGGGTGCTCCTTTTCAATAAAAGCCAACTTCCACTTATCGCCGAAGAGCGCAATGAGCTCACCGTCCGTGCGGGTAAAGACCTCCACCCCGCGCTGGCGGCCCAACTCCGGCGCCGACTCAGCGTCAGTGCGCCGGGCCACGGAGTAGGGGATGGGCTCCGTAATCGTCTCCACGTTGTACTCCAGCTCCATGCGCGCCTGCATGACCTCGAACTGCATGGGGCCCACGGCGGCCATGACTGGGGCGGCATCCCCGCGGGCATCGTTACGCAAGATTTGCACCACGCCCTCGGCAGCCAGCTGGTCCAGACCCTTGCGGAAGGCCTTATACGAGCCCAAGGACTTTGCTCGCAGAATCCGGAACGCCTCCGGCGCAAACTGCGGGATCGGCTTAAACTGCACCTGCTTGCCGGCGTAGATGGTATCCCCCGGAGCCAGCGAACCAGCATTGACCAGACCCACAATATCGCCTGGATAGGCCGTGTCTACGGTATCGCGCGTGCGGCCAAAGACCGTCAGCGCATACTTGGTGGAAAAAGACCTCCCGGACTGGGCGTGATTGACCTGCATGCCGCGCTCAAACTCACCGGAGACCACCCGCATGAACGCCAGGTTATCGCGGTGCTTCTTATCCATACCGGCCTGGACCTTGAAGATAACCCCGGAAAACTCATCGCCCACCTCGCGCACGCTGGCCTCCGCCTCCCGGGCCCGCGGGGCCGGGGCAATTGCACACAGGGTGTCCAAAATCTGGTGCACACCAAAGTTGAGCATGGCAGAGGCAAAAATCACCGGGGAAGTAATGCACTGCTCAAACAGCTCCTGGTCGTGGATAGCCCCGTCTGCCGCCAACAGCTCGGCTTCTTCCACGGCAGTCTCCCACGCCTCGCCTTCCTTCGCGGCAGCGCCTGCCGGGTCATAGTGCTCCTCCGGCGCAATGGTGGAACCACCAGCGGTGCGGATGAAGTGCACGTAATTATCCGCCTCGCCTTCGGCGTTAATGTGC
This sequence comes from Corynebacterium lizhenjunii, assembly GCF_011038655.2. Classification (NCBI taxonomy): domain Bacteria; kingdom Bacillati; phylum Actinomycetota; class Actinomycetes; order Mycobacteriales; family Corynebacteriaceae; genus Corynebacterium; species Corynebacterium lizhenjunii. The sequence goes on from NZ_CP064954.1 coordinate 834,720, forward strand.
GCCAACCCGCGGAAGTCCCCGGCAATACCCACCGGCCAATACAGCGGTGTGGGCTGGAGCTGAATCTCTGAGACAATCTCATCAATCAACTCCAGCGGCTCGCGCCCCACGCGGTCCCACTTGTTAATCACGGTGATAATGGGCAAACCCCGCGCCTTGCACACCCGGAAGAGCTTGAGCGTCTGCGGCTCCAAACCCTTGGCGGCATCGATAAGCATCACAGCGGCATCAACAGCAGTAAGCACGCGGTAGGTGTCTTCAGAAAAGTCCGCGTGGCCAGGGGTATCCACAAGGTTAATCATGTAGGGCTGCCCCTCGTGTCCCTCCGGAGCGTACTCGAACTGCAACGCAGACGAGGCGACCGAGATGCCGCGCTCCTTTTCCATCTCCATCCAGTCAGAGACGGTGGCTTTGCGGTTACCCTTGCCGTGCACCGCGCCGGCCTCATTAATAACGTGGGCGTGTAGCGCAAGGGCCTCCGTCAGGGTGGATTTACCGGCGTCGGGGTGGGCAATGACGGCAAACGTGCGGCGGCGCGAGGCCTCTTGTGCTACAGAACTCATGGCCAAAAGTCTAGCGGGAGCAATTTAGCATTCCACATTGAGCTGGCGGCCAAGTTCATCGAAGACCCGCTGGGCCACGCTCAACTTCCTCGCAACCGGGCGCGGGGCTAGGGCTTGGGCTACTGCTTTGCCGATACCGTCCGATGCCCCCGTTATAACCATGGTCGTGCGTGCCGTATGCATGCGGCTAAGTGTATTCACGTTTTTCGGGTAAAGTGGCCAGGATTGTTTAGGCCAAGTAAAGGAGAAGTTATGGCAAAGATTGCAGTGGTGCTGGGCTCTATTCGCAAGGGCCGCGCCGGGAAAGCCGTCGCCGATTGGGTGGTTGACCAGGCCCAGGGCCGCGACCACGACTATGCGTTGGTGGATTTGCTGGACCACCCGCTGCCGCTGATGGATGCAGAAGTAGTCCCCGCCGCAGCAGAGAAGGCGTATGCGGACTCGGCGGTGCAGCGCTGGTCGGATACCATCGACGCCTTTGATGGCTATATTTTTGTCACCCCGGAATACAACAGCAATGTCCCGGGCCCGTTTAAGAACGCTTTTGATTGCCTGGGGCAGGAGTGGGCTGGCAAGCCGATTGCCTTCGTGGGCTATAGCTTTGGCAACTCCCGGCGGGTGCTGGAGAGCTGGCGCATGTCTGTCACAGGTTCGCTAAAGATGCAGGCAGTTGATGCCGCAACTGACGTGGACCTGGCTGCCAACTTTGCCGATGCCGCCTTTACGCCAACCTCCGCAGTGCTCACCCAACTCCAGGCGACGCTGGAGGAGTTGGAGGCGAAGCTGGGTTAGCTACTTGAAGCGCGGATGGATCTCCTGCTGCGCGGCGGCTAATCCGCGGGTGGCTAGCAGGGTGGCAGCGTGGGCGGCACCGGCGATGGACTCGTCAAAACCCGCCCCGGCATCGACGGGGCCCAGGACGTAGTCGGGAACCGGGGTACCAGGTGCGGGGCGGGAGATGCCGATCCGCACGCGCAAGTAGTCTCGGGTGCCCAGATGCTCGCTGATGGATTTCAGACCATTGTGGCCGTTTTCGTTACCGCCGAGCTTGAGACGTAGCTTGTGGGCTGGCAGGTCTAGCTCATCGTGGAGGATGATGACGCGCTCCGCCGCAATTCCCAGATGGCGGGCCAACTGGCCGATGCCCTCCCCGCTCACATTCATGTAGTCGGTAGACCGGGCGGCCACAACATGCACGCCGTCGAGGTTAAGCTGCGCGGCGTGGGCTGCGATTCCGCGGACGGGTTCCAGTACTGCACCGTGGGCCGCCAGGAGATCATCGAGCGCCATGTAGCCGACATTGTGGCGCGTGGCGGCGTACTGCGGCCCAGGGTTGCCCAGTCCGACCACCAGAAAGTCTGCGGTGAGGTCGGCCGGGTCCACGCCGGATGGGCGCGCGGCGTTGGTGGACCGCGGGCGGGAAAAACGAGCCAGGAAGTCGCGCAGAAAACTCATGCGCACCATCTTCCCACGGCCGGCGTTGCCGTCCTACACTAGGCGCCATGAGTAGTTTGAAGCCACGCGAAACACACCCAGACAGCGCCGCGCAGCCAGGAAGTGCTGCGCGCCCAGACAGCGCCGCGCAGCGAAATAGCGCAGTGTTGGATTCTTTGGAGATCCCCATCGTGATTGCGCCTATGGCCGGTGGTCCCACCACCCCGGCGCTGGTGCGCGCGGCTGCTCAGCACGGTGCGTTTAGCGCGCTGGCGTGGGGAACTATCGACATCAAAGGCGCAGCCGCGCAGCTCGCAGAAATCGGAAATGAACGCTATGGGGTTAATCTCTTTGCCCCGCAAGAAGCCCTGGAGCCAGCGGAGTTGGAGGCAGCCCGTGCCTTGGCGCCCGAAGGCCAGTTACCGGAGGTGGACTACAGCTTCGGGTGGGAAGAAAAGCTAAGCCTGGCCCTGGAGGCTGCGCACCCGCCAGCGGTGCTGTGGGCTATGTTCGGTGCGTTTAGCCCCGAACAGTGCCAGCGTATTCACGCGGTGGGGGCAGAAGCGTGGGTAAGCGTGACTGACCCGGAGGCAGCAGTAGTTGCCGCACGCCAGGGCGCAGATGTGCTCTGCGTGCAAGGGCCTGAAGCCGGTGGGCACCGCGGCACCGTGGACTTTCGCGCCGAACCGGATTGGCACCCACTAGCCGAATTGGTCCGGGCAATGCACGCGTCGCTGGAGGCAGAAGGATTGGAACGGCCCCTGATTGCTGCTGGCGGGATTCGCGACGCCGCCGGGGTGACTGCGGCCCTGCAGCTGCCCGGGGTACGTGCGGTGAGCTGCGGGTCGGCCTTTTTGCTTGCAGAAGAGGCGGGGACATCGGCAAGCAACCGGGAACTGATTGCTGCTGGCGGGCGCACTGTGTCCACCCGTGCCTTCAGTGGACGCTATGCCCGGGGCCTGGCCACCGCCTTTAGCGACGCCCATGGTGACCTCGCGCCGATCTATCCCTTCCTCAACCCCATCCTCGCGCCGCGACGGGCCCAGGGGGACCTGGAGGTTGCCTATTGTCTAGTAGGTATTGAGCCGGAGAAAATCCGTGGGGGTAGTGCGGGTGAAATCCTGCACCAACTTTATTAAACGGGCGTGCGGAGCCGGTAGGATGTGGGAAAACGACTAACCCCACAATGAGTAAAAGGAATGATGCAAGTGACCGATAATCGACAGGTTGGCCACGAGGACTGGAACCAGCGCATCGAACGCGCGCAGGAAATGATTCCGCTACTGCACAAGCTGCGCCGTTCCAACGTTGTCACCTCGATCTTCGGCTCCCTGCTGGAGGGCGTGACCGACATCGACATTGTTAAGGCTCACCGCTACGCCCGCCGCATAGCCGGCCAGGAGCTCTCCACCGCCCAGACCCTGCCCATCCTGGAGGTGTTGGTGGATCTCAACCTGGCATCGGCCTCCATTGACTTGGGCCAGCTGGCAGTGAAGTTCGCGGAATCGGGTGAGCAGGACCTGCGGGCTTTTGTGGAAGAAGAGCTCGCCAGCGTCATCGGCAAAGACGAGCACAAGGAGCCGCGCGACGTGGTGCTCTACGGCTTTGGCCGAATCGGGCGCCTGCTGGCCCGCATCCTCATTGCCCGCGAGGCCGCCTACAACGGTGTACGCCTGCGTGGCATCGTAGTGCGCAAGAAGGGCGACATTGATATCTTTAAGCGCGCCTCTTTGCTGCGCCGCGACTCCGTCCACGGGGCGTTCAACGGCACCATCACCGTGGATGAGGAAAACGAAGTCATCTGGGCCAATGGCACCAAGATTCAGATGATCTACGCCAATGATCCGGCGGATATCGACTACACCGCCTATGGCATTGAAGATGCCATCCTGGTGGACAACACCGGCGTGTGGCGCGACCGCGCGGGCCTAGAACAGCACCTGAAGTCCAAGGGCATTTCCCGCGTGCTGCTCACCGCCCCGGGCAAGGGCGATTTGAAGAACATTGTCTACGGCATCAACCATGCAGACATTGAGGATTCGGACCAGATTCTGTCCGCAGCATCGTGTACCACCAACGGCATTACCCCGGTGCTGAAGGTAATCAACGACCGGTACGGGGTGGTGCACGGCCACGTGGAGACCGCGCATTCCTTTACCAACGATCAGAACCTGATTGATAACTTCCACAAGGGCGACCGGCGTGGCCGCGCCGCAGGCCTGAACATGGTGCTTACGGAGACCGGCGCGGCGAAGGCAGTGTCCAAGGCTGTGCCGGAATTTGAGGGCAAGCTGACCGGAAACGCCATCCGCGTTCCCACCCCGGACGTTTCCATGGCCGTGCTCAACCTGGAGCTAGAAAAGGAAGTCGACGCCGCAGAGGTTAATGACTTCCTGCGCAATGTCTCCCTGCACTCGGAGTTGCGCCAGCAGATTTCCTACATTGCCTCCCCGGAGGTGGTCTCCTCGGACTTTGTTGGCTCCACCCACGCTGGCATTGTGGATGGCCTAGCCACCATCGCATCCGGCAAGCACCTGGTGCTCTACGTTTGGTATGACAACGAGTTCGGCTACTCCAACCAGGTCATCCGCATTGTGGAGGAACTCGCAGGCGCCCGCCCGGTGGTGCTGCCGCAGCGCGTAGACCCGCAGGAGCTCTAGGCGCTGGAGCTCTAGGCACAGAAGCGCCGGGCCCACAGGAGGGGCTCCGGGGCATCGGCAGAAATAGCCGCTTGGGAAACCAGGCGGCTATTACTTTTTGTCCTTCTTCTTGCGCTCGAGCTTGGCCGCCACATCCGGCACATAAGCAAAGTGATCGCGCGAAGGGCGTTCGTAGGAGTCCTTCCTGCTGGCCGGGCGCTCCGGGATTTCTGGGACTGCTTGTTCCACCCGCTCATAGGGGATGGTCTCGAGGATGTGGCTAATGACGTTGATACGTGAGCGCTTCTTATCCTCACTTTCCACCGTGTACCACGGGGCCACGGGGGTGTCGGTGTGGACAAACATCTCATCTTTAGCCCGGGAGTAGTCCTCCCAGCGGGTGATGGACTGCAGATCCATCGGGGAGAGTTTCCAGCGGCGCAGCGGATCATTGCGCCGCGACTTGAAGCGGGCAATCTGTTCCTCATCGGAGACGGAGAACCAGTACTTGAGGAGGATAATCCCGTCCTCGACCAGCATGCGCTCCAGGATGGGGGCCTGGTGGAGGAAACGCACGTGCTCCTGCTGGGTGCAAAAGCCCATGACGCGCTCGACGCCGCCGCGGTTGTACCAGGAACGGTCGAAGATGACGATCTCGCCCGCAGTGGGCAGCTTTTCTATGTAGCGCTGGAAGTACCACTGCCCGGCCTCGCGATCGGTGGGCTTGGGCAGGGCCTCAATGCGACAGGTGCGGGGGTTGAGGTACTGGGTAATGCGCTTGATGGCGGAACCCTTGCCGGCTGCGTCTCGGCCTTCCATGATGATGACCACGCGGGCGCCGGTTTCGACGACCCACTGTTGCATCTCTACCAATTCTGCCTGGAGGCGCTTGAGCTCTGCCTCGTAGGCCTTCTTCTTCAGCTTCCGTGGTTGTGCCATGCCTCCTAGTCTAGGTCTCTAGTCGAAGGGTCACTAGTCTAAGGGCCTCTTGTACAGGGGTGCCTCTAGTCTCGGGCCGCTATTCTGGGGTCTCTATTCTGAGGCCCTAGTCCAGGGCAGGCGCTGCCGCATCAAAAATGGTGGTGTTGGCGATGTAGCCCAGGCCCGCGATTTCCACCCGGGTCACATCGCCGTGGCTAAGGAAGGCCTGCGGGTCGCGGGCAAAACCCACGCCCTCCGGGGTGCCGGTGGCAATGACATCCCCGGGATTGAGGGGGTAGAGCGAGGAGATGAACTCGATCAAGCGCGGGATAGGAAAGAGCAGATCATCGGTGTCGTCATCTTGGCGAACGTGCCCGTTGACCAGGGTGCGTAGGCGCGCGTGCTCCCCGGGGCTCCATTCATCAGCAGTGGTGAGCCACGGTCCAAAACCGGCGGTGCGGTAGAAGGATTTTCCCGCATGGAATTGGGTGGTCGCCCGCTGGAAATCCCGCAGGGTGTAGTCGTTGATAATGGCGTATCCAGCCACGTAGTCGAGCGCCCTCGCTGCGGGGACGTGGTGGGCGCGTTGACCAATGACCACGGCCAACTCGCCTTCATAGTCCAGTTGTTCCTGGGCGAAGGGCGGAATGTGGACCGGATCAAAGGGGCCAGTGAGTGCCTCCGGGAACTTGATAAACAAGGTGGGTTGTTCCGGTTGCTCCCGGCCCATCTCCCGGGCGTGGCGGGCATAGTTGACGCCCACGCAGATAATTTTGCCGGGCTGGGGCAGTACTGGGGCTAAGTCCTCAGGCAGGAACGCCACCGGCTCGCCCGATAGTGCGGCGGCCTTGCGCCAATCTGGTTGAGCCAGCAAAGCACCGACATCCTCGTGGTCCAGGTCGACACCTATGCCCTCGCCCTCGATGCGGATACAGGTGGTGCCAAATGTCGTGCGAAGTGTTGCAAGCCTCATGGGCGCCCATGTTACCGGGGTGGGCTAACCGTGGGCGCGAAGGATCTCGTCCGCGGCGTCCGCACACAGAATTGGAATTTCTGCGGCCTCTTGCTTGGACCAAGCTTTGAGCACAAAGCTGGCAGGGTCCATGCGGCCCGGAGGCCTGCCGATGCCCACCGCAAGGCGTTGGTAGTCTTTGGTACCCAGGGCCTTGGTAATCGATCGCAGACCGTTGTGGCCATGGTCCCCGCCCCCCGCACGCAGTCGCACGGCCCCGAAATCGAGCTCCAGCTCATCATGGATCACAATGAGGTCGGCGGGAGCAACGCCGTAGTAGGCGGCCAATGCCTTGACGGGGCCACCTGAGAGGTTCATAAAGCTGCGTGGCTTAGCCACGATGGCGGGGCGCGCCAGCAGGCGCCCCGCAGGCAACTGGGCCACCTCCGTGTTGGTCTTCTTATGCACCGACAAGCTGCTGCCAGCGCGCTGCACTAGCTCCGCCACAACATCAGTGCCAATGTTGTGGCGCGTGCCGGCGTAGCGCGGACCGGGGTTGCCCAGTCCGACAATCAACACAGGGGAGGTGGCCACAGTTTTACTGGGATTTACTCGGAGTCGGAATCCTCGGAATCCTCGGAGGACTCGGAGGACTCGGCGCCAGCCTCAGCGCCGCCTTCCTCAGCGGCCTCAGCGGCAGCCTCGAGTTCCTCGTCAACCTCCGGCAGGCCGATGGAGGCGATGATGGTCTCAGCTTCAGCTGCCAGGGTGGTCTTCTCCGGCAGGGTGATGTCACCAGCGGTGATCACGGTACCATCCTCCAAGCCGTCGATGGAGACCACGATCTCCTCCGGAATGTTGAGGGCGTCAGCCTCAACCAGCAGCTCGTAAGCGTCCTGGTTGGCCAGGGTGCCCGGAGCGGACTCGCCGGTAAGGGTCACCGGAACCTCAACCTCAACCTTCTCGCCGCGCTTGATGGCCAGCAGGTCCACGTGGTCGATCTCCAGGGACAGCACATTTTGGTCCACGTGCTTGACCATGGACAGGTGCTGCTCGCCGTCGATTTCGAGCTCCAGGACCGCGTTCACGCCGTTGTTACGCACCAGAGCGGTCAGCTCCAGGCGGTTAACGGAGAAGTGGACGGGGTCGGTGTTGTGGCCGTACAGAACGCCCGGCACCTGGCCGGCAACGCGCAGACGACGGGACGGGCCTTTGCCGAACTCGGTACGAGCAGCGGCCTTTACTACGGGAGTCTGGTTAGACATGTCATTCTCCTTGAAGAATTGGGGGAGTACGTGGCGGGCTCGGTCGAAACGACAAAAGCCTGCCGATGGACGTCTTGGCAGCAGTCATCGCAGGCTTAATGCTTATGAACAATCGCGTCGATAACGGTTCGCCAGCTCTTAAGGCCGACTCACCCTCGCCGAGACCGCACAATGATAACAAATACGCCCCATAACCTCAAACTGAACTGGGGTTATGGGGCGGCTCGCGCCGTGGCGTGAGCCGAGAGTTGGAGTGGGCTTAGGAACGCTCGAAGAGAGTGGTCACAGAACCATTCTCAAAGATTTCATTGATGGTGCGTGCCAGGAGCGGAGCGATGGAGAGAACGGTGAGGTTCTTCCAGCCCTCAGTAGACTGCGGCAACGTGTCGGTGGTGATGACTTCCTCCGCGCCGCACTCAGACAGACGCTCGCGGGCCGGGTCGGAGAAGACGCCGTGGGTACAGGCAATAACTACCTTCTTTGCGCCAGCTTCCTTGAGCACACGGACCGCACCGGCGATGGTGCCGCCGGTGTCAATCATGTCATCGAGCAAGATGCAGTCCTTGCCCTCGACTTCACCCACCACGCGGTTGGAGACCGTCTGGTTAGCTACCTCGGTAGAACGAGTTTTGTGTACGAAGGCCAGCGGGGCATCCCCCAGATCGTGGGCCCACTTTTCTGCCACCTTCACGCGACCAGCGTCGGGGGAGACCACCACGATGTCTTCGATGTTGTACTTGCTCTTGATGTAATCCGTCAGGATGGGCTGGGCGTGCATGTGGTCCACCGGGCCGTCGAAGAAGCCCTGGATTTGGTCCGTGTGCAGGTCAACAGAAACGATCCGGTCAGCGCCCGCGGTAGCCAGCAGGTCCGCGACCAGGCGCGCGGAGATTGGCTCGCGACCCAGGTGCTTCTTGTCCTGGCGGGCGTAGGGGTAGAAGGGCAAAATCGCCGTGATGCGCTTGGCGGAGCCGCGCTTGAGTGCATCAATCATGATGAGCTGCTCCATCAGCCACTTGTTCAGCGGCTGAGTGTGCGATTGCATGACAAAGCAGTCTGCGCCACGCACGGACTCCTCAAAACGGATGAAGATCTCCCCATTTGCGAAGTCGCGGGCGGTGGTGGGTACCAGCTCGCACTTGAGCTCGCGCGCTACTGCCTCCGCCAGCTCCGGGTGGGCACGCCCGGAAAAGAGCTTCATGTTCTTGCTGCTGCCAGTTACCTTGCCGGTCATGTGTGGCTCTTGCCTTCCTTGAGAATCGATTTCACTGTGCGTACTCTACAGACGCTTTAGGCTTCCGCAGAGTCTGCTGAGTCCTGGGCCAGCGCAGCTGCCGCAGCCTCCGCCGCAGCGGTGCCCGGGCGCTTGTCCAACACCCAGCCTTCAATGTTGCGTTGCTTGCCGCCGGAGACCACGAGTGCTCCCGCCGGAACATCGTCCTTAATTACTGTACCCGCACCCGAATACGCCCCATCACCCACGGTCACCGGAGCGATAAACATGGTGTCAGATCCGGTGCGCACATGGCTGCCGATAACGGTGTGGTGCTTGTTCACCCCGTCATAATTGACAAAGACGCTAGAGGCCCCGATGTTGGAGTATTCGCCCACCGTGGCGTCCCCAATGTAGGTCAAATGCGGGACCTTGGTGCCGCGACCAATCTGCGCGTTCTTCGCCTCTACAAACCCGCCCAGTTTGCCTTCCTCGCCCACCACGGTGCCGGGGCGAATGAAGGTAAACGGGCCCACGGTGGCCCCGGCCCCAATGCGGGCCTCGGAGCCGTGGGTGCGCACCACACTGGCACCCGGGCCCACCTCTACGTCGCTCAACGTGGTATCCGGGCCTACCACCGCGCCATCGGCAATGGAGGTGGTGCCCCACAGCTGGGTTCCCGGGTGGATCACCACGTCAGTGCCAAGACGCACATCCACGCCAATCCAGGTGCTCTCCGGGTCAATGATGGTGGCCCCACCACGCATAGCGGCTTCCACGCAGCGGCGGTTGAGCTCACGCCCAGCCGCAGCCAGCTGCACCCGGTCATTGACCCCGGCCAGCTCGTTTGCATCCGCCGCCACATGGGCGCCGACCGCGTGGCCCTGGGCGCGGGCAATACCCAGCACGTCGGTGATGTAGAGCTCCCCTTGAGCATTATTGGAATCCAGCTGGCTTAATGCCTGCCGTAAAACTGCAGCATCAAATGCAAAGACTCCGGAGTTGACCTCTGTAATCTCCCGCTGTGCGTCGGTGGCGTCCTTGTGCTCCACAATCGCGGTCACCGCACCGCCTTCGCGCACCACCCGGCCATAACCAGTGGGGTCTTCCAGCTCGATGGATAACACCGTGACTGCATTATTCGCCCCGCAGTGGGCCTCATACAATGCTGCGATGGTTTCCGTACGCAGCAAAGGCACATCTGCGTTGGTGACAATCACCGTGCCGTCAAAATCCCCCAGCGGCTCCAGCCCACAGGCCACAGCGTGGCCCGTGCCCAACTGCTCTTCCTGCACGGCCTGCGCAATCGGCCGGGACAGTTCCGTGGCCACGGCCTCGACCGCGGGCGCAACCTGATCGCGCTGGTGGCCCACCACTGTGACCAAGTGCTGCGGGTTAAGCCCTGCGGCTGCGTGGAGGGAATGGCCTAGCAGCGTGCGCCCACCAATCTCATGCAACGTCTTTTGCTTCGCAGACTTCATACGGGTGCCCGCGCCAGCAGCGAGGACAATAACGGCACAAGTGTTTGCGGTAGATGCCACGGGGGATTCTTCTCCTGAAATAGTCGCGGTGCTTCAAGCTATGTCCGACATCATAGCCCTTTTGCCCCGGCAGGGCGGGACTAGTCGCGGACAGAGACCTCCTCCATCGAGCGCGCCTTCCACGCACCGAGGGCACCAATGGCGGCCAAAAACAACAGCGCGGTACTGGGCCCGGCCAGAGCAAAAACGCCCGAGATCGCGCCGACAATCAGCAGGATTACCCCCATCATGGTATTTGCCGCGCCCACATATTGGGTGCGCTTGTCCCCACCGGCCATATCCACCACGTAGGTCTTGCGTGCCACCCGGATGGCGGTATGCGCCAGGTTGACCATGAAGAATCCAATGGGCATGATCCAGGCCACCGCAGTCCCTGGCAGCCAGTGCGCGGCTGCCACCAGCGCCACCACAACCAGTGACGCCACCGCAGCGCCGTTGGCCATGACCAGCCGCGAGGACTTATCAGACCACATGCCGGTCACTCGCCCGCCCACCAGGGAGGCAAGACCTGAGGCCAAGATGAAGCCCGCTAACCCACTGAGCACATCTTGCCCAGCCTCTCGCGCCAACAGCACAATAAACGATGAGGACAACGCAGAAACCAAGAGCAAGCTGCGGACATTGACAAAGGTACGGAAGTTGCGGTCCTTGCGGTAGAGCGACCACGTATCAACCCACCAGGCTGAAGCAGTGCCGGCAGTGCCTGCAGGGCTGGCGGAGGGGGCATCGGCAGACTCGGGGGCAGACTCAGGGGCAGACTCGGGCTCCACAATGCCGCGGAAGGACACCGCAGCGCCTAGCCACGTGGCGGCGCCGATGGCCAGCAGCAAGGCCAGCCCCCAGCGGGGAATGTCGCTCCACAGCGCCAGGCCCAGGCCCGCAATCAGGGTGGCGGCGCCGCCAAGCTGGGTGGCACGGCCGGTAATCAGCCCGCGGGAGCCCTTAGGGATGGTGCGCCCCTGCACGTCCTTACCCGCCAAGGAACACACCGCACGGCATAGCGCCAGGGCGGCCAGGGCCACCAGGACTATACCGCTTAGCGCCACCCCATCCGCCCACAGTGCGGCCGCGGCAATCACCCCAGCAGCCACAGCCTGGCCCACGGACCCAGCCACCCACAGTCCTTTGCGCGCCCGGTGGGACGTGACCCAGGGGGTCAGCGCGGCCTGAGGGAGCATTGCGCCGGCCTCGCGCACCGGAACCAGCAGGGCACTAAAGAACCCCGGCACCCCAGCGGAGTGGAACAGCCACGGAAGCACCGTCTTCGCGGAGACCAATTGATCCCCTAAACTTTGTAGACCATTGGAGATGATAAAGCGGCGCGAATTGTGAGATTGGGTGTGAGAAGCATCCGACATGCCCCCTAGGATAAGCCACTGTTCTAGGCTGAGATTATGAATCTCAGGGTGACGAATTTTAATCGGCGAACTTTCTTCCGGGGTGCGGTGGCGTGTGCGGTGGCCGTCCCCGTGCTCAGCGCTTGCTCTACCAGCTCCCAGCAGACCCCGCCGGAGGGCTACGACGGCCCGCCCCGACCGTTGCCTATTCCTCCCGTGCTGGAAGGGGAGGTGGACGCCGAAGGGGTGCGCGTGTTTAAACTCACCGCCCAAGACGGGCACTCGGAAGTCCTGCCCGGCAACACCTCCACGCGTACCTGGGGTTTTAATGGCGCGTTTTTGGGGCCTACGCTGCGGGCGCGCCGGGGGGAGCGGGTGCGTGCAGAGATTAGCAATAACCTCATTGAGATGACCACTGTCCACTGGCATGGGATGAAGCTGCCGGCATTTGCTGATGGCGGGCCGCATTCGCCCATTGAGCCGGGTAAGACGTGGAGTCCGAGTTGGGAGATTATCCAACCCGCCGCCACCGTGTGGTACCACCCGCATCCGCACTTGGCCACCGCCACGCACGCTTATCGGGGTCTAGCGGGGATGTTCATTATCGATGATGACGTCTCGCAGAACCTTGACCTGCCCCACGACTACGGTGTGGACGATATTCCGGTGGTGGTCATGGACGCCAAATTTACCGCGGACGGTCAGCTAGACCATGGCTCCGATAACACCTTGGGGCTGTTGGGGACGACCCCGGTGGTCAATGGCATTACTAACCCGCAGTTCCAGGCCACGACGTCCCGGCTGCGCCTGCGCCTGCTCAATGGGGCCTCCATGCGTTTTTATACTTTTGCGCTGTCCAACGGGGCGCCGCTGCAGGTCATTGCCACTGACTCCGGCTTGCTCGATGCCCCCGTGGAGGCCGAGCACGTGCTGGTGGGCCCGGGCGAGCGCGTAGAGGTCCTGGTGGATCTGGAACCGGGCGAGGATGTTACCCTGCGCTCGGTGCCGCGCAAGGACAATTTTGGCATTCCCCAAGACGAGTATTCCGCTGACTTTGGCTTTGGGGATGAGTTTGAGATTCTGCACCTGCTGGGGCCTGAGTCTGCCGATGCCGCTTCCGCCTCACCCATTCCTGGCGTTCTGGACCCTGCTGCGGCCAAGGTCCCCGGCACTAGTGGGCTGGTGGAGCGCAACTTTGTGCTCAACACCTTCATGATTAACGGCGAGCAGATGGACATGGCGCGGGTGGACCAGGTCATCGACCGTAAGGAGCCGGAAGTGTGGACAGTGAGTAATGAGAATGCTGATTGGCCCCACAACTTCCACATTCATAACGCGCGCTTCCGCGTGCTGGAGTATTCCGGAACGGACGTGGAGGTGCCCACCTATGGGTGGAAGGACATTGTCAATCTTCCTCCCAAAGCCACGGCGAAGCTGCTGGTGGAGTTCGGGTATTTCCCGGATCCCACCATCCCGTACATGTATCACTGCCACATGCTCTTGCACGAGGATGAGGGCATGATGGGCCAGTACGTGGTGGTTGAGCGCGGGGAGAAACCCGATGTGCGGGTGCAGCCTGCCGCGCTGGTCTTTGCAGAAAGTGGGGCGCACTCGACGCATACAGGCCAGGTGGTGGATGCCTCCCGTAGTCCCTATGCCAGCGCCACTGCAAACGCCACTGCTAACGCCACTGCCGGCGCGACGAGCAGCGCCACCGCCACCAAGTAGGGGCCTGGTTTTCGCCCCTGCGGGGCTATGCGCTAATGTAGGACCAGCGCGCGTTAGCGCGCGGTTCCCCATGGTGTAATCGGCAACACTACGGTTTTTGGTACCGTCATTCTAGGTTCGAGTCCTGGTGGGGAAGCAATGGGGGTGCGATAGTGTGGGACACATGGTTAGACAAAGGATGACCGGCCGGGAGCGCCGTGAGCAACTGATCTCTATTGGGCGCGCTGCATTTGCAGAGCTGGGGTTTGACGGTGCGAGTGTGGAAGAGATTGCCGCGCGCGCCCAAGTATCTAAACCGGTGGTCTACGAGCACTTTGGCGGCAAGGAAGGCCTGTACGCGGTGGTGATCGACCGCGAAATGCTGGCCTTGGAAAAGCTGGTCACCGCTGCCTTGGAGTCCGGCTCCTGGCGCAGCCGCATAGAGCAGGTGACCCTGGCGCTGCTGACCTATGTGGAACAAGACACCGATGGCTTTGTCATTTTGGTGCGCGACTCCAAGCCCGGCAATCAGCGTAGTTACTCCACGCTGCTTAACACGGCGATTAACCAGGTCAGCCATATCTTGGCGGAGGCCTTTGCCCACCGGGGTCTGGACCAGGACTTGGCGGCGCTCTACGCGCAGGCGCTGGTGGGTACGGTGTCTATGACCGCCCAGTGGTGGCTGGACGTGCGCACTCCGGAGAAGGAAGTGGTGGCGGCGCACATTGTGAATCTGTGCTGGAATGGTCTTTCCGGTATGGAAACGAAACCCAAACTGAAAGGACAAGCATAAATGGCCACTCCAATGCTGGCGGGCTTGCTCAAGGTAGCGGCAACGGATCCCAAACTCAAGGGCTTGGTGGCACGGGTGGGGGAGCCTGAGCTCCACCTGACTGGCCTGGACCAGGCCCGCCCTTGGTCGATTGCCACCTTGGCGCATCACGCTCCGGTGCTGGTAGTCACCGCCACGGGCCGCGAGGCAGAGGACTTGGCCGCGGAGTTGGGGGCCATGCTGGGCGATAAGGTGGCTCATTTCCCGTCCTGGGAGACCTTGCCGCATGAGCGTTTGAGCCCGGGGGTGGACATTGTGGGCAAGCGTGCCCGGGTGTTGGAGCAGCTCCCGCGGGTGGTGGTCACCGCGGCTCGCGGCTTTGCCCAGCCCATTTTGTCCCAGGTGGAGGGCCGCGCGCCGCTGTCGCTGGCCCAGGACCAGGAGATTGAGCTGGAGCAGGTGATTGCCCAGCTGGAGTTTAAGGCCTACCGTCATGTGGATATGGTGGCCAAGCGTGGCGAATACGCTAATCGCGGCGGGATTATTGATATTTTTCCCACCACCTTGGACTACCCGGTGCGCGTGGAGTTTTGGGGGGATGAGATTAGTGATATTCGCCAGTTCTCGGTGGCGGACCAGCGCACTATCACCGAGATTGAGCTGGGTGCGGTGGATATTTTCCCTGCCCGGGAGTTGCCGATTACTCCGCAGGTGGCCGCTCGGGCTGGTCAGTTGGCCGCTGCACACACTGGCAATGCCGCGTTGCAGGAGCTTTTGACCAAGGTTTCCGAGCAGATTCCGGCCGATGGCATGGAGGCTCTGTTGCCCGTGCTTGCCGATGCCCCCTTAATCCCCCTGGTGGAATTTATGCCGCAGGATACCCACGTGGTGCTGGTGGCGCCAGAAAAGATTCGCACCCGTATTGCGGATTTGGAGTCTACGGATGCGGAGTTTTTGGCCGCCGGGTGGGAGGCTGCGGCGATGGGCGCTGATGGTCCGCTAGCTGGCCAGGGGCTCGATACCGCGGCTGCGAGTTATCGTTCTTTTGAGTCCCTGCGCGCTACGTGTGCTCAGCACGGCTATGCGTGGTGGAACTTTTCCCCGCCGGGGATGGCGCTGGCCCAAGAAGACCTCGTGTTGCCGCTGGAGTTTGAGCACGGGCCCACCCCACGTGGTGATCTTAAAGAGATTGAATCCATGATGGCTCAGCTGTTGGCGCACACTCGCGATGGCGGTCGCGCAGCCTTCATCGCACCCGCCCAGGGGGCGATCAAGCGGATGGTGGAGCGCTTCCGCGAGCAAGGCATTCCCACTAAAGTGGCCACTCCCGGCTGGGAGCCCACCCCGGGCGAGGTCACCCTCTACCACGCCTTTTCCCACGCGGGGTTGGTTTTCCCCAAGGTGCGTAAACTCAAAGACGCCGCCGCGCTGCCGTTGGTGGTGATAACGGAGACTGACTTAACCGGCAATCGGGTGGGCGATATTACCGGTGCTAAGCGGCGTCCGGCTAAGCGGCGCAACCGGGTGGACCCCTTGGCGCTGAAGGCTGGGGATTTTGTGGTGCATGAGACCCACGGCATCGGCAAGTTTTTGAAGATGGCCGAGCGCACCATCCAAGCAGGAGAGGAAACCTCCCGGCGCGAATACATTGTGCTGGAGTATGCGCCGTCGAAGCGAGGGCAGCCAGGCGACCAGCTGTGGGTGCCCATGGATTCTTTGGATCTGCTGTCCAAGTACACCGGTGGGGAAGCGCCCCGGGTGTCCAAGATGGGCGGCAGTGACTGGAAGAACACCAAGAAGAAGGCGCGGGCGGCGGTGCGTGAAATCGCCGGTGAACTCGTGGAACTCTACGCCAAGCGCCAGTCTGCACCCGGGCATGCATTTAGCCCGGATACCCCCTGGCAAGCGGAGATGGAAGATAACTTCCCCTATGTAGAGACCGAGGATCAGATGCTGGCCATCGACGCGGTAAAAGAGGACATGGAATCCAGCGTGCCCATGGACCGGGTGGTGGTGGGCGATGTGGGCTACGGCAAGACGGAAGTGGCCGTGCGTGCGGCTTTCAAGGCCGTGCAGGACGGCACGCAGGTGGCCGTGCTGGTGCCCACTACGCTGTTGGCACAACAACACGCGGATACCTTCCGCGAGCGTATGCAGGGCTTTCCGGTCAATATCCAGGTGCTCTCGCGCTTTAGCACGGCCAAGGAGGCCAAGGAGATTATCGCGGGCTTGGCCAGTGGGGAAGTAGATGTGGTGATCGGGACCCACCGGCTGCTGCAAACGGGCGTGCGGTGGAAGAACCTGGGCCTGGTGGTAGTCGACGAGGAACAGCGCTTTGGTGTGGAGCACAAAGAGCACATCAAGGCGCTCAAGGCCTCTGTGGATGTGCTAACCATGTCAGCGACCCCCATCCCGCGCACCCTGGAGATGTCCATGGCCGGGATCCGGGAGATGTCTACCATCCTGACCCCGCCAGAAGACCGCCACCCGGTGCTGACTTATGTTGGGGCCTATGAGGACAAGCAGGTAGCGGCATCTATTCGCCGGGAGCTGCTGCGCGATGGCCAGGTGTTCTTCATCCACAACAAGGTCGCCGATATTGAAAAGAAGGCCCGGGAGTTGCGGGAACTGGTGCCGGAGGCACGCATTGTGGTCGCACATGGGCAGATGCATGAGGACGTGCTAGAAAAGACTGTCCAGGGCTTCTGGGACCGGGAGTATGACGTGCTGGTGTGCACCACCATCGTCGAAACCGGGCTGGATATTGCTAACGCTAATACTCTGATTGTGGAGAACGCCCACCACATGGGCTTGTCGCAGTTGCATCAGCTACGCGGGCGCGTGGGGCGCTCCCGGGAGCGTGGCTATGCCTACTTCCTCTACCCTAAGGGTGCGACCTTGACGGAGACTTCTTATGACCGCTTGGCCACCATTGCCCAGAATAATGATCTGGGTGCGGGCATGGCGGTGGCTATGAAGGATTTGGAGATGCGCGGTGCGGGCAATGTGTTGGGCGCCCAGCAATCGGGCCACATCGCCGGCGTGGGCTTTGACCTTTATGTCCGCCTGGTGGGCGAAGCCGTGGAGACCTTCAAAGCCATGGCCAAGGGGGAAATCCCTAAGGCCACGGATAATTCCCCGAAGGAGATCCGCATAGACCTTCCGGTCGATGCCCACATTCCGGAGGAATACATCAACGCGGAGCGCCTGCGCCTGGAGGTCTATCGGCAGCTGGCCGCCTCCAAAGAGGACGCTGACCTGCAAGCGATCGTAGAGGAGATGACGGACCGCTATGGTCCGGTGTCAGAACCTGTCGAGCGCCTATTGGCGGTGGCTCGGTTGCGCCACCAAGCGCGGCGTGCGGGAGTCTCTGACATCACGGTGCAGGGCTCGCGGATAAAGATTCACCCCGTGGAGCTGGCAGACTCTAAGCAGGTGCGTCTCAAGCGGCTGTATTCCGGAGCCACCTACCGGGCGGCCGCGCAGGCTATCCAGCTGCCTTTCCCCAAGGCGGGGCGCGGCATTAATGCCCCGCAACTGCGTGATGAGGCTCTGCTGCAATGGGTGGCGGACTTTCTAAGCGACATGTTTGACCTGGACCGCGTGACCGTGGGCAGCGTAGAAGCTGCCCGCCCGCGGAAGGTGTTTTCTGTCAGCGAGTAGCTCTAGAAAGCAGTGGCTCTAGCAAGCAGTGGCTCTAGAAAACAGTAGCTCTAGAAAGCCCACGCTTTCTAGAGCGCTAGCTCGCCGGTGGCAATACCCCACACCGCAGCAATGGCGCCGGCAAAGACCAGGGCCACTACGCACCATTCGAAGGCGTTGAATACCCGCTCCTTCTTAGAGAGACGAGTGGCCACATAGGGCACCATGCCGGGGATAATGGCCAAGGCCCCCAAGAGCACATAGACGGGGTCCGCGGCGTAGATAAGCCACAGTGAGTAGACAAAAGCGGCCGCAGCGATGAACAGATGGCGGCGGTTATCGCGCGCCGAAATTTCTGGTCCACTTATATCAAAGCGGGCCTCCGCCCGGGACAGCCCCTTGCCGCGGGCGGCTAAAAGCAGCAGGTAGAGCGCGGAGAAAATGTAGGGCAGCAGGTACATGATGGTGGCTAGCTGCACCATGGCGTTATAAGAGGTCTCATTGATAAAGAAGACCAGCACGAAGATTTGGATAGCTACCGTGGAAATCAGCTGCGCCACCCAGGGAGCACCGGCGACATTGATGGTGCCGATGCGCCGCGGCAGCAAGCCATCGACGGCCATGAGCACAATTGGCTCCGCGCACAACATCTGCCAGGACACGTAGGCACCCAGTACAGATAGGCACAGGCCCAAGGAGATTAACGCCCCGCCCCAGGGGCCCACTACTTCCGTGAGCACCGAAGCCATGGAATTATCCGGCAGCGCGGCCAGTTGCTCCTGGCTGAGCACACCGAAAGACAGCGTGGAGACTGACACCAACAAGGCCAGCACGCTAATAAACCCAATAACCGTGGCGCGGCCAACATCGCTGCGGGTGCGCGCCTGCTTGGAATAGACGGAGGCACCCTCGACACCGATAAAGACCCACACGGTAAACAGCATGATGCCCTGGACCTGCTCAAACAGGCTGGCCTCTACCGTGCGCCCCCAAAAGTCCAGGGTGAAGGTATCCCAACTAAAGCCCAGGAAGGCCACCAGAACTATAAAGGCCAGAATCGGGACTATCTTGGCTACAGAAGTCACCATGTTCATTATCGCTGCCTGTTTAATCCCGCGGGCCAATACCGCAAAAATGGTCCAGGACAACGCAGAAACCGCTAGTGCGGACAGCCAGCGGTGCTCGAAAACCGGCACATAGTGCCCGACGGTGTTAAAGAAGAGCGTGGCGTATCCCACCTGGGCCATCACGGAGCCCAGCCAATAACCCCACCCTGCCGTAAAGCCGATGAAGTCGCCCAAGCCCGCGCGCACATAGGAATACACCCCGGAGTCCAGGTGGGGTTTGCGGTGGGCCAAAATGTGGAACACAAAGGCCACTGACAGCATGCCTACCCCGGCAATGGCCCAGCCGATGAGCATGGCCCCCGGCCCCGCCACTGACGCAATGTTTTGCGGGAGAGAAAAGATGCCTGCACCCACTGTAGACCCGATGATGAGAGCGACGAGCGTCCAGACGGTAACCGAGTGTGAGCGCGTTTCATTCATTCGCATAAAAATACCGGCTGACGCGGCAGGATAGGAAACCAGCCGGGCCACTATTTAGACTGGAGCCCATGACTGTAGTGCTGCTTGACCCTCGCTGGCCCACGCTGATCCCGTTGGAGGCGTATAGCCGGGTCGCGCACCCAATTAGTTATTCCGGGGAAGTGCCGGTGGCAGTGCGCTGGAACTTCGGTGACCTCATCAGCGCACAGTGCCCACGGGGCATCGGCACGGTGCTAAGCACTGATGCCAACGACGCAGAAGTACAGCGCCGTCAGGCAGCGGGGGAGGAGGTCATCGAGGCACCCTCGCGCCGGGACCCGGTATGGCAGGCACAGCAGACCATGCAGCGTGCGCGCGACATCGGCGAGTGGGAGATGTCGCAGACTCATGCCACGCTTTTGCCGTATCTGGAGGAGGAAGCCGGGGAGTTCGCCCAAGCGGTACGCCTTGGTGCTGACGATGCCGCCTTGTGCCAGGAACTGGGGGATGTCCTGCTCCAAGTACTCTTTCATGCTGAGATTGCCTCACGCCGGGGTGCTTTTGACTTTGCCGCGGTGGCGCAGTCCTTTGTAGACAAGATGCGCGCGCGGGCGCCGTATCTCTTCGACGGCTCTACGGCGGTGGTGCCCACGGAGGTACAGGAGAGCCTGTGGCAGGCCGCAAAGGCTGGGCAGCGCTAAAGTATGGGCCGCTTCTTTGTCCGGCTAGGTTGCGACACGGTGGTGGCCGTGGTGCTCATTGTTGCTCTGGTGGCGTGGGCGTTGTCCTTCTTCCACGTGCCGCCGCCCACCCGACAGCTCCAGCCGGTGTCTGAGCAGGTCCCGCCGGCGGCGGGCGCAGCAGTTGTGGACCAGGAAGCCCTCGGTGAGCTGGCTGGGTCCATGGACGTCGATGTCAAGGCCCTGCGCGCCTATATTGCTGCCGAGGACCATGCGCGGCAGGCGTGGCCGGGCTGCGGCCTGCGGTGGAATACCCTGGCCGGCATTGGCTGGGTGGAGACCCGGCACGGTACTTACGGCGGTAATTGGTTTAAGCCTTCCCACTTGGATGATTTTGGGGTGGCCACCCCGCCGATAGTGGGCATTGCCCTCGATGGTACTAATGGCACCGCGCGCATTGCTGACACCGACGGCGGGGTGCTGGACGGTGACGCCGAATTTGACCGTGCTATGGGGCCCATGCAGTTTATTCCTACCTCCTGGGAGCGCTACGGCGCTGGAAATCCGCAAAACATTGCCGATGCCGCCGTCGCCGCAGCCAATCTTTTATGTTCCGGTGGCCGGGACATGAGCACCGAAGAGGGCTGGTTGGAGGCCATTTATTCCTACAATCATTCCCGCGATTACGTCAGCCGGGTGGCCCGCGCGGCCAATTCCTATGCGCTGGAGCAACCGGCGGTCTCCTAACCGGCGCTTGTCTTGGCGCCTTGGCCGACGGCTCAACTGGCGTTTGGCTTGGGGCCGTGGCCGAAGGCTCAACTGGCGTGCTGAGCGGCGCAGCGGCTGGCGCGGGTGTGACTTAGAGCAAGTGTGACGTTGTCCTTTTTTACCCCTGTGGGCCCCACGGGGATAGAAAATCTGGGAGAATCGGCAGAGGAATTGACCCCGGATTAGAGGAGCAAGCACACAATGGCTGACATCATTCACGTTTTTGGTCGTGAGATCATGGATTCGCGTGGTAACCCCACCGTGGAAGCCGAGGTCTTTTTGGAT
Organism: Corynebacterium lizhenjunii; assembly: GCF_011038655.2. NCBI lineage: Bacteria > Bacillati > Actinomycetota > Actinomycetes > Mycobacteriales > Corynebacteriaceae > Corynebacterium > Corynebacterium lizhenjunii. Next base: position 855,965 of record NZ_CP064954.1, read on the forward strand.
GATGGTGCACACGGCGTAGCGGGGGTTCCCTCCGGCGCCTCCACGGGTGTTCACGAGGCGCACGAGCTGCGCGACGGCGGCGACCGCTACCTGGGCAAGGGGGTGCTCAAGGCGGTAGAAAACATCAACGAAGAGATCGCAGACGCCATCGCTGGCTTCGAGGCCGATGACCAGCGCCTGATTGACCAAGCACTGATCGAGCTGGACGGCACAGACAATAAGGCCCGCCTGGGTGCTAACGCCATCCTGGGTGTCTCCATTGCCACGGCGAAGGCGGCGGCGGCATCGGCAGAGTTGCCTCTCTACCGCTACATCGGTGGGCCGAACGCGCACGTACTGCCGGTGCCCATGATGAACATTGTCAACGGCGGCGCGCATGCGGATTCCGGGGTGGACGTACAGGAATTTATGATCGCCCCCATTGGCGCTGACTCCTTCGCTGAGGCCCTGCGCATGGGCGCAGAGGTCTACCACAGCCTGAAGTCCGTGATTAAGTCCAAGGGACTGTCCACTGGCCTGGGTGATGAGGGCGGCTTTGCCCCGGAAGCCGAGTCCACTCGTGCGGCCCTGGATCTGATTGTCGAGGCAATCAAGAAGGCCGGCTTCGAGCCTGGTAAGGACATTGCCCTGGCACTGGACGTGGCCTCCTCTGAGTTCTTCAAGGATGGCAAGTACCACTTCGAGGGCGGCGAGCACACCGCAGAGGAGATGGCAAAGGTCTACGAGCAGCTCATTGCTGAATACCCGATTGTCTCCATTGAGGACCCGCTGCAGGAAGATGACTGGGAAGGCTACACCGCCTTGACCGCCGCCATTGGGGATAAGGTGCAGCTGGTGGGCGATGACTTCTTTGTCACCAACCCGGCTCGCCTGGCCGAGGGCATTGAGAAGAAGGCCGCCAATGCGCTGCTGGTTAAGGTCAATCAGATTGGCACCTTGACGGAGACCTTCGACGCCGTGGAGCTGGCGCACCGCAACGGCTACCGCACCATGATGTCGCACCGCTCGGGTGAGACTGAGGACACCACCATCGCGGACCTGGCTGTTGCCCTGAACTGCGGACAGATTAAGACTGGTGCTCCGGCGCGTTCTGAACGCGTGGCTAAGTACAACCGCTTGCTGCGCATTGAGCAGGAGCTTGGCGATGCCGCTGTGTATGCCGGCCGCAGTGCTTTCCCCCGGTTCCAGGGCTAGGGGTACCTGCTAATATAGGTCCCTATGGCACAGGAGCGTAAAGCAAGGAAGTTTCACCGGAATACTGTTCCGGTGGCTTCGCGTGCCGCAGACCGGGTGGTAGAGCCCGCGCGGCCCGCACAGCGCTCCCGCTTGGACATGGCCGGGGTGGCCGTGATCGTCGCTTCCATTGTGATGGTGATGGTGACTATCGCGGTGCCGCTCAACAACTTCTATTCGGGTAATGCTGAGCTTGCCCGGCTGGAAGAGTCCATCAGCGCTAAGGCCGCGGAGAAGGAGCGGCTGCTAGAGGAGATAGATAAATATGAGTCTTCTTCTTATATAGAGCAGGAGGCGCGGCGGCGGCTGGGCGTGGTAAAGCCGGGTGAGACCGCCTACCGTATCCTGGATCCGCAGATGACTCAGGGGGATACGCTGACTACGGAAAAGCGCGAGGAGCAGGATACTCGCGTGTGGTATGAGGTCTTGTGGGACTCCGTGGCTACTGCGCCGGAGTCTATGACACAATGAGTGCATGACGCAGCAGCGAGCAGAAGAAGACTCTCAGTTTCAAGCAGATCTGGAAATTGTTAAAGAACAACTTGGCAGGCCCGCCCGTGGGGTAGTGGCTATCGCCTACCGCACCCCGGATGGGCAGCCCGCGGTGGTTAAGACCGCACCGAAGCTTCCCGATGGCACACCGTTTCCCACCCTGTACTACCTTACGGATCCGCGGCTGACGGCGGAGGCCTCTCGGCTAGAGGTCGCGCATGTGATGAAGTGGATGGAGTCCCGCCTGGCGCAGGATGAGGAGTTGGCGGCTGATTACCTCCGCGCGCACGAGTATTTCCTGGCCAAGCGCAATGAGATGGAGGATTTAGGCACCACATTCTCCGGCGGGGGTATGCCGGATCGCGTCAAGTGCTTACACGTGTTGATTGCCTACGCGCTGGCGGAGGGCCCGCAACATTTCCGGTTGGGCACCGAGGCGGTGGCTCTGGCCGCTGAGCACGGCAACTTGCGCGGTAGCGCCATCCCGCAGGATTGGCCCAGCGTGGAGGAACTGGGTATCGACATGGCGCAGTTTAGCTTCTAGGTCTGGAAGGAAACCTTATGACTCGTGTTGCCGCGGTGGATTGCGGAACCAACTCCATTCGTTTGCTGATTTCTGAGGTAGATTCCGCCGGTAAAGTCCGCGATATTGTGCGCACCATGGAAATCGTGCGCCTGGGGGAGGGCGTGGACGCCACCGGTGCTTTTAGTCAGGCCGCGCTGGAGCGTACCCGCGCCGCGTTGGAGGGCTATGTCAAGCAGATGAAGTTTGAACAGGTCTCCCGGGTGCGCATGGTGGCTACTTCTGCTACCCGGGATGCCTCCAACCGCGAGGAGTTCTTTGAGATGACTCGTCAACTCCTGGGTGAGGTTCAGCCTGGGGCGGTTGCGGAGGTTATCTCTGGTGAAGAAGAAGCCAGCTTGTCCTTCGTGGGGGCAGTCAGCGATTTGGATCCGGCCAAGGGGCCTTTTTGTGTCATTGATTTGGGCGGCGGGTCTACCGAATTTGTGGTGGGCGAGCCTGATGGCACGTTGCTTGGCGCGCACTCCGCACAGATGGGCTGTGTGCGGATTACGGAGCGCATCATGCGGGGAAACCCAGCCACAGAAACAGAGATCGAGATTGCCCACGACTTCGTGGCCGAGCGCATGGAGGAAGTTGCGCGGGCAGTGCCCCTTGGCAAGGCACGCACCATTGTCGGCTGCGCCGGGACCTTCACCACCCTCTCAGCCTTGGCGCAAGGTCTAGAGAAGTACGACCCGGATGCCATCCATGGCTCTGTGCTGCGTTTTGATGCCCTGCGGGTGCTCGCAGGCCAGCTAATGCGCGAGTCCTCCGAGCATCGCAGCCTCAATCCCGTTATCCACCCCGGCCGCGCGGACGTTATTGGCGGCGGCTGCGCAGTGGTGCAGGGGATCATTGAGACCATGGAGCAAGAAACCACAGCGGATTCCTTCGTGATCAGCGAAAAGGACATCCTCGACGGCATCATCGCTGGTCTGGCCTCGTAGCTGCCGTAATTTTCCTCCCAGCCTCTTGTGTTTTAAGATTGGGAGCGTTGCCCCCATAGCCCAATCGGCAGAGGCAGTTGACTTAAAATCAATTCAGTCTGGGTTCGAGTCCCAGTGGGGGCACCACTAATTCCGCTAAAACGCCGCCGGAAGCCGGTGAGCACAAATTACGCGGGAATCGGTGGGGCGCGTCCTTGTTACTTTAGGTAGTTGCGGATGATTGAGATGCTTTCGAGGGCGAGGGCTATAAAGACCAAGGCGAATGCTGCCAAGTAAATGACTCTGAACATTGGTGCTTCCTTTGCTGTGTGTAGGGTTGGGGCCCGGTCGAGCCGGATCGTAATTTGTTCGACTTGGGGCATACCGGTCCCCGGTGGGGCATAGTGGGTTTGTGCCTTCAGCACTACTGCCTTTGTTTTCTGTTTGCCAGGGCTATCTCTGAAATGGCAAGGGTTAGGGGGAAGATGATTACCCAGTTGGGTATAACGGTTGAGACGAGGATGAAAGCGGCGAACATGCCAGCGAATGCGTAGGTCATTGGATGGTTCACGGTGGTATTCCTTTGGGCTATTGCTGTGGCGTGGAGTGCCTGCCCCGTAGGGGAGGTGGGTTTAGCGTCGCTTTGCGCGGGGTGCGTTCCTAACCGGGCTGCCGGGGCGGGCCGCGTGCCAGGCTTTGACTTCCTCGGCATCATAGAGGTGGGTTTTGCCGAGGATTGTTGCTACCGGGGCGGGGGTGCGCCCGTGGGAGGAGTAGCCGCGCCATGTGGAGTTAGTGACTCCGATGTGTGCTGCGCAGTCTTCTCCAAGCCATAGTTCCCGGCCGGTATCGGCATCAATGATGATCGGGCGCATGGTTATTCCTTGTCCCGGATTTGGGCTGTGTAGAGGTTGTAGCTGGCGAGGATGGCGATGGCGGCGGCAAGTGGCCACAATGGTTGCGGTGACGCTGCGCAGAGTGCTGCAACGACGAGGCCGGCGATGGCGCTGATGGTGCGGCCGGTGGTGTTCATGGTGTTTGTTCCTTTGCGGTAGTGTGGAGGGCAAGCCCCGAGGGGCTGGCTAATTTGTCTAGCCAGCGCCCCGGGGTTGACTTGTGCGCCTCTTGCCCGATTAATAACCACTATAGTGCAACATCGCGTCATGTTTAAGGCTGGCCAAGGCTTTACCGGAGTACATCCAGCGAATAGAAGACCGCTAATCTGCAAATGAGTAGCCCAATTCCCAGAATGTCTACACAAGTCCCGGATTGTTCGGGAACTTTTTGGTGCGGTGGTGCGTTAAACCACGTGAACCTTGAAAATCTTGGCAAACCTGCCTTTGTGCAGACTGAAAGGATGAGTACGCCGTGCGCTCAAGCAATCCGGTTATGAACTCACTGACGAACTCCGAGTCCACCAACCCATACGCGGTCAATACGGCCGGCATGGGGCTTGACTCGACTGAGCGACCGATTACGGTCGATGACGTGGTGACCAAGACGGGAATTACCCTGGGCGTTATTGTCCTGGGTGCTGTCGTCAACTTCTTCATCGCAACCGCTGTCAATCCAGGCTTGGCCATGATGCTGACCCTGGTAGGTGCCCTGGGCGGCTTGATTACCGTGCTGGTTGCCAGCTTCGGTAAGAAGTGGGGTTCGGCAACTGTCACGCTCATCTACGCCGCGTTTGAAGGCCTCTTCGTAGGTGGCTTCTCCTTCATGTTCACCAACGTGACAGTTAGCGGTGCTTCTGCGGCCTCTATGATTGGCCAGGCGGTGCTGGGCACCATCGGCGTGTTCTTGGGCATGCTGTTTGTCTACAAGACTGGTGCTGTTCGTGTAACCCCGAAGTTCACCAAGATTCTTACCGCAGCCATGATTGGCGTGCTGGTTTTGGCCCTGGGCAACTTCCTGCTGGCCATCTTCACTGGTATGAGCCCGCTGCGCGACGGTGGTGCGCTGGCCATTGTCTTCTCCCTGGTCTGCATCGTGTTGGGTGCGCTGTCCTTCCTGGCTGACTTTGACCAGGCCGACCACCTCATTCGCACTGGCGCTCCCGCTGGGCATGCCTGGGGTGTTGCCCTTGGCCTGGCCGTGACTCTGGTCTGGCTCTACACCGAGATTCTGCGACTGCTGAGCTACTTCCAGAACCGCTAGCTCCCGGCTGCTTAAGAATCTACGGACCCGCTTCGGCGGGTCTGTTTGTGTTTCTGCGCCTATTGATGGTCCGCGAACATTGCGCACTCGGGGGTGGAAAGCCCTTCGAAGTGATTATGGGGCGTCCCTAAACTCGTGGGAAGAGAGAATTACATGGTTCGGATTCGGGGGAGGGGACGGGGTTAATTGTACCGTCGGTCCTTTTGTGCCATCTGTTCGAAATGCGGCCGCTTCTAGCTGCAACGATAAGGTCCCCCTTTGGAGGGGATAGTTGTGCTGGTGAAGGATGGACTGAAAAGTTTTTATTTATAAGACTGCGGAGAAAGCGCAGCGTCTGGCACAATATGCCGTACGGGGGGAACGAAGTCCACCGGACTCCGGTGGCGGCCTGGAACACCAGGGTTGCGTTGACTGCTCCCGTAGATAACGCGCCCCGGTGTCCTAGGTTCAATTAAATAACTGGTTGCACTAAAGGGTGGGGTGGTGCACACCCAGAAACCCCGGTTCTGCTCCCTTTGGGGGTGAGGGAACAGAACCGGACCTTAGAGGACCTACTCGGAAGTGACGGTGGTGGGCTCAGCGGCATCGGCAGACGGAGCTGCAGAGGTTGGGGTGATGGCGCTGAAGGTGCCTGCGGTGTCAACCTTGAGGTCGGAGTCCTGCTGGTGCGGCGGGTGGCAAGCGCTCAAGGTCAAAGCGGCGGCAATACCAAGGCCTGCGGTGAGAGTGCGAGAAAGCTTCTTCATGGACGGTTCCTTCTGATGGTGCTCAAAACGTGCGGCGCACGCAAAAGAATATATTACCCCGAAGGCCTAAGCCTGGCGGGGAGTGGCGGCCTTAGCAGAGTCGTAAGGAGCAGCGCTGACGATGGTGACGGAGATGGTATTGCCGTTGGGTGCGGTGTATTCGCGGGTCTCGCCCTCCGCGGCGCCCAGGATGGCTGCGCCCAGAGGGGACTGCTCAGAGTAGGTCTCCAGATCAGCGTTGTCGGAGGCGGCAGCGCGCGTGCCGATGAGGAAGGTCTCCTTATCCTCTTTATCGCCGTTGTAGTAGACGTGCACCACGGTGCCGACGGTGGCCACACCCTCCTGGATACCCTCACGCTCAGTGGTGGAGTTTGCGAGGACCTCAGAAATCTGCTTAATGCGGGCTTCTTCCTGATCCTGCATCTCACGGGCGGCGTCATAACCAGCGTTTTCTTTGAGGTCGCCTTCTTCGCGGCGCTCGTTAATCTCGGCGGCAACGACTGGGCGGTGATCGATCAGCGCCTGGAGTTCGGCCTCCAACTTGGCCTTGGTCTCGGGGGTGATGTACTGCTTCTGCTGCTCAGCCATTGGGCAACCTTCCGATGGATCTTAACGTCTTTATTGTTGGCGGCACTGGGCCGGAGTGAGGCTATGAGCCTGCTTTATGCGCACCGAAGTGTAGCACAGCTCGCAGGCCGGGCTCAGTTTTGGGCGGCGTCTTCGCCGTAGATGGGATTGTCTGTGTCCAAATACACCGGAATGGTGCTGGAGCACCCGTAAACGCCGCCAGCGACTGCGCGGGCGTTAGTGGGGACATCGACAGGAATACGCAGCGCTTGCTGGCCATCAGCTGCCAGGGCGATTTCACGGCGGCCCACCTCAGCCTTGGCATAGTCATAGGCTTGGACAATGCAATACGCGGCCTCGTCCGGGCGGGCGCGGGTGACATCTACCCACACGCGAGTGACATCATCGCTAAGAACCTCTTGGGTGACCAGGGAGATTTCCGCATTGACCTTCTCCCGGGCTTGGAAATACTGGAACCCGTAGAAGATGAATGCCACGATGGTGGCCAGGAACACCAACGCCAGGGCTTTACCGCTGATATTAAACGAGTCTTGGCGTCCTTCGTGGGAGGTCCGCTGCTGATAGCGGGCGGTGCTGGGGCGGGAGGTGCTCATGGAGCCCTATTGTAGACCGTGAACTTTCGTGGGCCCTACGGTGGCCGCTAATCGTTCAACTGTAAAGTGGCTGCTGGAAATAGATGGTGGCTTTTGGCAGTTTTATGTCTGTGTGAGGCCTGCCAACTTCAGGCCCACCAACATTATGCTCGTTAACAAAGAAAGATTTTTTATGCGTTTGCTTGCTATCCACGCGCACCCGGACGATGAGTCCTCCAAGGGCGCGGCCACCACGGCGAAGTACGTAGCTGAGGGCCACGACGTCTTAGTGTTGACCTGCACTGGTGGGGAACGTGGGGACGTGATAAACCCGGCCATGCAGCTTCCGGGGGTAGCGGAAAATATCGGCGCGGTTCGGCGAGAGGAGATGGCGAAGGCTGCGGCTGCATTAGGTGTGCAACACCAGTGGATGGGCCATGTCGATTCAGGCCTGCCGGGCGGCGACCCGGGCAATGAGGATATGGAGTCTTTGCTACCAGGGGGCTGCTTTGCACGCAAAGACGACGATGAGGTCGCGCAGGAGATGGTGCAGGTTATCCGCAACTTTCGGCCACACGTTATCGTGACCTACGACGAAAATGGCGGCTACCCGCACCCGGATCACCTGATGGTACATCGGGCTTCAATGATCGCCTGGGAGAAGGCCGGCGACGCGAACTATCACCCGGAACTGGGCCAGGCCTGGGAGCCGCTGAAGCTGTATTACTCCCATGGCTTTGTCTACCAGCGCATGAAGCTTTTCCATGACGCTTTGGTGGAAGAGGGCAGGACCAGCCCGTACGCAGCCATGATGGCGCGTTGGGACACTGCATTTGGGGATATTATGGCGCGGGTGACCACCCAGGTCGAGTGTGCGGATTACTTCCAGCAGCGCGAGGACGCTTTGCGCGCGCATGCTACCCAGATTGACCCGGCGGGAGCATTCCTCGCGACCTCTGTGGAGGTGCAGCAGCGCTTGTGGCCCACGGAGGAATTTGAGTTGGCGCGCACCAGGGTGGCGGCAGATTTGCCCGAGTCTGATCTATTTGCGGGTATTGCCGAAATAGAGCAAGCTTAGGGGCATGGACTTGCTTGACTCTCTTTACTTTGCCGCCGCCACGCACCCCAGCGTTGCAGTGCTGGCGCAGCAGGGTGCCAGTGGGCCGGTGGGCCCGGAATTTGGAAAGGCCTCGCCCATTGGGCTGTTGATTCTGGCGCTAATGGGGGTAGGCGTGATCATGGCTGGGTGGTTCTTCCACCGCCGATATTCGCGCTTCCGGCGGCGCACCATGTTTGCGCAGGACCGTGGACTCGATCCCTTCGATGAGCAGGCAGTAGACGCAGCCATGCGGGAGGCGGGGATTTACGACCAGAGGAAGAAGCCTATCCTCTAGCTTTCATCGGTCAGGGCTCACCTCCGAGTCTCATCGTTGTGCGTATAGCCGGCAGAGCCCTGTGCGTTAAGCAGGAAGATCCTTGCGCGTTTAGCTGGGACGCCTTCGCGCGTTTAGCTTGGAGGTCTTCGTGCGTCTAGCTGGCAGTGCAGTCCGGTAGACTGTGGGGCGTGAAGTTCGAGCCCCGCTTACCCCAGCTGCCAAAGATCCTCTATCCGCTGTATGAGGCCCGGCTGTTGCGCGAGCTGCGGGGCAAGCCGCAGCCCAAACACATCGCGATTATGGCTGACGGCAACCGGCGGTGGGCTCGGGAAGCAGGGTTTGCAGACGTCAGCCACGGGCACCGTCACGGCGCCGCCAAGATTGGGGAGATGATTTCCTGGTGCGCGGACACTGAGGTTGAAGTGGTCACCATCTACCTGCTGTCCACGGAGAATCTGAAGCGTTCCCCGGAGGAAGTGGGGTTGCTTTTTGACATCATTTCTGAAGTGGTGGAGCACCTATCGGGCAGGGATTTGGACTGCCAGGTGCGCCTGGTGGGGCACCTGGACTTATTGCCGGAGGCGGTGTCGCAGCGCATGCAGGAGGCTGCAGCGCGCACGCAGAATAATAGGGGGATTATTGTCAATATCGCTGTGGGCTATGGTGGGCGCCAGGAGATTGTCGATGCCGTCCATGCCTTGATTAAGGCACAGCCTGCCGATGCCACCCCGGAGGACATTGTTCAGCACGTCACCGTGGGTTCCATTACAGAGCACCTATATACCAAGGGCTTGCCGGACCCGGACCTGGTTATTCGCACCTCTGGTGAGCAGCGTTTGTCCGGGTTCTTGTTGTGGCAGTCCGCCTATTCGGAGATTTGGTTCACGGACACCTACTGGCCGGCGTTTCGCAAGATTGACCTGCTGCGGGCGCTGCGCGATTACTCGCAGCGTTCACGGCGCTTTGGAAAATAGTTAAAGTTTGCGCATCCGGACCTGCTCGACCAGATGGTCGGGGCCTTTGCGCAAGACTAAGGATGCTCGCACGCGCGTGGGCAGAATGTTTTCCACCAGGTTGGGCAGGTTGATGGTTTGCCAGATGTCGCGGGCGCGTTCGGCCGCGTGGGCATCGTCAAGCTCTGCATAGTGGGCGAAGTGGGCGCCGGGCTCCCGGAAGGCAGTTTTGCGCAATTTGAGAAAGCGGTCGATGTACCATTTCTGGGCGACTTCCGTGCGGGCATCGACGTAGACGGAGAAGTCCACCAAGTCGGAGACCATGAGGCTGGGGCCGGTCTGCAAGACGTTGAGCCCTTCGAGGATCATGATGTCTGGCCTGCGCACTACCTGGTATTGCCCGGGAATGATGTCGTATTCGATGTGTGAATAGACAGGCGCGGAGACTTCTTCCTGGCCGGATTTGACTTCGGTGACAAAGCGCATGAGTGCGCGGCGGTCGTAGGACTCGGGGAAGCCCTTGCGGTTCATCAGCCCGCGTTCTTTGAGCACGGAGGTGGGGTAGAGGAAGCCGTCGGTGGTGACCAAGTCCACCTTGGGGTGGGAGTCCCAGCGCTGGAGGAGGACCTGGAGCAGGCGGGCGGTGGTGGATTTGCCCACGGCGACAGAGCCGGCGACGGCGATGACGAAGGGCACGCGGGTGGGCTCGTTTCCCAGGAAGTTCTCGGTGGCTTTGGTCAATTGCTGGCGGGCAGCGACCTGCATGTGGATCAGGCGGGAGAGGGGCAAGTAGACCTCTGCGACCTCAGTGAGATCAATGTTTTCGCCAATGCCGGAGAGTGCTTCGACCTCTTGGGCGGTGAGCACTTGGGGCATGGAGTTGCGCAGAGACTTCCACTGCGCGCGGTCGAATACGAGGTAGGGGCTGGTATCTGGGAAACGCGCCATGGGCTCCATTGTCGCACTAGCCAAAATCGGGGGTTGATAAGGGGGGTTTAAAGGCCGCGCCTACTCTATGATGAATAGCGATGTGTCTGCTCCGGCACACATGTCACTGCTCACACGACCGAGACCACTGCAAAGTAGGGACGTAAATGACTGCAAACAATGATGTGCGCTACCAGGAGATGCGCGAATTGGACCCGGAGGTCTTTGAGGCCATCGGCGGCGAGATTGCCCGCCAGCGTGACACCTTGGAGATGATTGCCTCTGAGAACTTTGTGCCGCGCGCAGTCTTGCAGGCGCAAGGTTCCGTGCTGACTAATAAGTACGCAGAAGGCTACCCGGGCCGCCGTTACTATGGCGGCTGCGAGCATGTTGATGTCATTGAGGATCTGGCTCGGAACCGGGCTAAGGAACTCTTCGGTGCTGAGTACGCCAACGTGCAGCCGCACTCCGGTGCGCAGGCCAATGCAGCGGTGCTCCATGCGCTGGCCAACCCGGGCGATAAGATCCTGGGCTTGTCTTTGGCTCACGGCGGTCACCTGACTCACGGCATGAAGCTGAACTTCTCTGGCAAGCTCTATGAGGTCGCGGCCTACGAGGTGGACCCGAAAGACATGCGCATTGATATGGATAAGCTGCGCGACCAGGCTCTGGCCGAGAAGCCGCAGGTCATCATCGCTGGCTGGTCCGCTTACCCGCGCACGCTGGACTTTGCGGCTTTCCGTGAGATTGCGGACGAAGTCGGCGCCGCCCTGTGGGTGGACATGGCCCACTTCGCTGGTCTGGTGGCCGCTGGCTTGCACCCCTCTCCGGTGCCCTATGCGGATGTGGTGTCCACGACGGTGCACAAGACCCTAGGTGGCCCGCGTTCCGGCCTGATCCTGGCCAAGGAGGAGCTGGAGAAGAAGCTCAACTCCGCGGTGTTCCCGGGCCAGCAGGGCGGGCCGCTGATGCACGTGGTGGCCGCAAAGGCCATTGCCCTCAAGATTGCCGCTACCGAGGAATTCAAGAACCGCCAGGAACGCACGCTGGAGGGCGCGAAGTTGGTGGCGCAGCGTTTGACTGCGGAGGACACGCGCGCGGCCGGCGTGGACGTGCTGACCGGCGGCACGGATGTGCACCTGGTCCTGGCAGACCTGCGCAACTCGGAACTCGATGGTCAGCAGGCAGAGGATCTGCTCCATGAGGTAGGCATTACCGTTAACCGCAATGCGGTTCCCAATGATCCGCGCCCGCCGATGGTTACCTCCGGTTTGCGCATTGGTACCCCGGCGCTGGCTACCCGCGGCCTGGATGCCGCGGCCTTTACCGAAGTCGCAGACATCATCGGCACCGCCCTGGCTCAGGGCAAGAACGCCGACGTTGCCGCCCTACGCGCCCGGGTATCCAAGGTCGCTGCGGACTTCCCGCTCTACGACGGCCTGGAAGACTGGAAGCTGGTCTAGTTCGCTGCGATGCGCCTGCTAATCGTCGATAATTACGACTCTTTCACGTACAACCTCGTGGACTATGTCCGACGGGCAGCAGGCACCGAGCCCACGGTGGTGCCTAATGACACCCCGTGGGCTCAGCTGGATCTGGAGTCTTTCGATGCCGTCATTATCTCTCCCGGACCCGGCCGTCCAGAGGTTCCTGCGGACGTGGGCATCAGCGCCCGGGTGGTGGAGGAATTCCCCGGCCCGATCCTGGGAGTATGCTTAGGCTTTCAGCTCTTGGTCCACGCTGCGGGCGGTACGGTCACCCGCGCGCAGCGCCCTGCACACGGGGAGATCGCCCACCTAGACCATAGCGGCGAGGAGCTTTTTGCCGGGATAGCTCAGGGCACCGAGGTGGTGCGCTACCACTCGCTGGTGGCTACCGACATCCCGCCTTCGTTGCAAGTCACCGCCCGCTGTACTGATCCGCATTCTGGCCAAAGTATTGCCATGGGCTTAAGCGATGGCCAGCGCCTTTTTGGGGTGCAGTTCCATCCGGAATCCTTGCTTAGCCAGGACGGCCAGCTGCTATTCGATAACTTCCTGGATGCGGTGCGCCGTTTCTACGCGCGGCGGTATTTTTGCGTGCGCACGCGTCCGGGCGCTGACCCTGCCGCGGTTGCCCGCGGCTTGGAGCGCCGGGGTGGGAACGTCTTTTGGCTGGATTCTGGCCAGTGGAGCATTCTGGGCGATGACACCGCACCCGGAGCCCGCCACCTGGTCTGCCAGCAGGAGGATCCTTTTGCGCTCTTGGCCGCGGAGGTGGCGCAGCACGGTCTTCCCACACGGGTGGGTAGCCCCATTCCCGGCCTGGATTTTGCGTTGGGGTGGGTGGGCTACCTGGGATATGAGGCCGGCTCGGAGCTGATGCGCGGCCCGGAGCCGGATGCGCAGTTTATCTTCGCCACCCGTGCCGTTGTCATCGACCACGCCGCCGGGTGTACTTACTTGCTCTCCCTGGCAGGCGATGATGCCTGGGAGCTTGCCGATGCCCCCGTGACCCCCACCCAGCCATGGCACAGCGAGCTGCGGTGGGTCCACGACGAACCCGCCTACCTTGATCGGATTCACCGCGCGCAGGAGTTGATGGTGGCGGGCGAGAGCTATGAGGTGTGCTTGACTAACCGCATTGAACTCGACCGCGTGCCGGATCCTCTGGGCACCTTTGGTGATCTGCGCGCCGCTAACCCCAGTGGGCGAACCGGATACTTGGGTTTTGCGGATGTGCAGTTGCTTTCGACCACCCCGGAGCTGTTTGTCTCGGTGGACCAACGCCGAGTGGTGCACTCCAAGCCGATTAAGGGGACGCGGCCACGAGGGGCATCGGCAAGCTCAGATGCTGCCTTGCGGGCGCAGCTGCAGGGAGCAAAGGAGCGCTCTGAGCTGCTGATGGTGGTCGACATGGTGCGCCACGACCTGGCGCGGGTGTGCACACAGGTAGCGGTGCCGGAGGCTTTTGTGGTGGAGTCTTTTGCCACCGTGCACCAGCTGCTATGCCACATTACTGGCACGCTGGCCCCCGAGTACACGGCGGTGGATGCCCTGCGCGCGGCGTTTCCGGGCGGTTCGATGACGGGGGCGCCCAAGCGGCGCACCATGGAGATCATTGCGGATCTGGAGGGAACCTGGCGCGGGGTGTACTCCGGCGCATTCGGGTACCTGTCCTTGGTGGGCACGGCTGATTTTTCCATGACTATTCGCAGCGTGGTTAATACCGCGCGCGGGGCGTACTACGGGGTAGGCGGCGCAGTGCTGGCGGTTTCCGACCCACAAGCCGAATGGGAAGAAACGGTGGTCAAGGCGCGGCCCCTGACGCGGTACCTGGAGGCGCGCCCATGATGCTGGTGGATTCCTTTTTGGTGCGCGATGGGCGAGTAGTGCGTCCGGACCTGCACCGGCAGCGTTTTGAAGCAGCGGGAGGAACTTACCCGGACTTGCGGGGGAGTATCCCGGAGCGCGGCGAGTGGTTTCCGCGGATCTCTGGCCATCTCGCGGGCGTGGATGCTGTCGCGGAAGCCGCCACGGGTGTTTCCGTTAAACTGCGGCCGGCCCCGCCGCTGCGGAGCGCGACGCGGCTATGGATAGGCCCGGAGGAGGACCCGCGCGTAGTTCCGCAGGTGAAGGGGCCGGACTTGGGAGTTTTAGCTGAGCTGCGGGCCCGGGCCGTGGCCCTTGGCGCTGATGATGCCCTGCTGCACCGCGGGGGCTGGGCGTTAGAGGCCGCTAATGCGGCAGTGATGTTTATTGACGGCGGGGAGGCCGTGCTGTCGCCGCAGGGGGAGACCCTGCTTTCAACCACCGTAGTGGCCACCCTGGAGGCCGGGCTGTTGCCGCGGGTGCAGCGGCGGCAAGTCAGCATTGCGCAGGCACTACGCCTGCCGGCCTTTGCTGCCAGCGCCTTGCACGGGTGGACCCCAGTGACGCACTGGATTGGCGCGTGGGGGCAGGTTGTCGCACCGCGCACGGAGGCATTCGATGCCGCCGCGGTTAATGCTGCTCTGTGGGAGCAGGCTATGCCTCTTTAGAAGCCTGTTGGTCCGAGGATTCTGGTTTAGCGGCTTCTTCGCGGGACTGTGCCAGTTGAGTGCGCGCAGCGCGCAGCCACTCCGGCTGATCCGCAAGTAGGTCCTTGATCTCTGCCGTGGTCAGGGGACGGTCCAGATCGTTTTTCTTCAAAGCCGTCACGGAGATGCCGAGCTTTTGAGCCACTACCGGGCGCGGGTGCGGGCCTTCGCGGCGCAGCTCCTGGAGCCACTGTGGGGGATCGTTTTGGAGTTCGCGCAGCTGCGCGTGAGTGATGGCGCCGTCGCGAAAGCTCTCCGGGGTGGCCGGGAGATAGATACCAAGCTTCTTTGCCGCCGTCTGCGGGCGCATAGCAGTGCCGGAAGGCTGGCTGGTGGAGTTAGTCATGCCCACCACGGTAGCACTAGACCCTATGCTAGAAGCATGCTAGAGGTCATTTTCGCCACCGGCACACAGCCTGACAAGTGGTTCCAACGCTACGCGGATTACACCAACCATGGCGGGGTGGACCCTTGCCCGGCTGATGATGCCGTGGCGGCGCTGCGCCCAGGGGCTGTTGCCTTGGCCCGCTTGCCCCGTGAGGGAGACCCACGGGTGGGGGAGGACTACCACGTGGTGGAGCTCTATGCGGAGGAACCCGGCATCGCGGTGCCGAAGGATTCCATCTTTGCAGAAGTAGGAGAGCCGGTGCACAGTGATGATGTGGCAGAAGAAATCTGCAACTATCGCACCCCGGCCGATGGAAGAGTAGACGTGGCCGCCGTGCGCGCGGGATTGCAGGTGGTGGGCGCCAACGTGGGGGTGGTGTACGCCCCGCGGCCCTTGCTGAAGGTCCTGGCAAAGAAGCAAGTAGTGGATCTGGGGCTGCGGGACTGGCAAGGCCCCCACACGGTGGTGTCCCTGGTGTGGCGCAAGGTAGACGATAAAGAAGCCATTCAAGACTTTGTGGGTATTTGCAAGGGGCGCACCCCCAATTCCTCCCGCACGAGCGCTACCAAGAAGACGGCACGGGAGAAGACAAGAGCTAAGCAAGAAAGGCGCCTTCAGGCCAGCGGGCGCAAACCGTTATCGAAACGTAAGAAAGGCACCAGCCAGGGCAAACGCCGGTAAATGCGGGTAATGGCAGGCTAGTGGTGGCGTCGGAGGTTGAAAGAATCCTTAAGATTTCGTTAAGGTCGATCAGTGTTGCGCCGCTAAGGTGCACATGACTAACACAACGTGAAAAACGTTGATAAACGTTTACTGAAAGGATCTAGACCATAATGAAGACTATGACTCGTCGCGTTGCCGCCGGATTTGCCGCTACTACCCTGACGCTGGGTTTGGCGGCTTGCTCTAGCGACGACGCCAAGCAGGCACAGGATTCTGCGGGCTCCGTGGCTGCGGAGGCCACCTCTGCTGTTGGTGATGCCGCCACTGCGGCCAAGGATAAGGCTGATGAGGCGATGGGCAGCACGGCCAACTCGGCTGAGAACTCCGCTGAGAACACCTCTGGCGCTAACGCCGAGGCAGGAGAGACCGTAACCATCGCCACCGCAGCCGGTGAGGCAGAGGTCCCGGCGGCCTTCGCTACCGCGATTGAAGACCAGGCGGCTCAGTGGGGCATCGACCCACAAGCAATTATGGACATCCACACCACCGACGCTGGCTCCCTGGCCGTGCTGGCGGAAGACAAGCTAGTGGCCTTTGATAATGAGTCTGCGCACTCGGTTCCGGTCATTGGCAAGATTGCCCAGACCTACCTGAACGAGGGCGGCCTGGACTCTGGCCTGGGTCTGCCGCTGAGCCCAGAGCAGGTGTTGGACCAGGGCACCGGGTGGATCCAGGAATTCGCTGGTGGAAGCATCTCCTGGCTGCAGGACGCGGCCGGTGAGTTCGGCCCGGAGATTGAGAAGAACTAGGGCGCGGCGAATGGCAGACAACAACGGGCAGGACTTTGTGCTGCGGCCTTTCCGCAGCGCAGACTACCCCCAGATGAAGGCCATTTACGAACACGGCTTGGATACCGGCCATGCCACGTATGAGACCAAGGCCTTAACTCTGGAGCAGTTCCACAACTCCAAGATCATGGCGTCGGTGTTCGTCGCCGTAGAAAGTGGCGATGATTCGAAGGTCCTGGGCTGGGTGTCCGCAGCCCCGATTTCTTCGCGCAGCGTGTTCCACGGAGTAGTCGAGGATTCTATCTACATTCATCCTGACGCCCGCGGGCGCGGGGTGGCCGGCGCGCTGTTGGATAAGCTCATCGAGGTGTGCCAGGAACTGCACAAGTGGGCCATACATGCGTGGATTTTCCCGGAAAACACCGGGTCCGCCGGGCTGCACGAGTCCCGCGGCTTTGTCAAGGTGGGTACATTCTCTCACTTGGCAAAGATGACCTACGGGGAGCTGGCAGGGCAGTGGCGGGACACTGACGTCTATGAGCTGTTGCTGCCCAAGCCGGGGGCTTAAGAAATAGTTTCCTTGAGGTGCTCCTCAGTAATCGGGAGCACCAAAAGTAGGGCTGCGATGGCCAGGGGCACCATCAGTGCGATGACGGGGGTTAGGCCGTCGTTGTATGCGTGGAGCACCACCTCCCGGATGGGGTCCGGGAGGGCGGACACGCTACTGGGGGTAAGACTTGATGCACCCGAGTGGGCGAACTCTTGAGCGTAGGCGGCACCTGCATCCCCCATGCGGGCAAAGGCTTGGGGGAGGTTGGCTTCCAGCTCGTTTTTCATGTTGTGAATGAAGAAGGAACCCACCAGGGAGGCACCCAGGGCGCCGCCGATCTGGCGGAAGAAGTTGTTCGCCGCAGTGGCGGTGCCCACCAGCGTGAGGGGGAAAGAGTTCTGCACGATGAGCACCAGGACCTGCTGCACAAACCCCAAACCGATGCCGAAGACCAGGAATTCCACCCCTAGCTGTTGCAGGGAGGTCTGCGCGCTCAAATGCGACATCCACCACAAGGCGGCGGCGGTAATGGCCAGCCCGATGATGGGGTAGGCCTTGTAGTGCCCGGTGCGCGCGATGAGGAAGCCCACTGCGGTGGAGGTGATGATAAGTCCCACCATCATGGGGATCATCATCAGGCCGGCTTGCGTGGGGGTGAGGGTGTGCACCATCTGCAAATAGGTGGGCATATAACCCAGCACACCGAACATGGTCAACCCCAAAACGGTGGTCGCACCGGTGGTGAGCACCATGTTGCGGTTCTTGAACAGTTCAATGGGGATCAAGGGCTCATCGGCACGGGATTCCACCACGATGGTTGCGGCAATGCCCAGGACTACCGCAGCAGCCAAGCTCAGGATGGTTGGGCTGGTCCAGGCGTACTCAGAGCCGCCCCAGGTGGTCATGAGGATAAGACAGGTGGTGGTAATGGCGATGGTGGTGGCGCCGAGGGCATCGAAACGCTTCAGACTTACCTCCCCGACGCGCAGCTTGAGCACCAGGGTGCATACCGTCATGGCGAGAAGACCTAAGGGAATGTTCATCCACAAACCCCAGCGCCAGCCGGGGCCATCGGTAAACCAGCCGCCTAGAACTGGGCCTAGGACGGAAGAAAGGCCGAAGACTCCGCCCATGATGCCCATGAACTTGCCGCGTTCACGCGAGGTGGTGACTTCTGCGATGATTGCCTGGGAGGAGATCATCATAAAACCAGCGCCGAAACCTTGAATGGCCCGGCCAATGATCAGCACTGCCATTGATTGCGCGAAGCCGCCCAAGGTGGAGCCCACGACAAAGACGCCGATGCCGCCGATGTAGAGCCACTTGCGCCCCACCATGTCCCCGAGCTTGCCAGACAGTGGCATGCCGATGGTCATTGTGGTCAAAAACGCTGAGATGACCCAGCTCATGTGCTCGACCCCACCCAGCTCGCCCACGATAGTAGGCAGGGCTGTGGAGAAAATCATTTGCCCCAGCGAGCTCATGAGCATGGTCAATACCAGGGCGGAAAATACCAACGGCAGGTTGTGGGTGGGTTTAGCTACCATGACAGTCCTTTCGCGGTAGAGGTTAAGAGCTCGAAGGCGACATCGAGCCGCTGGGGTAGAGAGGCACCCGAGTCCATGGCGGGGGCGGACAGGGCTATCCACACCGCTTCACGCGTCAGACCGCTCAACGCCATGGCCTCGGTGGCGGCGCAGACCTGTGGCAGCCTGCGCAACTGCGGGGTGCGCTCTAAGCGCTGCTCGATAAGCGAGGTCAGCTCTTGTGACTTGGCTTGCTTGCGGCTTAGTGCGCTCAAAGCGACATCGCGGTCAGAGCTGATGCGCTGGCGCCGCGCAGCGATGTCATCGTTGGCATGGTGGGTAGCCATGTGGTCGATAATCAGCGCCCGGATGAGTTCCAAGATGGATTCGGCGTCGGTGTTCAGGAAAGCCTCGCGCTGCGCATCGGTGAAGTCGGCAGCAGGCGTGCCAAGCACCGCGGCGTCTTTGGAGTCGAAATAGTTAAAGAAAGTGCGCCGGGAAATTCCTGCGGCGCGGCAGATGTCCTCCACTGTGACAGCCCGGAAACCGCGTTCGTCCACCAGTGCGGTGGCGCAATCTTCGATGCGGTGGAGGGTCGCGAGGCGCTTTTGCTCGCGCAGGGAGAGTTCTTCTTGCACGGCGTGCAACTTTACACCCAGTGCAAGAATTAGCCAAAGTGGGCCCCGGGCTATTGCTCGGGGCGGCTATTGCTCGGCCCCAGCGCCGCTTCCCGCGGGGTAGCTATTGCTCCAGGCTCAGGTTTGCCTCGACCGGGGCGACGCCCTCCTCGTGGTAGCGTGCGGCAAGACCGGTGTTGGTGCGCGTAAAACTCCAGGTGCCGGCCGGAGTGCAGCCCTGCAAACCGGAAGCCTCAAAGACCACCTGGGAGCCCTCTGCGCGGGCGCTGTGCAGCCACACCTGGCAATCATCCTCCGGGTAGGTGAGTAACCCAGTAGTACCGCTCAGTGCCACCACTCCAGGCCAGGACTTCCCCTCTGAGTAAAAGTGCCCGGAATAGGTGCCGACCAACTCCTGGGCCGCGAGCGGTGCCGCCAGGGTCGTGGTAGGGGCTTCTTGGACAACTACGGGGGCTGGCTCGCGCTGGAGGGACACGTATCCGGCGGCAGCCGCTGCGCCAAGTGCTATCAGCAGCACAATGATGCCGGAGAGGATGACTTTGCGCCCACTGCGCTGGGTTTCCGGGTGCAGACTAGCAAAGCTATCGTGCTGGTTTCTGCTGCTCATGCCTATCCTTTCCGGGGATTCCTATCCGTGAATGCACAAAGCAGGCCCGGGCCATTGGCACAATGGTCCGGGCCTGCACGGCGGGGATGTTTAGAAGTTGTCGCGGTCGCGGTTGGTCATGGACAGCACGTCCAACTTCTTGTCCAGCTCTTCCTCCGTCAGCTTCTCGCCATCGACGAAGCCCAGGTCAATGACGGCCTCGCGGACAGTCATCTTCTGGTACAGCGCGTGCTTGGCAGCCTTAGCAGCATTTTCGTAGCCGATGTTGGAGTTCAGCGGGGTGACGATGGAGGTGGAGGACTCTGCGAACTTCTTCATGCGTTCCTCATTGGCCTCGATGCCATCAATGCACTTTTCTGCAAAGACGCGGGAGCCGTTAGCCAGCAGGCGCGCGGACTCCAAGACATTGCGGGCCATAACCGGGATGAAGACGTTGAGCTCAAAGTGGCCGTTGGCGCCGCCGAAAGCCACTGCGGCATCATTACCAATTACCTGCGCGGCCACCATGGTGACTGCCTCACAGATAACCGGGTTAACCTTGCCCGGCATGATGGAGGAGCCCGGCTGCAGGTCCTTGAGGTGGATTTCCGAAAGGCCGGTCAGCGGGCCAGAGCCCATCAGGCGGATGTCGTTAGCAATCTTGTTGATGGATACTGCCACGGTACGCATGGCACCGGAGAACTCCACCAGGCCATCGCGTGCAGCTTGGGCCTCGAAGTGGTTCTCTGCCTCCTTGAGCTGCGAAATCCCGGTGAGCTTCTTCAGCTCCTCGGTGACCTTGCCGCCGAAGTCAGCGGAGGTGTTCAGGCCAGTACCGGTAGCGGTACCGCCGATAGCCAGCTCGCCTAGACGCGGCAGGGTGGCTTCGATGCGCTCAATGCCCAGCTCGATCTGACGAGCGTAGCCGCCGAACTCCTGGCCCAGGGTGATGGGGGTGGCATCCATCAGGTGGGTGCGGCCAGACTTGACCACATCTGCAAATTCCTTGGCCTTAGCCAACAGGGAGTCATGGAGCACCTTCAGGCCCGGAATCAGGTCATTGACTGCGGCTTCCGTGGCCGCCACGTGGGTGGCGGTGGGGAAGGTGTCATTGGAAGACTGCCCCATATTGACGTGGTCATTCGGGTGAATCTCCGTGCCAGCCTGATGTGCCAAGGAGGCGATGACCTCATTGGTGTTCATGTTGGAGGAGGTACCGGATCCGGTCTGGAAGACGTCGATGGGGAAGGCATCATCATGCTTGCCATCTGCAATCTCCTTTGCGGCGGCGATGATGGCATCTGCCTTCTCCGCATCCAGGGCGCCAGAGTCCTTGTTGACCTGCGCACATGCGGCCTTGAGCAAGCCCAGGGCACGGATTTGTGCGGACTCCAAGCCGCGGCCGGAGATTGGGAAGTTCTCCACCGCACGCTGGGTCTGCGCGCGCCAGAGGGCATCAACTGGGACCTTTACCTCACCCATGGTGTCGTGTTCAATGCGGTACTCAGTCATGTAATCCACCTTTTATAGACGTGAAATGGAACTGGAAACGTAAAATGTGTAGCTCACATCTGCGCACCTATAGTATGCCTAATCTCAGCGCGGGCGTGAGCCACGGGGGTGGCTATTGCGCCGTGTTCGGCACGGTGTAATCCACCACGGAGTATTCCTGCAGCTTGGCCAGCTTGTGTACTGAGTCGATGTAGCGGATCGTGCCGGACTTCGAGCGCATAACCAGGGAGCGGGTGGTAGCACCGTTGGAACGGTAGGACACTCCGCGCAGCATATCGCCGTTGGTCACACCGGTAGCTGCGAAGTAGCAGTTTTCAGATGAGACCAGGTCATTCGTGGTCAGCACGCGGTCCAAGTCGTGGCCTGCAGCGCGAGCCTTTTCCGCCTCTGCCTCATCCTTCGGCCACAACTTGCCCTGAATCTCCCCGCCCATGCACTTCATGGCGCAGGCGGTGATAATGCCCTCTGGGGTACCGCCAATGCCCATCATCATGTCGATAGAGTTGGAGTCTTGGCAGGTGGCAATAGCGCCGGCAACATCGCCATCCATAATCAGCCGCACCTTGGCACCCGCGTCGCGGATATCCTGGATCAGCTGCTCGTGGCGCGGACGGTCCAGGACCACCACGGTGACCTCTTCGGTGCGGATGCCCTTGGCTTTGGCCACGGCCTCCACGTTGTCCTTGACGGAGGCCTCGATGTCAATAACCCCAACGGCTTCCGGGCCCACGGCAATCTTGTTCATGTAGAACACTGCGGAAGGGTCAAACATGGTGCCGCGCTCAGCGGCGGCAATCACGGAAATCGCGTTGGGGCGGCCCTCTGCCATCAGGCGGGTGCCGTCCACGGGATCAACGGCAATGTCCATGGCCGCGCCCTGGCCCGTGCCCACCTGCTCACCGTTAAAGAGCATGGGGGCCTCGTCCTTTTCGCCTTCGCCGATGACCACCACTCCGTTCATTTCTACGGAGTTGATGAGCTTGCGCATGGCATCCACGGCGGCGCCATCGCCTTCATTCTTCATTCCGCGCCCGACCCAGCGGCCCGAGGCCAGGGCGGCGGCTTCCGTCACCCGCACCAACTCCATGGCGAGGTTGCGATCGGGCATGTAGGACGTATTATCCGCTGAAACAGTCATGGGTTGGACGCTCCTTGGCAAGGTAGGGGGTGGTCGATAACATCCCCTTCATTGTTACACTTTTGCCCGGCTTGAACCCACCACTACACCCGAATGGGGAAGCGGCAGCTCACATGGAGTAAATGGGGCACCCTATGGGTATCCATGCCATACTTAGGAGCCGTGGCTGAAGAAAAACCCAAGATCTTTGAAGGCGGCCGGGACATGGTTCTGTCCTTGGGCGTGACCGTGCTCATGATGTTGGTGGTGGTGGGCGCAACCGGGCTGTGCACCATCAACCCGGAAGAAACCGACTACGCGCGCTCCAATCCCGTGGACTCGCGGACCTTCATCGACCTGGAATCGCGCACAACAGATACCCCACTGCGCCACCCTGACGTACCGGAAGGGTGGAGCCCCAATTCGGCCCGGCGCACTAGCCTAGCTGGGCAGAGCGCGGCCGTCGTTGGCTGGGTTACTGCCCAGGATGGCTTTGTCCAAGCCGCGCAAACCTCCGTGGAACTGGAGGACGCCCTGAAAAACTATGACGGCAACTACCGCGGGGAGCGCAGCACCATCGACGTCGACGGCACTCCGGTACAGGTTTATGCCAGTGATGAGCGCGGCGTGCGTGAGCTGTGGGGCTTCGATCTAGGCGATGCCCGCGTGATCCTCACCGGTTCTGCCTCTGAGGATGACTTCCGTACCCTGGTGCGTGCCTTCCGCGCCGCTGCGCCCTTAGCTCGCCCTTAGTTGGCCCTAAGCTGGCCCTTAACGGGAGCGGAAAGTCACTGACTCCACCTGGCCTTCCATGTCGGTGCGGACGTCGATGAGCTCGTGGGCCGTTTCCGGGGTAATACGATCCTTGCCGCAAAATACCAAGACTCTCTCCCGGGAAACCCCTGGGGTGATGGTGATGGCGGTGACCCCGGCGGCATCGTCAAGCTGCAGCACAATTGCATCGTGAAAGTAGCCCACCTGGGTGGCACTGCTGGTGTGGGGCGGGCCAAAAAACTCCTCCACTAGCGAGCGTGGATCCCCAAAGAGAATAGAACCGGCGGAGCCAGAAGCGGAGACAAAGTCCACCCGCTGGCCCGGATAGCCGTGAATCTGCATGTTTAGGACTCCTCCTTTGCAGCGCCCAGCGCGGCCTCGACCCGGCGCGAAGCCCCATCGAGGTGGTCCTCGCACGCCTTAGCTAGCGCTTCGCCGCGCTCCCAATACTTCAGTGACTCATCGAGCCCCATCTGGCCTAGCTCGAGGATCTTGACGGTCTCTATGAGTTCCTGGCGCGCTTGCTCATAACTGAGCTCTTCTACCGGCGGGAATGCGTCTTGGCCCGGGGTGCCGGTGGCGATGGTGTGCTCGGACATGGATGCTCCTTCAGCGGGGTTGTTTACACGGTTTTAACAGTCGGTGTGTGTGCGATTGATGGGTAGCGTAAGGCTGGGCTCAGTCTACCCGCCTAGTCGGCCGGGGTAGCCGCCATGGAAGCGGCGGTTATAGAGCCATCGCCCACGCGGATGCGCAGCTGGCTGCCCGGTGGGGCTTGCTGATACGACGTGACCACTTCCGGCCCAGAACCATCACGGGGGAGTACCTGCACCACGGAATAGCCGCGCGCCAACGTGGCGGCTGGGCCCAGCGCGCCCACCTGGTTGCGCAACGCCTCGATTCGACTGCGCTCTTGGCGCAGCTGGTGGGTGAGCTCCCGGCGGGCCAGTTGGCGTAGGCGGTCTAGCTCCTCCTGGGCGGCCTCAATTGGTGCATATGGATTCGCGAGCACCGGCCTTGAACGCAGCGCATTGAGCTGGGAGCGCTCCCGGTCCACCCAGCCGCGCAGGGCAGCCGCCATGCGTGAGCGCGCCGTGGCTAGCAGCTCGCGTTCCTCCAGCACGGAAGGGACTACGCGCTTGGCGGCATCGGTAGGCGTAGCCGCCCGCAAGTCCGCCACATTATCCAGGACTGGATTGTCTGGCTCATGGCCAATGGCCGAAACCACCGGCGTGCGCGCGGCAGCCACCGCGCGCTGCAGGGCCTCATCTGAAAAGGGCAGGAGATCCTCCACGGAACCCCCACCACGGGCAATGATGATGACATCGACATCCGGGTCAGCATCCAAGGTTTGGAGGGCCGCAATTACGGACGCCACCGCCTGCGTGCCCTGCACCGCGGCATTTTCTACGCGGAAGCGCACCGCCGGCCAGCGGTCCTGGGCCACCGAAATGACATCGCGCTCCGCATGGGAGCCGCGCGAGGTAATCAGACCAATACAGCCTGGCAGATAGGGCAGCGCTCGCTTGCGCTCCGGGGCAAATAGGCCCTCTGCCGCCAAGGACTTACGCAATAACTCGATTCGGGCCAACAGCTCGCCAATGCCCACCTGGCGAATCTCATCAACCATGAGGGAAAACTCGCCGCGGCCTTCATAAAAATTAGGCTTGCCGTGGACAATGACCCGGCCGCCCTCCTGCGGCCGCGGCTGCAGTGCCGCAAATTGGCGGGTAGGTATCCGCAACGCAAGGGACTTGTCCTGCTGCACGTCGCGCAGCGTAATGAAGGCAAAGGCCCACGTGGACTTAAAGCTAATCTGTGCTAACTGCCCCTCTACCCACAGATAGCCCAGGCGCTCAATCCAGCCCTTGACCTGTTCGTTGACCCGCGCGACCGGCCAGGGGGCTTCTGGAGTGGAGCTGGCACGTGCCATAAAAGTGACCTACCTTAGATTTCAGCGTGATAACCGGGGTGCTCACCCAGTGTATTGTTTACTGCTTTAACTCGGTACTCTGGGGGACATGACTGATGCAGGCAAGAATGTTCTCCTCGCAGCCCCCCGCGGCTACTGCGCCGGCGTAGACCGTGCAGTAGAAACAGTAGAAAAGGCCCTGGAGAAGTACGGAGCCCCCATCTATGTGCGCAAGCAGATTGTGCATAATCGCTACGTGGTGGAATCCCTCGCTGAGCGCGGCGTCATCTTTGTCGACGAGGCCTCCGAAGCCCCCGAAGGCGCGCACCTGGTCTTTTCTGCCCACGGTATTTCTCCCGCCGTGCGCGAGGAGGCCGAAGAACGCAAGCAGCTCACGCTGGATGCCACCTGCCCATTGGTCACCAAGGTGCACAACGAGGCCCGCCGCTTCCACCGCGATGGCTACCACATCTTGCTGGTAGGACACGAAGGCCACGAAGAAGTAGAAGGCACCGCGGGCGAGGCTCCGGAGGTCACTCACCTGGTTGATGGGGTAGAAGGGGTGGCCAAGCTGCCGGAATTTTTGCAGAATGAGAAGCTGATTTGGCTGTCCCAAACCACCTTGTCTGTGGATGAGACCGTGGTGATTGTCAATGAGCTGCGCAAGCGCTTCCCGCACTTGGAGAACCCCCCTTCAGACGATATTTGTTACGCCACCCAGAACCGCCAAGAATCCGTCAAGGCCATCGCACCCAAGTGTGATCTAATGATTGTGGTGGGTTCCAAGAACTCCTCCAACTCCGTCCGTCTGGTGGAGGTGGCCCTCGACGCAGGCTCTAAAGACGCCCACCTGGTGGACTTCGCCCGCGAGATTGACGAGTCCTGGCTAGACGGCGTGCGCACCGTAGGAGTAACCTGTGGCGCATCCGTGCCCGAGCTGCTGGTGCGCGAGGTGTTGGAGTTTTTGGATCAGCGCGGTTATAGCAATGTGGAGCAGGTGACCACCTCCACGGAGACCATTACCTTCTCCTTGCCGCGCGACCTGCGCCCGGCTCGCACTAAGTAGCCTCGCATACAGCAAATATCCTTGCTCGCACCAAGTAGCCCTGCTTGCAGCAAGTAGCCGACGTTAGTGCCCGCCGTAGAGGTCCTCATCCAACCTGCGGCGGGCTGGCTTGGCCGATGCCGCCCGCTCCCCACGCTTGCGTGCGCTCAACTCTTCACGGTTGCGTGCGCTTAACTCCGCCACGGTCAGGCGGCGCGCCTTGGACGCGGAATCTCTGTTGCGGCGCTCTGCCACAGCGGTGGCGCGCCGGGTGGCGGTTTCACGCTCACGCAAGTTCTGGGTCACCTTATTGGCGTGCCACAGGCGCACGACGGCTAAGAGCGCGCAGGCCAAAGTGACTATCAACAGTGGTGGAAACAGTTCCGCCAGGGGATAGGCCGAGGCGGCCAGGGTGGTTAATGACCACATGCTGCCCCCCACAGCACCGCTGGC
Source organism: Corynebacterium lizhenjunii (assembly GCF_011038655.2). NCBI lineage: Bacteria > Bacillati > Actinomycetota > Actinomycetes > Mycobacteriales > Corynebacteriaceae > Corynebacterium > Corynebacterium lizhenjunii. Next base: position 882,509 of record NZ_CP064954.1, read on the forward strand.
GATGAGGGCCCACCCGCCGAAGAGGACAAAGACCGCGAAGAGGGGCGGGATCGAAGCCACGGTGAGGAAGAGTCCACGCAGATTGACCAGAAACGTCGCCCCTAGGGCGCCTAACGCAAAACAGATAACGAAGCCCCAGGACATGTGCTGGCTAAACAGGGCGATAACCAGGCCCAGGCTGAGGAAGAACGCATGCAACCCGCAGGCGGAAGCCGTCTTCATGCCAGCGCGCAGCGTGGAGCCCGATCTGCTGGAGCGGCGGGGTGCTGGGGCTTTGGACATGGCATGAGACACAAAAAGTTATCTTACCGTGACCTCACCGCCGGCGGGCAAAGGCTAGCCGCAAGCCGCCACATGCTCGCTAACACTCCTTGCACAACCCCGGCCATTACTTGCGCAACGTGTCGAACACCTTCGTAGAAATCCGGTCGAAGACATCCTTGGTGCGGCTGTGGGAGCGCACCCGGGAAGGTTGGAGGGAGGCGTCCATATCCACTACGTCCTCCAAGGAACCCAGAGGGGCAGTGGCTGGGGGAGTGGAGGGGGAATCGGCAGACTGAGCCCTGGCAGCACGCTGCACCCGGCCTTCTTCTTCCGTATAGGTGCCAATGAGGTAGCCAGCCACCGTGGCAAACTCCAGATCCTCGGCCTTTTTCTCCCCGGACTGCAGCTGCAAAATATCCTGCAGGTAGCGCCACATCACCGCAAGCGTGGCCACCACCGGAACCGCCAGGAAAGAGCCAATCAGGTTAAACAGCGCAGAGCCAATGGTCACCGAAATCAACACCACCACCGGGTGCAAGTCCATAGCCTTGGACTGCAGCCAAGGGCTGAGCACGTTGCCCTCTAATTGCTGGACCACCAGGACCAAAATCAGCACAATGATCGCTTTGGTAAAGCCCAGGGAGATCAAGGTGATAATCACCGAAAGTGCCCCGGCAACAATGGCGCCCACGAAGGGGATAAACCCGGCGATGAAGGTGATAATGGCCAGCGCCAGCGCCATCGGCACCTGCAGGATGACCAACCCTGCGCCAATAAAGACGGCATCGATTGCAGAAACCATTGCCTGGGCGCGCACAAACCCGCCCAGGGTATTCCAGGAACGCGTCAGTACCTCGGTGAGGTGCCAGCCAGCCAAGCGGCCGGTGGTGCCGCGCAGCCAGCCCAAGAACTTATGGCCGTCCTTGAGGAAGAAGAAGGTTAACACCAACACGATAAATAGCGTGACCAGCACGGAGGTGGCCAAACCAATGCCGGAGAAGACGCCGCCGGCAATAGCGCCGGCTTGGTTTTGGATCCACCGGGCGGCCTCATCAACATAATTGCCCAGGTCTTCGCTATCAATGTTTAGTGGTGGTCCTTGGACCCACAGCTGCAGGCGCTGGATGCCCTCCACTGTTTGCAAATACAGCGTGTGTGATTGGCGGACAAAGTCCGGGGCAATGAAGGCAAAGAGGCCGCCGAATATGCCAAAGAAGAGCAGGATGCACAAGATGGCGGCAACCGCAGAAGGCAGGCCTGCCCGGCGTAGCTTACTGGCCAGCGGCGCCAAGACTGTACAGACGATGAGCGCCAGGAGCACCGGGAGAATGCCGCGCCAGAAGCTGCCCAGCATCTGCGATAGGGCATAGAGGAATGCACCAATGATAAACAGCCGCAGCGCCCATAGGGATGCAGCCTTGACCATGTCTGCCACCACCACCGAACGGTCTACCTGGTCCCCGGGTGGGTGCGGGGAAATGGAGGCGAGCAGCTCAGGATCAACTGAGCCGTCGAGCTTTGCGGAAAGCCGGACGTTAGGGGCCTGGGATGGTTGGTCAGAACTCACGAGACTATCTTGCCTGAAAACTTTGGCAGTGCGTTAGGATTGGGCCCGTGAGTCTTACACTTGGAATCGTCGGCCTGCCCAATGTGGGCAAGTCCACGCTGTTTAACGCCCTAACCCGTTCCGACATTTTGGCTGCGAACTACCCCTTCGCCACCATTGAGCCCAATGTGGGCTTGGTCGAGCTGGCCGATGCCCGCCTCAACCGTCTGGCAGAAATCTTCGGCTCCGAGCGCATTTTGCCAGCCACCGTGTCCTTTGTGGATATTGCCGGAATTGTGGAGGGCGCTTCCAAGGGTGAGGGTATGGGCAATGCCTTCTTGGCTAATATCCGGGAAGCGGACGCCATCTGCCAGGTGGTGCGCGCCTTTGCAGATGAGAACGTGATTCACGTCGACGGCAAGGTGGATCCGGCCCACGATATTTCCGTGATTAATACCGAGCTTATCCTCGCTGACCTGCAGACCATTGAAAAGGCCCTGCCGCGGTTGGAAAAGGAAGCCCGCAAGAACAAGGACCTGGCAGAGACTGTGGCCGCCACCAAGCAGGCCCAGGAGATTCTAGAAGATGACCGTACTCTCTTTGCTGCCGCGAAGAACGGGGAGATTGACCTGGCTTTGGTCCGTGAGCTGCACCTGATGACGGCCAAGCCTTTCCTTTATGTCTTCAACTCCGATGAGGCCGTGCTTGCCGATTCCGCCCGCAGGCAGGAGTTGGCAGAACTCGTTGCCCCTGCAGAGTGCGTCTTCTTGGATGCCCAGACGGAGACTGAGCTGCTGGAGCTGGATGAAGAAGAAGCCATGGAATTGCTCGAAGCGGTAGGTCAGACCGAGCCGGGGCTGGCCACCTTGGCCCGGGCCGGATTTGCCACCCTGGGACTGCAGACCTACCTGACGGCGGGCCCGAAGGAGGCCCGCGCCTGGACCATCAAGCAGGGCTCGGCCGCTCCGCAGGCCGCGGGTGTTATCCACACGGACTTTGAGAAGAAGTTCATCAAGGCGGAGATTGTGTCCTTCGAGGACTTGGACGCGGCCGGCTCGATGGCGCAGGCACGTACCGAAGGTAAGGTGCGCCAAGAGGGCAAGGACTACATCATGTGCGACGGCGACGTCTGCGACTTCAAGATTGGCGGCTAGAGCCGCCGTAGCCTGTTGGCGGTTAAGGCCGCCCGGGCGCTGTGCCACCCCTATATCTTTGCCACCCCTATATGAGGCCCCTATTTGGGTGTGCAGACCTTGACACGGCGGTGCGTAAGTGGTGAAATGCTTACCCGAAATAAGGCAAGCCTTAACTGTCTAGGCTGTTGACCTCCAGGAAGGATACCCATGCCCGCCGCCGTCGCCCCGGGGATCGACCGCTCAGAACAAATAGTGCTGGAGCGGTTTATGCAGCTTTCCATCGCTGCTGCCGTGGTTACCATCGCAGTGAAGATGGCCGCAGCCTGGGTTACGGGCTCGGTGGGCTTTCTTTCCGATGCCCTCGAATCCCTGGTCAATTTAGTTGCCGCTGTTGCCGGGTTTATTGCCCTGCGGGTGGCTGCCAAACCGGCAGATGAGGACCATCACTTTGGGCACGGTCATGCCGAATATGTCTCCGCCCTGCTCGAAGGCGCACTGATCTTTTTGGCCGCCGGTGCCATTATCTATACCGGTTTGGATCGCCTGTTGCACCCCCAGCCGCTGGAAGCCCCCGGGATGGGTCTGGTGCTGTCCGTGGCCGCTTCGGTGCTTAACTTGGTGGTGGGCTTGGTATTGTTGCGCGCCGGCAAGCGGTACCGCTCTGCCACGTTAAATGCCGATGGCCATCATTTGCTCACAGACGTGTGGACTTCTGCCGGGGTGGTACTGGGTGTAGCGGCGGTGTGGGCTACGGGTTGGGTATGGCTGGACCCGGTTATTGCCCTGGCTGTGGGCATTAATATCATTTGGACCGGCTACCGGCTGTCCCGGGCCTCGGTGCGCAGCTTGCTCTCAGAGGCCCTGCCCCCGGAAGAAAACCAGGCCCTTGATGAGTTATTGGACCACATTGCGGCGCAAGCCCCGGTGGAGTTTACCCAGCGGCGCACCATGGCCTCTGGCCGCCAGCGCTTTGTGTACCTAATTATGGATGTGCCTCCGCAGTGGTCGGTGCAGGCCTCCCATGAACATGCCGATATGGTCGAAGAACGCATTGATGGCCTCTTCCCTGGTGCGGAGGTCTTTATTCATGTTGAGCCTGCGGGCGTGCCACACCGGCGCCTGCGCGGGCCTTTTTAAGGAGGATGTATGAATCTGTTGGTCACGGCCTTTGAGCCCTTTGGTGGGCAGAAAATCAACCCCTCCCAGCAGATTTTGGAGTCCTTGCCGTCAACTATTGCCGGTGCCAACATTCATACGGTAGTGGTGCCCACTGTGTTTGCCACGGCAGGTCCGGCTGTGGTGCAGGCGGCCCAGCGCGAGTCTGCCGATGCCGTGGTCTGCCTCGGCCAGGCGGGTGGCCGGCCCCAGGTCTGCCCAGAACGGGTGGCCATTAATGTTGCCGATGCCCCCATTGCTGATAATGCTGGCGATACCCCCAGTGATCGCCCGATTGTGGCAGATGGCCCGGCGGCCTATTTTTCTACCCTGCCGATAAAAGCAATGGTCGCGGCCATGCGGGAGGCCGGGGTACCCGCGGAGGTATCAAATACTGCGGGAACCTTCGTATGTAACCACCTGATGTACTGGGTATTGCACCACCTGGATGTTCCGGCGGGTTTTATCCACGTGCCCTACTGCTTGGAGCAGGTGGTAGATGTAGCCCAGCCCGCGATGAGCGTGGCGGATATGACTCGGGGCATTAGTGCCGCCCTGGAAGCGTTGGTCCAGGGCAGGCAGGCACCCGCACAGGGGGCTGGGGCGCTGCACTAGCGGGCATCGACAAGCTCTGCCACACCCTGCTCAGCGTCATCCCACACCTGCTGGTCCTGCAGGCCAGCGCGCTTGGCCACCACGGTGGCAGCCAGGGCTTGGCCGGTAACGTTAACGGCGGTACGCCCCATGTCAATTATCGGCTCGACGGCCAGGAGCAAGCCTACGCCAGCTAGCGGCAAGCCCAGGGTAGACAGCGTCAAGGTGAGCATGACGGTAGCGCCGGTGGTACCCGCAGTAGCGGCAGAGCCGATCACGGAGACGAAGATGATAAGCAGGTACTGCGTCAGGCTCAGGTCAATGCCGTAGAACTGGGCAATGAAGATCGCGGCGATGGCGGGGTAGACCGAGGCGCAGCCGTCCATCTTGGTGGTTGCTCCCAGGGGGATGGCAAAGGAGGCGTATTCGCGGGGCACACCCATGGCGCGCTCGGTAAAGCGCTGGGTTACCGGCATCACGCCCATGGAGGAGCGGGTGACAAATCCCAGGGAGGTCACTGGCCAAATGCGCTTGTAGAAGCCCAGCACCGGGATACGGTTGAAGGCCAGCACGCCGGGGTAGACCACTAGGATGACCAGGGCCAAGCCTATGTACATGGCCAGGACAAACTTGCCCAAGGAGCTCAGTGCGTCCCAACCGTAGGTGGCTACGGCTGTACCGATTAGTGCTGCGGTGCCAACGGGGGCGAGGCGAATAATCCACCACAGGACTACCTGGATGACCTTGAGGAAGGACTCCGTAAAGCGCAAGAAGGGGTCTGCGGCCTCGCCGGCCTTGACTGCGGCAATGCCCAGGGCCAGGGAGATGACCAGCAGCTGGAGGGCACCAAAGCTTAAGGAGACTGAATCAGAGCCCAAGTTGGCATTTAGCCCCAGGAAGTTTGCCGGCACCAGTTGTTGTAAGAATGCGGTCCAGGAGCCGACGCGAGACGGATCAGCGGCGGTGGAGGCATCGACAGTAGTGCCCACGCCGGGGCGCATCACCAGGGCAACTAGGATGCCGACGATGACGGAGAAGAATGCCGTTATGGCAAACCACACCAGGGTAGAAATTGCCAGGGAGGCGGCGTTGGCCACCTTGCGCAAATTAGCTACCGAGGTGACTACCGCGGCGAAGATGAGCGGTGGGACCATGACCTTGAGCAATTGCACATAGGCGCTGCCTACACCGCCAAGCAGCTGGGTTAGCCAGCTGCCGTTGTCAGCATCAGGCTGGGAGGCATCCAGGTTGGCGGCAATAAAGCCCAGGATAAGCCCGATGATGAGGCCGGCGATGACCTGCGCGCCAAAGCCCGTGGCCCACCGGGGCAGGCGGGAAGAGTTATTCATAGAAAGTCCTTAACTGGAGGTTCTGTATTTGAGAGAGTCCATGCGTGGGGCAGGGCCAAGGGGGCCGAGCGCCACCAGCAGACCGACAATAATAGACCGATCGGTACGGAAGGTGTGAATAAAGCGGTTCACTCCGACAATCAACACCCTACCGCTTGACCGTATTCCCGACGTTGGTGGATCGGCAGAGAAGCGGCGCGCATAAGAAAGCGGGAGGGTGGGGAGGCATCGGCAAGCTTAAGGGCGGGTAAAGTAAGGCAATCCTTCCTGGGAATTGGGGGTGTAACCCGCTAGGTTGGACACATGTCTAGATTCAGTCCGCTCAACTGGCCGGTGGTACGGCAGCTCCGCGGCAGTGACCCGTTTGCGCGGGATGTCAACACCCAGTCGAAAAAGAGCCGTGAGCTTGACGGTCGCCTGGTTGAAGCAGACCGCGTGGTGCAATCGGTGTGCCCGTATTGTGCTGTTGGCTGCTCGCAGCGCGTGTACGTCAAAGATAACCAGGTCATTCAGATTGAAGGCGACCCAGATTCACCGATCTCGCGCGGGCGCCTGTGCCCCAAGGGTGCGGCGTCTGAACAGTTGGTCAACTCCGCAACCCGCCTGACCAAGATTAAGTACCGCGCGCCCTATGCCACCGAGTGGCAGGAGCTGGATACCGAGACCGCCATGGATATGATTGCGGACCGCTTTGTGGAATCCCGCAAGAATAAGTGGCAGGACGTTGATGAGCAAGGCCGTCCGCTGCGCCGCACCATGGGTGTGGCCGGGCTGGGCGGTGCGACCCTGGATAACGAGGAAAACTACCTGATTAAGAAGCTGTTTACCGCCACAGGGGCGATACAGATCGAAAATCAGGCGCGCATATGACACTCTGCCACCGTTCCTAGTTTAGGAACCTCGTTTGGCCGCGGCGGAGCGACCCAACCGCTGCAGGACATGGCAAATGCGGACTGCATTGTCATTCAAGGGTCCAACATGGCTGAATGCCACCCGGTGGGTTTCCAGTGGGTGATTGAGGCCAAAAAGCGCGGGGCTCGCGTGATCCATGTTGATCCGCGCTACACCCGTACCTCGGCGTCGGCGAACCGTCACATCGGGATCCGTGCTGGAAGTGACATTGTGCTCTTTGGTGCGCTGATCAAGTACTTCATTGATAATGACTTGTACTTCCATGACTACGTGGTGGCCTATACCAATGCCTCGGCCATTATCTCTCCTGATTTCCAGGACACCGAGGATCTAGATGGGCTGTTTTCTGGCTACGACCCGGAGACGGGCAAGTACGTCACGGATTCGTGGAGCTACGTTTCCAAGGAGGAGGGTTCTTCCTGGAACGTGGAAAAGGATGAGACTCTGCAGCATCCGAACTGCGTGTTCCAGATTCTCAAGCGCCACTATTCGCGCTATACACCGGAGATGGTGCAGGACGTTTGTGGTATTTCCCAGGAGGACTTCTACTACCTGGCGAACTCGATTGCGGATAACTCCAAGCCGGATCGCACCACGTGTTTTGCCTATGCTTTGGGCTTTACCCAGCACACGATGGGCGTGCAATTCATCCGCACCCTGGCCATCTTGCAATTGCTGATGGGCAACGTGGGTCGCCCGGGCTCGGGCATTATGGCCCTGCGCGGACACGCCTCCATCCAGGGCTCCACCGACATCCCCACCCTGTTTAACTCGCTGCCGGGGTATCTGCCCATGCCGCACGTGCAGGCGCAGAACTGGCAGCAATACCTGGATAGCTTCCGCAGTGAAGACCAAAAGGGTTTCTGGCAGATAGGGGAGAACTACGCGGTGAGTTTGATGAAGTCCTATTGGGGCGACGCCGCCACGGAGGAGAATAACTGGGGCCTGGACCTGATGCCGCGCATCAGTGGCGCGCACTCGACCTATGAGACCCTCATGGGCATGCTGGACCACGAGGTGGAGGGCTACATTGTCTTCGGGCAAAACCCTGCGGTGGCCCAGTCCAACGGTTCCATGCAACGCCGGGGCCTAGCCAACCTCAAGTGGTTGGTGGTGCGCGACTTCCAGGAGATTGAGACGGCTTCCTTCTGGTACGACTCCCCGGAGGTGCGCAGCGGCGAACTCAAGACGGAAGAAATTGGCACCGAGGTTTTCTTGATGCCAGCGGCCACCCACGTGGAAAAGGCTGGAACCTTTACTCAGACGCAGCGTATGCTGCAGTGGCGTTATCAGGCGGTGACTCCGCCGGGAGATGCCACCAGTGAGTCCTGGTTCTTCTACCACTTGGGGCGCAAGATTAGGCAGCGCCTGGCGGACTCGACGGATCCGCGGGATCTGCCGGTACAGCAGGTTACCTGGGACTACAAGGTGGATGCCGAGGGTGAGCCGGATAATGAGGAGATCCTCAAGGAGATCAACGGCTACTACCTGGAAGGTCCCCACGAGGGCGAGCTGTTGCCCGCGTTTACGGAGATGAAGGCCGACGGCTCTACCGCAGGTGGCTGCTGGATTTATACCGGCGTATTTAAGGACGGCATTAACCATGCCGCCAAGAAGGTGCCCGGTTCCCAGCAAAATGAGGTGGCTCCGGATTGGGGCTGGGTCTGGCCTGCGAACCGGCGGCTGCTCTACAACCGGGCATCGGCACGCCCGGATGGCACCCCGTGGTCCGAGCGCAAGAAGTATGTCTGGTGGGACGCGGAGTCTGGCCGCTGGACCGGCGACGATGTCCCGGACTTCCCGGTGACCAAGGACCCCAGCTACCGCGCGCCTGCCGATGCCGTGGGCCCTGCAGCTTTGAATGGTGATGACCCCTTCATCATGCAGTCCGACGGCCTGGGTTGGCTGTTTGCGCCGAAGGGTATTTCCGACGGGCCACTGCCGGCGCACTATGAGCCGCATGAGTCCCCGGTGCCTAATGCGGTCTACAAGCAGCAGCAGTCGCCCACGCGCCTGACCATCAAGCGCCCCGATAACCTTTCTCGGCCGCAGCCGGGGGAGCCGGGCGCGGACGTGTATCCGTTCATGTTCACCACCTACCGCTTGACGGAGATGTACACCTCTGGCGCAATGTCGCGGCGCCTGCCATTTTTGGCGGAGCTGCAGCCGGGCTTGTTCTGTGAGGTCTCCCCACAGCTGGCTAAGCTGCGCGGCTTGGAAAACGGCCAATGGGCCACCATCATCTCTCCCCGCGGAGCCATCGAGGCCCAGGTCCTGGTGACTGAGCGCATGCCGATGTTTAGCATCAACGGCCAGGACTACCACCAGATCGGGTTGCCGTTCCACTACGGCGACTCCGATACCACGGCGGTTACAGGTGATGGCGCTAATGACCTGCTGGGGCTGACCCTGGAGCCGAATGTGTTCATTCAAAACTCCAAGGTCTCCGCGTGTGACATCATCCCGGGGCGCCGCCCGCGGGGACAGGCGCGCGTGGATTTGGTCAAGGAATACCAACAGCGCGCGGGCCTGACTGTGGAGTCTGGAAATAACTTGGTGGATGTGGAGGACTCCTTCACCATCAACCCCGAGCCGGAACAGACCACGCACCCTGAGCCGGAAACGGCCACCCACTCGGAGCTGGAAAAGGAGGACCAGTAATGGCAAACCGCTTAGTCGAGGCCGGTCACGCCGCAGGCTATGACTCTTTCCAGCGCATGGCCTTCTTCACGGATACGTCCATCTGTATCGGCTGCAAGGCCTGTGAGGTGGCGTGTAAGGAATGGAACCGCAACCCCGTAGAGGGATATGGCGTTACTGGTAACTCCTATGACAACACCGGGTCCCTGGGCGCAAACACCTGGCGGCATGTGGCATTCGTGGAGCAAAATGAGCAGCGGATAACCCAAGCGCGCGAGGAAGGCCGCCAGCTGGTGGCCCTGGGCCTGCCTAGCGTAGGGGCGCCCGGGGTGTGGGCACCCAGCGTTGGGAAGCCAGGCGATGAGACGCCCGGCGATGGCGCGCCCACCATTCCGGACACCGATGACTTCCGCTGGCTGATGTCTTCTGATGTATGCAAGCATTGCACTAACGCGGGGTGCTTGGACGTGTGCCCGACGGGTGCGCTCTTTCGCACGGAGTACGGCACCGTGGTGGTCCAAGATGACGTCTGCAATGGCTGCGGCACATGCGTGGCAGGTTGCCCCTTTGGGGTGATCGAGCGGCGCGACGATGGCGGCGTGAGCCTCAAGACGGATAAAACCGCCACCGTGGAGCACCAGGATAATTCCCATGCCGGGGTCAATGTCCTGGCTAAGCTCAAGCAGCTGCGCCCACAGGGGCCCGATCACACCCCGGGTAAGGCCATGCCCATTAAGAACTTGGGCGTGGCGCAGAAGTGCACCATGTGTTACGACCGCCTCAAAGGCGGGGAGCAACCGGCGTGCGCCAAGACGTGTCCCACCACGTCTATTAAATTTGGGACATACGAGGCGATGTTGGCTGAGGCAAAGGCGCGCGTGGCCCAACTACATGAGCAAGGGCTCAGCGAAGCCCGGCTCTACGGTGCTAACCCTGCAGACGGCGTCGGCGGCACCGGCTCCATCTTCCTTCTGCTCGATGCCCCCGAGGTCTATGGTCTGCCGCCAGACCCGCGGGTGCCCACGGAGGACTTGCCCAAGATGTTTAAGACTGCCTGCAAGGCTGTGGCTGGATTCACCGCCGTGGTGGCGGCCTCGTTTGCGCTGGGAGGACACTAAATGCCGAATGAGTTTGACGAATATCGCCCGCCCCAGGAACCCCGCAAGCGGGGGCGCAAAGGCGGCCGCCAAGATGGTCGCAAAGGCGGTCACAACAGGAGCATCGGCGCCGGTGGCCAGGACGGCAGCAAGGAAGTCCGGGTAGCGGAAGACTTTGAGTTCTCCGATTACTACGGCAAGCCCGTGGTCAAGGCCCCGCCGTGGGAATGGCCGATTGGCGCCTATCTGTTCTTAGGCGGCGTGGCCGGCGGCAGTGCGCTGCTGGCCGCTGGTGCACAAGCAACGGGCAATGCACCGCTGCGCACCGCCACCCGACTGACGGCCTTTGGCGCAGCCGGAGCCGGTTCAGCCATGCTGGTGCTCGACCTGGGCCGCCCGGAGCGCCTGCTGAACATGTTCCGCGTGTTCAAGCTGAGTTCGCCCATGTCCGTGGGCTCCTGGATCCTGGCCAGCTTCGGCGCGGCATCCTCGCTGCCAGCGCTAAGCGAACTGGCACGGAAGCCGCTGCCGTTGGCTAATGCCGCGGGCATTATCGCCGGGGTCCTCGGCGGTCCTTTGGCCGCCTATACCGCGGTGCTGTTGGGCGATACGTCCAACCCTGTGTGGTCGGATACTCGCGGCCATTTGCCGTATGTCTTTGTCTCCTCGGCAGCGCTAGCCTCTTCGGGCGTGGCTATGGTGACCACCCCGGTGGCAAACGCCGCTCCCGCGCGTACCGTGGCCATGGTGGGCGCAGCCGCAGACCTCGCCGCCACGCGCAAGATGGAAGAGACTATGCAGCCAGAGACTGTGCGCCACCTGCACCGCACCAAGTTGATGAAGGCGGCTGAGGTCTTGGTGGCCGTGGGCGGCGTGGGCACGGTTGCAGCCGCGGTCACGAAGTCCAAGGCTGTGTCTGTGCTGGCAGGAGTGGCCCTGGCGGCAGGATCTTGTTGCACGCGCTTTGGCATCTTGGAAGCCGGCCTGGCATCCGCGCAAGACCCCCAGGCGGTCATTGGCCCGCAGTCGCGCCGCGCGAAGGAACGCCGGCAGTCCCAAGGGCTAGAAGGCGACGTCATTAGCACAAGCTAAACTAGCGGGCATGTCTCTAGCGCACTACAACAAGACCTCTTATGATTCGCCGCACCGGACGCGGGTGGGTTTGCCCCCCGGTCCGGTCTTCGTCGTGTTGGGCGTACTCAGTGGACTATATTTCTGGCTCACGGGCACCGTATGGGCGGTGACCGGGGAGTTTACCCGCCTGGGCGGCCATGTTGTGGCAGGTTTGGGCGCAGATATTTCTCAGTGGCAGTACTTCGCGGAAGTCACCACAATTAGCGGCAGCCCGCTGGAGCGCACCGATGGTTGGATTGTGGTAGCCATGTTGCTTGGATCACTAATAGCCGCACTGGCGGCGGGGGATTTCCGGTTGCGTTTTCCACGGCTAAAGCGCCGGTGGGTTCAGGCATTGTGCGGTGGCATCATCGCCGGCTTCGGGGCTCGCTTGGCCTTTGGTTGCAACCTGGCGGCCATGTTTACCGGCATCCCGCAGTTCTCCTTACACGCCTGGATTTTTACCCTGTTCACCGCGGTGGGCACCTGGGTGGGCGTCCAGATAATTAAGCAGCGTTGGTGGCGTGGTCCCACCCGCCCGCAGCCGGCAAACCAGGGGGAGTCTGCCGCTGCCGCCTCCTCCCGCACGTTGCATGTTGCCATTGCTGTGGCGCTGGCCGTAGCCACCCTTGGCGCGGCTGTCTGGTACCTGACTAGCGATAGGGCTTCGCTGGCGGTGGCTGTGGTCTTTGGTCTGGCATTTGGGGTGCTGATCCAGCGCGGGCAGATTTGCTTCACCGCGGCGTTTCGAGATCTGTGGGTCACGCGCAAGACGAAGCTAGCGGATTCCCTGGTGCTGGGCTTGGCCGCAGCGGTGGTGGTTACTTTTGTGGTGCTGCTGGCAACCGATGCCCAGCCGCTGACCAAACCGGCCGGCTGGGGCACCGTTATTGGCGGGTTCCTTTTTGGCCTCGGCATCATCTTTGCCGGTGCCTGTGAGACTGGCATGATGTATCGCGCCATGGAGGGCCAACTGGTGGCGTGGGTTGCGTTCGCGGGCAACATCGTGGGCGCCACGGTCTTGGCCTATGGGTGGGACCACTGGGGCATCCACGCCGCCCTAGTGGCCAACGCACCCAAGATCAACTTCTATGACGCCTGGGGGCCATGGCCGGCACTGGTGGCCTCCCTCGCGGCGCTGGCGGTATGGTGGGTGGCCATGAGCCCGCGTCGCGCTGACCGCAAGACTCGCTTGGAGTCCCAGTACCAGGTTGCCGCTTCCCCGGAAAGGAGCCTTAATGACAACTAGGCCTGACTTCACCCTGGATCTGTGCGGGGAGTCTTGCCCATATCCAGTTATCCACACCCTAGAGGCCTTGGAGGGCCTTGAACCCGGGCAGACCTTGGAGGTTACGACGGATTGCCCGCAAGCCTTCCGCAATGTGCCGGATGATGCCACCGCAGCAGGGCATGAGCTGGTAGGCACCCCGTCTCGCGTGGGTGCGCGCATGACCTTCGTCTTCCGTAGGGGCGAGGAGGCCATCACCCCTACGAAGACGTCGAAGACGTCCTGGTGGCGCCGGAATTAAACGATACGGATGCGCGGCTCGCCAGCAACAGTGCGGCCGATAACGGGGTAGCCGGGGACCTCGCCGATGATGAGCAGACCTCCGGAAGTCTGGGCATCGGCAAGAAAGACCAAGTCCTCCTCGCTAGCTGTGGTGTCCAGGTGGCTGCGCACCCACTCCAGATTGCGGCGAGACCCGCCGGGGACAAAGCCCTCGGCAAGGGCTTGCTTGGCGCCGGGAATCTCTGGAACGGCGTCTAACTCAATTTCGGCACCCACGCCGGAGGCGCGGCACATCTTGTAGAGGTGGCCCAGCAGCCCAAACCCGGTCACATCCGTGGCTGCCTTGACTCCGGCCTCGACCGCCAGGCGAGCTGCGCGATCATTCAAGGTAGTCATGGACTCCACGGCTTCAGCCGAGACCTCCCCGGTGGCCTTGTGCTTGTTGTTGAAGATGCCCACGCCGATTGCTTTGGTCAAGGTGATGGGCAGCCCGGCCGCGGCGGCATCGTTACGCATGAGTTTGTCTTCTGCAACGGTCCCGGTAACAGCCATGCCGTAGATGGGCTCCGGGGAGGTAATCGAGTGCCCGCCCGTCACGGAGATCCCGGCCTGAGTTGCCACATCCATGCCGCCGCGCAGCACTTCCCGCAAAATATCCAGGGGAAGGTCTGGCCAGCCCACCAAGTTGATTGCGGTCAGCGGGGTTCCGCCCATGGCGTAGACATCGGATAGCGCGTTAGCGGCGGCGACGCGGCCCCAGTCATAGGGGTCGTTGAGCATGGGAGTAAAGAAGTCTGCGGTAGAGATCACCGCAAGCCCGTCATGGAGACGCACAGCGGCGGCATCATCACCATCATCGAGGCCCACCAGGACATTTGGATCCGCGGTACCCACTAGGCCGGCAACAGCGCTTTCAAGTTGCCCAGCAGGGATTTTGCAGGCACAGCCGCCACCGGCGGCCAGGGAGGTCAAGGCGATAGGTTCCATGGGGTGCATCCTACCGTGTACAGTCTCTTCCTGGAGGCGTACGTGTCCTGGTGGGCGCCCCGGTCTTCAAAACCGGTGAAATCAAGTAGCTTGGTTTGGCAGGTTCGATTCCTGTCCGCCTCCGCCACTTGGGAAAGATTATGACTGATCCGCGCCGAAATATCCCCCGCACAGACACACTGTTGGAGCTCGTCCCGCACTTGAGTCCCGCAAAGGCCAAGCAGATTATCCGCGAGGTCCAAGATGCCGCCCGCGCTGGAGACATTCCAGTTGCAGACGTAGAAGCGGAGGTCAAGCGCCGGGCGGCCCGGACGTATTCCCTGCACCCGGTGCTCAACGCAACGGGGGTCATCATCCACACCAATCTGGGCCGCGCGCCGCTGGCACCCGCGGCAGTAGATGCCTTGGTGGCCGCAGCCGGATACACCGACGTGGAACTCGACATGGACACGGGCACTCGTGGTGCGCGTGGGGTGGAAGCCACCCAAGCGCTCCTGGCGGCCTGCCCGGCCGAAGACGCCCTGGTGGTCAACAACGGGGCGGCGGCTTTGCTGCTGGCAACGGCCGCGCTGGGAAAATCCGAAGTCATTATTTCGCGGGGAGAACTCATAGAGATCGGCGCGGGCTTCCGCCTGCCGGAGCTCATCGAGTCCACGCCCGTGCGCCTACGCGAAGTAGGCGCCACCAACCGCACCCATCTGCACGATTACGCGGCCGCTATCGGGGACAACACCGGGGCGATCCTCAAAGTCCACCCCTCGAATTTCCGCATGGAGGGCTTTACCTCCTCCGTGGGGGTGGCCCCGCTGCGTCGCCTGGCCGATGAACATGGCCTGGCGCTCATCGTAGACCTGGGCTCTGGGTTGTTGCGCCCGGACGCGGTGTTGCCGGAAGAGCCTGCGCTTATTGCGCAATTGGACGCCGATGTAGTCATTGCCAGCGGCGATAAGCTACTCGGCGGGCCGCAGGCAGGAATCTTGTTGGGGAAGAAGGCCGCCATTTCCGCGATCCGTACCCACCCACTGGCGCGGGCCGTGCGTATAGACAAGCTGCGGCTCAATGCCTTAGAGGCCAGCGTGAATACCCCCAATGCCGTACAAGCGGCGCTGCATATTTCCCCGCAGCGTTTGCTAGAGCGCACGCGCTGGTTGCAGCAGCAGATTCCCGGCAGTGAGGTGGTGGAGCACACTGGGCGCGTGGGCGGCGGCGGTGCCCCGGAGTACCCGCTGGAAGGCTGGGCATTGGCCCTGCCCGCCCACCTGGCCCGGCCCTTGCGTTTGGGGCAGCCTGCCGTGTTGCCGCGGGTGCATGAGGGTCGTTGCCTTATTGATTTGCGTTGTATCCCCGAGTCTGCCGATGCCACCGTGGCCCAGGCCATCAAGGCGGCCGCATGTACGTAGTTTCTACCGCCGGCCACGTAGACCACGGAAAGTCCACGCTGGTAGAGGCTTTGACCGCCATGGACCCGGACCGGTGGGCTGAGGAAAAAGAGCGCGGGCTGACCATTGATTTGGGTTTTGCCTGGACCCAGGTGCAGGGCATGGATGTGGCATTCGTGGACGTGCCGGGACACGAGCGCTTTGTGAGCAATATGTTGGCGGGTTTGGCACCCGTGCCGGTGGTGTTGTTGGTGGTGGCAGCCGATGAAGGCTGGCAGGCGCAAAGTAGTGACCATCGGGATGCCATCGCGGCCCTTGGCGTGCGCTATGGGGTGGTGGCGCTTACCCGCAGTGATAAGGCGAGTGCAGCCGACATCGAGCGCACCCGGGCGCAGGTGGCAGCGGAGCTTGCAGGCACTTTGCTTGCCGATGCCCCCGTGGTCCCCGTCAGTGCCCACAGCGGCGCTGGCCTTGAGGAGTTGCGGGAGCGGCTGGCTGCCGTGTTGGCGGCGACGCCACGGCCTGAGGGCAGGACGCGGCTGTGGATTGACCGCGCGTTTAGCATCACTGGGGCTGGCACTGTGGTCACTGGCACGCTGGGGCAGGGCAGCATTGAGGTGGGCGATACCGTAGAGATTCCCGGTGTGGGCCGGGTGCAGGTGCGCGGGATTCATAGCGAGAACCGGGCCATTGAGTGCGCAGAGCCGATAACCCGGGTGGCGCTGAACCTGCGCGGGGTAGAGGCCAAGCAATTGCACCGGGGCCAGCAGGTGTTAGGTGATCCCTGGCCGCTGACGGATACCGTGGATGTACGCGCGCGAATCCGGGTGGCAGAAGCTGTCGCGCACATTGGCTCCGGGGCGTACCCAGTGCGGGTGCGTCCTTTGGGCACAGAGTTTGCCCGGCTGCGTTTCCGCGAGCCAATTGCCTTGGAGCCAGGGGACCGGATGGTGCTGCGCACGGAGGAGCTCATTGGCGCTGAGGTACTCGACGTCGATGTTGCGCCCTTAACACGTCGCGGTGACGCTGCGCGACGGGCGCAAGAGCTTCACAATCCCGCCCAGGCATATATAGAGCGGGTCAAGGCGGTCACAGCTGAACACTTGGAGTTCCTGGGCCACCGCAATGTTAGCGGCACCGTGGAGTTTCGCGGCTGGATTGTCCTGGCCACGGCGGTGGTGGAGTGGAAGCAGCAGCTCATCGCCGCGGTTGACGCGCAGGATCCTCTCTCCCCGCTGAGCAAGGCCGCAGCGATAGAGAAACTGGGGCTTCCCGAGCCCCTGCTTCCGCTCATTGTTGCCGCGGCACAGCTGCGCCACGAGGATGGACTCATTTTCCGTGAGGCCCCGGACTTGGGCGAGGCAGTGGCCAAGCTGGAGCAGCGCTTGCGCGAACGCCCCTTCGACGCCCCGGAGGCCGGTGAGTTGAGCTCCCGCGAAATCGCTGCGGCCGTCCGGGCTGGCAAGCTTGTGCGCTTGGGCGCAATTGTGCTTCTGCCGGACGCCGTGGAGATCGCGGTTGCGCGTATACGCGAATTGGAACAGCCGTTTAGTACCTCGCAGGCCCGCCAGGCTTTGGAGACTACCCGCAGGGTGGCTATCCCGCTGCTGGAGCATTTGGACGAGCTAAAAATCACCCGCCGGCTCGAGGATGGCACGCGCCAGCTGCGCTAGTTCCACCGTGGGAGATGCTGCGCTAGTTTTTGCGGTGACGGGTTCTGCCTTGGCGGCGCGCAGCGACGCGCTGGGATTCGCTGCTGTAGCGCCCCGGGCTGGGTTGGGGAATATACCCCACCGGCAATGTGGGTTGTGACGTGTAGCCAACCGGCAAGGCGGGGACAGCATCGATGGGGAATGCTGGTTGGGGTAGCGGAGCAAACGGCCGGGGGCCGTGCGGGGCGGGGGAGGGGGCATCGGCAAGCACATGCCAATTAGGGGCATGGAGGATTTCTGCGTTGCCAAGTGCAGGAGGAGCAGGCTGGATGCCAGAGCCGATGTCTACCGCCAAGCGCCCAGCGTGGGAGTAGGTCCACACGCACACTGGCTCCTCGGGGAGCTGATGCGGAATGCTGATGGCGCCCAGGGGGGTGTCGTCCAAGGTAAGCAGGGTGGTCTCGCCCACGCGCTGCAAGGTGGAAAAGAACGCGCACGTTCCCAGGGCATGGATGTCCGTATCCACCACGGAGGTATCCACGGGATAGCCCACCCCTGGCGAAAGCACGGGAAGGGGAGCATCATTACGCGGAATGTTCCAGCACGGCAGGCCCATGTGGACTGAGACATCGAGCCACCCATCGGTGATCTCTACGGTGGCCAGGGTGCTCAAAGTCAAAGACTCCACGCGTTCGAGCGTGACGTCCAGGGTGCCCAGGAGGGTATCTGCGGCGCGCACGCCCCAGCTGCCGAAAGTGTTGCGGCTGAGGGTGACAGGCACCGTGACTGGTTCTACAAGCAGGTGCGGAATGGACAGCGCCGCGGCGGAGTAGACCGCATCCACAGCGACTAGGTGGGTGGTGCCACAGTGTGTGTGGTGCAGCGGGTACACACAGGCCTCCTTCGGCAAATCGGGACTACTCCATCGTAGTAAGTTGGCAGTGCTAGGGTTAGGGGCCGTGTCGCAAGTACTCTTCGCATTCGCACTCACCGCGCTAGCTGGGCTGTCCACCGCCATCGGTGGCGCTATTGCAGTGAGTAAACGCAACCCGGGACCGGCTTTTATGGCCAGTTCCCTGGGGCTTTCGGCTGGCGTGATGCTCTATGTGTCCTTTATGGAGATTTTGCCGGAGGGCATCAACAAACTAGACAGCACATCGCTGCCCGGGTGGGCTGGGGTGGCGGCGTTTTTCGGTGGAATTGGCCTGATAGCGGTCATTGACCGGCTGGTACCTGCAGAGATTAACCCCCATGAACCGGGGACTACCGAGGACGCTGCGCGCCGCAAAAGGCTGATGAAAACCGGATTATTTACCGCCGGTGCGCTGACCTTGCACAATTTTCCGGAAGGCTTTGCCACCTTCCTGGCGGGCATGGAAGACTTCGAGATTGCCTTGCCGGTAGCAGTGGCAATTGCCATCCACAACATCCCCGAAGGCATTGCGGTGGCGGTGCCATTGCGGGAAGCCACTGGTTCGCGGCGGATCGCATTTCGCTGGGCGGCCCTGTCTGGGCTGGCCGAACCTCTAGGGGCCTTGGTGGGCTTTATGCTGCTGATGCCCCTTCTAGGTCCGGTAACCATGGGGCTATCCTTTGCCGCGATTGCCGGGATTATGGTGTTTATCTCTTTAGATGAGCTATTGCCGACTGCGGAGGCAACCGGCGAGCACCACCATGCGATCTATGGCCTGATTGCTGGAATGGCGGTTATGGCGTTGTCGTTGCAGTTGTTCGCTTAATCACGGCCTTGAGGAACTCTACGACGCTGAGCACCACCGCACCCAGCAGAAAGCCGAAAGCGGCAGAGATGCCGGACTCGATGAGCCATGCCGTAGCGCCGGAGAAATTCTGCGTGGCGTGGTGGAGGATGTCATAGGCCTCATCCTGGCCAAATTCGTGCAGACCGTTGATGACGATGTGGCCGCCTACCCACAGCATGGCGGCGGTGCCCACGATCGAGATGATGCGCATGAGCACAGGCATGGCCTTGACCAGAATGGAGCCGAGGAAAGAGGACCCGTTGCTGCGCTCTAGCAGGCGCAGGCCAATATCGTCCATTTTGACCAGCAGCCCCACCACACCGTAGACGCCGACGGTGATGAAGATGCCCACCACAATCAGGACTACCAAGCGCATCCAGAAGGGCTCTGCAATGACGGCATTAAGAGAGATGACCATGATCTCTGCCGATAGGATGAAGTCCGTGGTCACAGCCGAAGAGACCAACGCGTCCTCATCTGCGGCTTCCTCAGCCTGTTCCTCATGGGGGAGGAAGCGGTGCAGGATCTTATGGGCGCCCTCAAAACACAAGAAGGTGCCACCGGCCATGAGGATGGGGGTCAGCGCCCACGGGGCTATCCAGGACAGCACCAAGAGGATGGGGAGGATGACCACCAGCTTATTAATCAGCGAGCCCTTGGTGATGCGCCAAATCATCGGCAATTCGCGGGCGGGAGAGACACCCTCGAAGTATTGCGGGGCCACCGCGGCATCGTCAATGACCACACCAGCGGCCTTGGCGGAAGTCTTGGCCGCCAGAGCCGCGACATCATCAAGCAAGGCTAAAAGACCACCAGCCACGGCCTAGCCCTCCGGGGTCAATTCGACGGCGGAAGCCCAGGTGAGCTCTAGGTCCAAGCTGGACAGCCACGCTAAAGGGTCATCGCCATGGCGAGTGATGCCCTCCACCGCGCGCAGGGTGGCCTCGATGGCGAACTCGGTGTCCTCGGCGCTAATCAGGCCCTCGCTGGCGGCGCGGGAGAGCTCGTCGATGTCGTCGACGGTGACCGGAGTGCCCGTGGTGCACAACAGGTCCACGTAAAGATCCCGGGTAGACCAGGTCTGCCCGGGGCGGATCTCCGCGATGTCGATGTAGAAATCCTGGTACACATTGCTGGCGCGCTCGTGAAACTTGTTTACCCTTAAGCCCAGGGAAGGCAGCAGCCAGGACTCCAAGTAGCCGAAAGCAGGGTGGTTGGCACCGCGGGCCATGTAGAGACCAAAATCGGTGACCTGGAAAGAATCGACGGCACGGTCGATGCCTTTGGGGTCGACGTTGGTCTTTGTGTCCAGGTTGAAGGACTCGAGTTTAGGGGAGTGCACCTATTTCACCTCGATGATTGCGGCAGTGGGAGCAAAGGTACAAGTGTGCTCACCGGCGGCCACGGCTCCGGAAAGCACGGCGATGACGGTGCCCTTGCCGGTGCGTGCGGTCCCAGAAATAGTGGCTGGACCATCGGTGTTGATGCCGTGGTTGTGCAGGCGAGTCTCCCCGGAAGCCAGGGTGTTGAGGTTGAACCACTGCACCTTCATGCGGCCTTGTTCTGGATTCGCGGCGGGGGTGCCCAGGGCGGTGAAGAGAAACACGGTCTCCCCGGCTTGTGCGCCGGGGGCCGGAACCTTGGTGGGGCCGGGAACGGCAATGGCGGAACCGACGGCATCATTACTGCCGCCAATACAGTTGCCGGAGACCGTGGGCCAGTAGAACTGCTTGAACCGGGGGCCGCCTTCAATGAGGGCAGGGCCACCGGAAGTACCTTCGCCTGTGCTAAAGGCCAGGGCGGAAAGAATCGCGTTGCGCACGTCCTGGGGAATCCACTTCTGGTGAGCGAAATCGCGGACACGTTGCTGCGTGGCAGGTGTTGGACGGCCGAGGTGATCCAGCGGGTTCGCCGAAGAATGGGGCGCAGCGATACCGAAGGCGGGTTGGGCGGGGGTGGTGGCCGATTGGGTTGTGGCCGGTTGGGCTGAAGCTGATTGGGCTAGGGCCGATTGGGCTGTGGCCGGGGCCAAACCGAGGAAAGTAGCCGCAGTGACCGCCAGGGCGGCGTGGGCTAGAGTCCGATTGCTCACGGGTAAGTCCTTCAAGTGGGGTTCGACGTGCGGTGCAGAGCGAGGCTCTGTGCAGGGTTCAACGCAAGGTTCACAAATGTACCTTCAGTAACAGTAGACACTTCAAGCCCAATTGTCACGCGATTGCGTTAAATTTTGTGTGCAGGAGTAGGATTGCACGGCGTTGCTATTTAGTGTCCCACTCTCCTAGTAGATACGTCGCGCAGGCACCGGCCTGTATTACATCGAACCGAGCTTCAATAGATTCTTAAAGGAGAATCCCCCTCGTGACCCAGACCGAGTTCCGCAACGTTGCGATTGTCGCCCACGTTGACCATGGTAAGACCACCCTTGTTAATGGCATGCTGGAGCAGTCCGGCGCTTTCAGTGACCATGGTGAACACACCGACCGCGTGATGGACTCTAATGACCAGGAGCGCGAGCGTGGCATTACCATCCTGGCCAAGAACACCGCGATTACCCGCAAGGGCAAGGGTAAAGACGGCGGTGACTTGATTATCAACGTCATTGACACCCCGGGCCACGCGGACTTTGGTGGCGAGGTTGAGCGCGGTATCTCTATGGTCGATGGCGTGGTGCTGCTGGTGGACGCCTCTGAGGGTCCCTTGCCGCAGACCCGCTTTGTGCTGACCAAGGCCCTGGAGGCCAAGCTGCCGGTGATTATCTGCGTGAACAAGACTGACCGCCCGGACGCCCGTATTGATGAGGTGGTCTCTGAGTCCCACGACCTGCTGCTAGAGATTGCCGCTGGCCTAGAAGACGAAGAGGCTGCTGCAGCGGCAGAGACCCTGCTGGACCTGCCGGTGCTCTATGCTTCCGGCCGTGAGGGGCGCGCCTCCACGGAAAACCCCGGCGATGGCAATGTGCCCGCCGCCGAAGACTTGCAGGCGCTTTTTGACGTTATCTATGAGGTGCTCCCGGAGCCTTCCGCTAATGTTGATGCCCCGCTGCAGGCGCACGTGACCAACCTTGACTCCTCGGACTTCCTGGGCCGTATCGCGCTGCTGCGCATCTACTCTGGCCGCATAAAGAAGGGCCAGCAGGTGGCGTGGATTTCTTGGGACGAAGAGGGCAACCAAGTGGTCAAGAACGTCAAGGTGGCAGAGCTGCTGCGTACCGTGGGTTTCGAGCGCCAGCCTGATACGGAAGCCATTGCCGGTGACATCATTGCTATCTCTGGTATCCCGGAGATCATGATTGGCGATACCATCGCCGCGGTGGATGACCCCCAGGCCTTGCCGCCGATCAAGGTCGATGAGCCCGCCATCTCCATGACGATTGGTGTTAATACCTCTCCGATGGCGGGCCAAGGTGGCGGCGATAAGCTCACCGCCCGTATGGTGAAGTCACGCCTGGACCAGGAGCTCATTGGTAATGTGTCCATCCGCGTGCTGCCCACTGAGCGTCCCGATGCCTGGGAGGTGCAAGGTCGCGGCGAAATGGCCCTGTCTGTGTTGATCGAAAACATGCGCCGCGAGGGTTTCGAGCTCACCGTGGGCAAGCCGCAGGTGGTCACCCAGGTCATCGATGGCAAGACCATGGAGCCTTATGAGATGCTGACCATCGACACCCCTGCAGACCACCAGGGTGCGGTGACCCAGCTGCTGGCCACCCGCAAGGGCCAAATGCAGTCTATGGACGTGCGCGAGGGCGGTTGGGTACGCATGGTCTTCCGCGTTCCCGCCCGCGGCCTTATTGGCTTCCGCACCCAGTTCCTTACCGAGACCCGTGGCGCTGGCATTGCCAACTCCATTGCCGACGGCCTGGATGTGTGGGCGGGCGAAATCAAGTCCCGCGCCACCGGCTCCTTGGTTGCGGACCGCTCTGGCCAGATCACCGCCTACGCCCTGCAGCAGCTGGCAGACCGCGGCGACTTCTTTGTGGAGCCCGGCATGGAGGCCTACGAGGGCATGGTGGTGGGCGCCAACAACCGTGATGAAGACATGGACATCAACATCACCAAGGAAAAGAAGCTGACCAATATGCGTTCGGCTACTGCCGATGCCACCGTGACCCTGGCCAAGGCCCGCACCCTCTCCCTGGATGAGGCCTTGGAGTTCTGTGGCAACGATGAGTGCGTCGAGGTGGGCCCCAACGTTTTGCGCGTGCGCAAGGTGGAGCTGTCCGCTACTGACCGCCGCCGCGCGGCATCGCGGGCCAAGCAGCTAAACAAGTAGAGCCATGAAGCGCGCGCTGCCTCTGCTCCTGGCCTGCTTGCTCAGCGGGTGCGCAGCCAATCCGGGCCCGCCCCCGGTGGTGGAAGACGAGCCGGAAGTCGCGGTGACTTCCTCGACTTCAGCCTCGGACACGACTCCCACCCCGGCTCCAGCTCCAGCCCCGGAGCGCACCAAGGTCAGCGTGGGCGTAGACGCGCTCATCGGGGGGCTTAACCCCTACCTGATGGCCGATAACCAGCAGATTGTCCAGGAGATAGCGCAGCTGGTGCTGCCCTCGCCGTTTCGCGGTGGGGTAATGGACAGCGATCTGTTGCGCAGCGCTGAGGAAGTCGACGCGCCGGAGGGCAGTGTTCAGCGCGTGCGCTATGAGATTTCCCCGGCCGCCCAGTGGTCAGATGGTACCCCCATTTCCGGGGCGGATTTCCGCTACGTCTGGCAGGGGATGAAGACCACCCCGGGTGTGGTGCACCCGGCTGGCTACCGGGCGATCTCGGCTGTGACGTCTTCAGCCGGGGGCAAGATTGTCACGGTGGACTTTACTTCCCGCGTTGAGGACTGGCGTAGTCTCTTCCCCACGTTGCTTCCCGCCCATGTGCTGGCGGAGCAAGATTTTGCTAGCGCGTTAAGTACTTCAATTCCTGTCTCGGCGGGACGCTTTGCGGTGGAATCGGTAGATTCTGCGCGCGGAATTATTACACTTAACCGCAACGACCGTTTTTGGGGTGCAGACCCGGCACACATCGACATCATTGAGCTACATCAGTTGCGCGCGCCAGAGCAGGCGGTGGCCATGCTGCGCTCGGGTCAGGTGGGCTTTGCTTCTTTTGTCCCGGCGCAAACTACGCCGGAGGCTTTGTCCTTGTTGCCGGAGGTCGACGCGGAGTTTATTCACACCACGCGGCAGCTGCGCTTACACCTGACCAGTGCGCGCCAGGGGGCGCGCGAGGAGCTTGCCGGTGCTCTCGATACTGCCCAGATTGCCCGCCTGGCTACGGGGCGCACGGATAATCTGCGGGTGCCTTATGGCGGACGCACGCCACAGCCGGGTCCGCCTTTAGAACGCACCTTGCGCATTGGGGCGGATCCGACGGATGCGGTGGCGCTGGCCGCCGCGCACGCGATTGTGGATCAGCTCAACTCCCGCGGAGCCTCGGCCACGGTGGTCAGTGATCGCCTCAGTGATTTGATCGCGGATTATCGCGAACTTGATGGCCTGGTGGCCTGGAATGACACGGCGATTACGCCGGGAAACATGGCGGATTTCTTCGTTTGCCAGGTGGCCAGTGATTGCCCGGCGGACGCGGTGGCGGTGCAGCGCGAGATTCTGTCGGGAGAGATTCCCCCAGGCCAGGCGCTGGAGTTGGTGCGTGAGCACAATGCGCAGGACTATTACTATGTTCCGCTGTTGGATGAGACCCGCATGAACGCCCTGGGCACCGGAATTTCTGGGCCGGGCGATAAGGTCAGCGATTGGCGCAGTGGTCTGGTCTCTGCCGCGCAGTGGCGGGTTGGCCCAGAGCCAAGCCTGGATAGAAAGGTGAGTAGGCATGGAGGATTTGAGTAGGTTCCGCGTCCTGGCGGTCCACGCGCACCCGGACGATGAGGTGCTTTTTACCGGTGGAACTCTGGCGGATATGGCCCACCGTGGTGCGCAGGTCCGGGTGGTGACCGCCACGCTGGGGGAGGAGGGCGAGGTCATTGGTTCTGCGCTGCAGGGCCTGGTGGCTTCTGGCCTGCTGGGTGGTTACCGGGCGCGAGAGCTTGCCGATGCCGCCGCAGCCCTCGGTGTGGAGTCTCGCTTGCTGGGTGGCCTGGGGTGCTTCCGTGATTCCGGCATGGCTGGTCCCGCCCACCCGCGGGCCTTGGTCAATCGGGTGGAGGAGGCCACTGCAGCCATTGCCCGTGAGGTGGCGGATTTTGCCCCCCACATCGTGTTGACTTACGGTCCGGACGGCGGCTACGGGCATCGCGATCACATTGCAGTTCATCGCGCGGTACACGCGGCAGTGCCTGCCCAGCAGCGGGTGTGGTGGGCGGTCTTCGACCGGGAGTCTAACTATGCGGGGCTGGAGCGCGAGATTCCGCAGCCGTGGAGCCGCCCCAGCACGCAGTACTTAGACAACTTCACCAACGTCGCCCAGGTTCGTTATGCGTTGCCACCCGCGGCTTTGACAGCAAAGCTAGCAGCCATGAAGGCACACCCGACGCAGATTTGGCTACAAGAGGAGCAGGGGGCTTACGCGCTGTCCAATAAGCTGGCCATGCCTGTCTTGGACGCGGAGTTCTACCAACCGGGACAAGCTTGCACGCTAGAACCCGGTTTGTCTGGCGCAGAGCTTTTGTTAGCGGGGGTGGAGTAGTGGTGGAGCCTACCCGCGGGGAGAAGATCACTGGCCTGGTGTGGCTGAGCGTCGGCGCCTTGGTGTCACTGCTGCTAGAAGTGGTGTATTTGCTGGACTTTCCCCTGATGATTGTCATAGCGGCTTTGTTTAACGCGGTGCTCACCCGGACGGCACGGCTGTGGTCGCCGCAGGTGTGGGTGGGCCTTATCCCGCTGATGGTGTGGGTGGTGGGCTTTGGCGCAGTGGTGATTATTCCGAGCAACATCCAGGCCTTGGGTAATAATATTCTCAGTTTGCTCCTGCTTTTCGCAGGTATTGCCGGTGGCGGCTGGCCTTTTGTGGCTAGGAAGTGACATACTAGTTCAGTTCAAAATTGCCCTTAGCGTTCATTTGGAAGTGAGTACCCCATGACTTACACCATCGCCCAACCTTGTGTCGATGTGATGGACCGTTCTTGTGTTGAAGAGTGCCCGGTTGACTGCATCTATGAAGGTAAGCGATCCCTCTACATCCACCCGGATGAGTGTGTGGACTGTGGTGCGTGCGAGCCAGCCTGCCCGGTAGAGGCAATCTTCTATGAGGACGATGTTCCGGACGAGTGGCTGGATTACAACGACGCCAACGCTGCCTTCTTTGATGATCTGGGCTCGCCGGGCGGGGCAGCCGCACTGGGCCCGCAGGACTTCGACGCGGCGATGATTGCCGCGCTGCCGCCACAGAATCAGGATTAATATGCGCCAGCCCCTTGTACACCTATTGCCAGATTTTCCGTGGGACTCGCTGGCTGAGGCGAAGCGCACGGCGCAGGCCCACCCGGACGGCATTGTGGATCTGTCTGTGGGCAACCCCGTGGACCCGGTGGCTCCCGGCGTGCAGTTGGCGCTGACTCAGTACGCGGACAAGCCCGGATACCCGGCCACCACGGGCACGCCAGAGTTGCAGCAGGCCATGCGTGATAACCTGGCGCGCCGCACGGGCGTGGACTCCTCCATCGGGGTGCTGCCCGTCATGGGTCTTAAAGAGGCCATTGCCTGGCTGCCCACGCTGCTGGGCATGCGCGGAGAAACTATAGTGATTCCTTCGGTGGCTTATCCCACCTATGAGGTAGCAGCACTCATGGCAGGCGCGACGCTGGTCCGTGCGGATGACCCCCGCGATTTCGGCTCTGCCGCTATGGTGTTTATCAACTCGCCATCCAACCCGACTGGCGAGGTGCTCAGTGTCGAGCGCCTGCGCGCCGTGGTGGCTTGGGCGCGGGAGAACGGCGCGATTATTGCCTCGGACGAGTGCTACTTGGACTTGGCGTGGGATGACTCCAAGCGCCCGGTCTCTATCTTGGACCCACGGGTGACGGACGGTGATAACACCGGTTTGATTGCCATGCACTCTTTGTCCAAGTCCCATAACTTGGCCTCCTACCGCGCCGCGTTCTTTGGTGGGGATCCGCAGCTGATTGCGGAGCTGTTGGAGCTGCGCAAGCACGCCGGGCTGATTGTCCCCGGCCCCATCCAGGCGGCCATGGTGCAGGCGCTGGGGGATGCCGACTCCGAGGCCCTGCAGGTGCGCCGCTACGCGCAGCGTCGTGCGAAGCTTGTGCGCGCTCTGACGGATGCCGGTTTCCGCATTGAGCACTCCGAAGCCAGCATGTACCTGTGGGTCACTCGCGGTGAGGACTGCCGGGATACGGTGGACTGGCTGGCCCAACGGGGCATTTTGGTGGCGCCAGGTGACTTCTATGGCCCGGCTGGCCAAAAGTTCGTGCGCGTGGGCCTTAACGGCACCGATGAGCGTATCGATGCCGCCGTCTCCCGCCTCCGGTAGGCCCCCGGCCCGCGAGGGCATTAGCGCAACGAAGACGGTGCTGCGCGGCGTAGTACCGCCCGGGCAGTTTTGGGCCGCCCGGGCTGGCGATAGCCCTTTTGCCCCGGGGACCTTGCTGGAGCCCGGTACGCAGCTGCTGGGGCCGGTTCCGGCGTGGCACTTTCCAGACCTGCCGGAAGAAGCGCCCATTCCTTTCGATTATCAGGTCCTCCACGTTGATGCCGACCTGATCATCGTGCATAAGCCGCACTTTTTGCCCACCACATCGAATGGTCGGCTGGTGCGCCAGACTCTGCAGACCCGCCTGCGGGTGGATTTTGCTGAGCCCGATATTGTGCCGCTGCACCGGCTCGATAGGCTTACTGCCGGGGTGGTGGTGTGCTCGCGCAACCCCCAGACCCGCGCTGCCTACCAGCAGTTGTTTAGTCAGCGGCAGGTGCGCAAGACCTACCAGGCTCGCACCGTGCGTCCCTTAAGCCCCGTGAGCCCTCCCCCGCAAGAAATCGTGCTGGGTATGCGCAAGGTTAAGGGGTGCCGCCAAGTGCTTGCCGATGCCGCCGGGACCCCCACCCGCACCTGGGTCCAGCCCCACCCCGAATATGTGGAGTTGCGGCCGCTGACAGGGCACACCCATCAGCTGCGGGTGCTGCTGAACCACCTGGGAGCGCCGATAGTGGGGGATGATACCTACCCGGTGGATAAGGGCCTGGATCTCTATGACTTTTCTTCTCCGCTACAGCTGCTAGCCTATAGCCTGGAATTTACCGATCCGTTAACATCACGCGCGCGCAAATACGTGGCACCGTATTCTTTCGGCGGTAGTCTTGACTAGTTAGTCTCCTGTTTGGGCGGAAGGTCGTATCTGTGAGCTCATCAATCACCATTGGCCGGGTGGCCGCTAACTTGCGCCAGTTTATTAAATTTGGTCTCGTAGGCGGCTCTGGCGTTGTGGTGAACCAAGCAGTATTTATTGCCACCAAGAAGCTCTTCGACCTTGCCTTTGGTTTGCACTACTACGACCCGTTCCTGCCCATCCCTTTCACGGATTTCAACATCCGTTACTACAACGTCTTCGCCTTCATCGCCTTCCTGGTAGCCAACGTGTGGAACTACCAGCTCAATCGCAAGTGGACCTTCGGTGCCGTCAATAAGGTGTCGTGGCTGCGGGGGTTCTTCCCCTTCCTGGTCACCGGCGTGGGCGCGATGCTGGTTTCCCAGGTGGTTATGGTCGCCTTGCTCAATCACAACTCCCCGGTGGCCTTGCCCACGGACGTTTTTGATGACTCCTCTGGCCTGCGCAACCGCGGCTATTGGGCCAATATGTTCTCCATTATCGTGGCCATGCCCATTAACTTCATCATCAACAAGCTGTGGACCTTCCGCTCCAAGCCCAAGCAGCCTGTGGTGGTTGAAGAAACCGTGCCGCGCTAGGTTCGTCGGATCGCGCGAGGCGCCGACCACCACCGCCGACGATCACCACGGTGTTTGAGGAGGGGGCTATTTTTGTGGCGCGGGCGGCAAGGGCAGGGTGGAGGTCGGCGAGAGCCCGCGCACCTTGGCGTTGATCACGCCCGCGACGGCTAATACAGCAAACATCGCTGCGGCAGAAAGCAGCTGGACGCGGGCGGAGGAATCGGCAAGCATGAGCACTGCAATGCCTGCAAAGAGTGCGAGGGCGGCCCAGGTCAGGTAGGGGTAGGCCCACATGCGCACCGGCAGGGGATAGTTGGCTTCCAACTGGGGACGCAGGCGCAGCTGGGACACCGCGATGAAGACCCAGACGATAAGCAGTGAGGCACCGGCGGCATTGAGCATAAAGCTGAGCAACCAGCCGGTATCGGCGTAGTTGAGCACCACCATCACGATGGACAAGGCTACAGAAAGCCCAATGGCGTTGGTAGGCACCCCTCGGGAGTTGGTGGCTCGAAAGATGCGCGGGGCCTCGCCGCGGGAGGCCAAGGAGTGCATCATGCGCGACGAGGCATAGATTTGGGCGTTAAAGGCAGAAAGCAGCGCCAGGACGATGACGACCTCCATGAACCCGGCCGCGGCGGGGATACCGGCGCGCTCGAGCACGAGGGTGAAGGGGGACTCAGCGGCAGATTGCGCAGCACCTAGAGAGGAGTAGGGCAGCAGGAAGATAATCACCAGCACAGATCCCAGGTAGAACACCGAGATGCGCAAAATGGTGGAGCGCACCGCGTTGACCAGGGAACGCTCTGGGTCTTCGGACTCGGCTGCGGCGATCGCCACGACTTCAATGCCGCCGAAGGCAAAAACGACAGCGAGCAGACCTGCGGCAACCCCGCCCAGGCCATTGGGCATGAAGCCATCTTCGAGCAGAATGCTGGTGCCCACAAAGCTGTGTCCGGGCAAAAGTCCTAAGACCAGGAGTGTGCCGATGACGAGGAAGGCGAGAATGACTGTGACCTTGATCGCGGCGAACCAGTATTCAAATTCGCCAAAACTGCGCACGTGTAGCAGATTAATGGTGCCAAAGACCGCCACACAGATGGCCGCGGGGATCCACGGGGAGACGTCGAACCAGGAGCCGATGAAGGCGGCGGCACCGGTGATTTCGGCGCCCAATACTGCTACGGTGGCCAGCCAATAGATCCAGCCCTGGGTAAACCCGGCCCACCGGCCGATGCCATGTTCGGCGTATTCAGAAAAAGACCCGGATGCGGGGATGACGGTGCCCATCTCGCCTAGCATCTGCATGACCATGATGGCCAGGATGCCGGCGATGAGATAGGCCAGCAAAACAGCGGGACCGGCAGCGGCAATTCCCACGCCGGTTCCCAGGAACAAGCCTGCACCGATGGTGGAGCCCAGCCCCATCATGGTCAGGTGGCGGACTTTGAGGCCATGGCCTAGAGATTGGCCTAGAGATTGGCTGTGAGACTGGCCCGGAGAAGAGGATGTTTCAGACACCCTTGTCATCTTAGTCCGCGCCCGGGCTTAGGCCTCGTGGAGCCTAGTTCTTGTGCAGGTCCTCGTTGAGAGCGACGGCTGCGGTCTTCCACTCGGTGGCTTCTACGGCACCGTTGAGGGAGTTGCGGCGCAGCAGCACGCCAGAGGCTCCGGAGAGCACGGACGCCTTGACGGTTTCTCCCTCAGCCACGCCGGCGGCCCGGGCCACTGCGCCAAAGACAGTCACCTTGGTGCCGGCGGTGACGTAGAGGCCGGCTTCGACCACGCAGTCATCGCCCAGGGAAATGCCCACGCCGGAGTTAGCTCCTAGCAGGCAGCGCTGACCGATGGAAATGACTTCCTTGCCACCGCCGGAGAGCGTACCCATGACGGAGGCGCCGCCGCCTAAGTCCGAGCCATCGCCTACCACCACGCCGGCCGAAATGCGACCTTCGACCATAGAAGCCCCCAGGGTTCCAGCATTGAAGTTGACAAAGCCCTCGTGCATCACGGTGGTGCCCTCAGCCAGGTGGGCGCCTAGGCGCACGCGGTCGGCATCCCCAATGCGCACGCCGCTGGGAACCACGTAGTCCACCATGCGCGGGAACTTATCCACCGAGTAGACGGTGACAGGGCCGCGGGAGGCTAAACGAGCGCGCACCATCTGGAAGTCCGCGACCGCACACGGGCCGTAGTTGGTCCAGACCACGTTGCTGAGCAGGCCGAAGATGCCGTCCATATTCAACCCGTGTGGCTTTACCGCGCGGTGGGAGAGCAAGTGCAGGCGCAGGTAGGCGTCGTAGGCGTCGATGGGGGCAGCATCAAGATCCTCAATGGAGGTCTCTACGGCCACGCGGGCGACCCCACGATCCTCATCGGGGCCAACCAGCGCCGCAAATTGCTGGGGGGTGGTCTCCAGGCGGACGGTGCCGGACTGGCTTACCTCACCGTCTAGGTGGACGGCGGGAAACCACACGTCCAACACGGTGCCGTCATGGGTCAAGGTGGCCAGGCCGCGTGCGGATGCAGAAGTCATAAAATAAATAAACCTTTACGTTAAACGGGACAGCGGATCGCGGCTATTTTACCCGAAATACCTTCGACGCAACGACTAGTGCAGTGGTGAGCACCAGCACCGCCAACACCTGCCCACGTGCGGAGGCGTCAAAGACCATCAACACAATCAAGCCCACCAGAGCCAGCAGAACTAGCCACGGCACCACGGGGTAGCCGGGTGCTCGCAGGGCGGAGTTTTCCCCCTCCAACTGCGGCCGCAGCTTGATGTAGGAGCACACGATAAACAGCCAGATGACCAGCAGGCAGCCGCCCACCGCGTTAAACAGGAAGGTCAACAACCCCGGCGGATTCCAGTACTGCAGACCCACCGAGCCAAAAGCACACAGCATAGACAAGATCACTGCGGCACTGGGAGAGCCGGTGGCAGAAGTCCGTAAGAACCCGCGGTGGGCATTGCCGGTTGTGGCCAAGTTGTGCACCAGACGGGAGGTGGCATAGATCTGCGCATTGAAAGAAGACAATAGGGCGACGACGATGATGGCCTCCATAAATCCCACCGCCCCTGGCAAGTTCGCCTGTTGGAGTACCAGGGTAAACGGTGAGTCGGCGGCGACGTCGGCGTCGCGGATGGCGTCGAAGGGCAGCAGCAAGGAAATCACCGCCACAGAGCCCACATAAAACACCAAGATGCGCACGATCACGGCGCGCACGGCGGTGGCCACATTGTGGGCGGGGTCTTCGGACTCAGCCGCAGCAATGGTCACCAGCTCGATACCGCCGAAGGCAAAGGCTACCGCCAACAGGCCTGCCGCAAACCCCGGAATGCCATGGGGGAGGAAGTTTTGCGTGAAGTTGGCCGATACCGCGCCGGTAGCTCCCGGCCACCATCCCGCCGCTAGCAGGGTACCGATGACAATGAACGCGATAATCACGCTGACCTTGATCAGCGAGAACCAAAACTCAAACTCGCCAAACCCGCGTACCGCCGCCATGTTGACCACGGCAAAGAAAGACACCGCCACCAGCGCAGGTATCCACGGGTCAATCCCCAGCCAGGCAGAAACAATCGCGGAAGCGCCAGTGATTTCGGATCCCATGACCATAATCAGCATGAACCAATACAGCCAGCCCAGAGTGAAGTGCGCCCAATTGCCAAAGGCCTGGCCGGCGTAGGTAGAAAAGGAACCTAGGGAGGGCCGGGCTGCGGCCAATTCCCCCAACATCGCCATGACGAGGGCGATTATCACCCCGGCCAGCGCGTAGGCCAGCAGAATGGACGTACCTGCGGCTTGGATGCCCACCCCTACGCCTAGGAAAAGACCCGCTCCTACGGCGGAGCCCAGGCCCATCATGGTTAGGTGGCGGGTTTTGAGGCGGGAGGGGGCGGGGGTATCGGCAAGCGAGGCATGAGCAGAAGCGGAATTGGCAGACGCGGAATTAGCAGGCGCGGAACCGGCAGGCAAGTGTTTAGTCATGACGGGAAAAATTTTGCCACCGTGACCGGGCAATCGCGAATCGTCTACCATTGCGGGGTGTGAGCCTAGATTTACATGCCAACCCCATAGACCTAACCGCAGCGCTGGTAGATATTGCCAGCCCCTCCCACTCGGAAGCGCCGATTGCAGACGCCATTGAGGCCGCGCTGCGCGCCTTGCCGGACCTGGAGGTGGTGCGCTTTGCTAATACGGTGTGTGCGCGCACCAACCGGGGTTTGGGCTCGCGCGTGGTGCTGGCAGGCCATGTGGATACGGTCCCGCTGGCAGATAATGTGCCGCATAGCTTCTCTACCGACGGCCAGACCATGTATGGTTGCGGCACCGTGGACATGAAGTCCGGGCTGGCGGTGTATCTGCACACTTTTGCACACCTTTACCGTGCCCCCTCCCTGGCGCACGACCTCACCCTCATTGCTTACGAGGGCGAGGAGGTCTCTACTGAGTACAACGGCCTGGGCCACCTGCAGCGCGACCACCCGCACTGGTTGGAAGGGGACTTGGCGCTGCTGGGAGAGCCTTCCGGGGCCATTATTGAGGCCGGCTGCCAGGGCACCATCCGCCTGCGGGTGACGGCCCGAGGAGTGCGGGCGCACTCGGCGCGCGCTTGGCTGGGTTCGAATGCCGCCCATAGGCTGGCCCCGGTCATGCTGGCCGTGGCTGAGTATCAGCCGCGCGAGGTCACCATTGATGGCTGCACTTATCGTGAGGGGCTCAACATTGTCCACCTGGAAGCCGGTGTGGCCACCAATACACTGCCGGATGAGGCCTGGATGTTTGTCAATTTCCGCTTCGCCCCGGACCGCAGCCTAGAGCAGGCATTGGAGCACGTGCGCGGCGTTATCGGCGAGCACCCGGACATTGAGATTGAGGTCGATGACGCTGCCGGAGCGGCATTGCCGGGATTAGGGCAGCCGAGTGCCCAGGCACTTATCAGTGCCGTAGGTGGGCGCGTGCGCGCCAAGTACGGCTGGACGGATGTGGCCCGCTTTTCAGAGATGGGCACACCGGCTGTGAACTTTGGTCCCGGGGATCCAGGTTTTGCCCACAAGAAGGATGAACAGGTCCCCGTCGCGCAGATTACTGAAGTCGCAGACGCACTGCGCGCCTACCTCAGTGCCAAGTAACCCCAGAAAGAGAGTGTAATAATGAGCCTTAACCCCCGCCGTATGCTGCGCGGTCCCATCCTGATGCGCCCCCAGGGGCAGCAGAGTTCTACCTATGACCAGCGCCTGCTGGAATCTGAGGAGGGCTATCAGTGGCAACACGCGGACCCGTGGCGGGTTCTGCGCATCCAGGGCGAGTTTGTCTCCGGGTTTGATGCGCTGGGGGATTTACCACAGGCAGTGACCGTATTCGGCTCAGCGCGCACCCCGGAAGGATCCGAGGTCTACAACCTGGGCGTGGAAGTCGGGCGCAAGTTGGCGCAGGCCAATTACGCCGTGATCACCGGCGGCGGGCCTGGGTTGATGGAGGCCGCCAACCGCGGCGCCCATGAGGTCCAGGGGCTATCGGTGGGCTTGGGCATTGAGTTGCCTAAGGAACAAGGCCTGAACGAGTATGTGGACTTGGGGCTGAATTTCCGCTACTTCTTTGCCCGCAAGACCATGTTCTTGAAGTACTCCCAAGCCTTTGTGTGCCTGCCCGGCGGCCTGGGCACCATGGATGAGTTCTTTGAAGTCATGTGCATGGTCCAAACCGGTAAGGTAACCAATTTCCCCATCGTGCTGCTGGGCACGCAGTACTGGTCCGGGTTAATTGAGTGGCTGCGCGACTCCCTGGCCGCGCAGGGATATATTGACGAAGCCGATCTGGATCTGTTTTTGCTTACCGACGACGTCGATGAGGCCGTGGCCTACATCGTTGCTGCGCACAATGACTGTTAATGCACCCGAAAGCCTGCCCCGGGTCATGGCAATTATCAACCGCACGCCAGATTCGTTCTACGACCAGGGCCGCACCTTTGAATTAGACCCGGCGCTGGCGCGTGCCGATGAGGTTGTGGCCCAAGGGGCGCAGATTATTGACATCGGCGGGGTCAAAGCTGGGCCAGGCCAGGCCGTTGATGCCAGCGAGGAAATTGAGCGGGTGGTGCCCACTATCGAACGCATCCACGCCCGCCACCCAGGGGTGACCATCTCTGTGGACACGTGGCGTGCGCAGGTTGCCGATGCCGCCATCACAGCCGGCGCCACTTTGGTCAATGACACCTGGGCAGGCTGGGACCCCGAGCTTATTGAGGTCGCCGGATCCCACGGCGTGGGCTATGTGTGCTCCCATACCGGCGGTGTTACCCCACGCACCCGGCCACACCGGGTGCACTTCGATGATGTTGTTGCCGATGTCATCGCAGAGACCACTGCGCTAGCCGAGCGCGCCGTGGCACTGGGCTGTCGCGCCGACCTAACGTTTATTGATCCCACCCATGACTTTGGCAAGAACACCTTCCACGGCTTGGAGCTGCTGCGACGGGTGGATGAGCTAGTGGCCACGGGCTGGCCGGTGCTCATGGCGCTGTCGAATAAAGACTTTGTGGGTGAGACCGTGGACCGGCCGGTGGGCGAGCGCGTGGCAGGAACGCTTGCGGCAACGGCCTGGGCGGCGGCGCGCGGCGTGGCGGCGTTTCGCGTGCATGAAGTAGCCCAGACAGTAGATGTCTTGCGCATGACCGCGGCCATTGCGGGGGAGTGTGCTCCGCTAAATACCACGCGTGGTCTGGCGTAATGCAGGTAAGTGTGATTATCCCCGCGCTCAATGAGGAAGCGACGGTGGCAGCGGTGGTGCGAGCCTGCTTGGCCGATGCCGCCGATGTGGTGGTCATTGATGCCGATAGTACTGATTCCACTGCCCAGCAGGCCCGCAGCGCCGGTGCCCGGGTGCTCAATTGGCGCGAGGTGCTACCGGATATAGCGCCGCGCCCCGGCAAGGGAGAATCCTTGTGGCGGGGGGTGGCGGCGGCTACAGGCGACGTGGTGTGTTTTATCGACGCCGATATTGAATCCGCCGAACCTGGAATGGTGCGCGCACTGTGCGCGCCTTTGGAAGACCCCACCGTGCACCTGGTTAAAGCCCGCTATGAACGCACCCTAGACGGTGCGGCCAGTGGAGGCGGGCGGGTAACCGAGCTGACCGCGAAGCCACTGCTGCGAGAGTTCTTCCCGGATTTACGCGGCGTAGCTCAGCCGCTGGGCGGCGAATATGCGTTGCGTACCTCGGTGGCGCGCCAGTTGCCCTTCGTAGAGGGCTACGGTGTGGAAGCCGGGTTGCTTATCGATGTTGCTCAACGCTGGGGTAGCGGGGCCATTGCGCAGGTGGATTTGCCTCCACGCCGCCACCGCAACCGCCCATTGGAGCAGCTTGCCCCAATGGCGCAGGTGGTGGCCCACACCATCTTGCACCGTGCCGGGGTAGTGCAGGGGTGCGCTCAACGTCCACCTGTAGATGACGTGATGGGCAAGACTTCGCGGTAGGCTAAAGGCCATGTTTTTATCCTGGATCCTGTTGATTGCCGTGGTGGGCATGGTGAGCCTGGCGGGGATTGCCGCTTGGGACCGCCTGGGTACCCGGGGGCGGGTGATGGATGAGCCCGAAGGACCAGTCGAGGTGAAGGAAGCCAACGCTGCGGCCGTGGCGCGCGGGGCAATCGCCGATGTGCAATTTGATGTGGTGCGCTATGGCTACCGCCAGGAGCAGGTCGATGCCGTGCTGGCCCAGGTGGCACAGATCCTGCGTGAGAATGGTGCAGAGACACTGCGTGAGAGCGATGCAGCGATACTGCGCGAGCAAGAGGTAGAGGCTGGCTCGCGCGGCGGGGAGGGCCAGATAGCGTAAAGTGGACGGGGTACCTTTGTTTGAGATTATTTAAGGAGCTGACCCACTATGGCAGCGATGAAACCCCGCACTACCGGCGGCCCGATGGAGGCCGTGGAGGAATCCCGCAAAATTGTTATGCGCATCCCTTCTGATGGCGGTGGCCGCATTGTGGTGGAACTGACCAAGGAAGAAGCCGCTGAGCTGGGCGCTTTGCTGCTGGAGGCTGCTGGCTAAGTGCTACGCGATGTCATTGATCTACTCGCAGATCCCAGCGATGGCACCCCGCTGCATGGCGTGGATGACTTTGACCGCCTGGAATCTGAGTCGGGGCACTCTTTTGTTGTAGACGAGGCCGGGTATGTGACCTTGGCCGCCGGTACTGGCTTGAGCCATCAAGGCGATGGACCTGCCATGGTAGCTGCACGAGAAACCTATCTGTCGCTAGGGCACTTTGCACCCTTTGTGGAGACTGTTACGGGTGCGGTTCAAGACATTTTTGAACAGGCCCCCGAATCCACACCGCCCGCGTTGCTGGAAGTAGGCGCGGGCACCGGTTATTACTTGGCTCATACGTTGGACTCTGTGGAAGGCGCCCGCGGTGTCGGGCTGGATATTTCCCCACACGCCGCCAAGCACCTGGCTGCTTGCCATTCGCGCGCCGGTGCTGTGGTGGCTGACGTGTGGGAGCGGCTGCCGCTGCGAGATCGCTGTATTGACGCCATCTCCGTGGTCTTTGCCCCCGCTAATCCCGCTGAGTTTCAGCGCGTACTGGCTCCGCACGGTCAAGTAGTGGTGCTCACCCCCGGGGTGGGCCACCTGGATGAGCTGCGCGAACCCCTCGGAATCTTGGGGGTAGCCGAAGACAAAGTCGAGCGGATGTACCAACAGGCCGCAGGGTTTTTGGAACAAGCCGCAGACCCGGTGGACATTTCTTTCCCCATCGTGTTGGACAGGGCCGCCATCGCCGCGCAAGTGGGCATGAGCCCCTCGGCGCGCCACATTGGCGCAGAGGACCTGGCCGAGCGCATGGCCGCGCTTCCGGAGACTATAACGGTCACCGCGCGTGCTCGCCTGGACCGGTTGCGCCCGGTTTAACTCAGGCGACCTGTTCGACCTGGACTGCCCGGTTTAGCCCAGGCGACCTGTTCGACCTGGACTGCCCGGTTTAGCCCAGGCGGCCCGGTTTAGCCTAGGCGCGAGCCGGCGCGCTCAAAGCTGTTGAGCACGGCGGCCTCACCGGAAGTCTCCACGCTGAACCCGGAGCAGCCGCCCTCGATGTACATGCGTGAAGCCATGGTAACCAGGCCCGAGTCCGCATAGACTTCCAACGCAGAGCCATCAATCACGATAGTCAGCGAGTCCTCGTCACCATCTGCCAAGGGTGCCGTGGCGGGGGCATCGTCAGCATAGGTATGCTCAAACGCCCGGGAGGGGGAGCGGTCAATCTGCAGCTGGGACCCGGCATGGGTGATGGTGGCCGCAGCCTGCCCCTCGCCATCGAGCAACGTGACAGTCACACCAGAGCCCTCTGGGACCTCCAGCATGCCAGTCCACAGGCGTGCACGATCGGATTCAGAGACAGCATCCGGCAAACCGCGCGGAGGAGTCTGGTAGAGCACCCCGCCTTGCAACGTCAAGTGGCGTGGCAAGGACAAGGCATTAGCCCAGCCTTCGGCGTGCCAGGAGTGGTGGGCCGACGGATCATCGGCGCGGCCACGGCCATTGAGCAGGCCCAGGATGCAAGCCTCGGTGTAGCCCTCGCCTTCATGCGCGGTGCCCTCGGTGACATTGGTGTTGCGCGGACGGGTGAAATCATGGCCAAAATCTAGGCGGCGGAAACCGGTGACCACGTCGAACTGGGTACCGTGCAAGGTGCCCACCAGGTAGCCGGCAATCTCCCGGGACTCGGCCTCAATGGTAAAGAAGAGGATGTCATAGACCTCGCCGTCCACCTCGTCGCGCAGGCGAATGATGCGGGGAGAGACCACCGGAGGATAGTCTTCCGTGCTCGTCGCAAAGCCGGTATCCCCGTTAAACGTCAGCGCTCCCTCGAAAGTCCACGAATCACCGTCCGGACTGCGCAGCAGCACTGGGGTGGGGTTCTCTGTGCTGCCGGAAAGCGCCAGCATAAGCCAGCCGGCGTGGTCGTCGCGGTCTGCAGTTTCCCAGTCGGGAACTACGCACGGGGAGCGGAAGCGGGAGAATCCCTCTGCCTGTGAGATGACCTCCCCATGGCGCATGACCAAAGGGTCTACCGTGAGCGGATCATCAGAAACCCCGTGAGTGTCGTGGTAGTCGGCGTACTTGGCCAGGCGAATAGACGAACTCGTGGAGGTAATCGAGGTGTAATACAGATTGACGTTGGCATCCACCTGGGCCACCGCGCCTGCACGCAGACCAATCTCACCGCCAGCCGGGGCCAGCACGTCATCGCATTCAAGCCAGTCAAACGGGGTGTCCTCAGCATAGGAATGCCCCCATCGAGTGGGCTCATTGACAGCAGGGCGGTACTGGTAGAACAGGTGCCACGTGGACCCGTCTAGCAGGACGCCAGCGGGTGCTTCCAATACTCCAGCCTCAGGTGCAAGGTGCAACTCAGGGCGGTAGGTCATTTAGATCAAGCTCCGGTAAATGTCGACGGTCTGGGCCGCAATAGTAGCCCAGCTAAATTTCTCTTGCGCGCGGGCGCGACCCTGAGCGGCAAACTCCGCCATCCGGGCGGGGTCAGCAGCAAGGTCATTGACCGCGTGGGCGAGTCCGGCCTCGAAATCTGCAGGCGCGGACTCGTCATAGTGGACCAGGGTACCGGTTTTTCCGTCGACGACTACCTCCGGAATACCCCCGACGTCAGAAGCCACTACTGCGGTCTGGCAGGCCATGGCTTCCAGGTTGACAATTCCCAGCGGCTCATAGATGGACGGGCAGACAAAAATGTCCGCCCCGGAATAGACCTGCTGGATGTCTTCGCGCGAGAGCATCTCTTGGACCCAGAAGACCCCTTCGCGCTGGGATTGAAGCTGCTCAATGAGTGCGGCGGTCTCAGCGGCAATTTCTGGGGTATCGGGGGCGCCGGCGCACAAGACCACTTGAATAGCGGGGTCAAAGTTAGCTGCAGCCTTGATCAGGTGGCTTACCCCCTTTTGGCGGGTAATGCGCCCTACAAAGGCCACCACCGGGCGCGATCGGTCCACCCCAAGGCGTTCTAGCAGGTCTGCCTCGCGTGGCTGCCACACCTGAGTGTCAATGCCATTGAGCACTACGTGGACCTTGTCTGGGTCTACGTCGGGGTAGACGTCCAATATGGCCTGGCGCATGCCGGAGGAGACGGCAATGACGGCATCGGCATATTCCACCGCGTTGCGCTCTGACCAAGAAGAGATATCGTAGCCGCCTGCTAGCTGTTCCCGCTTCCACGGGCGGTGCGGCTCAAGGGAGTGCGCAGTCACTACGTGGGGGATGCCGTGGAGCTTTGCCGCCAAGTGTCCGGCCAGGCCGGTGTACCAGGTGTGGGAGTGCACAACGTCTAGCCCGGTGGCACCGTGGGCCATGCGCAGTCCGGTAGACAGGGTGCGCAGGGAGCCGTTGGCCTCTGCTAGTTCGGGGTCCTCTCCATAGGTGTAGACCCCCGCCTCTGCACGCGGGGCGCCGAAACAGTGGACGTCGACGTCGATGATCTCGCGCATAAAGCGGGTGAGTTCGGCTACGTGAACGCCTGCGCCTCCATAAATCTCCGGTGGGTATTCCTTGGTGAAGATGCCTGATTTCATAGCACCCCAGAGTAGCCGCATAAACCCTGCCAGGGGCCGCAATGTGGACATTTCTAGGCCGCGGTAGAAAACATCACATTCATATGAGGGCAATTAAGCTGAGCAACCCCGTGACAAAGCCGGGCTGGCCCTATAGGTTGGAAAGGGTGAAGACCCAGCCAAACGTACTCGCCATCGTCCTAGCCGGCGGTGAAGGAAAGCGCCTGTTTCCGCTGACGGAAGACCGTGCCAAGCCCGCAGTCCCTTTCGGGGGAGCCTACCGCCTCGTGGATTTTGTGCTGTCTAACCTGGTAAATGCAGGTTTCCTCAAGATTGCCGTATTGACCCAGTACAAGTCCCACTCCTTGGACCGCCATATTTCCCAAGCCTGGAACCTCTCCGGGCCCACCACCCAGTACATCGCCTCCGTTCCCGCCCAGCAGCGCCGCGGCAAGCGGTGGTACACCGGTTCAGCGGATGCCATTGTGCAGTCGCTGAACCTGATCAACGATGAAAAGCCGGACTACGTGATTGTCTTCGGCGCAGACCACGTCTACCGCATGGACCCCGGCCAGATGGTGGCAGAGCACATTGCCACGGGCCTGGAATGCTCCGTGGCTGGCATTCGGGTACCGCGTGAGGAGGCGAGTGCCTTCGGCTGTATTGAAGCTGACGCTGCCGGCACCATCACCAACTTTGTAGAAAAGCCGGATAATCCGCCGTCCACGCCAGATGATCCATCCATGACCTACGCCTCCATGGGTAACTATGTCTTCAACGCCGACGCTCTCAAGCGGGCGTTGCTGGAAGACGAGAAGAATGAGGCTTCTGCCCACGACATGGGCGGCGATATCATCCCTTACTTCGTATCCAAGCAGCAAGCCCACGTCTATGACTTCATGGCTAATGAGGTCCCGGGGGCAACGGAACGCGATCGCGGCTACTGGCGCGACGTGGGCACTATTGACTCCTTCTACGAGGCGCACATGGACTTAATTTCCGTGCACCCCATCTTCAATCTGTACAACAGCAAGTGGCCCATCCACTCGACAGACTCCACCAATCTGCCGCCCGCGAAGTTTGTGCAAAACGGTATTGCACAGTCCTCCATGGTGGCTGCGGGGTGCATTATCTCCGGTGGCACAGTGCGCAATTCTGTGCTGGCAGAAGACGTCCATGTGGCGGACGGGGCCACGGTTGAGGGCTCGGTGTTGATGCCCGGCGTGCGCGTCGGCCGCGGGGCAGTGGTGCGCCACGCCATCATTGATAAAAATGTGGTGGTCTCCGAAGGGGCCATCATCGGCGTGGACCGTGCCCGTGACGAAGAGCGCTACACTATCTCCGCTGGCGGAGTGGTGGTCGTGGGCAAGAACCAGACCGTTTAGCGCTTAGTCAGCAAGGTCAGCCCGGCGCCCAAAGGTAGCCGGGTGAGCACTGCGCCGTCCAAATCGCGCGCGTAGTCGTCTGCTTCCCGGGCAGCCAGGGTGGCGCGGTCTGTACGGGTGGGGTCCGCGATGGTCCCATCCAACAAGGAGTTGGCTACCACTAGTGTGCCGCCGGGGCTAAGCAACGGCCAGGCCGTCTTGAGTAAAGCCAACAGGTCCATGGTGGGGACATCAGCGTAAATCAGCTGGTAGGCGCTGGTAGCTAAACGCTCGATCACGTCGAGGGGGCGCGACGGTAAGAAGCGCACCCGGGACGCGGCATAACCAGCGGCGCGGAACGTTGCCTTAGCGTTGGCCTGGTGTTCAGCCTCTGGGTCAATGCAGGACAAAATGCCAGAATCCGGCAACCCGTTGAGCAAATACAGGCCCACCACGGACGCCGCAGGGGTAATCGCGATGGCCTGGGGCTTATCTATCCCATGCCGTGTGGCGGCGGCGGTGAGGGTGGTCAAAAGCTGGCCCGTGGCGGCATCGGGAAACGGCAGCGCAAATTCCGTGGCGTGGGCGGTGGCGCCCGCCAGGGCATCGTCAGCAGGGGAAGTCTGTTCAATGTAGGCGCGCAGGGCGTCAAAGGCAGTGGAAGTCACGCCCTAAACTCTAGGGATTTTTAGCTAAGCTTGGGTGACTCACGCGGAGAGCACGGCGAAGTAGTGACTGGTGGGGCGCATGTTAAGTATTCACAGCGTTTTTGCAGAACACTTGCTGGCTTTCACAAGCTGAATAGACAATAATAATCACCTATGACACACGCGCGCCCCTCCGCCTCCGCACCTAGAGAACTTGCCCCTGGGCAAGAGGAGCGCGGGACCGCGGCATTCGACGCGGGGACAGGCGCGATGCCCTCGTGGGGTGAGCTCGTGGCAGAGCACGCAGACAGCGTATACCGCCTTGCCTACCGCCTCTCTGGCAATCAGCACGACGCCGAGGACCTAACCCAAGAGACCTTTATGCGGGTGTTCCGCTCGCTGGATAAGTACAAGGCAGGAACCTTCGAGGGCTGGCTGCATCGCATCACCACCAACCTCTTTCTGGATATGGTGCGCCACCGTTCCACCATCCGCATGGAGGCGTTGCCGGAGGATTACGACCGCGTCCCGGGTACTGAGATGACCCCGGAACAGGCCTACTCTGTAGCTAACTTGGACCCGGTACTGCAAAAGGCCCTGGATGACCTGAGCCCGGACTTCCGTGTGGCGGTGGTGCTATGCGACGTTGTGGGCATGAGCTATGACGAGATTGCCGATACCCTGGGTGTGAAGATGGGCACCGTACGCTCCCGGATTCACCGTGGCCGTTCGCAGCTACGCGACGCCTTGGAACGCGCGGCAGCCGAGGACGCAGAGGCGCGCCTGCTGCTTCCAGTACGCTAAGTGGTTCGCACACAG
The DNA here is from genome assembly GCF_011038655.2 of Corynebacterium lizhenjunii. Classification (NCBI taxonomy): domain Bacteria; kingdom Bacillati; phylum Actinomycetota; class Actinomycetes; order Mycobacteriales; family Corynebacteriaceae; genus Corynebacterium; species Corynebacterium lizhenjunii. The sequence continues at coordinate 925,847 of NZ_CP064954.1, forward strand.
CGCTGTAACCATAAACGGACTACGCTAGGTAGCGCACTGACGGCGTAGTGCACGTTTAGCCGCAGTGTCTCACTACGGACAAGGAGGTCTGCGCCATGCAGGATTCCCAGCAGCCCCAGGACTGCCCGCAGGCAGAGATCTACCAGTTAGCTAGCGATCTCGGAATTGATGCGGAGGCCCTGGCCACCCTCGTAGCGCTGCCAGGAGCCCGGCGCACCAAAGTCTTAGAACGCCTCAAAGACCATGCCCGCAGCCGTGACCACATTGGCCACCTGGGGCCTGAGGCCGTGGTGGCATTTGTCGACGGGGAAATGGACCACAAAGCTACCCACAGGGTGCGGATCCACCTTGTCCATTGCGATGAATGCCGTGCGGAAGTCCACCGCCAGCGCGGGGCCGCGGCGTGGGTGCGTGAGTGTAGCGGGGCATCGGACATGCATGCTCCCGTGGACCTGCTGGCCAAGCTGTATAACATTGCCAGCATGCCGCAGTACCCTGGACCCAGCGCGGAAGATACCGTGCACAGCGGGCACCACCACTTCCTGGACAAGGTGGACTTGCTGCTGCGCACCTGGGGAAAGCAAAAATAACCCCGGGTGCTCGCCTGCGGATAATAAGGGGTTAGTCTAGTACCGTGTTTTCTTCCATTGGGTGGAGCGAGATCTTCTTCATCCTCGTCTTCGCCGTCATCATCGTGGGGCCTGAGCGTCTGCCCAGCCTGGTCCAAGACGTGCGCGCAGCCATCTTCGCGGCGCGCAAAGCCATTAATAACGCCAAGGCGGAGCTCAACGGGGAGTTTGATGGCCTCAAGGAAGAGTTTGAGCCCCTGCGCGGGCCCATTACCGCTGCAGCCGAATGGGGCCGTCTGGGCCCCCGGGCCGCACTGACAAAGGCGCTATTCGATGGTGACGACTCCGCCTGGCAGGACTTCGATCCCCGGGTCACCCCACCGGCTCACGGGCAGCAAAAGCAGCAGGCCCAAGACCCGCGGCAGGCCCGCCCTTCACAGGAGGTTCGGCCCCCGCAGCAGGGGCAGCAAAGTGCCGCCCCCGGGTTCGATTACTCCCAGATTTACCCCGAGCTGCCCATCCAGCAGCCCGCAACCCAACAGCCCGCAACCCAGCAGCCCGAAACCCAACGCCCCGAAGATCCCTGGAAGGACGTCACCTAGCCTTGCCTAGTGGCGGGTAACGCCAAGACCTAGAGGCTTGCCTGCCAGGGATTCGCTGCGCACCGCCAGCTTCTCCGCCACTGCGGCAATGGCTGTGGCTGCGGGCGAGGAGGGCTCGGCCACCACCAAGGGGATGCCCGCGTCACCATTGGTTCGCAGCTGCGGGTCCAGCGGGATTTGGCCCAGCAGGGGCACCTCGTGGCCCAGTACGGTGCTCAGGCGCTGGGCTACTTGTTGGCCGCCGCCGCTGCCGAAGATGTCCATGGTGGTCCCGTCAGGCAGCACCATGGCGGACATGTTCTCAATCACTCCGGCTACCTTTTGGCGGGTCTGGGAGGCGATAGAGCCGGCCCGCTCAGCGACTTCGGCCGCCGCCGCCTGGGGGGTGGTGACCACCAGTAGCTCGGCATTGGGAATGAGCTGGGCAACAGACAGGGCGACATCGCCAGTACCCGGCGGTAGGTCCAGCAGCAACACGTCAAGGTCGCCCCAGAAGACATCCCCCAGGAATTGCTGTAGCGCCCGGTGCAGCATGGGCCCGCGCCACACCACGGGGGCGTTGCCCTCGACAAATTGCCCGATGGAGATGAACTTCAGCCCATGGGCAATCGGCGGCATGAGCATTTCCTCGTCCAGCACAGTGGGCTGGGCATGGTTGCCCAACAGCCCTGGGATGGAGTGGCCGTAAATATCGGCATCCACAATGCCCACTTTGAGCCCCTTGGCTGCCAGTGCCGCCCCCAGGTTGGCGGTCATGGAGGACTTGCCCACGCCGCCCTTGCCGGAGGCTACGGCAAAGACCCGGGTGGTGGAGGAGGGCTTGGCAAAGGGAATTTCCGGCTCCGCCTGGCCGCCGCGCAACTTTTGCTTGAGGGCACGGCGTTGCTCATCATTCATGGCGTCCATCTGCACGCTGACAGCACCGACTCCAGGGATTTCCTCCAGAACGGCACGGGTATTAGCCTCGATGGTGTTGCGCATGGGGCACCCGGCGATGGTGAGATAAATCTCTACCGCCACATCGCTACCATCAATGGCTATGGACTTCACCATGTCCAGTTCAGTGATGGGGCGGCCAATTTCAGGGTCTTCTACACGGGCTAGCGCGCTGCGTACAGCGGACTCATTAATTGCAGTAGTCATATCTGTACCCATCCTAGCCCTGTCGGCTGGCTGCTGACACTGTAGACTCCCTAAGGTCGCCTTTGCCCACAACCTCGTCTGAAAGTTTGCAAGGAGCTTGCCGATGCCCCCTCTACACCGCACCCTTTCTACCCTCGGGGTTGCCAGTATGGCTTGTCTGGCCTTGGCTGGCTGTGCGCAGCAAACCCCACATCCACAGCGCCACCCCAGCACCCACGCTCAGGTGCGTATTGCCGTGGATCCTAGTCGTGTGGAGCAGTTGATTCTCGGTGAGGTGTATATACGTACCTTGGCTAAGCAGGGGCGCGATGCCACTTTGGTGCGGGTGGATGGTTCCACTTCGGCTGAGCGTTTAGACCGAATCCGCAGTGGGGATGCCGATTTTATTGTGGGCTGTACCGGAAATTTCCTCAATGGTCTAGATCATGCCACTGCCAAGAAACTGGAGAAAGAACAACGCCAAGCCCACGAGCAGCAGCAGCGCACCGGGCAGCGTAGCGATCGCGACTTTCTGGCGGAGACCCACATCGCGATGATGGGCGCGCTGCCAGCTGAAGTTACCACCGTGGATCCCTCCCCAGCACCGGGGTGCCACGACCGGGAGGAGGTGGACCTGCCGCAAAATTATGTGGTGGTCTACGAAAAGAACCTGCTCAATAGGGAAGAACGTTTTCAGGTGGCGTCGGTGACTAAATACATCTCTAGCCAGGACATAGAACAGCTCACTCAGGACGCCGAGGCTTCCGGCTCCATCGCGGAGACTGTGGGGTTGTGGATTGAAACGCAGACCACCAGCTCCGGGGAGGGCGAGGGCACCGCCAATAGCGACGGTAGTGGTTCCACCGGTGGTGGCTCCACCATCAGCTAAGACCAGGTGCTGCGAACGTTGTTGATGTGTGCGGTCACCAGGCGCTCCATCACTGGGCGGTCCCGGTCCAGGGCGGCGGTGACCATCGCCCGGTGGTCGCCAGTGGTTTCCAGGAGCTTCCCGCGTTCTGCTAGGGCTTTGAGCCCAGTAAGCCTGGCTAGGGAGCGCATGTTCCGGACCGTATCTACGATGACGTTATTTCCATGCAGAGACAGAAAACGAGTGTGGAACCTGACTTGGCTCATCAGGGTGTGATTAAATTAACCCTTGACACGTAGGCCTGCAGTTTTGGTCTTGCGGGGTCGGGTTTTTCCGCACTAAGGGGGTAGGGGGCGGGGTTGGTTGTAATGTGATTTTTGTGAGCCCGTATATTCGTACCGTTACCACCGCCTCAGGTGCTACTGCTGTGCAGGTGGTGTTAGAAGAACGTGCAGGTAGAAAGGTGATGAAGCATATCGGCTCTGCCCACGATGACTATGAGCTAGCGTTGTTGAAAGCTGAAGCTCAACGCGTGATTGATGGGGATCAACTCTGCCTCGATTTAGGGCTTGATGATAGGAATGCGCCTGCAGGTAGTGGGTCGAAAGACAATCCGTTACCGGTGAGTTCCCAAAAGGCTGGTGTCCTTTTAGAGTGCATTGACTCGTGCTACCAGCGGCTTGGATTTGATGTTGCCACTGGTGGCGACCAGGTTTTTGCCAATCTAGTGCGCGCGCGGATTATTCAGCCAGGTTCCAAGCTGGATTCGATTGAGACTTTGGCCGAAGTTGGCGTGGTAAGTGCCACTTATGCCACAATCAAACGGCATTTAGCCAGCTACGCTACAGAGTCATTTCGTGAGATTTTGTCTCAAGCCTTAGCTCGCCATGCTGGTATCGGTGCAGGAAGCTTCGTCTTATACGACGTGACCACGCTGTATTTCGAAACTGATACTCCAGATGACCTGCGTAAATCCGGCTTTTCGAAAGAACGCCGAGTCGAACCTCAAATCCTGGTAGGCCTGCTAACCGATGCCACGGGCTTCCCACTACATATCGGGGCCTATGAAGGCAACAAAGCCGAAACGCACACGTTGTTACCGATGATCCGGGCTTTTCAGTCTGCGTACAATCTCGACCGCGTCACGATTGTTGCTGATGCGGGCATGTTTTCAGCCGAGAACAAGACAGCTATCGTTGAGGCGGGGCTAGATTACATCCTTTCTACCAAAGTCCCCTCCCTGCCTGAGGTGATCACCCAGTGGAAACAGGAACATCCTGGCCAGGACTACACTCACGGGCAAATATGGTCCCAGCCTTCCTACACAGATCGACGCCATGCCACAACAGGCAAGCCGGATTCTGTTACTCACTTTCACTACTCCTACGATCGGGCTCGACGAACAGTGCGCGGCATCGACGAGCAGCTAGCCAAGGCTGCCCGAGCAGTAGAAGGCAAAGTAGCGATCAAACGTAATCGATACATCGATCTCAAAGCCCCAAATAAAAAGGTCAACTACGAACTGGCCACCAAACATAGGGCCTTAGCTGGGATTAAAGGCTACGAAACGACGCTCACATCGATGCCCGCACCCGAGGTGCTCCGCGCCTACAGACATCTGCTCAACATTGAAAAATCGTTCCGAATGTCAAAGTCCGATCTCAAAGCCCGCCCGATCTACGCGCGAACCGAAGACTCTATAAACGCCCACCTCAACATCGTCATGGCCGCTCTAGCAATCAGTCAGATGATGGAAACGGCCACAGGCAAAAGCATCAAACGCCTGGTACGAACCCTGAAAAAATACCGAACCTTCGAACTCAAACTCAACGGCACCACCATCCACGCCGCCACACCACTGCCCCCTGACGTCCAACAACTCCTCAACGCCATCACCCAAGCCTGACTTCCGCACTAAAATGAGCCAAGTCGGGTGCTAGGGCTTTGAGCCCAGTAAGCCTGGCTAGGGAGCGCATGTTCCGGACCGTATCTACGATGACGTTATTTCCATGCAGAGACAGAAAACGAGTGTGGAATGTGGTGTCGGTTTCCAGCAGGCGCACCAGGTCACCGTGGCGAGCGGTGGTTTCCATGGCATCGACAAGCGGGAGCAACGCAAAGACTGCCTTGGCAACGTTACCGGTGCAGGCCTGGGCAATCGCACCCATCGTGGGCACTTCGAGCAGCAGACGGGCTTCGACGGCCTGATCGAGAATGGCGGGGTCTAACTCGATAACCCGGAAGCCCCGGTTAGGGAGCTTTTCTACCAGGGCGTCGTTGACCAAGGAAATCATGGCCTCGCGTACCGGGGTCGGCGACACCCCAAAGGCGCGGGCTAGCTCGGGGGCCGAGTAGATGGTCCCAGGGGTCAACTCACCGGAGATTATCGCCGCGCGTAGCGCTGCAGTGACGCGATCGCGAAGTTTCTGTGTCTGGGGCAGCACGCCGAAGTTTGGCAAGGATGGTTTCAACGTGCTCCCTCTTTCTCGCGGTAATTAGTGGGCGTAGCGCTGAGCGATAAGCTGCGCAATCACCAAATCTTGCCACGCCATGCCCGTAGTCTTAAATACTATCGGAGCCTTAAGACTGACTGTGGACCTTTGGCACAAGACATCCTTGATTTCTACCAGATCTTCTCCACTGAGGGCGGAATCTTCAATAGCGAGCACCACATCACCGGCTTCTCGCAAAGCGGTTGCCTTATCCTCGACTATTACCGTGGCATCGGCCAAAATGTCAGCGGCTAGCTCGCGCGCCTGCGGGGAGTGGGAGCCCACCGCCACCACAATTGCGGTATCCGAGATGTCCTTGCGGCTAATGACTGGTGTTGTAGAGGTCGTGGTGGTGATAATGACGTCGGCGGTGGACAGAGCTGCTGCCGCCTCCGGGCTGCCCATGCGAACCCACCTGTCCAGGTCAGCTGGCCGGGTACGCGACGCAAAGGTTATAGCCACCTCGCGCGTCCCGCGCAGCATATCCTCCAATGTGCGGGCGTGCCAGCGCCCCTGCGGACCAGTGCCAATAACAACGGCGCTCAAGGGAGCGGGGGAATCGGCAAGAAAGTCTCGCACACCCGCTAAGGAAGCTGCAGGGGTGCGCAAGTTGGTCAGCGCCACGCCATCAATGGTTGCGTGCGGGGCCAGGGTGGCGCCGTCAAAGAGCACGTAGGTGCCCTGGATGCGCGGGCCGGTGAAGTTGGGGTCGGGATCCGCGACCGATACCAGCTTCACGCCGAATCCCGCGGTAGATGCCGAAGGCATCAGAAGGAACTCCCCACCGGGGACCGGTTTGGCATCCCGGGCGAAGTCCTGCGCGGGGTCGAAGCCTGCGGCAAGGGTTTCGTGGATGCACTTCACGGCATCGGCAGGGGAGACTAGGTTGGCAACGTCCTGGGCGCTGATGTGAAGCATGAATCCTTTCGGGGTCTGTGTCAGGAAGGTCTGTACCGTGCAATGGTACCTCCCGGCAACCGAACCAGCAGGCGCACCCTAGGTATTCTGTTCCCGCAGCAGCTTTAACCCGAAACCATAGAAGGGAACCGCCTGCAGCACACTGAACCCAGCCACCAACAACCAGGACGGGCCCTGCGCTGCTGGAACCATCCACAGCCAGATCCCTATGAGCGCGGCCAAGACAAAAGCAAAGAAAGCAATGGTGAAATAGCGCTGCGCGCGTTGTGAGCGCTTGAGTGACTTTCCCAGAGAGCTCAGGGATGCTGCTGCAACAATGCCGAGGAAGGCCACAGTTGTCCCCAGCTGCAGGATGCCCCGGTTTTGGGAGCCCGCGACTGTGTAACTGATACCGGCAAAGATAGAGCACGCGACCCCAACTATGAGTAAGTAGAGTCCGGATTTGTCAAGCTGGTTGAACATATATGCTCCCTAGTAGGGTCTGGCTCGGGTAGGAGCGCCGATAAAAAAGACCGCCCCGAACAAGTCGGGGCGGCAGGGTGGTGCTAGTCGGCGAAAGCCTCATTGAGCAGCTTATCGTGCTCAATTTGGTGCACCTTGGCGTTGCCGGTAGCCGTAGAGGACTGGGCGCGGCGGGAGATGCGAACCATGTCCGGCATATTCGGAATCAGGGTGCGCAGGTGCTCGTTGTAGAACGGCCACGGCCCCTGGTTGGCCGGCTCGGCCTGGACGAAGCGAATCTGCTTAGCGTTCGGGTAGGCCTCAAAGGCCTCGCGCAGGCGGTTGAACGGGATGGGGTGCAGCATTTCCACGCGAACGATGGCAATATCCTCGCGGCCATCATCGTTGCGCTTCTTCTCCAGGTCGTAGTACAGCTTGCCGGAGACCAGCATGATGGTGGTGACCTTGGAAGTATCGGCAATCTTCTCGCCGTACATGTCGAAGTACTTCGGGTCATTGATAACCGAACGGAACTTCTTGATGTCAGTGAACTCCTCCACGGAGGAAGATGCGGCTTTCATACGCAGCATGGCCTTCGGGGTGAAGACCACCAGCGGGCGCTTCATGGTACCCAGCGCCTGGCGGCGCAGCAGGTGGAAGTGGTTAGCCGGGGTGGAAGGCTGTGCCACAGTCATGGAGCCCTCAGCGCACAGCTGCAGGTAACGCTCAATGCGGGCAGAGGAGTGGTCCGGGCCCTGGCCCTCGTAGCCGTGCGGCAGGAGCAGGATCAGGGAGTTCATCAGACCCCACTTGGCCTCACCGGAGGAGACGTACTGGTCGATGATGGTTTGTGCGCCATTGGCGAAGTCACCGAACTGTGCCTCCCACGCCACCACGGCATCCGGGTTGCCCAGTGCGTAGCCGTACTCGAAGCCCATGCCCGCGAACTCGGTCAGTGCAGAGTTGTAGACCATGAACTTGCCGCCGTTGCCAGCACGCAGTGCGAGATCATTGAGCGGGTGGAACTCCTCAGCATTGGTCGGGTCAAATGCCACCGCATGGCGCTGGGTGAAGGTACCGCGGCGGGAATCCTCACCGGCCAAGCGGACGACCTTGCCGGAGTTGGCCAGTGAACCGAAGGCGATGAGCTCACCGAAGCCCCAGTCGATGCCGCCTTCGATGGCGGCCTTAGCACGCTGCTCTGCAATCTTGCCCACGCGCTTGTGGTACTGGAAGCCCTCCGGGGTATCCAGGTAGGCCTGGCCGATGGAGGCCAGTTCCTCACGGGTGATGGAGGTGTTCAGGCCACGGGTGAGCTGCTGGGCGGAGGTAATGCCGGTCTGCTCCTTCGGCGGCTGCTTTTCAGCTTCCTTGACCTCGGAGAAGACAGCTTCCATTTGATCGTGGAAGTCGCGGGCAGCAGCCTCAGCGTCGGCCTCGGAGAGGTCGCCACGGCCAATGAGCTCCTGGGTGTAGAGCTCGCGCACGCTGGTGTGATCCTCGATCACGTCGTAGAGCATGGGCTGAGTCATGGACGGATCATCTGCCTCATTGTGGCCGCGTAGGCGGTAGCAGATGAGGTCGATGAAGACGTCCTTGCCAAACTGGCGGCGGTACTCGGTAGCCAGCTGGCCTACCCACACCACGGCCTCCGGGTCGTCGCCATTGACGTGGAAGACCGGGCAGTCAAAGCCCTTGGCCAAGTCGGTGGCGTAGTGGGTGGAACGTGCGGAGTCCGGGGTGGTGGTGAAGCCCACTTGGTTGTTGACCACAATGTGGACGGTGCCGCCCACGGTATAGCCGGCAATGCGGGAGAGGTTGATGGTCTCTTGCACCACACCCAGGCCGGCGAAGGAAGAATCACCGTGCAGCATGATGGGCACCACGCTGTGCTCACCCGGCTTGGCCAACAGGTCTTCCTTGGCGCGGGCAATGCCCTCCATGACCGGGTCCACCGCCTCCAGGTGGGAGGGGTTAGCAGCGAGGGAGACCTTGATTTCCCCGTCGCCGAACATCTGCAGGTGGTAGCCCTCGGCACCCAGGTGGTACTTCACGTCACCGGAGCCGCCCAGCTGGCCGCCCTTGTAGTTGCCGTCAAATTCACCAAAGATGTCCGCCAGCGGCTTGCCCACGATGTTGAACAAGACATTCAGGCGGCCGCGGTGCGGCATACCAATGACTACCTCGTCCAGACCCTGGCCAGCGGCAGTGTCAATGATGGAGTCCATCAACGGAATCAGCGACTCCGCGCCCTCCAGGGAGAAGCGCTTTTGACCCACGTACTTGGTGTGCAGGAAGTTCTCAAAGGCCTCTGCGCCGTTGACCTTCTGCAGAATGTACTTCTGCTCCGCATTGGTGGGCTTGGGCATACCGGCCTCGAGTCGGTCGCGCAGCCATTCGCGCTCGTCACGGTCCATGATGTGGGTGTACTCGGAACCCACCTTGAGGGTGTACGCAGCGCGCAGGCGGGAGAGAACCTCACGCAGCGTCATGGTCTCTTTGCCGCCGAAACCGCCCACGTTGAAGGTGCGGTCCAAATCCCAGATGGTCAGACCGTGGGTGGCGATGTCCAGATCGCGGTGATCCGGCCACGGCAAGCCCGGCTGGCGCCAGCGCAATGGGTTGACATTGGCCTTGAGGTGGCCGCGGGAGCGGTAGGCCTCAATCAACTGCTGGACGCGAGTGTTCTTGTCCACGCCGGTGTTGGGTACGTCCTGTGCCCAGCGCAGCGGGGAATAAGGAACGCCCATGGAAGAGAAGAGCTCGTCCCAGAACTTTGCGTCATTAATCAGCTGGCCAACGGTGCGCAGGAACTCGCCAGATTCTGCACCCTGGATAACGCGGTGATCATAGGTAGAGGTCAGCGTGACCAGACGGCCCACGCCCAGATCCGCCAAGCGGTCTGCGGAAGCACCGGCGAACTCGGCCGGGTAATCCATCGAACCCACACCAATAATCGCGCCGGAGCCCTTAGTCAGGCGCGCAATCGAGTGGCGGGTACCAATGCCACCAGGGTTGGTCAGGTTGATGGTGACCCCAGAGAAATCATCCATGGTCAGCTTGTTCTTGCGGGATCGGGCCACGATGTCCTCGTAGGCGTCGATGAACTCCGCAAAAGACTTGTTTTCACATTCCTTGATGGCTGCCACCACCAGGGCGCGGGAACCATCCTTCTGGGGAAGGTCAATGGCCAGGCCCAGGTTGATGTGCTCCGGCTGGATAACAAAGGGCTTGCCGTCCTTGACCTCATAGCGCACATTCATGCCCGGGTGGATCTGTGCTGCCTTAACCATGGCGTAGCCCAGAATGTGGGTAAAGGAGATCTTGCCGCCGCGGGTGCGCTGGAGGTGATCATTGATCATCGCACGGTTTTCCCACATCAGCTTCACCGGCATATCGCGCACGGTGGTGGCGGTGGGGATAGCCAAAGACTCATCCATGTTTTTTGCAATGGCCTTGAACATGCCCTTGAGCTGGCTCTCACCCGGCTCCGGTGCGGGGCCAATGCGATCCAAGGGGGACTCGTCCTTCTTAGCCTGCTTAGCAGCCTTTGCAGCCTGGGTGGGCTGTGCGGACTTCTTCGTATTGCTAACAGCGGAGGCTTCGGCCTTGTCTATGCTGGTCTCGCGCACAGCCTGCTTGCGCTCGGTGTTGGCGCCTTCGGTCTGCTTGACCGCGGCGGTTGACTCCTTGGCAGCCTGCGGGGCGCCGTTGGCTTCGAAGTACTCGCGCCATTCCTTGTCAACGGAGTTGGGGTCCTTGGAATACTGCTGGAACTGTTCGTCAATCAGCCACGCGTTAGGGCCGAAGATGCTCGAGTTGCTCACGGCAGATGCTCGCCTCATTTCCTTGCTTAACTTGCTTTTGTTGTCAGCCGCAGGCGGGGTGGGACTCCTCCTGGACGCACGCATGCCGCGGCTTGGTGTCGGACCGAAGCGGCCGAGGCCATCCTCAACCGGCAAATAGTCTGCCCACCATGATAAACCCCACCCCGGATTGCCTACACGCTGCGGGGGGTGCTTTAGTTCTTTCGCTCACTACGCAATCTATTTATCGCCCTGACCTGCACGGTTAGCAGTCTATTCACTGCGGTCGTACCCCAGTGCGGGGGTGGTGGCGGGGGAAGGGGGCTACCGGAGGCTAACCGGGGCATCGGCAAGCTCAGGCTGTCAGGGCAGCCAGGGCTGGCAGGGCTGCCAAGACTGCCCAACCTGCCTAGGTTGCAGGCCTAGACGGCATCGAGTTGCGAATGAGTGTTGTCCATGACCACACGGGCTAGCTTGCGGTTGGCCACGCCGCCTAGCACCGCGCCGATTCCCAGGGGCATCAGCTTGCCCACCCACGCCCATTTGAAGCGCTTGGTCACCTGTTTGGTAAAGGACTTGGCCAGGCGGCCATTGAGGCCCTGCAGGGTTGGGGCAGAAAAGCGGGTCAGTGCCCGGGCGTTAGTCAGTGAGCCAAGGGCTGCGGCCTGGCCATCTTCGCTAAAGAAAGTATCGACAATCGCGGTGCCCCGGGAACCGGAGAGCACCATCATCACCAGGGCGCGGCGCAGATCCTTGCTGCTGATGTCAATGCCGCGCAGTTTGGCGGAAGCCAAGATGTACCAGGTGGCGGCCTCCAAAAACACTACGGACTCACCCGCAATGGCGGCGGTGCCAGTAACAAAGCCAATGCCGGGCACGGCCGCCGCGCCGCCAGCGCTCGCGCCGGTTCCGGTGACGATGAGGAGGAAGTGACCGTCAATCTCTTTTTGGCGCTCGGCCATACTGGCCTGCGGGTTGCGGGACTTGACCCCGTCTACGTACTTGCTAATGGTCGAGGCCTGCAGCCCCACCGCCCGGTCAAGGGTGCCCAAAACAACCCGGGACAAGCGGTCCCCATCGGAGTTCTCATCCGCCCACTGGCTGCGGAAGCGCCGGCTCAGCTCAGCAGCTTCTTCCTCTGAGACATGGTCAATGACCTCCACCTCGGCGCTGGTTGCGGCGCCGTCATCCGCTTGGGAGCTACCGGTGTTCTTCTTGTTCTTGGCAAAGGGCTTCACGTCAATGCCGAGCATAAAATCTCCTTAATAAATCCTGATGGCGCACGGGGTGTGCGCGCTCAAATTTCAGTCCCAGCTAAGCGCAGGGCAAGTATTAGCTGGGTTCACGCTAATAAATCGGTGAAATTGTCTGCCTGTTTCAGTGTACGCAATTACTGTGGAAGGTATGAGCGCCCATTCCCACCCAGCCTCCCAACCCAATGGCCACCCAGCGGCCAGCTCAGCTTCTGCGCAGCCTGCCGATGTCCTGACCGTGCCCACCACCGCCGGTTATGTGCGCGGCATCTACGAGCAGCTAGAAGACGGCAGCCGGGTGCGCTCCTGGCGCGGGGTCTACTTTGGGGATACCACCGCCGGGCCAGCCCGTTTCCAGGCCGCGCGCCCGGTGCCGCCTTGGGCCGGGGTGCGCGATGCCAGCGAATTTGGTCCAGTTGCACCCCAGCCCACCTATTCCTGGACTGAGCGCGTGGAAGGCAGTGAGGATTGCCTGCACCTGGACATCGTTCGCCCGGACACGGACCGCACGCTGCCGGTGGTGGTGTACCTGCACGGCGGCTCCTACATCGTGGGCTCTTCTCACATGTTCATGCTGCGCGGTTTCAACATGGCTCGCGACTTAGATGTGGTCTATGTTTCAGTAAATTTTCGCCTGGGTGCCTTGGGCTACCTGGACGTGCGCAGCCTCGCAGGCCAGGCGTGTGCCAACCCGGCGCTAAGCGATCAGCTTCTGGCCTTGCACTGGGTGCGCGATAACATTGCTGCCTTTGGTGGTGACCCGCAGGCCGTGACGGTGATGGGGGAGTCTGCTGGCGGTGCTGCTGTGCTGACTCTGATGGCTAGCCCCGCAGCCCAAGGGCTGTTCCACCGGGCCATTGCCCAGTCGCCTCCGATTAGTTTGGTGCACTCCCGGGCTCAGTCCACTTTGTGGGCGCGCGAGCTAGTCAACCGGCTGGCCTTGCCGCGGATGAGTACGGTGCGGGACTTGCAGGACCAGGATTTTGCCGATATCGTCCGCGCAGGTCAGTCAATGATGTGGCGCAAGCAGGAGTTACTGCACCTCAATTCGTGTTATGCGCCTACCGTTGACCGCCAGTTGTTGCCGGAGCACCCCATTGATGTCTTCGAGTCCGGCACCCAGGCCCCGGTGCCCCTGCTGATTGGGACGAATGCTGACGAGGCCAGCTTTGCCAAGTTCTTGTTCCAGCGCGCCCGGGCCCGCCGCCGTGCCGGGGTGCGCCTGCTAAGCTCCTTTGACTCTGCTGCAGCCGAGGAGGTGGTGGCGCAGTATAACGGTGCCCATAGCCGCTCTGATTTTGCGCAGTTGCTTGCCGATGCCCTCTTTTGGGCACCCGCCGTTGCCGTCGCTGAGGCTCATGCGGTGCACCATCCCACCTGGATGTATAGCTTCGAGTTTGCTCCGGTTGTGCTGCGGGCTTTGGGGTTGGGGGCGGTGCATTCTCTGGAGCTTTCGCACCTGTTTGGCGACGCCCAAGCCTCGCGTATCTCGGTGCTCACACGCATGGGATCCGCGGCAGACTTTGCTGGGGTGACGCAGACCATGCAACAGCATTGGCGCCAGTTCATCCATGCCGGGGATCCGGGCCCGCAGTGGCCGGCCTACAGGGTGTTTCATAGTGGCGATCCAGCCCAGCGTCTGGAAGCTGCCCGGGACAATTCAGGTGCTGACGTTGGCTTGCGGGCCGTGCGCCGCTTCGATGTGGAAAGCTCGGTGGTGTGTGATCCGAAGGCGGATAAACGCCTGGCCTGGCAGGACTACAATATGCGCCAATGGGGCGCGGGGCGGCCAGAATTGGTTGAGGCCCTTGATTTCATTACCAGCCTGCTGGATTAGCGGTAAGCTGTGGCGATGGGAGCCGCTGGCTTGCCCATAAGTCCATCTAGCTTAAGGATCACCATGAGTTTCTTTGAGGACATTGCAACGGCGCTTGATGCCGAAGGAATTGAGTCCCGCGTCCATGATGAGGTCATGTTCGTGCCCATCACCTCGGACTTGGAGATTCAGTTCCAGGAAATTGATCCCCTGCTTCCCGCTGCGAATGTCTACATCGCTGCTGCTGATGTGGATGAAGACGACGAGGACTTTGAGGCCGTACTGGTCTCGGTCGCTTTCTCAGTGGAAGACGCTGTAGAGGCTGTTGCCGGGCACATTGCCACAGATCAGGTAGTCACCGTGCTGCGGGATTTGCTAGAGGGAACCGATGAGCGCATTGCGGAGCTGGAGTTCCAGCAAGACGAGTTCAATCCAAACTTGGTGGTAGCGGAGGTTGCCCAGGACTCGGAGTTGCGGGTGTTGGTGGAGTCCATCGATGGCACTCCCAGCGCCATCGTGCGCTTTGTTGCTTTTGACTTCGCAGAAGAAGACTACGCCGGGCAAGATTCCACAGCTTGCGACGCTGACCCCAACATCGAAGGTGCCCAGACACGCGCTGTGGTGCCGGACTTAAGTCTGGACGAGCAGCTAGCTGTGCTGTCCAGCCTGGACGGTGAACTAGCTGGTCCCATCATTGAGGTACCCGCGGAGACCTTGGAGCTGGGTACCTACACCGACTTTGATCGCCTCTTTGACGTCCTCTCGCTAGTTTCGGAGCAAGCAGCCGATTGGGAAGCACAGCTGGTGGCCTTCGATGAGGATGACTTTGATGAGCCCGACGTTTACGACATCTTCGGTGCCGACGATGATGACGCGGATGTCTTCTACGATGGCGAGGATATCGACGATGGCGATGGCCTCAATGACGGCGAAGACCTCGACGGGGACTCCAGCGCTGAGCTATGATATAGCTCTTTGCTTATCCAGTGACTTTCCTAACTATGTATTTCAATTCCCTCACTCTGTGGCGACGAGCATGCACCATTGTCGGCCTGGCAGCCGTCATGGTGTTGTGGCTGCTGGCTTTCGCTAATAGTTCTTTCCCGGAGTACGGCTTTAATTCAGCTTTCGACTCGAGTTTGGGTAAAGCTATGTGGGCGTTGGCGGCCCTGGCCACTGCATGCTTCTTCGCTGCTGGATTTGGCACGGTCCCAGATCGTTTCATCCTCGCCGTACCGGCATTAGTAACCCTGAACTTAGCGCTGGCGAGTGTGATGGTGAGCCTGGGGTTGCCTTTCTACGGGGATAGTATTGGCACCGCGTTCGCTGCCATTGTGGGCGGGCCACTGCTAGGGCTGATCGTGGGTTCACTAACTGTGTTGCTGTGGGGGTTTTCTACTCCCGTGATGCTGCCGCACCTGATTGGCGAAGTGGTGCTGTGCCTGGCCGTGGCGTACCTGGCTGAACGCAAGCAGTTGAGCACCCTTGGCCGGGTCATGGCTTATGGGGCCGCACTCGGTCTTATCTCAGGCGTTATTAGCGCCCTGACCGTCAACTACGGCCTCATTGGCCCGTTGTTGCCTGGCTCCAATGACTTAACCAATTACTTCATCTACCTGCACTTTGACACTACCTCTGCCATCTGGCTGCAAAGCCTGGTCTCTGGTGTGGTAGACAAGACCTATACCTTGATCATTGCCGCAGTTGCCGCGCGCTACATGCCGCCGTTGACCCGCAAGATGTTTACTTTTTGGGGCAACGAGCAGCGCCTGCGGTGCGTGCTGTGCTCGGCTAGCGAGTTAGAGACTTTGGAGGCCTCGCGGCGCTCCTCACACCGGGGTGTAGACCAAGATGCTTCCTCCGATGTCCCTCGCAGGAGGTCCCGGCGTCCGTGTCATAGACTTAGGCGGCTGCGCTAAAGTCCTCGAACAGGGATAATGGGGAAGCCACCGGGGTGTAGTCGCGGTCTACTAGCCACACGAACGTTGCGCTAGAGCTGGAAGTGATTTCATGGACAACGTGGGAGGACTCCGGCTGGACCAGGCAAGACACCCACGCGTGGGTTAGGCGGCCATCGGTGGTGCGCCCCTGCGGGTCTGATAACCGGGCCACAACGAGGAAGGCCGGTACCCGGGGCTCGCCGTATCCGCGTAGTCGCGCCTTGACCCGTGGTCCCACGCGATAGCGCGTTAGCGCCAGGTTCAAAGAAGGAAACTCTCCCACGGCGGGCAAGCGTAGCGTGGGCGGGCGCCAATCCGGAACCGGCCGGGCGAGGCTGCGTGGGTGAGTGAGTATGGACTCCGCCGATTGCAGGGTGGGCCGTTGCGTGCGCGCGATGTGGGCGCGCAAACCCGCGGCGTCCCATTGCCCGGCGATTCCAGCCAGCGCCGGACGGGGCGGATCCCCGTGCCTGCCAGGGGACTGGGACCTGCCAGAATCCTGCGGCCTGCCAGAAGCCTGGGACCTGCTAATGCGTGAAGCCATGGACATGACCCCGGTCAGTAGGCCCCGACCCGGTCCGCGATCGGAGTTGTGGCTGGTTCCGGGACTGGAACCGTGATTGGACGTGGGGTGAGAACTCGAACCAGATGTGAGATTGGAATAATGTGGTGCGTAAATGTGCTTCATGGTTGGCAGCTTAGATCCCAGCCTGGACATCAGTGTCACCACTAGCCAAGATCTTCGCTCGAATGTTCGATTTTTTCATCCTTTATCCTCAACACTTAAGCTCACAACATAATGACGGACGCACTCCATACAGCTGACACCGCACCAGAACCGACTTCCACCATTCCACGGGAGATCTGGATTATGGTTGCCGCAGCCTTTGTCATCGCTATCGGATACGGCCTGATCGCCCCACTATTGCCGCAGTTCATCGTCAGCTTCGACGTTTCCATGGCCGCGGCCGGCTTCGTGGTTTCAGCTTTTGCCGCCTCCCGCTTGCTCTTCGCCCCAGCATCGGGGGCGCTGGTCAATCGCATTGGCAGCCGCCGGGTCTACATCACGGGATTATTTGTCGTCGCCGTGGCCACTGGGGCAGTTGCCCTTGCTCAGGAATATCTACACATTCTCATCCTGCGCACCATAGCTGGCATTGGTTCCACTATGTTCACGGTTTCTGCAATGGGGCTCATAGTCAAGCACTCGCCGCCGCACATCCGTGGGCGTTGTTCTGCGCTCTATGCCACCGCCTTTCTCCTGGGTAATATAGCCGGGCCACTCCTGGGCGCGGCCCTAGCATTCTTGGGCTTTCGGTGGCCGTTCCTCATCTACGGCATTGGTGTCGCTTTGGCAGCACTCATCGTCTGGGTGCTCATGCCTGCGGAGGATGCCGCGACCCAGCAAGCACAAGCCTTGCCCGCAATGACTCTTCGTGAGGCGTGGGCGGACACGGCCTTTCGCGCCAGCTTGATGTCTGGATTCGCCCACAGTTGGATTAACCTTGGCGTGCGAGTTTCTGTCCTGCCACTCTTTGCTGCAGCTGTCTTCCATAATGGTGCAGCCACTTCGGGTATTGCCTTGGCTGCCTTCGCCGCTGGCAACGCCGTGGTGTTGCAATTCTCTGGCCGGTGGGCAGACGCCCTGGGGCGCAAGCCACTTATCATTTCTGGTCTGTTGGGCTCCGGCATCTTTGTGGGCGTTTTGGGGTTTGCGGACAACGTGGCTTCGCTGCTGGTGATTTCCGTGCTTGCCGGCGCAGCCTCTGGGTTAATCAATCCTGCGCAGCAGGCTACTTTGGCAGATATCGTGGGTTCGCAACGCTCTGGTGGCCAGGTGCTCTCCGGTTTCCAAATGGCTGGTGATTTAGGCCAAATTCTCGGCCCGATTGTTATCGGCTTCTTGGCAGATACCTATGGCTTTGGCGTCGCCTTCGGCTCTAGCGCCCTCATCGCGCTGCTAGGCATTCTTGGCTGGCTCTGGGCCCGCGAACCACTGGCTAAAGACCCCGCCAAGGTTCAACGCGCCCCGCTGTAGTACGCCCCTAGTTCTAGTTACGCCTTGCGTTAAGGGTGCACCGGATAATCTGTGTAACCCTCCGGCCCCGGGGTATAGAACGTCTGCGGGTCCGGCTCATTGAGCTCCAAGCCCTCCTGCCACCGGCGCGTCAGGTCCGGGTTGGCAATGAAGTTACGGCCCACTGCCACTGCATCCACATAGGGCAGTGCTTGGAGCTCCTGGGCCGACTCGAAGGACGTTGGCTCCCCAAAGCCCCGGTTGATAATCACCTTGGTGCGCCCATTGGCGCGAGCGCGCAACGATAGTTCTTCCACCAGTTCCCCGGCCGGGTCAGCGTGCAGGATGGAGATATACGCCAGTCCCATATCCGCTACGGCATCAATTAACCCGCCGTAGGTGGCCAGCACGTCCGCCCGGTCGTTTTCGATCAGTGCTTGGATGTTGTGTTCTGGGGAGAGTCTCAGTCCTACCCGGTCCGCACCAATCTCGCCGGCCACAGCGCGCAGGATCTCTTCTACCAAGCGATACCGTGCCTGTGGGCTGCCGCCGTAGCCATCGGTGCGCCTGTTTGCCGCTGGAGCCAAGAATTGGTGGAGCAAGTAGCCATTAGCGCCGTGGATTTCCACGCCATCTATCCCTGCGTCAATGGCGCGCCGGGCCGCAGCCCGGAAAGACTCGATGACTCGCGGTATTTCAGATTCTTCCAACGCGCGCGGAATGCCCACTTCCTTTCGGCCTTCAAAGTCGCGCAAGCTCACGCCCTCCGGCGCAATGGCTGACGGAGCCTCCGGCTGGGCGCCTTCCAGCAGCCCCGGCAGGGAGAGCCTGCCGCCGTGCATGATTTGCATGAAGATGGTGCCGCCTGCCGCGTGCACCGCCTCTGCTACCTGTGTCCATCCCTGCTGTTGCGCATCATTGCCGATGCCCCCTTGGCCCGGGAATGCCCGGCAACTTACCGCTGGGAATACGCCTTCAGTCACCACCAGCCCAGCGCTGGCGCGCTGGGAGTAGTACTGGGCGTGCAGCTGCGTGGGCACTCCGGTTTCCCCGGCGCGCGAGCGCGTTAGTGCCGCCATGGTCACTCGATTACCCAGCTCGTAGCGTCCCACTTGTAGGGGAGTAAAAAGTTCAGTCATGGCCAGTTCAACGGGGGCGGCGGCGTCAAAATTCCCTGTCACTCGGGCACGGACTGATTCTTGGTAGCAGGGGCTCTGGCTCAGGTCATTATGCGATATATGTTCGAAGAGATTCAATGGAATGGGGTGCTGTTCGGGTACTCTTAGCGCTCGATTGCAATAATCTCGCGGTAGGGACCGTTATAGGGTTCGAGAATAGCCAGGAAGGATCGCACTATGGGTCAGAACTACTCCTCAATCGAGGTCTGCGCCGGGGCGGGTGGACAAGCATTGGGCCTAGAGATGGCGGGTTTTGACCATGAGCTGCTGATTGAGTTGGAGAGCTGGGGCACAAATACGCTCAGGCACAACCGCCCTGAGTGGAATGTACTGCAAGCGGACCTAAACGAGTGGGAACCGACCCCTGAGTACTTTGGTGTGGACTTGTTTGCGGGTGGAGTGCCGTGCCCTCCGTTTAGCGTCGCTGGGAAACAGCTGGGCAAAGATGATGAAAGGGACCTTTTTACCCGTGCCATCGAGCTGATTGAGCAAATCAAGCCGCGTGGTGTCATGCTGGAAAACGTTCGCGGACTCATGGAACCTAAATTTGAGGAATACCGCCAAGAGATTCTGACACGGCTGGACAAGGCAGGGTACGTCGGAGAGTGGCAGCTGATTAAAGCTGCAGATTATGGTGTCCCGCAACTTCGCCCTCGCGCCATCCTTGTTGCACTTAAACCGGAGGACTGGGACAACTTTGCGTGGCCGGAAAAGCATCCGGAGAAGGCTCCGACAGTTGGTGAGACCGTTGGAGATCTCATGGCAGCCAACGGCTGGGAGGGGGCAGAGGCCTGGGCTAAGGGGGCTAATAAAATTGCTCCCACGCTTGTTGGTGGTTCCAAGAAGCATGGCGGCCCAGATCTGGGGCCGACGCGAGCCCGCCGGGCGTGGTTAGAGATGAACGTCATCGGCACCACAATTGCGGATGAGGCACCGGAGGCCGGATTTACTGGCCAGCCGCGCATGACGCCGAAGATGCTAGCCCGTATCCAAGGATTTCCGGACTCGTGGGAAATCACTGGGCGAAAGACGAATGCCTGCCGCCAGATTGGCAACGCCTTTCCACCGCCGGTTGCCGAAGCGGTCGGGAAGCAAATCCGCAATGCCTTTGAGTTAACCGATGCTCAACAGTGATTAGCGGCCTTCCACTTTTTCTAAGTAGGAGCGAACGGCTTCTTGCACTAACGGACCGCCCAATCGGTATTCATCGTAAGCGCGGTCCAAGTTGCTGCGACTACGGCGGCCTGATCGGATCCATGCCAGCAATTCCAAACGATCTGCCTTCTTGAGGTTTTTAACTTGCTCGATTACTGCCTCCGGCTCGGAGGCTGAACCCGTGTCGGCTCGAGCAGATTCGTTGCAGACTCTGCACTCAGTTTGCAGATTATCTAAGCTGGCAGCGCCACCATGCGAATTGGCCTTGATGTGTCCCGCAGTCAGCACGACCACAGAACCATCTTCGTATTTTTCGCCCGCGGCACGTCCACACAATACGCAACGCCCGCCGTCTCGCTCGATGACTTGTCGGCGAACTTTGGCGGAAATAGTGTCTCGTTTGGGGCGCTGCCCCTCGCCAGGCCACCAGCCGTATTTCTCTAGAATGCACTCTTCGCCGAGACTTGGCTCTTCTTTTGCGGATAAGTATTCCCACCCATAATCACGCAGCTCACGCTGGCGGCGCTGTGCATGCTCGTTAGAAATATCCAGAGTGTCACGCAGTTGACGGGTTGAGAATCTGCCTCCGAGTTCCACGTTCCACCGCAGCCACGATGCCATGCGGGGGACGGCCCCGGTTGCTCCGCGTATGGACGACTTCCACCAGAGTGTTCCATCAGGCGCATACGCTTCTACGGGGTACTCTTGGTCAGCAGGTACGAAATCAAAGCCAGACATGTTTTAAAACTCCTGATGTGAGGTCGCCATTAGGTGCGTGGCTACGATGTCCTCGATGAGCCGGGCGGCCAGGCGGGCGGTGCGGGAGTCGATGTCGTAGGTGGGGTTGAGTTCGACTATGTCCACCAGGGCCAGGCGGCCGGTGGCGGCGATGGCTAGCGCCATGGCGCGAATGTGAGTAAACGGCACCCCCAGCCCGGCTGGCGCGGAAACGCCGGGGGCCTCGGCGGCGGGAAGGACATCGAGGTCAATGGACAGATGGATGGGGGCGGTGGAAGTAGCGGCGGCATCGGCAGCAATGGCCGCAGCACCAGCGGGACTGTCCAGCAGGGAGGTGTCTTCGACCACGCGCACGCCGAGTTCAGCGGCGGTCTCAAAGAGGACGGCAGTGTTATTGGGCCGGGAGATTCCCAGCACCGTGTAGTCGAAGGCAGCAGGGGTCTGTGGATGGTCCGCGTGGATAAGGTCCGCGATCTGCTTGAAGGGGGTGCCGGAAGTGGCGCGGGTGGCGGTGCGCAGGTCAAAATGTGCGTCCAGGTTGATAATCTGCAGTGGCTGACGGTCAGCGGCCTGGTAAGCGCCACGATGGGAACCGAACGCGGTCTCATGCCCGCCACCGAGGACAATGACCAGGTTGCCGGCCTGGCGCAGGCGCGCGACGTGCGCGGACAGGGCCACGTGGGCGGACTCTAAGTCCTCGCCTTGGGTGGTGATGGTTCCGGCATCGTAGAGTGCGCGGGGGTGGTGGATAGCCAGTGAGGATAACGCGGAACGCAGGGCATCTGGGCCCGCTGCGGCACCCTGGCGCCCGCCATTGCGGGCCACGCCTTCATCGGAGGCGAAGCCGAGGAGGGCGACGCCAGCCTGTGGGAGGGCAGAAGGGGCCTCGCCAGTGGTGGCAGTGGTGGCATCGGCGGCATCGGCAGACATAGTGGCGGAGCTAATCACGCTGTGCCAGCGGGCGTGCGCCCGACCGGGGCCGTCATCGCGCCCGGACCAGCCTGGCGCAGGGGTGTAGAGCTCAGGGGCAGAAACGGTATTCATGCACCTGCATGGTAGCTGTACCGGGGGCGGCCGCGCTAGTATGGGCGCGTGCGAAAACCACAGGTGCCTGCGGCGCGCAACACGCTGGCCATACTCAAACTGCTATCGACCATTGATGTTCCGGTCTCCGCGAGCAGGATCCGCACGGAGTTGTCCCTGCCGCGTTCGACAACCTACCACCTGCTAGCAGAGCTGGTGGAGGCCGGATTTGTGGTGCACATTCCAGAAAACCAAACCTATGGTCTGGGCTTGGCAGCTTATGCGATGGCCAGCGCCTATTCTACGCAGCAGCCGCTGGTGCGCTTGGTAACTAAAGACCTTGAGAAGATTGCATTGAATGTGGGCGGGTCCGGGCACTTATCGCGCATGGCTGGCACGGAGGTGGTCTACCTGCAAGAGGTGCGCGCGCCGGGGGCGGTATCCCTGGTCACAGAGGTGGGGGTGCGGCTGCAGGCGCATAAGACGGCGTCTGGGCGGGCGATGCTGTCGCTGTTGCCGGAGTCGGAAGTACGCGCGGCGTTTGGTGCCGGGTCCGGCTGGCAGGCGATGAAGCAGCACCTGGCGCAGGTAGCCGAGCGGGGTTGGGATAGCGAGGATGAGGAGGTCTCCCGCGGGCAGGCATCGTTGGCGGTGCCCATTGTGGACCATGTGGGCAGGCCGGCCGCAGCCGTGGCGGTGACGTACCCGGTGGGAAAGCCCACCGAAGCTGCACGGCAAGCAGCGCTGACGAGCCTGCAGGCGCTGGCGGCGCGAGTGGGGCAGAAGATGTACGGCCACAAAGCAGGCGCGCGGGCGCCGCTGCGGTAGGATTGCGCCTAGTCGCGTCTGGCTGTCGCGCGAATACCCCGTTTGCACTTTTACCGAGGAGTATTCATGTCTCAGACCCCTGTAGATCCCAAGTCCCTGACCACCGTCACCGTTGGAATTGGTGCGTTGAGTATCGAAGAGGTGGTGGCGGTGGCCCGCTATGGCGCGGCTGTGGCCATTGACCCCGAAGCACTTGACGGCATTGCCGCTACCCGCGAGCGAGTAGACGAACTGGCCCAAGACCCCACGCCGGTCTATGGCATTTCTACTGGCTTTGGGGCCCTGGCCCGGCGCCATATCCCGGAGCAAATGCGCGCTCAGCTGCAGTTGTCCCTGGTGCGCTCCCATGCGGCCGGGTCTGGTCCGGAGGTTGAAGAAGAAGTTATCCGCGCGCTGATGTTGCTGCGCCTGTCCACCCTGTGCACGGGCCGGACCGGGGTGCGCCCGGTGGTGGCGCAGACCTACTGCGATGTGCTCAATGCAGGCATTACCCCGGTGGTGCGCGAGTATGGCTCCCTGGGGTGCTCGGGTGATTTGGCGCCGCTGTCCCACTGCGCCCTGGCTTTGCTGGGGGAGGGGCAGGTGCGTGTCAAGGGCGGTCAGGTGCAAGATTCAGCCAGTGCCTTGGCGGAGGCTGGCATTGCCCCGTTGCAGTTGCGGGAGAAGGAAGGCTTGGCCCTGATCAATGGCACCGATGGCATGCTGGGCCAGTTGTGCCTGGCCATTGTGGATTTGCGTGAGGCGGCCAAGCTTGCCGATGTCGCCACGGCCCTCACCGTTGAAGGTCTGCTGGGTACCTTGGTGGTCTTTGCCGATGATTTACAGCAGTTGCGTCCGCATCCGGGCCAGGCGGATTCTGCGGCGAACATTCTGCAGGTGGCGCAGGGATCCGAGATCCTGGCTGGGGCGCTAGAGGAGTTCAAGAAGAATCAGGTGCAAGACGCCTACTCGGTGCGCTGCGCCCCGCAGGTGGCTGGTGGCTTTCGGGATACTCTGGCCCACACGGAGCTCGTAGCGGGCCGGGAGCTGGCCAGCGCGGTGGATAACCCGGTGGTCACTAAGGACGGCCGCGTGGTCTCTAATGGCAACTTCCACGGCGCGCCGGTGGCTTATGCCCTGGACTTTTTGGCTGTGGTTACCGCGGATCTGGCCTCCATTTCGGAACGCCGCACGGATCGTTTCTTGGACCCGGCCCGCAACCGGGGCCTCAATGCCTTCTTGGCTGATGACCCTGGCGTGGACTCGGGCCACATGATTGCCCAATACACCCAGGCGGGGATAGTTAGTGAGCTTAAGCGCTTGGCTAATCCGGCCTCGGCGGATTCTATTCCGTCTTCGGCTATGCAAGAAGATCACGTCTCCATGGGGTGGGCGGCCGCCCGCAAGCTGCGCAAGGCCGTCGATGGTTTGCAGCGTGTGCTGGCCATCGAAATTCTCACCGCGGCGCGCGCGGTTGATATGCGGGAGGGCACCCCTGCGACGGGCACGGGTGCGGTCATTGAGCGCTTGCGCCAGGAGGTCCCTGGGCCGGGTACGGACCGTTTCTTGTCCCCGGAGATTGAGGCCACGGTGGCCCTGGTGCAGGACGGATCGCTGCTGGCTGCGGTAGAGGGGGCCATCGGCAAGCTCCGCTAAAAGCGGTGCCGAGCTGGGGTGTCTTGCATTTCAGACACCTGGAGGGCCGTGGGCCTAGGAGTGTAGGTGTGTGCTGACTTACATTAGGAGGCGGAAGGCGCATTGCTTACACGCCAGGCCCGCGAAGAGGGGGACAGCCCCGGACAACCGGCCCCACTTCGCACCGGTGGCACGCTTGAGCTTTCCGGAACAAGTCCATGCAGATACAACTGTCCCAGCACCACCGAAGGAGTGTAGAAGCCCATGTCCCAGGCCCGTGAAGTCCGCGCCCCCCGCGGAGTGGAACTCAATGCCAAGTCTTGGCAGACCGAAGCCCCACTGCGCATGCTCATGAACAATCTGGACCCGGAGGTGGCCGAGCGCCCCGAAGACCTGGTGGTCTACGGCGGCACCGGCAAAGCCGCCCGCAACTGGGAGGCCTTCGACGCGATTGTGGAATCCCTCAAGGATCTGGAAGCAGACGAGACGTTGCTGATCCAGTCCGGCAAGCCCGTGGGTATTTGGAAGACTAACGAGTGGGCACCGCGCGTAATCCTGGCCAACTCCAACCTGGTGGGCGACTGGGCCAACTGGGAACACTTCAGGGCCCTGGAGGAAGAGGGCCTGATGATGTACGGCCAGATGACCGCCGGATCCTGGATCTACATCGCCACCCAAGGCATTTTGCAGGGCACCTATGAGACCTTTGCCGCCGTGGCTAAAAAGCGCTTCGGCGGCACCCTGGCCGGTACGTTCACCCTCACAGGCGGCTGCGGCGGCATGGGCGGCGCTCAGCCGCTAGCCGTCACGCTCAACGGGGGTGCGGTGCTAATTGTCGACGTCGATGAGTCCCGCCTGAAGCGCCGCCAGTCCAAGCGCTACCTGGATGAGGTAGTCACTGACTTGGACCAGGCCCTCAAGCTGGTGCTGGAAGCCAAGGAAGCCCGCAAGCCGCTGTCCGTGGGCCTGGTGGGCAACGCCGCGGAAGTATTCCCCGAGGTCCTGCGCCGCCAGCGCGCCGGGGAATTTACCGTG
This sequence comes from Corynebacterium lizhenjunii, assembly GCF_011038655.2. NCBI lineage: Bacteria > Bacillati > Actinomycetota > Actinomycetes > Mycobacteriales > Corynebacteriaceae > Corynebacterium > Corynebacterium lizhenjunii. Next base: position 951,262 of record NZ_CP064954.1, read on the forward strand.
GATGTGGTCACGGACCAGACCTCTGCGCATGATCCGCTGAGTTACCTGCCCACCGAAATCACCGTCGAAGACTGGCACGCTGAGGCCAAGGCGGACCCGGTGACCTTTACCAAGAAGGCCCGGGAGTCCATGGCCGCGCAGGTCCAGGCGATGGTGGAGTTCCAAGACGAAGGCGCTGAGGTCTTTGACTACGGCAATTCCATCCGTGATGAGGCCCGCCACGCTGGCTACACCCGCGCCTTTGAGTTCCCAGGCTTTGTGCCGGCCTATATCCGGCCGCTGTTCTGTGAGGGGCTGGGCCCGTTCCGCTGGGCCGCACTCTCCGGTGACCCGGAAGACATTCGGGTCACCGACCAGGCTTTGAAGGAACTCTTCCCGGACAACACCCACCTGCACAACTGGCTGGATGCCGCCGAGGAGTACGTGGAGTTTGAGGGTCTGCCAGCACGCATCTGCTGGTTGGGCTACAACGAGCGCCACAAGGCCGGCCTGCGGTTTAATGAGCTGGTGGCTGAGGGCAAGATTTCCGCGCCGATTGTCATTGGCCGTGACCACCTGGATTCTGGTTCGGTGGCCTCGCCCTACCGCGAAACCGAGGCCATGCTGGACGGCACCGACGCCGTTGCTGACTGGCCGCTGCTCAACGCCATGACCGCGGTGTCCTCCGGTGCGACCTGGGTGTCCATCCACCACGGCGGTGGCGTGGGCATGGGCCGGTCCATCCACGCCGGCCAGGTCTCTGTTGCTGATGGAACCGAGTTGGCTGCCGCCAAGCTGCGTGCAGTGCTGACAAATGACCCTGGCATGGGCGTTATCCGCCACGTGGATGCCGGCTATACCCGCGCCAAGGAAGTAGCCGATGAGCGCGGCGTGCGCATCCCCATGCCCTTCCACGCGCGCGACTAGTTCCTCTAGTTGCCGCCTGGCTGGCGCTGGCTGCGTAGAGGTGAGTAGAGGCTCAAGCCCGCCTGGACTCAAGCCCTTCTGGAAAGGAAAGATGCCTGTAATGAGGACACTATTTACCGGAATTTCTGAGCTGCGTACTGTCTCTGTGGCAGGGACTATCCCGGAGGCTGCCTTGGTGGTCAGTGACGGCACCATCGAGTGGGTGGGTGCTGCACACGATTGCCCGGTAGCTGCGGATGCCGCGGACTCTGTTGTAGATCTAGGCGGGCGCGCCGTTTTGCCCGGGTGGGTGGACTCCCATACCCACATGGTCTTTGATGGCGACCGCGGGGCGGAGTTTGAAGCCCGGATGGCTGGCCAGGACTATGCAGCGGGCGGCATCGCCGTGACCATGGAAGCCACGCGCAGCGCTGGGCGCGAGCGCCTGGAAGCTCTAGTGCGCGAGCGCATTGCTGCCGGCCACGCCGGGGGTACTACCACCTTTGAGACTAAGACTGGCTATGGGCTCAACACCGAATCTGAGCTGCTGGCTGCGGAAGTGGCCGCGCAATATGTCGATGACGTGACCTTCCTAGGGGCGCACTTGGTCCCACCGGGGGCAGATGCCGAAGCCTACCTGGCAGAGGTGGTGGGGCCCATGTTGGATGCCGTGGCCGCACACGCACAGTGGATAGATGTGTTCTGCGAGAGGGGAGCTTTTGACCAGCAGCAGTCCCGCAGGGTCCTGGAGGCCGGCCGTGAGGCGGGCCTGGGCCTGCGGGTGCACGGCAACCAGCTGGGCCAGGGACCTGGAGTGGCGCTGGCGGTGGAGCTGGGGGCGGCATCGGTAGACCATGTCAACTACCTCAGCGACGCCGACATAGCCGCTCTGGCAGGCTCCGACACCGTGGCCACCCTGCTGCCTGCCTGCGACCTGTCTACCCGCCAGCCGTTGGCGCCGGGCCGTCAGCTTCTCGATGCCGGGGCTACCGTGGCCATTGCCTCCAACCTCAACCCTGGCACGTCGTATACCTCCTCCATGAATTTCTGTGTGGCTACCGCCGTGCTGCAGCAGCACCTGACCCTTGATGAGGCCATTGCCGCGGCGACCACCGGGGGAGCTAAGGCTTTGCGGCGCCATGATGCGGGCGACGGACGTGACCCGCAGGGCCGGCCCGCTAAGGGGACGCTGGTGGCCGGTGCGAGCGCTGACCTGCACGTATTGGATACCGCCAACGCCATTGACCTGGCTTACCGGCCAGGGATGCCGCTGACGTATCAGACCTACGTGGCAGGCAAGCGCGTGTACGGCTAAAACCCGGGGCACCCCTGGTTTACCCCTGTGAGGAAAAAAGGGGTAGACAACGAGGTCTGACCGGGTAATAATTGGGAGCAGTTGCGTTGGGGGCGCACCTGCTTCCCGGCAACATCTAATGCCAATCATTTGCCCGCGCCGGTGCGACACTCGTGCCGCCGGGCCCACATACATCGAGGGGGAAACATGTCGAAGATCGACATCAACCAACTGCTAGAGACCTATCACAACAGCTACATGGACTACGACATCACGGTCGAGCCTGTGGCCAGCTCGCTGCCAGTGGATGAGGAACAAGACGGGGAGGAGTGGTACGAGCGCCGTGAGGCAGAGCCGATGCCCACATGGAAACAAGCTTTGCGTACGTTCGGCGGGCGGGTATCCAAGCGCCCCAGCCGGGAACAGCTGGAACGCAATGCTGCCTACTATGCGTTCTGCCAGGGGTTGGTAGAGCAGATAGTTACCGAACAGGATGAGCATTCCTACTGGGAATTTATGGAATGGGAGTTTGCAACCATTGATGAGCTGGCCTGGGAGATAGGTATCTACCCCCGGGACTTGGTGGCAGAACTGCGCCAGCAGGTAGTAGACACCGTGGCGCAAACTACGGATCTCTTGGCCTATTTCGTAGCTATGGAACCGGCTATCCGGCGGGGGACGCACCCGATGCTCGCAGGACACGATCAGTCCTCACGCGCCTACATTGTGGGGCGCTCCTGGATGGTCCAAGCGAACCAGGAAAGTGGGGTGGTGAACTTCAATAAGCAGCCGGGTGCTGATGCCCCCGGTGGGGCCGAGAAAGCAGTCCTGATTGACCTGAAGTGGCAGCCTTCTGTTCCAGGCGTGGTAGTCGAAGTGGGCACAGACCTGGCGGATTTTAGCGAAGCTGTCTGTGATGTCAGCGTCGGTTGGTGGGGTGCTCGCTAGCCCCGCCGTGAGTGCCGGGCTGGTGCGGTGGGCACTGATGGCGTACTGTGGAGCGGGCAATGAGCATTACCGATAACGCCACCGGCGGCGTAAACGAGCCGGAAGATAATTTTAATCAGTCGGAATCTCAGGAAAACTCGCAAGGAAGCGAAGCCGTGCAGGCTTCGCAGGACGCCATTGAAGGCACCAGGGCTGCGGAAACTTCTGAGGATACCGGCGTCGAATCTGCAGATTCGACCAATGAAGAGTCCCAGGGGTTTGCAAACCTTGGCCTGCCGCAAAGCGTGCAAGATGCCGTGGCAAAGGTTGGGTTTACCCAGCCTTCCCCCATTCAAGAACAGACCATCCCCATCTTGATGGAAGGTCGCGACGTGGTGGGCCTAGCCCAGACGGGCACCGGCAAGACCGCAGCATTTGCGCTGCCGGTGCTCTCGCAGATCGATGTTGCTGCCCGCCACCCGCAGGCCCTGGTGCTGGCTCCTACCCGTGAGCTGGCGCTGCAGGTGGCAGACTCTTTCCAGTCTTTTGCGGACCACTTGGGTCGCATCGAGGTCCTGCCCATCTACGGTGGGCAGGCTTATGGCATTCAGCTTTCTGGATTGCGCCGTGGCGCTCACATCATTGTGGGTACTCCGGGGCGCGTCATCGACCATCTGGAGAAGGGCTCCCTTGACATCTCCCGCCTGCGCTACCTAGTGCTGGATGAGGCTGATGAGATGCTCAACATGGGCTTCCAAGAAGACGTCGAAAGAATTTTGGAGGATACCCCCGAAGACAAGCAGGTGGCCCTGTTTTCTGCCACCATGCCGGGGTCCATCCGCAGGTTGTCGAAGCAGTACCTCACCGACCCGGCTGAGGTCACTGTGAAGTCGGAGCGCCGCACCAATGACAACATCACGCAGCGCTTCCTGCTGACCGCGCACCGCCAGAAGATGGATGCGTTTACTCGCATCCTCGAAGTCACTGAATACGACGCCATGATTGTCTTCTGCCGTACCAAGCATGAGACGGAAGAAGTAGCTGACGCGCTGCGCGATGCTGGCTATAACGCAGCCGCAATTAACGGCGACATTGCTCAGCAGCAGCGTGAGCGCACCGTGGATCAGCTTAAGGATGGCCGCCTGGACATCCTGGTGGCTACCGACGTAGCCGCTCGCGGCCTGGACGTAGACCGCATTACCCACGTGGTTAACTACGACATCCCGAATGACACGGAGTCTTATGTCCACCGCATTGGCCGCACCGGCCGCGCGGGGCGTACTGGTGAGGCGATCTTGTTTGTCACTCCGCGGGAGCGGCGCATGCTGCGCTCCATTGAGCGCGTGACCAATGCCCGCCTTGAGGAGATGGATCTCCCTACAGCCGATGAGGTCAACGCCAAGCGCAAGGAGAAATTCTTTGCGCGGATTACGGAGAGCCTGGAAGACAAGCAATTCGATTTCTTCCGCACGTTGCTGCGCGAGTATTCCGCGGGCAATGACGTGGCTATGGATGACATTGCTGCCGCACTGGCTGTGCAGCTGCAGGGCGGTGCAGAGTTCTTGCTCAAGGAGCAGCCGAAGGCCAAGCGGGACCGGGACCGCCGGGATCGCTTTGACCGCGATGACCGCCGGGAGCGGGGCGGAGTCCGCGACCGTGATGACCGGCGGGAGCGTGGTGGCTTCCGTGAGCGCGGGCCACGCCGTGATGATGGCGACTTTGTGACCTACCGCCTGGACGTGGGCAAGCGCCACAACGTGCGCCCGGGCTCCATTGTCGGTGCCCTGGCCAACGAAGGTGGTCTGTCTGCAAAAGACTTCGGACGTATCACCATCGCCGTGGGCCACACGCTGGTGGACCTGCCTAAGAACATGGACCCGGCGGTGCTCGACCGCCTGCGGGATACTCGCATTTCCGGCCAGCTGATCAACATTGCCAAGGACACCGGCCGTCCACCGCGTCGCGACGGCGATGATCGCGGCGGCTTCCGTAGGGGCCGCGACCGCGACGATCGGGGTGGCTACCGTGACGACCGCGGCGGTTACCGTGGCGGCCGCGGCCGCGATCGGGATGACCGTGGCGGCTACCGTGGCGGACGGGGACGGGACCGGGATGACCGCGGTAACCGCGGCGGCTGGCGCGACTAGCATGGCCTCGTCCGCCCGGGGCCCGGTCCGCTCAGAGTGTCCGGTCCGTCCGGCGGCCCGTGTGGCTTTGAGCACGCGTGACCTTGGCGGAACGTGACCTTGGCGGAACATGACCCGTTCCCGACAACGCTGGCCTCAGAATGTGAAAAATCAGGTCTTGACTTGTCGGGAACGGGTCATTTTGGGCTGTATGGACAAGTTCGGGGATTTTAGGGGTTCGGGAAGTATGGAGTCCTTGGGTAAGCATGACGGGTGGTTGGGCCACCCCTGCCTGCCCGGGTGTGTACTAAAGTCGCTAATTCTCCAAAGGGCTTGCGGCTTCCGGGAGAGGTTATTTAGCCTGGGACGGAGGAGAACAGAGTCGGCGGAACCGCCGGTGGCTAAAGCGTGCTGAGGAGAAATCAATGCTAGAACTGCTCATTATTATTGCGTCGATTGCAGTGGACGTATTAGTGCCAGCATTGCTTATCGCTGGCATAGTCATCATGGTGTTGAACTGGCAAAAGAAGCGTGGCTAGGATTGCTTTCGTCCACCACGCGGACGCAACTGCACTGGTGGAAGAGTAGGCGCCGGAAGGCGCGAGAGTCCTGAAGGATCATGGCTAATATAGCCCTCCACATGACCGAATCGCTGCCCATGCTGCTGCCATTCTTCACGGTAGGACGTGACCTCGTCATGCGTGCGGCCAATGAAGTTCCACCACATGACAAATTCCTCTTCGAAGGGCTCTCCGCCTAAAAGGAGCATCCTGGCCGTTTCTTGTCCTGGGTTGTGCAGTATCACCCGTGACGGTCCGTTAGCGAGGAAAGCGAGTTCCTGGGGGCTCACCTGCTGTGCGTTGTTCCCTGGGAGGATTAGGTGAATTGTCCCCGTATCTACGAGGATTCCGTGTTCGAAGTTGGTGTCGAGTTGTAATTCTATTTGCGTCCCAGCCGGCAGGTCCACCTGTGCGCCTAGAAGTGGTGTGTAGGTGGGCAGGGGAGATGGCGGGGCTGCTGAACCAAGGAGTGTACCCAGAAAAACTTGCACCCTTCCCGGGCCGTGGAGGACTGTGGGCGGGGCGTAATGGTCGAAACGGCGCGTGGTGTGCCGGTGAGCGTCAGGCAGTACGGTCCACAGTTGCACCCCGTGGAGCACAGTGGTGTCTTGCGTAGACACCTCAGAATGACAAATTCCAGAGCCTGCCGTCATCAGATTTACTTCCCCGGGTCGCACCACGGCGTGGTTATCGGCAGAATCGTGGTGCATAATTTTGCCAGAGAAGAGCCAGGATACGGTCTGCAATCCAGTGTGTGGGTGCGGGGCGACGTCCATGCCGCCGGTTGCAGAGACATCATCTGGTCCGTAGTGATCAATAAAGCACCACGCTCCGATGGTGGAGCGGTGGCGCTGAGGAAGGGTGCGGGCTACTGGCATTGCCCGTGGCCCGCCGAGGGGAACGGAGCGGGGGCCAAGAATCTCAATGGAATCTGGTGCCATGTGCACAATCTTAAACGATTATGCAACACCGGGAGGGGCAGGAGTGGTTTAGATGAACATCAACACTGCACAGAGGATCCACAGCAGGTTGAAGATGCCGGAGAACATCGCCAACTGGGAACGGGACTTGTCCAGGGAGGCGGGGGCTGAGGGGGCATCGGCAGACTCAGCGGACTCAACGCCAAGAGCAGTCAGGGCAGCCTTTTGCTTCGGGACCACGACGAACAGCAAGAGGGCCCAGGCAATGACGGCCAACAGGATGGAAGCATGGAACTGGCCCTGGCGGCCGTAGGTAGACAGATCAGAGAGGAAGACGGCCACGCCCAGGATGGGAACCAGCGCGGAGATGAGCCCGTAGGTGTTGGTGATGCGGTGCAAAATGGTCAGTGCTCCCACGTTACCCTGCGCCAACTGCGCAGGAAACATGGAGGTTGCCACCATCACGGGCCCAATGAGGGCCACGGCGGCGATGGCGTGGAGAGCAATGGCAAAAGTAGTCATGGGGTATAAAAATCCTTCAAGGTAGGAAACATCTGCGGGTGCAATGTCAACCTCCCAGCCTAGCGATGTAGTCGCGCAGCCGGAAATAGCGGCAAGACGCGCGCATGCGCGCCAAGTCTTCTGCAGGCAGGGCCAGGGAGTATTTGTAGGCCACCGCTCCTAAGCGCTGGGAGTACCAACAATGGGTGTGGCGCTGGGGCGGCATCCATTGGCTGGGCAGTTGGTCGGACTTGGCCTGGTTGGCCTCTCTGCTGGTGACCACCAGGTTGAGTGGATCATTGGCAAATTCCACCCGCAACTGCGTCGACCACTGGCTTGCGCCCAAATCCCACGCGGCTGACAGCGGTAACACGTGGTCAGCTTCCGGCGGGCGGGGGAGATCCTCTAGATGCAGCGTGGTTCCGGAATAGGGATCAAAGATTTCTGCAGGGCGCTCGCAACTACCCGGAGTGGGCGGACTGTGAGGGGCCTGGGCCAACAGGGCCGCCTCGCGCGCGGTGCACGCCTCCTGGCCAGGCAGGCGGGCTGGGCCCCACCCGGAACCGAACTCGGTGCGTTTATAGGTGTGGTCCTTGAGTCGCGGCGGGCCTTCGGCAATCTGGGCAAAAAGCTCCGCCGGTGGGGGTAGCCCCGGGTCAAGTGGCTGCGGCGCGCGCAGCTGCGGGAGCAGCAACCACACACTGGCCACGCTCAATACCACAACGGCTGCATGGATTGGATGCACAGAGATCTGGCGTCGGCGCGCCTGGGAGGGGCGCCGGCTAGGTAGACGAGAAGGTGACATACCTACTTAGACTTGTCAGCTACCCCAAAAGGTTCCGAAAAAGGCCGCAGCCCCGTGCAAAGGCAGCACGGGGCGGGGCGGGGATTGAGGCTTGCGTTAAGCAGTGGCGGAAAACTCGAAGCTCTCATCACCAGCGGCACGGCGAGAGACATCGATGGCCAGGTCGAATTCCTTGGTAATCTCCGCCGAGGGGGCCTTGGTGGCCAAGGAGACAACCACGATTGCCAGGCAGGAAGCGGCGAAGCCGGGGACGATCTCGTAGAGAGAGTCGCTCAAGGCGGACATGCCCCAACCGATGGTAACCACGGCACCAACCACCATGCCGGCAATCGCACCCGGAACGTTCAGGCGCGACCAGAACAGGGAGAAAAGCACCAGCGGGCCAAAGGCAGCGCCGAAGCCAGCCCAAGCAAAGCCCACCAGGCCCAGGATGGAATCATTCGGGTTCACGGCGAGGATGGCGGCCAAAATGGCCACGCCTACCACGGCGGTGCGGGAGAGATTAATCAGCGTAGACTCCGAGGGCTCCTTCTTGCTAAAGACCTTCAGCAAGTCCTCAATCAGGGAAGAAGACACCACCAGCAGCTGGGAGGACATGGTGGACATAATTGCGGCAAGCACTGCGGTGAGCACCAGACCAGCAAAGAGCGGGTGGAACATGATCTGCGCCATGTCCAAGAAGATCGTCTCATAGGACTGCTGGTCTGTAATGGCGTGCTCGGTGGTGGTGAAGAAGACCGTACCGGCAAGGGCGCAGAAGATCGCACCCAGGACGGACAGCGCCATCCAGAGGATGCCCACGCGGCGGCCAGTCTTGGCATCTGCCGGGGTGCGCAGCGCCATGAAGCGCACGATGATGTGCGGCTGCCCGAAGTAGCCCAGACCCCAAGCAAGGTTGCCGATGATAACCGCGGCCGACACTCCGGAAATCATGGAGAAGTAGTCGGGGTTTACAATGGCCCCGCCGGTGGCGTAGGGGTTTTCTGCGGCGAAGGAGAAGATGTCGGCCGGGTTATCCAGGGAGATAATGGCCATAATAGGCACGATGGCCAGGGAGAGGAACATCAAAATGCCCTGGACGGCATCAGTGTAGGACACTGCCAGGAAGCCGCCGATGAAGGTATAAGCCACCGTCACTGCCGCCACGATGAGCATGCCGGTGAGGTAGTCGCCCTGGAAAGTGGACTCGAAGTAGCGCCCACCGGCCACCATGCCGGAAGAGACGTAGAAGGTGAAGAAGAAGATGATGATGAGAGAAGCGATGACGCGCAGCGCGCGGGACTTATCCCGCAGGCGGTTCTCAAAGAAGGAGGGCACCGTGATGGAGTTGTTGGCCACCTCGGTGTAGGCGCGCAGGCGCGGGGCCACGAGCTTCCAGTTGAACCAGGCGCCCACGGTCAAGCCAATGGCAATCCATAGCTCAGACATGCCGGTGAGGAACAGCGCGCCGGGAAGGCCCATGAGCAACCAGCCGGACATGTCCGATGCCCCCGCGGACAAGGCTGCCACGAAGGGGTTCAGGCCGCGCCCGCCCAGGACGTATTCGTCATACTCACTGGTCTGGCGGTAGGACCAATAACCGATGGCGAGCATGGTGAACAGGTAGATGATGATGGCTATGACGTACCACGTCGAAGATTCCATGTAGCTCTCCTGTCTTTCTCTTGAGTGATTGAGCAGATAACCCGGCCAATAGTACCTATAATTTGTGATTTACACAGCAATAGGGCGTAATTGAGGTCCGGACTCCCCAAAGTTAGGGGTACCCACAGCTGTGGCTAAACTAGCCGCTATGTCTAGTTTCCTCATCCACGGCGTCTGGTTGCCCTCAGCGGGACTGGGTGTGTGGATTGAGCAGTTGGAGGGGCACAAAATTGTCACCCCGGCGGCAGTGCCGCAGGGATATTTCCCGCCAGCACTAGAAAAGATCCTCAAAGGCAAGACGTTCCGCAATCGGGCGCGGATGTCGCTGCGCACGCCCAAGGGAAAAGACGTCACCCTGATGGTGCCTATGGCCTTATTTGATCCGCTGGGAATGGTAGAGACACTTCAGCGCACGCGGGAATCGTTAAGCAGCCCGGAGGTCAGTGCACAACAACGCCAGACCCTAGCGCCAGACCTCTTGTGGCTAGCGCAGGCATATGCTGGTTTGGCGCAGTGGGTGCGCGCTGGCCGGGTGACCCTGCGCATGAACTATCAATCGGGCGAGTGGGTGCCCATGTGGCAGCTGGCTACGGGGCTAGCAGAGCGCGGTTGGTTGGCAGAGATGATTGCCGCAGCCCCGCAGGTGCTCACCGTTAATAATGGGGTCTTGGCAGAGGATATGGCTGATGAGCTCACCCACTGGATTGCCTTCCGTGAGCTCCAAGAACTAAGCACCCAACCACGACCTTACCCATGGCATCATTTTGTGGACTCCATCTTGCACACCACTGCGGTACGTAAAGGTCGCGCCCAGTTGCTGCGCGGCTTAAACGAGTGGCGCGACTCGATAATGGACGTCCAATTGCAGCTGGTGTTCATTGTGGAAGAACCTGGGGATGAGCCGCAAGAACCTGCGGTAGGGGTCGGTGCGGGAGCCGAGGGGGCATCGGCAAGCTCAGATGAAGGTGACATGTGGCCGGTGCGGGTGTGCGTGCGCTCGGGTACCGATGCCCCGGTGCCCATGCGCCAGACCCAGCTAGACCATTCCAGCATGGAGCGGCTGCGGGCGTCCCAGCAGCGGGCCATTGCCATATCGCCACTGCTGGACCCGAACACGTACCACCCACACCCGGAAGAGGCGTACCGGATGGGGGACTGGGATGTCTACCTCACCACCGACGACCTGGTGCGCTTTGTCAGCACCGACACCGCCCAACTCCAGGCGGCCGGGTTTACCGTGATGTTGCCCAAGGCCTGGGCACACATGTCCACCACCGCGCAGCTGGAGGTGCGCGAGATTGACCCGGCGGCTGCCGCAAACGCTGCCACGCACAGCCACGTGGGCTTTGAGAAGCTGGTGGCCTACGACTGGAAAGTTTCGGTGGGCGACACGCAGCTTAGTGATGAAGAAATGGAGCAGCTGGTCGCCTCCAAATCTGGGCTAATTAAGCTGCGGGGCCAGTGGGTGATGGCAGATACCTCCACGCTGAGCAAAATCGGCGATTATATGGAACAGCTGGCCGCTGCCGCCCGCAAGCAGGCGCGTGCCCGGGTGGAGGAGGCCCTGCGTCGCGCTGAGGAAGCCCGCGAATTGGGACTGCCTGGCTGGGAGGAACGTCTCGAGCGCGCGCAGGAGGCCCAGCAGGCGCTGCTGGCATATGAGGACGATGACACCCAGGGCGTGGTCTCCCTGGCGGAGTTGCGCCGCCTGGCCCTGGAATCTGCCGTGGAGCAGCCGGTGGAGTTTAGCGGCTCAGCCTGGCATGCCTCTCTGCTGGGCGGGATGGATAGCCCTTCGCCCCAGCCCGTGGATATCCCACCGACGGTGCACGCGCAGCTGCGGGAGTACCAGCACCGCGGCGTGGACTGGTTATATTGGATGTCGCGCAACAATCTGGGGGCAGTGCTGGCAGACGACATGGGCTTGGGCAAGACCCTACAGCTGTTGAGTTTGCTGGCAGTCGAGCAGGAGCTTGCCGATTCCCCCGGCCCCACCTTAGTGGTCGCCCCCACCTCCGTAGTGGGAAATTGGCGCCGGGAAGCCGCCCGGTTTGTACCGCACTTCAAGGTCATTGTTCACCACGGGACCCAGCGCCCGCGCGGGGCAGACTTCCTGAAAGCGGTAGCAGACGCTGATGTGGTCATTACTTCTTATGGCACGGCGACGCGCGACTTTGCCGTCTTGGGAGCAGTGGAATGGGAGCACGTGGTGCTAGATGAGGCTCAGGCGATTAAGAACCCTGGCACGCACACCTCTAAGGCGGTGCGCTCGCTGCCGGCGCGGCAGCGCATAGCGCTCACCGGTACCCCGGTGGAAAATCGTTTGAGTGAGATGCGCTCGATTGTGGACTTCTGCAACCCCGGGGTGCTGGGATCTGCGTCTTTCTTCCGCAACCACTTTGCCAAGCCGATTGAGGGAGGCCAGGCCCCTGAGCTGGCCGAACACCTTCGCGCCTTGGTGGCGCCGTTTATTCTGCGGCGGCTTAAGACGGATAAGTCTATTATTGATGACTTGCCAGAAAAGACCGAGCAGGTTATCACCGTGAACTTGACCTCGGAACAAGCCGCACTGTATCGCTCCCTGGTGGATGACATCACGCGCAGGCTGGAGTCGGCAGAGCCGATGGCGCGCCGGGGGCTGATTTTGGCGTCCCTGACGCGCATTAAGCAGATTTGTAATCACCCAGCGCACTATCTGGGCGATGGCAGTGCTGTCACGCTCAAGGGCAAGCACCGTTCCGGTAAGGTGGCGGAGCTAATCCGCATTATTGATGAAGCCCAGCAAGCCGGTGAACGCTTGTTGATCTTTACTCAGTACCGGGCGTTTGGGCAGTTGTTGGTGCCGTATTTGTCACAGCACCTTGGCCAAGAGGTTCCTTTCTTGCACGGTGGGGTGAGCAAAAACAAGCGTGACGCCATGGTGGAGGACTTCCAGCGCGGCGACGGACCGGCGGCCATGGTGCTCTCCCTTAAAGCTGGCGGAACGGGACTCAACCTCACCGCCGCCAACATCGTGGTGCACATGGACCGTTGGTGGAACCCGGCGGTGGAAAACCAAGCTACCGATCGTGCGTTCCGTATTGGCCAACAGCGCAATGTGCAGGTGTACAAGATGATTACCGCCGGAACGCTGGAGGAATCCATCCAGGACATTCTCGACGGCAAGACCAAATTGGCCGGCGCCGTGGTGGGCGAGGGTGAAGGTTGGCTAACGGAGCTGAACCCAGATCAATTGGCAGAGCTGATGCACTACCGCGCGGACGCTGAAGAGGAGGCATAGTAATGGCCAGCGGGAATGATAAGAACAATGCCAACAATGCCAACAATGTCACCTTTGTGAACTTCCGCACACGGCAGCGGGCGAGCTCCCCGGAAGAAGTAGCCCATTTGGAAGCGAGGGTACCGGCACGCCGGGGGCGTACGCCTCAGTCGCCGTCTGCTCAGGTGAGCCACCGACACTTTGGCTCCACCATGGGTCCGGCGGCAACCCGCCTGATTTCTTTTATTAGTCGACGCGTGGACAGTGGCCGCTTGCAGCGCGGGCGCGATTATGCGCGTGCGGGCAACGTGGTGGGGCTCGATATTAGGGTGGGCGCGGCGCACGGGCGGGTGGCTGGAAGCCAGAACCAGCCCTTTGAGGTGCTGTTGCAGCTGCCGCACCGCAGCAGCGCGCAGTTGCTGGAGTTATCGCACATCATGGCCCGGGAGTCGAATTCCTTGCGACTTGCCCGCGAGGGCGTGGTCAGTGAAGAGCTCTTGGACATCTTGTTGGGTGAAGAGAGCCAAGACCTGCGGGTGCGGTGTACGTGTCCTGATGGAGCTTTGGTGTGCAAGCATATTGTTGCTGTGGGGGAGCGGCTGGCGGCGCGGATGGATGCGGATCCCGGCGTGGTTTTTGCTTTGCGCGGCCTGGATTTTCGCACCTTGGAGCGCAATTTGCTCAACGAGGCCGGTGCTGGTGCTCAGGATGTGGTCGCCCTGTCAGGCGGTCGCAACCTTGCGGAGAGCAACGAGTTGTTTTGGTCTGGGCGCGAGCTGCCAGATTTGCCGGAGCCCAAGACGGCGCCCGTGCTGGAGGACTCCGATATGGATTTGCTGCGCAAGGCGCTGCGCGCGGTATGTCATACCAACATTGAGCTGCTGCGGGCTGTGAGTGACATAGAGGAGCTCTACGAGCACCTTACTCGGTAGCGTGACTGGTGGCCGCGGGTTTTGCTTGAGCTTCCCGATGCCCTGTTCGATTCAGGTGCGTCCAATGTCCCGGCTTTGTTCTATGGTATGAGTCATGAATATGAGCAGTAGTAAACCGGAATACAAGGCCATGTCGGGACATAGGGACAAACTGGAAAATATCGCACGAAGTGTGACCTTTATCCATACGTCGGATTTTCAGTTGGGGATGCAGCGCTGGTTCCTTGAAGGGGAGGCTCAAGCGAGATTCAATAACGCCCGCTTAGCCGCTATTGACCGCCTGGGAGGTTTAGCTAAAGACACTGGGGCCCAGTTCATCGTGGTAGCTGGGGATGTCTTTGATGCCAACTCGCTGTCCAATACAACCACCAAGCGTGCTATGGAGCGCCTGCGCAGGCTACCAGTACCGGTGTATTTACTCCCCGGAAACCATGACCCGCTGGTGGCGGACTCGATCTTGAACAAGATGGAGGGGGAGAATATCCATGTCATCAGTGACTGCGATCCGGTGGTGGCCCTTCCCGGGGTTGAGGTAGTGGGCGCTCCGCTGATGACGAAGCATGCCACTCGCGACTTGGTTGCACAGATGTTGGAACCTTTGGAGCCTACCCAGAACATTCGGGTAGCTGTGGGGCACGGGCAGGTCTTTAGCCGGGCCGGGGATAGTGCACCGGATCAGATTGACCTCCCCACGGTGGAGGAGGCCTTAGCGAACCGGGTTTTCGACTACCTGGCATTGGGGGATACTCACTCGACACAAAGCTTGAGTGACACGGGGGCCGTGTGGTTTTCCGGGGCACCGGAGACCACAGACTTTCACGGCGTGGACGCCGGCGGGGGTGGTAACGGGGAGGTTGACTCGGGCAATGCACTGGTGGTGACCATTAGTAAAGACGCCGGTGGGGTCAGCGTCGATGTGAGCAAGCATGCCATCGGCACCTGGACCTTCCATGCAGTAGACGCCCAGCTGAACTCTATGGCCGATGTGGAGGCCTTCCTCCAGCGGCTAGCGGATTACCCCAACAAGGATGAGACGGTGATCAAGTACGGATTGACGGGAACGCTCAGCTTGCAGGCTCAAGCCGCTCTTGAACAGGGATTGGCGGAGTTCGGAAGTATTTTTGCAGCGCTCTACCCCCGTGACCGCCGCATGGATTTGGTTCTGGAACCCGCAGAAGGCGAGTTGGAGGAGTTGAACCTTCAGGGGTATGCAGCAGGCGTGTTGGAGGAATTAGTAGATAGGTTGGGTCAGGACCCGGTGGCGCGGGATGCCGCTAACCTGCTCTTTCGTCTAGCCGGCGGACAAGCAGCACTGGTATCAGGCGTGAAAGAGGGGAAGTAGCCATGCGCATCAAGTCCATTGAGCTACACAATGTGCGTGGGGTCAAACATCTGCGCGCGGAGAATCTGCCGGAGACCGGCGTCATTGTCATCCATGGCCCTAATGAGGCTGGTAAGTCTACAATTGCGGACGCTATTCGAATTGTGCTGACAGAAAAGGCGAGTGCCAAAACCAAGCCGAATAGCCCCAAGGCGCGCAATAGTGATATCCCGCATAGGGGCACGCAGTGGTTGCAGTCAGTTCATTCCGATAAAGCTCCGGAGGTCACCCTGGATCTCACGGTGGGGCCATATGAATTCCGGATCCATAAGCGCTGGATTAAAACCCCGGAGACGGAGTTGACCATTTTTGCTCCCCAGCGCGCCTCGCTCACCGGTGAGGAGGCAGAAAACCAGCTGCAGGCCATTTTGGAGCAACACTTGGATGCCAAGTTGCTCAACGCCCTATTCCTTCAACAGGACCAGCTTGATACTGCCATTGTGGCTTCCGGGCTGCCTTCTTTGGAACGCGTGCTTACTGCTACCACGGGAGCGAAGTCTCGCAGCTCCGAAGAAGACACGGTGTTGATGCAGCGCGTGGAGGCCGAGTATTCCCGGTACTTCACCGACAAAACTGGCCGTCCTGCCAAGGAATTGAAGGACGCACAGACGCGGGAAAAGGATGCTGCGCAGGTCTTGCGCGATGCGCAGCAGGCGCAACAGGCGCTGGACGGCAATGTGGAACAATACTCGCGGGCAATGGCAGATCGGGATAAGGCGGCAGCTGCGCTGCCGGGTGCTCTTGAGTCATTGGCGGAAAGGCACGCCGCGGCAAAGTCTGCGCAAGAGTTGCTTGATAGTGTCGAGGCCCAGCGGGAGAAGTTGGCCCTTGCCCAACGGGAAGATGAGCGCGCGCGGGAAGACCTGATGCGCCGTGAGGAACTTAGCCAGCAGGTCGCTGCTGCGCAGGAAGCCCTGGAGCACACTGCTGCGGAGCTTGAGGAGGCTGCCGCGAAGAATGAGCAGGAGAGCGCTGCGCTAGAAAACCTGCAGGCTGCAGTGGATGAGGCCCGGGAGCACCGTGCGCAAGCGCGCAGGGCCGTGCGTGCTGCGAAGCAGGCGGTGCGCGCGATTGAAGCGCGGGAGGATCTCACCCGCCTGCAGGACAAGGTCACTGCCCTGGAGGGGCTGCAAGCAGCTGTTGATGGGGCCAACAAGTTGGCGGCTGCGCGCGGTCGGATTATTCAGGATGCCGATGTGGAGGCTGTCGAGTCTGCCAATAATAGCCTGCAGGTAGCACTGAGCCTTAAGGAACAAGCGGCGGCGAAGCTCATCTTCCACCCTGCCGATACCGCCGAGGTCACCGTGAGCAGTACGTCTCAGGTGCTTCCAGCCGGGCAAGACACGGTACTAGCTCTAGACGCGACTACCGACTTGGTCATTGGCTCCATCCCAGTGCGCTTCGAACCCGGCGCCCAAGGTAAGGACCTTGTGCAAAAGGTGGCTGATGCCCAAGAATTACTGGATGAATTGCTGGAGGAATTAGACTGCTCCAGCGTCGAGCAGGTGCGCAGCCGTCGCGTTGAGCACCAAGAGATTGACCATCGGTTGCGCGCAGCAAAGGCTGAACTCAAGAAGGCCTTGGGGAATGACTCTCTCAGCGCCTTGCGTGCCGAATTACAAGCTGCCCGGGAACGCGTTGAAGCCACCGTGCAAGCATGTCAGTCTGCCGATGCCGCCACGGTCACCGCTGGAGGCGAGGCCGTAGAGCTGGGGGCAGACCAAACTGCAGACCAGATCGTAGATCCGGCAGGGGAGAAGCCCGGAGAACCGGTCCTGGATAAGGCCGCTGCACAAGAGGCTGAGCTGGCTGCCGAAGAAGCGAGTGCCCAAAGCGAAGCGGCCCTAGAAAATGCCGAGGCGAAGCTGGCGCCGTTGCAGAAGCGTCCCGCATTCGTGGCGTTGGCTACTGCGCAACAGGCTCATGAGCAAGCTGAAGTACAGCTTAAGCGGGCGGAGGAAGCACTGGCTGCGGCTGAAAAGGCGCTGCCAGGCGAGGAACTTGCCCAGAAGACACAGCGTGCCGCAGCGCTCGTGGCTGAGCTGAAGGAGGCTGTAGCAACAGCTGAGGCCACGCTCCGGGAGACGGATGTGCAACAAGTGCAGAACCTCTTCGAAGGAGCGCAAGAGAAAGTGAGTTCACTTCGCAAGCGCAAGGATGCCGCCGAAAACACTATGAACAGCTTGAAGCTTGTCATTGAGCAAGCCGAAGGTGCCGCTGAGAAGTTGCGGAATGCCGAGTCCAGTTGGGAGGCAGCGAAGGCTGTGTTGGCCTCTACGCAGCAGCGTGCTGAGGCCGCCAAGCTGTTGTACACCACTATGGTGGTGCACCGGGATGCTGCCCGCAAACGCTACGCCGCTCCTTATGCAGCGGAGCTGAGTACTTTAGCCAGCGCTATCTTTGGTCCAGATGTAGAATTCGGGCTCAATGAGGAACTGGAAATCGTCAACCGCAGCCAAGGAGAAACTACGGTTCCGCTTGAGGATCTTTCTGGTGGGGCGCGAGAACAGTTGGCATTGATTACACGGTTTGCTATCGCTCAGCTGGTAGCCCGCGGTAGCGAAGAACAATCGGTTCCTGTGTTGGTGGATGATGCCCTGGGGTCTACCGACCAGCACCGCTTGGACCTGATAGCTGCAGTATTCACGCAAGCAGCCAAGAACAGCCAAGTAATTGTTCTGACCTGTATGCCGGAGCGCTACGACAGCATCCCAGGCAAGGTGGAGTTCGACATCGAGCAGCTCAAGCAGGCGCCAGCCAGTACGGTCCTGTAGCGGCGCCTGCGACCGCCCGCACTGGGGGCGCAACTGCCCGTACTGGGGGCGCAACTGCCCGCACTGGGGGCGCAACTGCCCGTACTGGGGCCGCGACCGCCCGCACAGGGGCTGCGACCGCTTGCAGGTCGGCGGGGTGCTTTAGAATGACGGCCATGATGGGCCAAGAATTGTTTGAACACCCTCGCCGGCAATACCGGGAATACGGCATCGAGGTTATCGACGGTGCCGCACAGCTGTTGTCCGCACCGGAAGACTACGAGTCTGGGAATGCTAGCGAAGAGTCGTTGGATGCTTTAGAAGCAATCCTTAAGCGTTACCCGGACCTTGCCGTCACGTTTGACGAGGCAGCGGGGGAGTGGATTGCTGGCACCGAAGACAGTGTAGAGCGGATGTTTGCGGACCGGGAGAAGTTTATTGCGGCACTTGAAGCCGGAGAAGATCCGGGCCTTTAAACCATAACTGTTTGATCTACGTCAATGGACTAGATTCTGCCGGGCGAGGCTATCCGGTGGAGCTAACCGCAGTAGTTTCTCCAGGAATGATTTTCTCCAGGGAATGGGGAAATTATTGCTCCGAGCTGCTACAGTAAGTGTTGTCAAAAACAACGCTAATCCTCCATCTCGACGGCCTCGGCGGCAAGGGTGCGGGCCGGGTCACCGGATTGGCACAAAGGATGTACCGAAAGGAATGCAGGCGCAATGAGCAATCGTCAGGAACTAGAAACTCGGGAAGCAGCTGCACGCGACAAGGGTGATGGCTGGGTTGGCGAGTTCGTCTTTGTAATTCCCATGTTCATCCTGATGGCCATTGTCTGGTGGGGTTCCCTGGTGGGCATGCACTACATCGAGTGGGGCACACTCTTCTAGACGGACTGCTCAACCAGAGCTATCCGTCGCACACTTTCTCCCTCCACGCATTATGTGTGGAGGGTTTCGTGTTGCTTGAGCGCAGAGCAGTTTGACTCGCACAGCTCGTACCAGTCGCGCTAGTAGCCTGACACCAGTCGCGCTAGGAGCCTCGTACCATTCACGCTGGGAGCTTCTGCACCAGGAGTACTTGGTGCAAAAGACGGTCCTTTTTGTGGCCCGAGTTGGCTTGTTTTAGTGTGGAAGCAGGTCCAAGCACGACCCCCTAGTCGCTAGTCCCGTTTCCCTTGGCCTCTGTGCGCTAGTCCCAGTTTCCCTTGGCCTCTGTGTGCTAGTCCCAGCTGCCCCACGCGCTACCTGTATATGAAACTATCCCGCGATATATACAGGTAGCCGTGAGCCTGATTTGCGACCTGGGAAAACGCAACCACCCCTGGGTCACCTGTATATGAAACTATCCCGCGATATATACAAGTAGAGTGAGGCCTGATGGCCTAGGGCGGCTCGAGTCGCGAGGTACGGGGCTTGGTTTCGACGCTCTCGGTCCGACACCCGACCTGCGGGTGCTTGCACTCCGGTGGCTGCTGCCGCCCCTAAGCCGTTGGCATTTAGCAGCGGTGACCCGTTCCTGGCAAAACTCTCTTAAAAAACTCAGTCCGCCCTTCCTTCCGGCCCTCACTAACCGCCCTTCCGGCCCTCACTAACTTTGCGTGGAGGGCTTCGTGTTGCTTGAGAGCGGGGCAGTTTCGGCTTGTGCCAGGAGCTGCATACCGCCTCGCGCTAGGAGCTCCGCACCAGGAGCACCAGGAGTCCTTAGTGCGCAGGGCGGACCTTCTTAGCGCACGCGAGTAGCCCTCTCTTAGCGCACGCGAGTAGCCCTCTGCGCAACAAGCGCCGAGGGTATTTTTCGCTCTGACCAGGCTAATTGAAAGCTCATTTCACTCGATGTGCATTCTGCGCACGGATGAGTTAGTATAGCTATAGCCCGTTGAGCTGAGCTCCGGGCGGCAGTCCCGGCCAACCACCCCCCCCCGAGCGGCCGGGGCTGCTTTAATTTTTCCTTCCTTTCGTAGCTTTAGAGGTTTGCGGTTTCTTGCATATTAACCGACGGTGCGGAATTTTGGAAGCATTTTATTCACGTCTTTAAAACCGCAGGTCAAGCGCTATAAAATCGCGGTGTTAGACTCCCCCCGCTCATTACCCCCTGTGCTGCTTTGTTGATCCCACAGCAAAGGGACGGTTGGCCGTATGTGAGGGGGCTTTCGGCGGTGTGTTGGCGGTTTTGAGTAAGCTTGCCGGTGACGCTGTTGTGGCGTCCCCTCTTCTAGCGGTGCGAATAAGTCTCCGCCGCTAGTGTGGAGCTTAAAGTAGCGCTTGCTAGTTTTGGGTCCACCTCGCCTGCGGGAAGGGGGTGAGATGAAATGCCGAAGCCTGCAGACGGCGGAAAGCCGGATAAAGGAAAAGCTCGGAGGGTAATCGGAAAGATTACGGTCCGAGCCTTCGGGGCGCTAGTTGCCAGGCTACTCGCGGATGCAATCCGTGAGTTTATAACCTGGCTAGCTAGCTAGTCTCACGAAACCCTCACGCAAGGTTAGCCGCCTCGTGGGGGTTTCGCCATGTAGGTGACATTGGAGCGGCGAGCTTTCATGTCACCACCCACTATAGCGAAAGATGAGCAGTGTTGTCACCCCCGTTGGCTCAGTTTGGCCTCAGCTTAACGCCCGCGGTAGGCGGGCGGCATAGGCTTCGTGCGAGAGAGTCGGGAACGGGCCATTAGGCCGTGAGTGGCTAGAAGTGACACGACACGAGGTATGAAAAAGTGCCCCTGACAGGGATCGAACCTGCGACCTTCGGTACCGGAAACCGATGCTCTAATCCGCTGAGCTACAGAGGCATGCGCTCCACTGCAGTGGAGCAACGCTAAGTAATCATAGCCCATGAGTGAGGCTAGTGTGCAATTGGGTGGTGGGATGGGGAATGTGCGCGTTGGCAGCGGGGTAGGGAATGGATAAAGCCTAGGACACCAGCACCACGATGAGATCCCGTGGGCCGTGGACTCCTTCGACTCGGGATAGTTCGATATCGGAGGTGGCGGAGGGGCCGGAGATCCAGGTGATGGGGTGCTGGGGATTGAGGCGGGCCACCATTTCTGGAACGCCGTAGACTATCTGGTCTGCCCGTACGATGACCACGTGCCGGTCGGGGACTAAGGATAAGGCCCGCCGGCCGCATAAGGGGCCGGCTTCTAAGGCAATGGTCCCGGTTTGCGCGCAGGAGACGTGGCAGGCGGTGACAACGGCATCGACGGAATCGAGGAGACGCGGATCGCTGTCGCGGTTATCGGGGCTGGCGGTGCCCGAAAAGTTGGCGAATAGTTCCGCGTTGAGGCCCTCTGCGTAGCGGACTTGCGTGCACCCCCGATTGTGGAGGATGTCGGCGATGGTGGCTGGAAGCTGATCCTCGGCGCACTGGTGAACTTCTGCCTTGTAGTCTTCGAGGCGGTCGATAAGCATGTCTCGCAACTCCTCAGGATTGAGGGTGCCGCTGGTGCGGTAGTCGCGGGGAACTTCAACAGAAGCGGCAAGCCCTGCGGAGCGTTGAGCGGCGCGGATGCGGGCCAGAATTTCGGAACGCGACACTAGTGGGTACCTTCTTCGTGTTGGTCGGCGGGGATACGGGAGGAAGCGTTGGGGTTAGGGGCGCTGGGGGTGGCGGGGGCATCGGCAGACAAGGCGTTAGACAGGGCGTTGGTGGGCAGCCCCTCAGCGCGGGCCTGGGCTAGCAGGTCCTGGGCGGCGTCGGTGGCAAACCATTGGCGGAAGGACTGCTTGGGGGGAACGGCGGTATCGCGCGTGGCGGACCACCCGGAGAGGAACAGCGGCAGCGAGTCAATGACACCGTTGAAGCCGCCCAGAACCCGGCCCAGGGCCACCAGGTGGGTGACGCGGTTCCATAGCGCAGGACGGTCCCACAACAACTGTATGGTCTTAAACAGATAGGGCTCTACCGGCGGGGCGGCGGTGGTCACTTTCTGGTGGCGGTTTTCTAAGATGACCTGGGAAAGTGGGATTTTGACGGGACAGACCTCATCGCAACGCCCGCACAGTGAACAGGCGTAGGGCAGGGATGCAGAGGGGTCGTGGTGGTCAGCCATTCCCGTCAGCTGCGGGGTCAGGGCAATGCCAATGGGGCCGGGGTAGACAGAACCGTAGGCGTGGCCGCCGGCTCGCTCATAGACTGGGCAGACATTCAGGCAGGCAGAACAACGGATGCATTTGAGCGCCTGGTGGCCCACGGGCGAAGCCAGCGCGGCAGTGCGGCCATTATCCAGCAGGACCACGTGGAAGTTTTGCGGACCATCGCCGGGGGTGACCCCGGACCACAGGGAGGTGTAGGGGTTCATGCGCTCGGCTGTAGAAGAACGGGGCAGCAGTTGCAAGAATACTTCCAGGTCCTGGAATGTGGGGACCAGCTTTTCTATCCCCATGACGGTAATCAGGGTCTCCGGCAGGGTCAGGCACATGCGCCCGTTGCCTTCAGATTCCACTACGCTAATGGTGCCGGTTTCGGCCACGCCAAAGTTCGCCCCGGAAATAGCTACGGTGGCCTTCATGAACTGCTGGCGAAGGAAGACGCGGGCGGCCTCGGCAAGCTCGGGCGGGTTGGCAGCAAGCGAGGCATCGGTGTGCGGCATGGTGCGCACAAAAATATCGCGAATTTCGGCGCGGTTGCGATGGATGGCGGGCACCAGGATGTGCGAGGGCTTGTCTTGGCCTAATTGCACAATCAGCTCCGCCAAGTCAGTCTCTTGGGCGTGAATTCCTTCGGCCTCTAAGTGCTCGTTGAGTCCAATCTCCTGAGTAGCCATGGACTTGACCTTGACCACGTCGTTGGCGCCGGTAGCGCGGATGAGGCCGGTGATAATCCGGTTGGCCTCTGCGGCGTCACGCGCCCAGTGGACGGTGCCACCCCGGGCGGTGACCTGCTCTTCGAATTGGAGTAGCAGTTGGTCCATGCGTGCCGCCACGTCGGCTTTGAGCGCCGATCCGGCCGCGCGCAGCTGCTCCCAATCGGGGGTTTCTGTGACCGCCGCCTGCCGTTTGGTGCGAATGGTGGTGGTGGCGTGCTGCAGGTTGCGACGCTGGGTGGCGTTGTTAAGACCAGCATGGGCGGCGAAAACAAAGCCACTATCGCCACGCAGGTTTCCCACCGTAGCGGTGGCGCGAGGTGGGAAAGTGTCTGCAAAAGTAGCCATTACAGCATCTTCTCCTTCGGGTAGGCGGCGGAGTCTGGGGTCCAGGGGTGGGACTTGGTGGAGGCTAAAATCTCCGCGAGGTGGACGGCGCGGATTCCGGTGCGTTGGCGCGCGAGAGCACCGGCGATATTCATGAGGCAGGAGGAATCGCCGCCGGTGAGGTACTCCGCCTGGGTGTCTTTAACGTGGCGGGCTTTATCGGCCACCATGGCCTGAGAGACTTCCGGGTTCTTGAGGGAAAAGGTGCCGCCAAAGCCGCAGCATTCCTCCACGTTGGCTAACGGGACTAGGTCAATGCCCTCAACTTGTTCCAGCAGTTGGTAGGGCCTATCGCCTAATTTGAGGAAGCGCAGGCCATGGCAGGAGGAGTGGTAGGTCACCCGGTGGGGGAAGAAGGCGCCCACATTGGTCACGCCCGCGATGTCTACCAAAAACTCCGGAAGATCGTAGGTCTTGGCGGCTGCTTGTTGGGCACCGGCGACATCGGCAGGCTTTCCATGCCGTTGGGCCAGCTGCACGTGCTGTTCGCGCACCGCGCCCACGCACGATCCGGAGGCTGCGATCACGTAGTCGATGGAGGGGTCTGCGAAGGCCTCCGCATAAGTGCGAATCATCCCCAGGGATTCTTTTTGGTAGCCGGTGTTGATGTGCATTTGGCCGCAGCAGGTTTGCGCGGGCGGAAAAACCACCTCATGGCCCAGGCGGGCAAGGATGAGTGCGGTGGCCTTGTGGGCGTCGGGGAACAAGGCGTCCCCAATGCAGGTGGAAAACAGCGCTATGCGCATGTGGGCTCCTCGCGGTATTTTGGCTGTGATCAGGTGGTCAATAGTCGGTGGGTAGTCGCAGTCTTTCCCGGGCGATTCTACGCGTGTGGGGCACCTCTTAGCCACTCTGACCTGCATCTATTTCGCAAGATTGGTGTTGCGAAATTCCTTTGCGACCGCAGAGCAGTGCGGCAGGCGGCGCCTAGGGAAAACGCACGAGGGTGCCGAGGGAAAACGCACGGGAGCGCCCTGGGAGAGCGCGGGGAAGAGTGGAGAGCAGTCACAGCTGGGAGCGCGCAGTAAAGCCCTGGCCTAATGCAGGTTGGCGCCGGGGCATTGGCTACAGTTAGCAGCTATGACTCCTGCAGATTTGGCTCAATTAATTAGGCAGACCGCCGCCGCAGTGCTGGCGCAGCATGGTCTGGATGCTTCTGTCCTGCCCGCGCAGGCCACCGTGGAGCGTCCGCGCAACCCGGAGCATGGGGATTACGCCACCAATCTGGCATTGCAGGTGGCTAAGAAGGCTGGTGCCAATCCGCGTGAGCTAGCGCAGTGGCTTGCCGATGCCCTCATGGCCGAGCCCGCCATTGCCGAGGCCACCGTTGCTGGCCCGGGGTTCCTGAACATCCGTCTGGGCGCAGCTGCCCAGGGCAAGATTGTTGAAAAGGTCCTCCAGGAAGGCGCGGCATACGGTAATAATGATTCTTTTGCGGGCCAGAAGGTCAACCTGGAGTTCGTCTCTGCCAACCCTACTGGACCGATCCACTTGGGCGGTACCCGCTGGGCAGCGGTAGGGGATTCGCTGGGCCGGGTACTGGAGGCATCGGGAGCAACGGTTACCCGGGAGTATTACTTTAATGATCATGGCCGCCAGATTGATCGCTTTTCTAATTCCCTGGTGGCTGCGGCTAAAGGCGAGCCCACACCGGAGGACGGCTACGGCGGGCAGTATATCCAGGACATTGCCACTGCGGTGCTCAAGGAGCAGCCGCAGGCACTCGACGGGGATGCGGACCAGGTACGGGAGAATTTTCGCGCCGCGGGCGTGGAGATGATGTTTGCCCACATCAAGGACTCGCTGCACCAGTTCGGCGTGGACTTTGACGTCTACTTCCATGAGAATTCCCTATTCGAATCCGGTGCCGTGGACAAGGCAGTGGCCCACCTGAAGGACAACTCCCAGCTGTATTTCGCAGACGGTGCGTGGTGGCTGAAATCCACCGACTTTGGCGATGACAAAGACCGGGTGGTTATCAAGTCCGACGGGGACGCTGCCTACATTGCCGGCGATATTGCTTATGTGGCAGACAAGTTTGACCGCGGCCATGACCTGGCCATCTACATGCTGGGCGCAGACCACCACGGCTATATTGCTCGCCTGCGCGCGGCTGCCGCTGCCATGGGTTATGACCCGCAGCAGGTAGAGGTGCTGATTGGCCAGATGGTCAACCTGGTGCGTGATGGCAAGGCGGTGCGTATGTCCAAGCGTGCTGGCACCGTGATTACTTTGGATGATTTGGTAGATGCCATTGGTATTGATGCCGCGCGCTATTCTTTGGTGCGTTCCTCCGTGGATCAGTCCATTGATATTGACCTGGGCTTGTGGGCCTCGCAGTCCGCGGATAACCCGGTGTATTACGTGCAGTATGGCCACGCGCGCATTTGCTCCATCCTGCGCAAGGCAGCAGAGATTGGCGTGAGCGCACAGGGCGCTGATCTATCGCTGCTGGTCCATGAGAAGGAGGGCGATCTGATTCGCACCCTGGGCGAGTTCCCGGCCGTGGTGGCCGCTGCGGCTAGCCTGCGGGAGCCGCACCGTGTGGCCCGCTATGCTGAGGAGCTAGCTGCGGTATTCCACCGTTTCTATGACCAGTGCCAGGTGCTGCCGAAGGCAGACCAGGCCGCAGAGCCTATCCACGCTGCCCGCTTGGGGCTTGCCGATGCCGCCCGCCAGGTCCTGGCTAATGCCCTCACCATGGTTGGGGTCAGCGCCCCGGAGAAGATGTAAGGGGACTTGACGTGACTGAGACTGACTTCAATGAGTTGCCCGCCCACGTGTGGCCGCAGGGTGCGCGTCGGGAGGAAGACGGCGTAGTGACGCTGGCGGGTGTACCTGCCCCTGAGCTGGCGGCTGAGTTTGGTACGCCGCTATATGTTTTTGATGAGGATGACTTCCGCCTGCGGTGCAGGGATATGGCTGCGGCCTTTGGCGGGCCGGAGAACGTGCATTATGCCTCCAAGGCGTTTCTTAGCACCCGCGTTGTGCGCTGGGTTAACGAGGAAGGCTTGTGTCTGGATGTAGCCAGTGTGAACGAGGCCAAGGTAGCGCTCGCTGGTGGGTTCCCGGCGCAGCGCATGACCGCGCACGGAAATAATAAGGGACAGGACTATCTGGAGCTGTGCGTGTCTGCTGGCGTGGGCCATGTGGTGCTGGATAATGAAGGTGAGCTGGCCCGCCTCAATGAGGTAGCTGCAGCTGCGGGCCGGGTGCAAAATGTGATGATCCGCGTCAAGCCCGGCGTGGATGCGCATACCCATGAGTTCGTGGCTACCGCGCATGAAGACCAGAAGTTTGGCATCTCCTTGGCTACCGGTGCGGCTTTTGCGGCGGCTCAGGCCTGTTTGGAGGCCAGCCACTTGAATCTGGTGGGCTTGCACTGCCACGTGGGTTCCTCGGTGTTTAACGCTGAAGGTTTTAAATTGGCTGCTGAGCGGGTGCTGTCCTTGTACAAGCGTATCCACACTGAACTGGGAGTAAGCCTGCCAGAGTTGGACTTGGGCGGCGGGTTTGGCATCCCGTACATGGAGTATGAGGAAGCCCTTGATGTAGCCGCGTTGGCTGCGGATCTGCTGGCAGCTGTGGGCCGTACCGCAGCCGAACTCGGCATTGCGGCACCAAAGGTGTTGGTGGAACCGGGCCGTTCCCTGGTGGGTGGCAGTGCGGTGACGCTGTACCGTGTGGGCACGGTTAAGGATGTTGAAACCGGCAAGGATGATCTGCCAGTGCGCCGCTACCTCTCCGTCGATGGCGGTATGTCCGATAATATCCGCCCCGCTTTGTACGAGTCAGAATATGATGTCCGTCTAGTCAACCGCGACTCTGAGGCCCCATTGGTGGATTCGCGCATTGTAGGTTTCCACTGTGAATCTGGGGACATTTTGGTTAACGAGCGGCGTCTGCCCGGGGACATTACTACCGGCGATTTGGTGGCTTTTGCTACCACGGGTGCGTATCAATACATGATGTCTTCGCGGTATAACGGCGCGCTGCGCCCGGCAGTGGTCTCGGTACGCCGCGGCCAGGCTAGCTTGATGTTGCGCCGGGAGACTATTGATGACCTCTTGGCATTGGATGTCGATCTCTAAGGGTTAGGGAAGACCTGTAGGAGAGGGAAGGTGCGGGGGTGCGTGTGGCGGCCCCGCGCTTGCACAACTAGACCGAGAGGTCTGTATGATTATGCGGGTAATCGACCACCCGCGAGAGGGGAGCATCATGGCTGAGAATCAGGCAGCAACGACCTATGGCAACGGCAAGGGCGCAGGCGCGACTGTAGGAATCGCGCTGCTGGGTATGGGCACCGTGGGTGCAGAGGTCTTTCGCCTGATTCATGAAAACGCTGCGGACTTTGCCCAGCGTATTGGCGGCCCTGTAGAGGTGCGTGGGGTAGCGGTCTCTGATACTTCCAAACCGCGCCCGGGTGTACCGGCCGAATTGTTGACCACGGACGCTCACGCGCTGGTGCAGCGCGAGGACGTGGATGTGGTGGTCGAAGTCATTGGTGGCATCGACTACCCGCGCGAGCTGGTGTTGGCTGCGCTCAATGCCGGCAAGTCTGTGGTGACTGCGAATAAGGCCCTGGTAGCAGCGCACGCTGATGAGCTTGCCGCGGCTGCCGATGCCGCTGGTGTGGACCTCTTCTTTGAAGCTGCTGTGGCGGCCGCGATCCCGGTGGTGGGCATGCTGCGTCGGTCCCTGGCGGGCGACAAGATCAAGCGTATTTCTGGCATTGTTAACGGCACCACCAACTTTATTCTGGACGCCATGGAGTCCACCGGTGCCAGCTATGAGGACGCCCTGGCAGAGGCCACCCGTCTGGGATATGCAGAGGCGGATCCCACCGCGGATGTGGAAGGCCATGACGCCGCCTCCAAGGCGGCTATCCTGGCCTCCCTGGGCTTCTATACCCGCGTGACCTTTGATGATGTTCACTGTGAGGGAATTTCCTCTATTACCGCAGCTGATATTGCCGCGGCCAACCAGGCCGGATACTCCATCAAGCTGTTGGCTATTTGTGAACGCCTAGAAGGCGAGGATGGCCGGGAGTATGTCAATGCCCGCGTGCACCCCACCTTGGTGCCGAAGGAGCACCCACTGGCCTCGGTCAACCAGTCCTATAACGCCATCTTCGTGGAGGCTGAGGCTGCCGGGTCCTTGATGTTCTACGGCAACGGCGCTGGCGGTAACCCGACGGCATCGGCAGTGTTGGGTGATGTAGTGGGTGCCGCACGCAACAAGGTCCACGGCGGCCGCGCCCCGGAGGACAATACTTACGCCGCACTGCCATTGGCTGACTTTGGCCAGGTCTCTACCCGCTACCACATTGACATGGACGTCGCTGACCGCACCGGGGTTCTCGCGGCTATCTCCAATGTCTTTGCAGACGCCGGGGTCTCCCTGCGCACCGTGCGCCAAGAGGACCGTGGGGACGTTGCCCGCTTGATCGTGGTGACGCACTCCGCGCGAGAGAAGGACTTGGAAGACATCGTGGCCCGGCTGGAGACCCTGGCGGACGTTCACGCGGTCAATTCTGTTATCCGCCTAGACAACGCCTAAGCACAGCTGCATTAAAGGAGACACACCCGCATGAGCACCGATATTGAAGTAGGCACCAAAGCGATAGTGAAGGTCCCTGCGTCCTCGGCAAACCTGGGCCCGGGCTATGACACCTTGGGCATCGCGCTTTCGCTTTATG
The DNA here is from genome assembly GCF_011038655.2 of Corynebacterium lizhenjunii. Classification (NCBI taxonomy): domain Bacteria; kingdom Bacillati; phylum Actinomycetota; class Actinomycetes; order Mycobacteriales; family Corynebacteriaceae; genus Corynebacterium; species Corynebacterium lizhenjunii. The sequence goes on from NZ_CP064954.1 coordinate 980,131, forward strand.
ACACGGTGGAGGTGGAGGTAACTCGCTCCGGCCTGGCGGTGGAGATCTTTGGCGAAGGGGCGCAGGAGCTGCCGCGCGATGACTCGCACCTGGTGGTCAAGGCCATCCGCTCTGCGCTCAAGGCTGCCGATGTTGCGGCTCCAGGCCTGCGGGTGGTCTGTCATAACAATATCCCGCAGTCCCGGGGCCTGGGCTCGTCGGCTTCGGCTGCGGTGGCCGGGGTTGCCGCAGGCAACGGGCTGGCGGGCTCGCCGCTGTCGGTGGAACAGCTGGTGCAGCTATCTACGGCTTTTGAGGGGCACCCGGATAATTCCTCGGCTTCCGTTTTGGGCGGGGCCGTGGTGTCGTGGACCACGGTGCCGGTGGATGGGCGGTCGCTGCCGGAGTATAAGGCCGCCTCCATCCCGGTGCATCCAGATATTCGCGCGACCGCACTGGTGCCGGATTTCTACGCCTCTACCCAGGCCGTGCGCCGCGTGCTGCCCTCGCACGTCACGCATGGCGATGCCGCCTTCAACGTCTCCCGCACAGCCGTCCAGGTTGCCGCCTTGCAGCACTACCCGGATTTGTTGTGGGAAGGCACGCGTGATCGTCTGCACCAGCCTTATCGTGCGGACGTGCTGCCGGTAACGGCGGAGTGGGTCAATCGCCTGCGCAACCGTGGCTATGCCGCCTATCTATCTGGGGCTGGGCCCACCGTGATGGTGCTGCATACCGAACCCGTGGAACCGGCGGTGCTGGAGGATGCCCGCGCCCAAGGCCTGCGGGTGCTTGAACTCGACGTGGCCGGGCCGGTGAGCGTGGAGGTCACCCAGGCTTAGCTTGCCGGTTCCCCCGCTGGCGCCTTGGCCACCTGTATGTGACAGGTGCCATTGCCAGACTTGGGCACCAGGCGCAAGGCAAGTTTGCCGTCAAGATCCCGCTGGGCTATTTCTTGCAAGTAGCCCTCGTGCACCGCGCAGATGAAGGGGGAGGGCTCCACACCAGAGGAGACGAAGGGGCAGGCGTGGAGTTCCATGGGGGCTTGGCCGGTGGCTTCTAATTCACTGACGTTGATGGTGGGATCGAAGCCCATGTCGCGCATTTTGCGATAGACAGGCTCCAGGGGGTCTTGGCCCACTAGGTGTGGGGAGGACACGGACTGCGCCCAGCGGCGACCAATTTCGCGGGCCTGCTGGGACTGAAAGTCCTCCAGTTCCGATTTTTCTGCCAACATCTGGGCCATCAAGCTAATCAGGGCAATGTATTCCTCCGCGATGGAGCGATTATCGGGGATACGGACCTGGAAAATCAACGACGGCCGACCGCGGCCTTTAGCAGGTGCAGTAATCACGCGCACGGCCCCGACGTGTAACAGCTCGTCTAAATGCCCGCGAGCGGTGTTGACGTGCATACCTAGGGCGGCGGCAATGTCCTGTGCGCGGGCACCTTGCGGGAAGGTTTGCAAGGTGTTGAGTACCTCGCGCTGTTTGGGTGAAAGGCGCAGCGCTTCGGGAAAGAGCTCGGTTGAAGACCTGGGGGAGGTAGGCATCATGCGAGTTATTTTACTCCACTGGGGGCGTAGAAAATCAGGGTAGTTCATAAAAAGTGGCGGTGTGGAACCTCACGCGAACCTGTGCGCCCACTGGGGGAGCCTGCCCCGTTACGGGGGCGTGGAGGGGGTAGCCTGCGGCATCGAGCAGCACCCGCGCGCCCGTGAGGAAGTCCGTGGTCTCTATCGCGCGCACCTTCGCCTCGATCCACCACCCAGGTTCTTCCGCATCTGTCGTGCCAGGCGCGCCATCTGTGAGCAACTCGGTGTCCGCCAGCTGGCAGACCATGCGGGTGCCGTTGGGGTCCGGGTGCAGCCTGCCGCTGCTGGTGGTGCGCACCCGCAGGTAATTCAAGCCCGCCAGCGCGGAGACGAAACGGTTTGGTGGGCGGGAGAACACCTGGCTCACAGTGCCGGTGGCGATGACCTGGCCGGCGTCGAGTACCACGGCGTGAGTGCACAGGGAGGCAACGTCAATCACGTCGTGGCTAACTACAATGATGCTGCGCTGGGCTCGCGCAGCGTCTTGACGGAAGAACTCCCGCCACGCGGCAGCGGACTCGACATCGAGGGCGGCAAAAGGCTCATCCAGAATCACAAAGCGCGGCCGGGCCGCCAGTGCACGCACCAGGGCAACTTGGGCGGCTTGCCCGCCGGAAAGTTGCGAGGTGCGCACACCGGAAAGGTGGGCTAGACCTGCTGCGGCCAGCAGCTGCTGGGAGCGCTGGCGGTTGCTGGTGACCATGTTCAGGGCCCGTTCCACGGTGCCGGTGGTGGGAAGACCGGGACGCTGAGTCAGCATGGCTATACCGCGCAGGTGGGCAGGAGTGGCAGAGATGTCCGTGCTGCCGCGCAGCACCGCATCCCCGTGCAGTCTGCCGGAAACAATGCCGCCAAGAGTAGTTTTTCCGGAGCCGTTGGGGCCCACGATGGCGGTCGCACGCCCGCCAGGAAACACCGCGCCGGCGCAGTGCAGGGAGGGCGGGGCGGTACCGGCAAGCTGGGGACTAGACAGGCGCAATAGCGCGGCGTAATCCATCTGCCCGGCTGGGGCCTTGGCAACCGGGCGCTGTGTGCGCAGGGCCCGCGGGAGCAGGGGCAAGGCAGCCACCAACAGCGCTACCAAGGCGGTGGCTATCAGCACCGCGGCCAAGCCATAGGCGGTATCCGGGTCAGTGTCGCGCTCCAAATAGATGCCGCTGGGCAGCGTGCGGGTGACCCCGGGCAGGGAACCGGCAAAGGTCAATGTGGTGCCAAATTCCCCCAGGGAGCGGGCAAAAGCCAACGCGGCGCCGGTAAAAATAGCCGGGGTGATAGCGGGAGCAATAATCCGAGTGCTAATTGTCCAGGGGCGCAAGCCCACCCCACGAGCGGAGTGAATAATCTCCGGATCCAGCTGACGCAGTGCCGAGTCCACCGCCACCACCACGAAGGGGATGATGACAAAGAGGTGGGCCAGGACCACCCCGGGAAAGGCGAATGCGAAGTGGACCCCCAAGGTCTCAAGCAGCGGGGCAAGCCAACCGCGGCGGCCCCAGGCCGCGGATAGCGCCAGACCGCCCACCACTGGCGGCAAGGCCAGGGGAAGATAGACAAAGAGGCGCACGCACTGCGCGGCGCGGCCCAGGTGGTGTAGCCATAGTGCCAGGCCCACGCCCAACACGGTTGCCAGCGCGGCAGATTGCGCGGCCGCTGCCACAGACAGCGCCACCATATCGCGGGTGGCAGGCTGTGTGGCAATGTCTGCCAACCTGCCCCATGGAACCCGCGTGGCCAGGGCCAGGAGCGGCACCACCAGATAAGCCACGGCCAGCGCGCCAATGACCCCAAAGAGCCCCGGCGCACGGTGGCGGGCCGGGGTGGGCTGGCTAATTGACTGGGTGGAACCCATGGGCGATCCACTGGGGCCGGAAGTTGTGGGCGAGGAGGTCTAGGAGGGCATCGGCAGACTCGGGATGGACAGAAGCAGAGGTGCGCGCGCCCAGGAGCATGGTGGGGTACGCGCTGGCCTGGGGAATGTCGATGACCTCGACGGCGGATCCAGCGGCGGCGGCATCGGTGGAATAGACCCAGCCGGCATCGGCCTGCCCGGAGGCTACCTTACCTATCACATCGGCTACCTGCGACTCTAGCGAATCCGGCTGCAGGTCCAACCCATTGGCGCGGGCCAAAGCCTGGGCAGTTGCCCCGCAGGGCACTTGCGGATCGCACAGCACCAGCACGTGCTCGTCGCGCAGCCCCGCAGCCGCAGTGATCCCGGCGGGATTACCCGCGGGTACCACCATCACCATGGTATTGGTGGCCAGGCGCACCGGCTGGGCCACGGTGCCCGCCGCCACCGCGGCGTCCATGGTCTCTTGGGAGGCGGTGAGCAGGACATCGGCAGGGGCACCCTCAGCTAACTGCTGTACCAACGCGGCGGAACCGGCGTTGTTCAGGCGCAGCTGTAGCGGCGGATTGGCCTGGGCGGCGGCGTGGGTGAGGTCCTCGTTGAGCACCCGGGTGGATGATGCCGCAAAGACGGTCAATTCGGGGCCGGCTTCTTGGCTGGGGCCCTGCGGCAGCGGGGAGCACCCGGCCAGGAGACTCAGCGCTGTGCACAGGCCTGCTACGGCGGTGACCCCCAGCGCCCGGGCCCGGGCGGAATATGCGCGTGCGGGCATTTTAGGCGGTGCGGGTGAACTTGATGTGGAAATCCTGGGGGTCTTCCTTGAGGTAGTCTAGCTCGAAGGTTTCTTCCCGGGCTTCAACTTCGCGCAGGAGCGGCAGGGGGTTGTGCGGGGCGATGAGCACCATGGACTCGCCTACGGCCAACGTGCCCAGTGCGCCGTGGATGGCACCGTGGCGAACGGCGTGGGGGATTTCGCTGGCGTTGAGGGTGGGAATGTCCCCGGAGGCGTGAACGTCAGAGATGGGCAACTGCATGGTTAAGACTCCTTTGTGGGTTGTGTCCTTCTTGGTTGGTAGGGGTGAGATGGGCTGGGCGTTGCTTCCAGCATAGCCGCAATTTTAGTACGATTAACACCGTGGAAAATAAACGCGTGGCGCACCGGGTATTCTTCCTGGTCTTCGCAGGGGTGGCCCTTCTGCATGGCCTGGCGGCGGGCGCACACCTGCTGGGGCTAACCTGGGGGCCGGCCGGGGCGGCTAGCGACATTGCCCGGGACCACGGCCCGTTGATGGTCTTTGGCTTCGTGGGTGGGGCCATTGGCCTGGAGCGCACCATTGCGGTGCGAGCGCGCTGGGCCTGGGTGGGGCCTATTGCGCACGTGCTGGGAGTGCTGAGCTTGCTTACAGGCGCGCCCCGAGTGCTTCCGGCCGCAGCTTTTGGGGTCAGCTTTGGGGTGCTGGGCGCTATCTATGCCGCGATTTATCGCCGCCAGCCCACCTCTGCGGTGGTGGTGCAGGCCATTGGGGTTATTGGCGGTGTGGCTGCGGTGTGGCTGTGGGCGTTGAGCGGTGAGTTCCGTACCTCCATGCCCGCAGCGGTACTTTATGCGGTGAGCACCATTATTGGCGAGCGCATGGAACTTGCCCGGGTGAGCATCAGCGGTGCTCGCGCAGAATCCCGCCTGGCCGCCTGGTGCCTGGGTCTGGCTGCGGCCACGGTGGTTTATCTGGTGGTCCCCGCCGTCGGCTACCGCTTGCTGGGGGCCGGGCTTGTGGGCGTGGCGGTGGCCGCCGCCCGGGTAGATGTAGCACGCGTGTTGGTGCGCGCCCAGGGCCTGCCGCGGTATAGCGCGTGGTGCATGTTGCTGGGCTACGCGTGGTTGGCCAGCGCCGGGCTGGGCTGGCTGGCAACAGGCAATGCCATAACCGGCTATGGCTACGACGCCAGCGTGCATGCCATCTTCCTGGGCTTTGTGTTGTCGATGATTTTTGCCCACGCCCCCACCATCTTGGCCGCGGTGGTGCGCCGCACCCTTCCTTATCACTGGGTGCTCTACGTACCGGTGGTGTTTCTGCACGGTGGTTTGGCGTTGCGGATTTACGCCGGATGGAAGAATTATGCTCCCGGCTACGTAACTGGTGGGGTGCTCAACATCATTGCCGTGCTGAGCTTTATTGTCCTTGCCTTGGGGCTGGGCGCCGTGCATGCCCGCCGCAGGCGCGCACACAAAGCCCACCGATCCCGGCACGACCAGCAAGGCCAGGACTTCCAGCAAGGCCAGGACTTCCGGCAGGCCCAGGAGTCCCGCGCATGAGCCAGCAACTAATCAATGATGTCTCTTTGGCCCGGCGCGGGCGCTGGCACACCGCAGTCTTTTGCTTGGTGGCGGTGTGGCTGGCGGTGGGCATGGGCCTGGTGCTCGCGCGCCAGCTGGGGGCGCCGGTGGTGTGGTGGGAGCTTATCCACCCATTCAGCGTTGGTGTGCTGACCACCGCAATTGTGGTGTATTCGACGCACTTTAGCGAGGCACTCACCCGCACCGCCACGCAGGATTACCGCGCGGTGGCCGGGCGCGTGGGGCTGATCCAGGTGGGCTTGGTCTTGCTGTTGGCAGACCGGGCAGGCTTTGACTGGGGAGTGCTTTCCGATGCCGCCGTTGTACTCATCCTGTCTGCCCTGGCCCGGCACGCGGTGGCTATCGGGCGGGCGCTGCGGGGTTCATTGTCCGGCCAATTCGCCGTGACGGTGCCGTATTACCTGGTCGCTACCGGCTTTTTAGCGGCGGCGGTGTTGTGCGCTGCGGCGGCGGCACGCGGGGCGGGCAACTATTCCAATATGATTGCTGCGCACCAGCGCGGCGCGGTGTGGGGCTTTGCGCTGCTGACCATCGTGGGCACGGTGGTGACGTTGCTGCCCACCTTATCGGGCACACCGATCGCCCCGGCGGCGCGCGCCCGGTGTAGCAGGGCACTGGTGGTCCATACCGCGGGCCTGGCGGTGGCCATGGTTGGCTATTGCGCCGGGTGGTACCTGGTGGGTGGGCTGGGGCAGTTGGCCACCGTGGTGGCAAGCGCGTTGGTATTACACCCGGTTGTCGATAGCGTGCTGGGCAACCGCCCGCAGCTCACCGCTGCCACGCTTAGCGTGCTGGCTGGCCTGGGCTGGATGGTGGCGCTCAATGCTGCCGATGCCCTGAGCATTCTTACCGGCGCTTATCCCCGGGCAGTGACCTTGGTGCTGTTGCCGGCTTTTGTGGGCGCCGGTTTGTTGCAGATGGTCACCGGGGTGCTCAGCCACCTGCTGCCCACCCTGCGCGGCGGAGGGCGTGAGAAAGTCCTTGCCGCCCGTGCGAGGGCCTCGCGCAGTGGCGTAGCCCGCGTGGTCCTGATCAACCTCGGGGCCGTCATCACCGTGGTTCCTGGTAGCGCGCCGGAAGCCACCATGTCCGGGATTATCATGATGGGCGCAGGTTTAGCCTGGACTGTCGCGGCGACTGCCTGGGCCGTATTTCATCCGCGAACGACTAATTAGCTGGGAGAATTCCATGATTGATTTGTCTGCACCAACACCTGAAGGCAAGCCCGCTGCTGGGAAGACCCCTGAAGGTGCCGGTTGGGGTGCGTGGGCGCTCATTGGCCTGGCCATTGCGGCAGTCATTGCGCTTGCGGTAGTCAACACCCAGGCCACCAACCTGCACTCATCTGACCATGCGGCAGGGGCGTCGGCACCGGCTGCCAGCGGCGCGGTTACCGTCGATGTCCGCGTTGAGGGCATGGCTTTTGTGCCCGCCAGCGTGGACGTGCCGGTGGGCTCGCAACTGATTGTTAATTTCACCAACTCAGGCGACCGCGTCCATGACCTCAAGATTGGGCAGGCAGAGACCGGGCGGGTGGAGCCAGGCAAGACGGTGCGCCTGGATGCTGGGGTGATTACCGAGGACGTCGCCGGGCTATGCACCATTGCTGGGCACAGCGTGCAGGGCATGACGATTGCGGTTAATGCCATCGACGTTAATTCCATCGACGGCGCGCAACCAAGCGCCGGCCATGATCACACCATGGCTGCTGGGGGCGATAATCCCTTCGTGGAGGTTCCCAGCGCTGCCCAACGCATGGCCGCCCGAGCAGACTTTGAGGCCGTAGATCCGCGCCTGGCCCCAGCACAGGGGCGAGTCCATGAACACCGCTGGGTAATGACGGAAGAAGTTCGCGATGTCGCCCCCGGCCACCGGCAGGTGCGTTGGCTCTTCGATGGGCAGGCCCCCGGTCCCACGCTGCGTGGCAAGGTGGGAGATACCTTCCGCATTACCATCGTTAACCAGGGCACCATGGGCCACTCCATTGACTTCCACGCCGGGGAAGTCAGCCCCGATGCCCCCATGCGCACCATCGAGCCGGGCGAGGAATTGGTCTACGAGTTCAAGGCCAACCGCGCCGGGATTTGGATGTATCACTGTGCGACAGCGCCCATGAGCCTGCATATTGCCAACGGCATGGCTGGCGCCGTGGTCATTGACCCCCAAGATCTCCGCCCTGTCGATGCCGAATATGCCCTGGTGGCCTCAGACATCTTCCTGGGCGAGGAGGCCATCGGTGCCGATGCCGCCCGCGTTGCCGCAGGCCAGCCAGACCTCATGGCGTTTAATTACTACCCCAACCAGTATGACCTGCAACCCCTGCGCGCCAGGGTGGGCCAGAGCATTCGCGTGTGGCTGCTCAACGTGGGCCCCGACCAAGCGTTGTCCTTCCACGTGGTGGGCGAGCAATTCGATACCGTCTACAAGGAAGGAGCTTATCTGCTGCGCGGGGCCAGCGACACCGGCTCGCAAGCTCTAGACCTCCAACCAGCCCAGGGTGGCTTTGTGGAGATGACCTTCACAGAACCTGGCACCTACACCTTTGTCAATCACATTATGACTAGTGCGGAGAAGGGCCAACACGGCCAGATCATCGTGAGCAACTAGGGTGCCTAGCCGCTCACAGACTTGCCGGCGGGACGTTCGTTCCGCACCGGTGGGACGCCCGTGCCATACGGGCCGGACGCCCGACGGGCTTAGGCGCCGTGCGAGGGAGTTTCAGACTTGTCCAGCTGGGAGCGGTGATTGCGCACCGGCTCCCACGCGGTGTGGGAGCGCATGTCCGTTGCGCGCTGGTCCCGGGAACGGTAGACCACATACGGGCGGGTGACATAGCCTACCGGGGCAGAAAACGCGTGCACCAGGCGGGTATAAGGCCACACGGCGATGATGGTGAAACCAGCCAGCACGTGCACCTTGAACTGCCAGGGAACATCAGCCATGGTCTCTGGGTGCAGGTTGAATACCAACAAATCCCGCAGCCACGGAGAGATGGTCTCGCGATAGTCATATCCGTGCGGGCCACCAAAGACCTGCGTGCTTACCGTGGCGATAGTGCCGGAGAGTATCGCGGCGCCCAAGAACACGTACATGACTTTGTCCGAACGCGACGTGGACAAAAACACCGACTTGTTCACGATGCGCCGGTATAGCAACCCCGCAAAGCCCAGCACAACCGCCGCAGCAGCAATGGTGCCGGGAATTGTGGCGATCAGGTGATAGGCGGGATCAGAAATGCCCACCGCGCGGGTCCAGTCTTTGGGGATGGCCAAACCCATAAGGTGGCCGATTATCACAAAGACCATGCCCCAGTGGAACAGCGGCGAAGACAGCCGCAACAAGCGTGACTCATAGATTTGGGATGAGTGCGTGGTCCAACCGAATTGGTCCGTACGCCAGCGCCAGAAGATGCCCACGAAGAAGGCGGCAATCGCCAGCCACGGGAAGGCACCCCAGAAGAAGTTAGTGAAATAATCCATGGTGGGTCCTTTAGATGAAATCGGGTTGGGCAGTGGGGAAGGGCAAGTCCGCGATTCCGACCATCTCCGCAGGAGGTCCAGTGCGGATCAGGTCCACGTACTTTTGCGCAGTATCGGCGTCTACCTCAGGCAGCGCCTTGCACACAGCAATAATCAGGCTGGCATAGGGCGAACCCAGCTGGGTTAGCGCAGCACGTAGCACCTCTAAGCCCTGGCGGTGGCTAGCCAAAAGCTCTACCGCACGCTCATGTGCTGCGCCCTCGCTAAGGCCAACGGCCTCCAAAATCACGCACAGATGATCCGCGAGCTCATCTTCGCTCACGCTAAAGCCCAGGGACTCCAGCTGCTCGCGGAAAGACAAGATAGCCATGCCACGCTGGCGGGTATCTCCCACCGCGTAATAGGACAAAAACAGTGAGCACCTGCGGCGTTGATCAAAGGTCTCCACGTAGTGCTCTTCCAGGCCGCGCCCGCCTATACCGCGCGCCCAGGATGTGAAGTCGATGAAGTCACTGGCCACTGCCAGCGGCAGCGTCGCCGCCTGCTCATCTACCACCGCCAAGTGCGCCAGGTAGTCCGGGCCGGGGTAGCGCAGCAGCACCGACGCCGCCATCGCCACCACCTTGCGCTGTTGGGCGCTCATTTCCACCGGCGCGATGAACTGGGTGGGCACCTGACCGGTGTGGGTGCGCAGCGTGCGTTGCACGTCGCGCGCCCCGCCACCGCTGCCGATGCCCGCTGGGGTGGCGGTAGGTGGGGCATCGGCAGACTGGGCACCGCCAGAGGCAGTACGGCGGGCGAGCTTATCAAAAAGGGACATGGCTCCGGCCTACTTTCGTGCCGGGAACATCGCGTCCGGGCGCTTTCCAGACCACGACAGCAACGACACCGTGCCGCTGCCCGCTGCAGCCCCGTGCGTGCAAGCCTCCGGAGCGCCCATGCCCAGGTCGTGGAAGACCTCATCGGCCGCCCGGGAGGGGTCGATATTGCCAAAGGGATCCAGCGAGGATATCCCGCGCGGAGTCTCCGGGGAGGCAGTGGGGATGACGTAACGGTCGTCATACTTAGCAATGGATAGCAACCGGTACATTGCCTCCATGTCTGCACCCGTCATGCCCACAGCTGCGGCGATCTCCTCTTGCGGCGGGTTGCCCAGGTTGATGTCGCGCATGTAGGAGCGCATAGCCACCAAGCGGCGCAGTGACTTTTCCACCGGGACCGTATCGCCCGCCGTAAACAGGCCAGCCAGGTACTCCAGGGGGATACGCATGTTGGACAGCGCGGAGAAGAGGATCTTGTGGTCCTCGCCGTCGTTGCCCGTGGCAGAAACCTGCTCCACGATGGGAGACAGCGGCGGGATGTACCAGACCATGGGCAAGGTGCGGTACTCCGGGTGCAGCGGCAAAGCTACCCCGTAGGTGAAAATCAGATCGTAGATGGGGGAGTTTTGTGCGGCATCAATCCACGAGTGCGGAATGCCCTCAGCCTGCGCCGCCTTGACCACTTCCGGGTCATGCGGGTTGAGCATGATGGACTTCTGGGCCTCGAAAAGATCCTGCTCGTTTTCGGTAGCGGCAGCCTCTGCTACGCGGTCGGCATCGTAGAGGATAACGCCCAGGTAGCGCAGGCGCCCCACGCACGTCTCCGAGCACACGGTGGGCTGGCCCACCTCCAGGCGCGGGTAGCACAAAGTGCACTTTTCGGCCTTGCCGGTCTTGTGGTTGAAGTAGACCTTCTTGTACGGGCAGCCGGAGACACACATGCGCCAACCGCGGCAGCGATCCTGGTCCACCAGGACAATACCGTCCTCGGCGCGCTTGTACATTGCACCCGAGGGACAAGAGGACACGCACGTTGGGTTCATGCAGTGCTCACAAATGCGCGGCAGATAGAACATGAAAGAGTCTTCAATCTCTTTTTTGACCTGCAGGTTCATCTGGTGCAGCGTGGGATCCTGGTCCAGGGTGGCAGTAGAACCGCCTAAGTTATCGTCCCAGTTAGAAGACCATTCGATCTTATTGATCTCGCGGCCATCAATTTGGGACACCGGCTTGGCGGTGGGCTGGGTCTTTTGGCCAGCCTGGGCACCCATCAGATCCTCATACTGGTAGCTCCACGGCTCGTAGTAGTCCTGGATGGTGGGCAGATTAGGGTTGTGGAACAGCGTGGCCAGCTTCTTTATCCGGCCACCGGCCTTGGGCTTGAGCTTGCCATTAGAGGTGCGCTCCCAGCCGCCCTTCCACTTATCCTGGTCCTCCCAGCCGCGGGGGTAGCCCACACCGGGGCGGGTTTCGACGTTATTGAACCAGATGTATTCCGTGCCTTCCCGGTTGGTCCAGGCCTGCTTGCACGTCACCGAGCACGTGTGGCAGCCGATGCACTTGTCCAGGTTCATAATCATGGAGATTTGGGCCATGACCTTCATTAGTAGGTTACCTCCTGTGAACGGCGGCGAACGCGCGTGACCTCGTCACGGTTGTTGCCAGTTGGGCCGATGTAGTTGAAGTGGTAGGTCAGCTGGCCGTAGCCGCCAGCAATGTGGACCGGCTTGATGGAGATGCGCGTGAGTGAATTATGGGTACCACCGCGCCGTCCGGTGTGCTCATTGAGCGGGGTGCCCACCGTGCGTTCCTGGGCGTGATTGCAAATCATTGTGCCCTCCGGAATGCGGTGGGAGACAATGGCGCGCGCCGAGACCACACCATTGCGGTTGTAGACCTCCACCCACTCGTTGTCCTTGACGCCGATCTTGGCGGCGTCCTTATCAGACATCCACACCACCTGGCCGCCGCGGGAAATGGACAACACGTGGAGGTTATCGAAGTACTGCGAGTGAATGGACCACTTGTTATGGGTAGTCAGGTAGCGCAGCGTGACTTCGACCTCCCCGCGCTCATTGTGCAGGGTTTGACCCGGGGCAAACTCGCCGTGCATGCGCACATGGTCCAGCGGCGGACGGAAGACTGGCAGGGCCTCGCCGTAGTCCAGGAACCAGTCATGGTCCACGTAGTAGTGCATGCGCCCGGTGATGGTGTGCCAGGGCTTATCAAACTCCACGTTGATGCTAAACGCCGTGTAACGGCGCTTGTTGCGCTTGTCTGCCGTCCACTCCGGGGAAGTGATGACCTCGGTGGGGCGCTCCTTGATGGCGTCCCAGGTAATGCGCACATCCTCATCCGTTGCACCCAGCGGGGTCAGGTCCTTGCCGGTACGCGAAGACAAGAACTCAAAGCCTTGCTTAGCCAGCTCGCCATTGGACACACCGGAGAGGTGCAAGATGGCGTCGATGACTTTGGTGTCCTTGGTCAGGTCCACCAGCTGGCCCATGGAGGTCTGCGAGGTGCCGCAAATGAGCTCTAGCTCCTTGACCTGCTTTTCCACGGAGAACTTGGTGCCATGCACGCCCGTGCCAGCCTTGGCTGGCAGTGGGCCCAGGTGGGTCCACTTCTCATAAATCTTGGTGTAGTCACGCTCGATGGTGTGCAGCTTGGGCATGGTCTTGCCCGGCACCAGGTTCTTACGGTCAACGTCCGGGACGATGCCGCGTGGCATCCCCATCTCATCCGGGGAGTCATGGTGGCTGGGCTGGGTGACAATGTCTGTTTGGACCCCCAACCACTTCACCGCCATAGCCGACAAGGAGGCCGAGAGATCCCTAAAGACCTCAAAGTCCGTGCGTGCCTCCCACGGCGGGTTAATTGCCGCGTTGAAGGAGTGCAGGTAGGGGTGCATGTCCGTGGAGGACATGTCGTGCTTTTCATACCAGGTCGCGGCCGGCAAAATGATGTCAGAGACCAGCGTGGTGGAGGTATTGCGGAAGTCCGTGGTCAGCATCAAATCTAGCTTGCCCTCGGGGGCCTGTTCTACCCAGTTGATCGTCTTGGGCCGCTCATGCGGGGCCAGCTCTGCTGCGGTGGCATCACTGTCGATGCCCAGCAGGTGGCGCAGGAAGAACTCCGTACCCTTTGCAGAAGAACCCAGCAAGTTGGTGCGCCAGTTGAGCAAAATACGCGGCCAGTTCTCCTCAGCTGAAGGATTATCGTAGGAAAACTCCAGCTCGCCAGATCCCAGCTGCTCCACCACGTAGTCCTCAATCTTTTTGCCCGCCACAGCAGCATCTTGGGCAATCTGCAAGTTATTGCGGTTGAACTGTGGGTAGGCCGGCATCCAGCCGCGACGCATGGCCTCTGCCATGGTGTCAGAGACCATCTTGTCGCCAATCACCCCGCGGCTAGCCAGCGGTGAGCCCAGGTGGGCCGCGTGGGAATTGTCGTAGCGGTACTGCTCGGTGGCGAAGTAGTAGAAGCCAGTCGAAATCATGTGCCGCGGCGGGCGCTGCCAGTCCGCAGCCATCGCCCACTGCGTCCAGCCATTAATCGGGCGCAGCTTCTCTTGGCCCACATAGTGGGCCCAGCCGCCACCATTGACGCCCTGGGTACCGCACATGGAGGTCAGCGCCAGGAAGGTGCGGTAGATGGTATCGGCGTGGAAGTAGTGGTTGACGCCGGCGCCCATGATGATCTGGGAGCGGCCCTTCGACTCCGCCGCATTCTGGGCAAACTCCCGGCCAATGCGAATGGCTGTTTCTGCGGGCACTCCCGTGAGCTCCTCCTGCCATGCCGGGGTGCCCACCTCAGAAGCATCAAAAAAGTCTCGCGGCCACGAGCCCGGCAGGTTCAATTCCGCCCGGTTGACCCCATAGTGCGCCAACATCAAGTCATAGACCGTAGTCACCAGCATGCCGTCGACTTCTCGCACCGGCACACCGCGGTGAACCACGCCCGCCCCGATGGGACCCATCGCGCCCGACTCCTCCGGGTGTGCGTCCAAATCAAAGCGCGGGAAGAGCACCTCCGCGGTAGCAAACGCATCCGTCTGGGCAATCGACATCACCGGATCTGCGTTATCCAGAGACAAATTCCACTTTGCCGAGTCCATATCCCAGCGGTCCGCCATCGTCCCGCCCGGATCGACCACGCGACCATCGGCCTCCATCACCACGGTGCGGGAGGCGGCATTGGGGCTGGAGGACAGGGTGACATCGGCAAGCTGAGCTGCAGTAACAAACTTGCCAGGGGTATAAGTGCCGTCCTCGCGGCGGTCCAACTCCACCAAGAACGGCGAGTCTGTGTACTTGCGCATGTAGTTAAGGAAGTACGGCTCCTGGCGCTCAACGTGGAACTTACTCAAAATGACGTGGCCCATCGCGAAGGCCAGCGCGGCATCCGTGCCCGGCTCAATACGGGCCCACTCATCAGCGAACTTCGTGTTATCCGCGAAATCCGGGGAGACCACCACCACCTTGGTGCCCTTGTAGCGGGCTTCCACCATGAAGTGGGCATCCGGAGTACGAGTCACCGGAATGTTTGAGCCCCACATCATCAGGTAGGAGGAGTTGTACCAGTCCCCAGACTCCGGCACGTCCGTCTGATCACCGAAGGTCTGCGGGGAGGCCGGCGGCAAGTCCGCGTACCAGTCGTAGAAGGACAGCGCCACGCCGCCAATCATCTGCAAAAAGCGCGAGCCCGCCCCGTAAGAGACCTGGGACATCGCCGGGATCACCGTAAATCCAAAGATGCGGTCCGGGCCGTATTTGCGCAGGGTATAGACGTGGGCTGCCGCGGCCATCTCAATGGCCTCCTCATAGGATATGCGGATCAACCCGCCCTTGCCGCGCTGGGAAATATACGCCCGGCGCTTGTCCGGGTCTTCCTGAATGGCGCGCCACGCCAGCACCGCATCGCCGTCGTGGCGCTTCTTTTCCTCCCGGAACATGTCCACCAGCACGCCGCGGGCATAGGGGTAACGCACGCGGGTGGGCGAGTAGGTGTACCAGGAAAAAGATGCTCCACGCGGGCAGCCGCGAGGTTCGTACTCGGGCATATCATTGCCCGTGGTGGGGTAGTCCACGGCCTGGGATTCCCAGGTGATTACGCCGTCTTTGACGTAGACCTTCCACGAGCATGAACCGGTGCAGTTCACGCCGTGGGTGGAGCGGACCATCTTGTCGAAGGCCCAGCGGTTGCGGTAGAAGACGTCGGCTTGGCGTCCGCCTTGCAAGAAAATCTGTTGGCCGGACTTGCTGGTTTCGCCTTTGCGCAGGTAGGCGCCCAGCTGGAAGAGGGGGTTGACTTTGCCGTCAACGGGCTCAACGTGAGTCATGGGGTACTCCTTGAGGTGGAAGGTAAATGTGGGGCGCTAGCCCGGGAATGGCGCGTTGGGGCGGGCGTAGTAGACCCACACCAACACGGTGGTAATCGCGAAGTAGACCACGCAGCCCCAGAAGAAGGTCGCCGCGGGCATCAGGGACAGTAGAACGCCCACGATGAAGGGGCCGAATGCTCCAATGGCCCCCGTCCAGCCGATCACGCCGCCTGCCTGACGTTGGGGCAGGATCATGGGCATTTGCTTGAAGGTTCCCGCGTTGCCTAGACCGGTGAAGAAGAACATGGTCAGCATCGCGCCCAGGAACCACCAGAACTGGTCAGGGTCAGTCGGGTTGAGGAAGAGCGCTGCCACGGCGGTAAAGACCGTCATGCCCACGCAGCCGACGAAGGTCCAGATAGCCCCGCCAAACTTGTCACACAGCGGACCCCACAGGGCGCGGACCAGCGCGCCGATGAGCGGGCCCAGGAAGGCAAAGGCCGCGCCCTTGGGCAGATCCTCAAATTGCCCAGCAAACTGGGAGTCCGCGCCAAAGGTCTGGTTGATGAGCAAGGCCATTTGCGCGGCAAAGCCGGAGAAGGCGCCGAAGGTCATCAAGTACACCACAGTGAGGATCCAGGTGTTCTTGTTACCAAAGATGTCGATCTGCTGGCGGAAGTTGGCCTTGACGGGGACGTCCTTGAGCAGTGTCCAGGCCAAGATTGCGCCCACGATGGCCCAGGGCACCAAGAAGATGGCCGGGTTGTGGACGTAGATTTGGCCGGCGGTGGTGCGTTGCGGCGCCACAAAACCGATGCCCAGCAGGGTAAAACCCATCAGCCAGGGGGCTACCAGCTGGATAAAGGAGATACCAAAGTTGCCGATTCCCGCTTGCAAGCCCAGTGCCGTGCCAGACATGCGCTTGGGGAAGAAGTAGCCGGTCGAGGGCATAAAGCCCGAAAAGACACCGCCGCCAATGCCGGAGAGGAAGGACAGTGCCAGCAGCCACCAGTACGGGGTGGAGGTGTCTTGAACTGCGAAGAACCAGCCCAGCATGGGGATGATGAACAGCAGTGAGGACAAGGTGACCAGCTTGCGCGTGCCGATAATCGGCGGCAAGAACATGAAAATCAGGCGGAACAAGCCGCAGGATAGGCCGGCGATGGAGGTCAGCCAGTAGAGCTGGGACTTGCTCAGGTCGAAGCCGATCTGGTTGAGCATGGGGGCCACTGCGGAAACCAGGTACCAGGTGGCGAAGCCGATGATGAGGACGAAGGTGGAAATCCACAGCGTGCGCCAGGCGATGCGGGAATCCCAATGGTCGGGTTCTTCTGGGGACCAGCCCTGGATGACCCTTCCGGAGGTGTCAAGAGTAGTCATTTTCCCTCATTAAAGTCGGAGTTAATTCCTTCCTTAATGTACCCAAAGAGGAACCAAAGTCCACGATTTAATCAAGGAAAACCCGTATATAATTAGGGCATGGCTGTGTTGCGTAAATGCTGCCTAGCTAACAACTGTGCAGGTGGGCGCGCCAAGTCCCCACGCACCCCGTCTCACCTGGACCTTTTGTGAATTTGCTAACCTGCCCACCTAAGCCAAACCATGTTTGCAAACCCCCGCCGACCGCACTATCACCCAACTATTGACTTCTACAGAAAGGCTCCCATGACCGCCCACTCCGCCGCCGTGATTATTTGTTCCGATCGCATCTTGGCTAAGCAGAAGCCCGATACCGTCTCTTCGATTGCCGCCGAGGCCCTGCACGCCGCAGGCTGCCGCGTGGCACCCGCCCAGCTGGTGGCCGAGGACTATGCCCAGATTGACGCCGCTCTATCCGGTGCACTGGCCGCTGGCCACCGGGTCATTATGCTCATCGGCGGAACCGGCGTACGTGCAGGCAATTGGACCCCGGAGGTCACACAAAAATATGTGCAGTTGCGGCTGCATGGCCTGGAGACCCAGGTGCTGCTAGCAGGCCTGGAGCACTCCGCAAAGGCCGGGCTCTCCCGGGGCATTATCGGCATGACCAGCCATGAGGGAACTCTGATTATCACTAGTGCTTCTTCTGCTGGGGCCGTCCGCGACGTCCTGGGCGTGGTCACGCCCCTCCTGCCGAGCTTGTTGGGGCACTGTGAGCATTAGCTTGCCGATGCCCCTGCACCCGCACCGCCAGCCCCTCCCGAGTGTTTGTCACGCAGTCTAAGGGCAGGGCTTCACCACGGGTGGCTAGGAGTGGGGGTAGCTAGAAATGTGAAATGCATGGATAATTGGAGTACCTGAGTGAAAGCTGGCATTGTATCGCCGCTGTGAGTGAAAGGGGTAGTCATGGCACACATTAACGATGTGGCTAGGTACATTTTGGAGCGTCAGGGTGGGGAAGTGAGCACGATGAAGCTGCAGAAACTTGTGTATTACGCCCAGGCCTGGAGTTTAGTCTGGGATGAGAGGCCACTTTTTAACGCGCGCATAGAGGCGTGGGCAAATGGGCCGGTAACTCGCGAACTCTACGACCGCCACCGGGGGCAGTTTACGGCCAGTGTCGATATGTTCCCCGGGGACTCGGAAAGGCTCAACGAGTCGGAACGAGAAACCGTTGATGTTGTTTTGGAGGCTTATGGCCAGCTCAGTGGCCAGCAATTGAGCGACCTAGCGCACAGCGAACGCCCATGGCGTGAGGCACGCGAGGGCGTGGAGGATGGGGCGGCCTCTAGAAATGAAGTCAGCCCAGAAGTCATGCAAGACTTCTATAGTGCGTTGCAGTCGGCGTCTGCTGTGTAGCCATGTCCAGGGGGAAACGCAATGCTAAGAAGCTTGCCCGCCAGCAAAACAACGCCGGAGGTAAGTACGTGCCTGCGGTTATCCCGGCAACCCGGGGCAAGCACCTTCCTGCTAGCGTAACAAACAGCGATACTTATAAGGATGAGCGTGTTCGCTGGACTGCACGGGAAATAGATCACGGTCCTGCTCCCGAGCGATGGCGCCGGTGGGAGTTGAGCGCAATTGAAATTGTGGAACTTCTGAGGTTTCTTGATGAGCTCACGCAGAAGACGTGGCGGCAATGTGAAAGCGAAACATCTAACGGGCATAAGCGGAATCATGACCATGCAATTACGGACTTGCTTCCGGTGGCGCAGGAAAGACTGCGTGTTCTCGATGACAATGAAGAACGAGTCTTTAGATTTCGTCTGAATGCGAAGAGCAGGCTGTGGGGGTTTAGGTCGGGAAGCCTGTTTCGCATTCTCTGGTACGACCAACAACACGAAGTGTATCCCGTGGAAAAGCGCCACACTTAGCTCAATGTGTCGCCCCGGCTTGACTCATGGGTATGTGCGTCGCGCTAGAGGAGTGACAGCCGAGCTGAGTAGGCTGCGACATCTGTGGGGGTGTCATAGTCGCGGGCAAAGTCGCAATCAGGCACCACAACCTGGCCGCGGGCAAGGCTGAGTAGTCGTTTGGCGGAGACATCGCGGGGGTCCCCGAGTTGCTGCAGGGCGCTGTGGAGGGCATCGGCATGCCAAAGGGCGCACAAGGGGTGCAGATGCTCGGCTTCGGCACACACGGCGACGTCGGCGCTACTACCAGCGGCGTCGAGCGCGGCCTGCAGGGCGGGGAGGGTGCGGGGAGAATCGGGGGCATCGGCAGACAAGACTGCAATGGTACTGACCTCTGGGTGACGGGCCAGGTACGCGGCACCGGCAGCGATGCCAGCCACCGGGCCCCCGAAGGGGGGCTGTTCACACACGCGAGGATGGCCAATATCTCGGGGAGTTACCGCAATGGGCAACGCGTGGGCGGGAAGCTGCCGGTAGAGGCGGTCGATAAAGCGTTCGCCGCCGACGGTAATGGCCGCCTTGTCTGTACCCTTCATGCGCGTATTGCGCCCGCCGGCCAACACAATTACCCCGAGCATGTCTAATCCTCCGGCAGGGTGCGGGTCCAGTCCCCGGAGCGCCCGCCGGATTTGGCGGTAATGCCTGCCCGGCGAATGTATGCGCTGCGGTCTACGCCCTTGACCATGTCAATGACGGCCAGGGCAGCAACGTTGACGGCGGTCAGTGCCTCCATCTCCACACCGGTGCGGTCGGCGGTGCGCACGGTGGCCTCAATGAATACGTCCTGTTCACGCAGGGTTACCTCGACGGCACAGCCGTGCACGCCGATGGTGTGCGCCAGGGGGAGGAGCTCCGGGACCTTTTTGGCTGCGGCTATCCCGGCAATGCGGGCGACGGCCAGCACATCACCCTTGGGCACGCGGCCTTCGCGCAAAGCGGCGATGACCTCCGGGGAACAGCGGACCTCGCACTGTGCGGTGGCTGATCGCACGGTAGGTTGTTTATCGGTGACGTCGACCATGTAGGCGGCACCGGCGTCGTTGAGGTGAGTAAACTTCATTGCCATCCTTCTGCGAATCTAAAAAGGGTAAATGTCTAGCGGGTCTCCGGCGCTCACCGCCGTGGCGTAGGCTGCCAGCGCTGTGGTACCGGCCAGGGAGGCTACGAAGTGACTGCCGATGCCCCCGCTGCTATAAGCCACTGCCTGCGGCCGGGCGCCACTGTAGTCTACGGATACCGGAACGACGGCGAGTTTACCTGGTGGTGCGGCAGGGAAATCGCTGGCAGCCTGGGCGGATAGTTGTGGGCGCGCCCACAGAGTGGGTGCGGCTTGTGCGCCGCTGAGTAGGGCTAAGGCGGGGGCGAGGTAGAGGTGGAAGGAGACAAAGGCGGCCACCGGGTTGCCCGGCAGGCAAAGTACCGGGGTGTCCTTCCATAGGCCATGGCCCTGGGGTGCGCCGGGTTTTTGGGCGCAGTGGCCAAACCAGGATTGCTCGCTGGTGCTCAGCACGTGGCGCACCACGTCGAAGGCCCCGGCGGAAATTCCTCCGGTGGTCAGAATAACGTCGTGGTCGGCGCTGAGTTTATCGAAGAGGCCTCGCAGTGCACGCGGATCATCGATACTGTGGTGGGTGCTTAGCTGTGAATACCCAGCTGCGCGGACTAAAGCGGCGAGCATGGGGCCGTTGGAATCGGGAATCTTTCCTGCAGGCAGGGTCTGTGGTGTCGGTGTGCCTGGGTGGAGCGGGAGCAGCTCTGCGCCGGAGGAAATAATGGCCACCCGCAAGTTGGGGCGTACCGCAATGGTGGATACTCCGGCAGATAGGAGCGCGGCTACGGTTCCGGGATCCACCACCGATCCGGAGGTAGCCAGCACATCGCCCGGCTGCAGATTTTCGCCCCGGGCACGGATATTGCTGCGGCGGGGAGCCCGCTTTATGGTCACCTCACTGGGCAGCGGTCCGGGGCCGGCGGGGACATCAGTGTCCTCGACGGGGACAACGAGGAGATCGGGGGTATCGGCAAGCTGAGCAGGAAACTCAGGGATGGGGGCGCCGGTCATAATACGCACGGCCTGGCCGGGGGCGGGAAGCTGTGGGGCGGAACCGGCGGGTACATCGCCGCACACGGCAAGTGAGCGCGGCCCGGCGCCGGCGGCGGGCAGATCGGCGCGGTGGACCAGGAAGCCATCCATGGCGGAATTGGCGTGCGGGGGCACCGGCCAGGTAGCGCGCACATCGGCGGCTAGGACACGGCCGCAGGCGAAGACATCAACGGGAATGTGCGCGGTAGCGGTGGGGGCAGCCTGGCTGCACAGCTGCATCACGCGCTGGTAGTAGGCCTCCGGGGAGGTGGCGCCGGACTGGCCGGAAGAATGGGACATGATGGTGCCTTGGGGTGTGGGTGGGACTAGCCGCCGATGGCGGACATGGGGCGGTCGGGCTGGAGGAATCCTTCATCATTGACGCCATGGCCGGGAAGTTTACGCCACATCTCCCCGGCCCAGGCTTGTGCTAGTTCGGCGTCACTGGCGCCGGCGCGCATGAGGTCGCGCAGGGAGGTCTCCGAATTGCCAAAGAGGCAATTGCGCACGGCGCCATCGGTGGTCAGGCGGGTGCGATCGCAGTCGCCACAAAAAGAATAGGACACCGAGGCAATCACGCCCAGCTGCCCGGCTGGGGTGGCGGACGCTGTGCGTGGGGTGGCCTCCCACAGTGCGGCGGGGGCGGAACCACGTGGCTGGGTAGCCGGGGTGAGCGCAAAGTCTTTGGCCAAGGTGGCCAGGATGTCATCGGCGGTAACCATCTGCTCGCGGCGCCACTGTGAGCGCGGACCCAGCGGCATCTGCTCAATGAAGCGCAGCTGGGCACCGCGTGACAAAGCAAAATGAGCCAGGGGCAGAATAGAATCCTCGTTAACCCCGGGCATGATGACGGCATTGATTTTTACCGGGGAGAAGTTTGCCTCCAGGGCGGCATCGATGGCCGCGAGGACTCCGGGTAAGCGGTCGCGGCGAGTCAGTCGCGCGTAGAGCTCCCTGTCCAGGGTGTCCAGGGAGATATTGACGCGGTCCAGGCCGGCGGCTTTGAGTCCAGCAGCTCGCCGGTCGAGTCCCAAGCCATTGGTGGTCAGCGCCACCGTGGGGGCAGTACCAGCCGCGGTACGCAGGTCTTTGGTCGCGGCGATGATGTCTTCTAAGGACTTGCGCAGCAGCGGCTCCCCACCGGTAAAACGGACCTGTTCAATGCCCAGCTGGTTTACGCCTAGGGCAATGAGCCGGATGGTTTCGGCATCTGTCAGTGTTTGTGGAGTAGGGATCCACTCTAGGCCTTCGGCTGGCATGCAATAGGTACAGCGCAGATTGCAGCGGTCAGTCAGTGACACCCGCAAGTCCTTGGCCACCCGGCCGTAGCGGTCGATGAGCGTTTGGGGTGTTTGTTTGGGTGGCGCCGCGGGCTGCGCTGAGGGCGGCGCCGCGGGCTGCGAGCGCACTAGTGGGTGCGGTAGCGGCAGTGCAGTCGACGGCGTATCCAAAGGCGGTGTCATAGGGCTCCTACTGTAGACGACTACCTACCCAATTTAACACGGAAGTTATGGGGTAAATTCCGGTGCCGGGGTAGGGCGCAGCCTGGCGCTGCCCAGTGCTGCCCAGTGCTGCCCAGTGCTGGCCGGTGTTTGCCAGTACTGCCTAGTATTCCTCGGACTCGAAATCGTCGTATTCTTCCCGGTATCGCTGCCCGGGGCCTTCTAAGCGAATGATGTTGAAGTCCCCCTCGGCTAGGTGAATGCGCAGGTCCTTCTTATCAAACTTGCCCACGGAGGTCTTATCAATGCTCTTTGTAAAGGCCCAGTACTCCGGCAGCATCCACCGGGGTAGTTCTTGAGCAAGGCGCTCACGCAGGGCCTCGGCAGTTTCAATGGTGGGGCTGGTCTCTGGGGTTAAGACAGTCACCGCCAGGGGGCGCTCGCCCCACTTCTTATCGGGATAGCCAATGACGGCGGCCTCGACCACCTCATCGGCGCTCATGATCAGATTCTCCAGCTGTACGGAATAGATCCACTCGCCGCCGGAGCGGATTACATCCCGCGCACGGTCTTCGACGGTGAGGAAGCCATCTTCGGTAACTGAGCCAACATCGCCAGTACGCAGCCAACCATCGGCCGTAAACTTCGCGGCGGCGTTTTCTACGGGCTTGCCACGAAATTCGCTGGCACCGCCCCCAGGGGCAGCCGTGGGGGAGTCATAATAGGACGCGGTGACCAGATTGCCGCGCACCTGGATTTCCCCGGAGTTGCGGTCTGTTTTGGGCACCACCTGGCCGTCATTGACCACCCGGTATTGCAGGGAGGCCGGGATACGACCTTGGGAGATGCGATATGCCCAGCGGGCATCGCCACTAGCGCCCTGCGGTGGGCGAGAAACGGAGCCCACCGTGGAGGTCTCCGCCATCCCCCAGACGTGAATAATGTCTACGCCGTAGCGCTCCTCCCACACCTTGATCAGCTGTGGGGGAACCGGTGAGCCACCGGCAAAAATCTCCGTCAGGGACATGCGCTCCGGGGGGTTCTTCAGATAGTGGACAAAAAGCTGGATCCAAATCGTCGGCACGCCGTGAGCCACACGTGGGTGCGTGGAGGCAATCATCTTTGCCAACGTGGGCGCAGAGACATCAGAGTCCGGCAATACCAGGGGAGTTCCTGTCATAAATGCGGCAAAAGGCACACCCCAGGACAACACGTGATAGATGGGGATGCAGCACAAAAAGGTCTCGCCGTGGGTAACCGACAGCGAATCCGTAGAACGCAGCTGCATGGCCTCCAGATAAATTGAGCGGTGCGAATAGACCACACCCTTCGGCGCGCCGGTAGTGCCGGTGGAATAACACAGTGCTGCCGCGGTGCGCTCGTCCAACTCTGGCCAGGCAAACACGGTGGACTTGCCGTCAAGGAGTTCTTCATAGGAATACGTAGCCACCCCAGTGGGCATAGCTGCACGGCACTGCGCCAACGGACCAGTGCCGGTAAATACCACCGATTTCACTTCCGGCGCGCCCACCAAAATGGCGCCCAACTGGGTGGCTAAGCGCGGATCTGCCACAATGACCTGCGCCTGTGAGTGGTTGATAATGTGGCGGATCTGGTCATTCATCAGCTGCTTGTTTAGCGGAGTAAACACCGCTCCCTTACAGCACGTGCCAAACATCACCTCCAGATGCTCAGCACAGTTGTAGAGCAGCGTTGCCACCCGCTCATCCCCTGTAACGCCCAAATCCTCATGCAGGGCATGCGCCCACGCGGCAGCCCGCGCGCCTACCCCGGCAAAAGTGGACAGCTCCTGGGGGTCTTCCACTTGGGAATCCCCATGCCAGGTAGTCACGCGGGTTTCCCCGTGCACGCTGGAGCCGTACTCCAGGATGCGAGAGATATTCAAAGGAATGTCCTGCATTGTGGAAAGCATGCCCCTAACCTTAGCCAAAACCTGTGCCAACCCTGCCAGAGTGGGGCACACTATGACAGTGCCAGGAAGGTGGTTTATACTGGGGTCACGATTGCGCGCGGGCGTTAGGCCGCACAAATAATTTCCTCGCGGGTGCACCCCGCGGTTGGGGAAGGGGCCAGCGAACTATCGCGCAGCATTGCAATCGCCGTCACGTTTACTACTCCGCGCCGCTTGCGGGAAACGCATTGTGCACCGCAGGCGCCGCGAGGTTGGCACAGAGTTTATAGGTCGCTTACACAGCGTCTGCATAGCAAAGCGTCAGCGTGACACTGGTTCCAGCGGGGCCAAGGTGGACCTCACAAGGTCGTCGCCGCTAGCCCCCACGGTCCGTTTATGCGTACATCAATTGCGCACCCATACTTTGTAGAGACTTGTCAGGGCCCCGTACCGGCCCCGCCGCGGGCGGGCGCAGCGCTACCCGGGGAACAACGAAAGGACATCCGTGAGTCAAACGGACAACGCCGCACAAGATTATTCAGGCATGAAGCTGCCGGAATTGCGCGCATTAGCCGCAGAGCGGGGAATGAAGGGCATTTCCACTCTGCGCAAGGGGGAGCTGCAGGAAGCCCTGCGTACCGGCCGGGTGCCTGAGCGGGATAAGCGCCGCGCAACCTTGAAGGCCAATGAGAACGCCACCGAGCGTGTGGCAGCACCACGCCCCACCGAGTCCGCTGCACACACCACGGCAGAGGCCACTAACGCACAGGCTACTGCAGGGGAGAATAGTCAGGACTCTCGCGGTGGGCGCCAGCTCGAGGGCCGCACTCGCAGCCAGGCGCGCCGGGGCCGTGGCCGTCCGCGCCGGGACCAGGAGGGCTTTGCCCAGTCTGCCGATTCCTCCGCAGGTGACTCCGCCCAGTCTGCCGCTGGGTCTGCTGGCCAGCCGGGCCAGGGGGAGCAGGAGGACAACCGGGAGGGCCGCGAGGTGCGCGGTGCGAACTCCGCTAACCGCTCCCGCCGGGGCCGCCCGCCGCTGCGTCAGGACAGCCGCCAAGATAACCGTGAGGAATCCGGGGCAGACAACCGTCGCTTTGGTGATGATGAAGAGGACGGCAACAGCCGCCGCGGCCGCCGGGGGCGCCGCAACAACCGCCGCAACCAGCAGCGTGAGGCACAGGGTGGCAATTACCAGAACGCTAACCAGGGCAACAACGCCGGTGGGCGCGATAACCAGGTGCGCGAAGGTGATGACCTCCAGCAGGTGGCCGGCATTTTGGACGTGGTGGACAACAATGTCGCTTTCTTGCGCACCACCGGCTACCGCCCAGGTACTTCGGACGTCTTTGTCAATGGCAATTTGGTGCGCCGTTTGGGCCTGCGCCCGGGTGACGCCCTGGTGGGCAAGGTCAAGGCCGGTGGTGCCAATTACACCCACGGCAATGGGCGCAACCGCCGCCGCTACAATCAGCTGCTGCACGTCGATAGCGTCAATGGCCTGACCCCGGCAGAGGCCCGGGACCGGCCAGCGTTTTCTAAGCTGACTCCGTTGTACCCAAACCAGCGCCTGCGCCTGGAAACGGAGCAGAAGAACCTGACCACGCGCGTGATTGACTTGGTCATGCCCATCGGTAAGGGCCAGCGTGCGCTGATCGTCTCCCCGCCCAAGGCGGGTAAGACGACCATCTTGCAAAACATCGCCAATGCGATTGCAACCAATAACCCCGAGTGCTACCTGATGGTGGTGCTGGTGGATGAGCGCCCGGAGGAAGTCACCGATATGCAGCGCTCTGTGCGCGGCGAGGTCATTTCCTCGACCTTTGACCGCCCACCATCAGAGCACACCCGGGTTGCAGAGCTGGCTATTGAGCGCGCTAAGCGTTTGGTGGAGCAGGGCGAAGACGTGGTGGTGCTGCTGGACTCGATTACCCGCTTGGGCCGCGCCTACAACAACTCCTCCCCGGCCTCTGGTCGTATACTGTCCGGTGGTGTGGATTCCAACGCGCTCTATCCGCCAAAGCGCTTCCTGGGCGCTGCCCGCAACATCGAAAACGGCGGTTCCCTGACCATCATTGCCACCGCCATGGTGGAGACCGGCTCTACGGGTGACACGGTGATCTTCGAGGAATTCAAGGGCACCGGTAACGCGGAGCTGAAGCTGGACCGCGGCATTTCTGAGCGGCGGATCTTCCCGGCCGTTGACGTCAATCCTTCGGGCACTCGTAAGGATGAGCTGCTGATGGTGGCTGAGGAAGCCCGCATTATGACTAAGCTGCGGCGCATTCTGTCTGGCTTGGATTCGTATTCCGCTATTGAGTTGCTGCTCAAGCAGCTGAAGAAGACGCGGTCTAATGGCGAGTTCCTCATGCAGATTGCCAGCTCCGCGCCCATGGCGGCTACGGGTAACGAGGAGGATTACTCCTAATGGCTAGCCAGGTATCTCTGGTCGATGACATTGTCTCTGAGTACCAGGGCATTGAGATGCAGATGGCGGACCCGGAGGTTGCCGGGGACCAGACGCTGTTTCGCAAATTGTCCAAGCGTTATGCGGAGCTGCGCCCCATCGTGGCGGTGCATGAGGAGCTCACGCAGGCCCGCACGGACCTAGCAGACGCGAAGGAAATGGCTTATGAGGACCACGAGTTTCAGGCGGAAGTCGATCGCCTAGGCCCGCATGTGTTGGACCTGGAAGAAAAGCTTGCGGACTTGCTCGCTCCGCGTGATGAGCATGACTCTGAGGACATCATCATGGAGATCAAGGCCGGTGCAGGCGGCGAAGAGGCCGCGCTGTTTGCCGGGGACTTGGCGCGCATGTATGAGCGCTACGCGGACAAGGCTGGGTTTGCCTGGGAGGTCTTAGGTCTTAACGAGTCCGACTTGGGCGGTGTGAAGGACATGTCCATTTCCTTCAAGTCCAAGACCCCCTCGCGCGACGGTGCGTGGTCGGTGTTTAAGTTTGAAGGCGGCGTGCACCGCGTGCAGCGCGTGCCCGTGACTGAGTCCCAGGGGCGCATTCAGACCTCCGCGGCCGGTGTGTTGGTCTACCCGGAGCCGGACGAGGTGGAGTCGGTCAATATCGACGAGAAGGACATCCGCGTGGATGTCTACCGTTCCTCCGGCAAGGGCGGCCAGGGGGTGAACACCACGGACTCCGCGGTGCGCATTACCCACCTGCCCACCGGACTGGTGGTGACCTGCCAGAAGGAGCGTTCCCAGATCCAGAACAAGGCCCGCGCGCTGCAGGTGCTGCAGGCCCGTCTGGATCAGATGGAGCGCGAGGCCCGCGAGGCCGAGGCTGGCGAGCAGCGCGCCTCCCAGGTGCGCACCATGGACCGTTCGGAGCGTATTCGCACCTATAACTGGCCGGAGAATCGTATTACAGACCACCGCATTGGGTATAAGGCCAATAACTTGGACTCTGTGCTCAATGGTGATTTGCAGGATTTGATTGCGGCTTTGCAGGCCCAGGAGCGCGCCGAGCGCATGGAGGCCGAAGGCTAGGGCTTAAGCTGGAAGCCTATGGCTTATCAATCATATGGACAGGCGCTTCGCGTTGCCGCGGGGCGCCTCCAGCATGCTGGGGTGGCCTCGCCCGAGTGGGACGCGCGGATTCTGTGCGCGCACCTGATCCACACCGGACACATGGACATCCCCTTGGACCAGGAGCCTATTCCCGGCTTTGAGGTTGCCTTTGAGGCCTTGGTTTCCCGGCGGGAGGCTCGGGAGCCACTGCAGCACATCTTGGGCGTGGCCTGGTTTGGTCCCCTGGAGTTGGCGGTGGGGCCGGGGGTGTTCATTCCGCGCCCGGAGACGGAGGTGCTGGCGGACTGGGCGGTGCGCCAGTTGGCTGAGGTTACTGCTCCGCGGGTGGTGGATTTGTGCACCGGCTCTGGCGCGCTGGCTGCCTATGTGGCCCACTATGTGCCCGCGGCGCAGGTGTGGGCAGTTGAGCTTGCCGATACCGCCTTAGCCTATGCCCGCAGTAACCTGGCGGGTGCTGGGGTGGAGTTGCTGGCAGGCGATGCCTGCGCGGCCGCGACCTTGGCTGAGCTGGACGGCACGGTAGACCTGATTGTCACCAACCCGCCCTATGTGCCGCGCAGTGAGGATTTGCAACCGGAGGTCTACGCAGATCCGGACATGGCGGTCTTTGGTGGAGCAGATGGCATGGAGGTCATTCGCAAGCTGGTGCCCACGCTAGAGCGCCTGCTGGCCCCAGGTGGGCAGGTGGGAATAGAGCATGATGATGCCACAGCGGACCTGGTCTGCGCGCAGTTGGCTGCCAGCGGGAGTTTTGGGGGCATCGGCAAGCTTAAGGACTTAACTGGGCGCGAGCGCTTTGTCACGGCGGTGCGGCGCTGAGCCTAGCGGTGCTTCGCCGGGCAGTCGGCGCGGGGTAGGGTAGGAAAGTCGAAAGGTAACAAGGGTGATGGACTCACAGATCTTTGATTGTGCGCGGGAGGACACCCGCGCGGAAGGTATTGAACAGGCAGCCCGCGCCGTGCGCAGCGGCCGCCTGGTGGTTGTGCCGACGGATACACTTTATGGCCTGGGCTGCGACGCCTTCGACAACCAGGCGGTGGCCTCACTGTTGGCCACCAAGCAGCGCGGGCCGGATATGCCCGTGCCGGTACTGGTGGGCTCCTGGGATACGTACAAGGGGCTGGTGGCCACGGCTTCGGAGACCATGCAGTTACTGGTGGAGGCATTTTGGCCAGGCGGGCTGTCAATTGTGGTGCAGCAGGCGCCGTCATTGCCTTGGAATCTGGGGGATACGCGCGGCACCGTGATGCTGCGGATGCCGGCGCACCCGGTGGCCATTGAGCTGTTGCGCGAGGTCGGGCCCATGGCGGTGTCCTCGGCGAATATCTCCGGCCAACCCCCGGCGACTACGGCGCTGGAGGCCAAGGCACAGTTGAGCACCGCAGTGGCCGTGTACCTGGACGGCGGGGTGGCTGAGGTGGGCCAGCCGTCGACGATCATCGACTTGTCCCAGTCCCGGCCGTACCTTCTGCGTGAAGGGGCGCTAAGCGCTGAGGACATCAGTGCTGTCATTGGCGGGGATGCGCACACGCTGCGCACCCGCCCTTAAGAGCGAGCAGGCATTGTGATGACTGGTGCCGGGGTCCCGCTGCGCGAGCTAGGCCTGATTATCTTGGTCGCGGCTGCTATTACTTACCTGACCACAGGCGCGGTGCGCTCCGCGGTGGTACGCAGTGGCCGGATTGCAGAGATTCGCAGCCGTGACGCGCACTCGCAGCCCACTCCGAGCGTGGGCGGGCTGGCGATGTTTTGTGGATTTTTGGCTGCGGTGTTTTTGGCCACTCAGCTGCCCGCGCTTACGCGGGGGTTTTTGCCGGTGACCCCGGAGATGAACGCGGTGGTGTGGTCCGCCTTGGCCATTGTGTTGGTGGGCGTGATTGATGATCTGCTGGAGCTTTCTGCCTTGTTGAAGCTGGTGGGCCAGTTAGCTGCTGCCGGGATTATGACCGCCCTGGGGCTGACGTGGACGTTGCTTTTTGTTCCCTTTGGGGACGGCACCACAGTCATTCTGGACCAATTCCAGTCTGCAATCTTGACTGGTTTTATTACCGT
This sequence comes from Corynebacterium lizhenjunii, assembly GCF_011038655.2. Lineage (NCBI taxonomy): Bacteria > Bacillati > Actinomycetota > Actinomycetes > Mycobacteriales > Corynebacteriaceae > Corynebacterium > Corynebacterium lizhenjunii. The sequence goes on from NZ_CP064954.1 coordinate 1,009,896, forward strand.
GCTGCTGATTAACGCCATGAACTTTGTTGATGGCTTGGATGGTCTGGCTGCCGGGCTGGGGATGATCGCCGGCGGGGCCATTTTGGTGTTCTCCTTGACGGTTCTCCATGATCAAGGCGGCGCGGTATCGGCATACCCTCCCGCAATTATTGCTGCGGCGTTGGTGGGAATCTGCGCGGGGTTTTTGCCGCACAACTTTGAGCCCTCGCGGATCTTCATGGGGGACTCCGGTGCCATGCTCATCGGCCTGCTGCTGGCGGCGGCGTCTACCTCTGCCTCCGGCAAGATCAACATGTCGCTTTATGGCGGCGTGGATATGGTAGCCCTGATGTCGCCGTTTATCGTGGTGGCTGCGGCGGTTTTTGTGCCTGTGCTGGACTTAGTGTGGGCCGTGGTGCGCCGCGTGTCTCAGGGGCGCTCGCCCTTCGCTGCAGACAAGCTCCATATTCACCACCGCCTGCTTTCCCTGGGGCACACGCACCGGCGCACGGTGTTGGTGCTGTACTTGTGGGTCAGCGCGGTGGCATTTGGTGCCGTGAGTTTTTCCATTGTGCCCACGCGGGTGGCGGTGGCGTTTAGTGCTGTGGCGCTGGTGGCTGCCTTTGTGATGACGCTCATTCCACTGCGCCAAGGCAAAATCGGGCGGACCCCTTTGCCCACCAGGGTGGTGGCTAGTACGGAGCCGCACTAGCTGCGTTGGTTGCGCTGGCTGTAGCAGCCGCACTCGCTGCGCTGGCCGCGCCATCCGGATGCCATGCGGTAGGCTGTCACGCTGTGAACAACACTTCTGCATCCACGTCTCAACCTCAGTCCACGCCAGCCAGCACCGCCGGTAGCGACTTCGATGACCACCGTCGTCCGCTGGTCCGCGCGGTTCGTCTGGGTGGGGCGGCGCTACTTGCCATCACCATTGCCTCGTTGGCTGTGTGGGGCGGGGTGCGCGGCCTTCCGGGAATCTGGGGGGTGCTGATTGGGGCAGGTATTGGTGGGGGATTTGTGTTGCTGACCGCGGTCATGGCACTGGTCACCGCACGCTCCACCCCGGCCACCACCATGGCGGTGATGCTCGGAGGCTGGCTAGTCAAGCTGATGGTCTTGATTGTGGTGCTCATGGTGGTCCGCGGGCTGGACTTCTACGACACTTGGGCGCTGTTTATTACCGTGGTGCTGGCCATGGTGGCCACGCTGGGTACCGAAGTCTGGGGGATAATCACCTCCCGCGTCACGTACGTGTCTGCGTAGTCCAAGTGGGCGGCTAGGACGCCGGCTGCGGGAGATTTTCTCCTTGCCGGGTGGGGAAGTTGCGCCCTGGCTGGGCGCCGATTTGCGACCGGAAACCGGTGGAAAATCTGTGCGCGAATCTACCCCCGTTAATCCCCTAAACCGCAGGTTGTGACTAAAACCACGAGTAGACTTTTCGCAGGTCATGGACGTGGTGAAGGGGTGGGGTAGTTGGTTGCGGTGCAGGGGGCCGTTTGGGGGCAACAGTAAAGCTTAAAAATGGCTGTTGGGGTGCTATTATTTCGCGTTGGGTTACCGCGAAGTGAGAACCAGCTTGAGCAGCCCCGCCCAAGACGCTCATTTCGTAGCGGTGAATCCCTGCCATGGCTTCCTGATGTGCGACGGAGTCTGTAGCTGTGGCAGAGAGTTTGAGACGTCCATCGCACCGTATGGCCTTCGACAAGTCATACGGCCCGAACACGGGAGAGAACGCTGAGCGTTACAACATTGGCCATGAAGGGCGGCTTCCACGCGCCCGAACTGGATCCAGAATTTTTCCCGGGTGAATACTACGGCCACCAACTGTTCGCGGATTTCGCGAACGGGTGGTTCGCACTGGACCGCATCATGCTCGTCCGCCTACTCATGGCGGCTGTGCTTGTGGTCCTTTTTGTTGTCGCCTTCCGCAACCCCAAGCTGGTGCCGAAGGGTCTGCAGAACGTCGCTGAACACGCCATTGACTTCGTGCGTATCCACATCGCCGAAGACATCTTGGGTAAGAAGGAGGGGCGCCGGTTCCTTCCGATCATCGCCGCCATCTTCTTCTCGGTCTTATTCTGGAACGTCACCACTATCGTGCCGGGCCTGAATATCTCTCCAAACGCCCGCATTGGTATGCCTATCGTCTTGGCAGCTGTCGCGTACATCTCCATGATTTACGCCGGTTCTAAGCGTTACGGCTTTGGCAAGTACATCAAGTCCTCGGTGGTTATCCCTAACCTGCCGCCGGCTCTGCACTTGCTGGTTGTGCCCATCGAGTTCTTCTCGACGTTCATCCTGCGTCCGGTCACCCTGGCTCTTCGTCTGATGGCGAACTTCCTGGCCGGCCACATCATCTTGGTCCTGCTCTACTCTGCGACGAACTTCTTCGTCTTCCAGTTAAATGCATGGACTGCGGTCGGTGGCCTGACGCTGGCAGCTGCGGTTCTGTTTACGATTTACGAGATCATCGTCATCTTCCTGCAGGCATACATTTTTGCTCTGCTCACGGCGGTGTACATCGAGTTGTCGTTGCACGCAGACTCGCACTAACAACATCGCGAACTACGCGGCCAACTAAATAACCCACTCATCAAACCACACACCGCCCCCGCCGGTAAGGCGCCGGCGGGGAAACATTCGAAAGGGAAAGACTTTCACATGAACGAGATCATCCTGGCGCAGGCAGCTTCCGAGTCCACCATCACCGGCCTCGGCGCACTCGGCTACGGCATCGCCACCATCGGCCCGGGCCTGGGTATCGGCATCCTGGTCGGCAAGACCGTTGAGGGCATGGCTCGTCAGCCGGAGATGGCTGGCCAGCTGCGCACCACCATGTTCCTGGGTATCGCCTTCGTCGAGGCCCTGGCCCTGATCGGCCTGGTCGCCGGCTTCCTGTTCTAATAAAGCGCGCTTTACGTAAGTAATCCGACCTTTTACAGACTGGAGACCCATGAACAACGTCATTTTTTACCTTGCGGAGGGGGGACACGAGACCCTGCCGCTCGAGGGCGGCAACTCGATCCTCCTGCCCAAGGCATACGACATCGTCTGGTCTCTCATTCCGTTCGCCATCATCCTCGTTGTCTTCGCCATGGTAGTTCTGCCGGCGTACAAGAAGATGTTGCAGGAGCGCGAAGACCGGATTGAGGGCGGCATCAAGCACGCTGAGGCCCAGCAGGCTGAAGCAAAGGCTGCTCTTGAGAAGTACAACGCACAGCTTGCCGAAGCCCGTGCGGAGGCCGCTGAGATCCGTGAGCAGGCCCGCGAGCGCGGCAAGCAGATCGAAGCTGAAGCTAAGGCACAGGCTGAGGAAGAGTCCCGTCGCATTGTCGCCGCTGGCGAAAAGCAGCTGGAGGCTTCCCGTGCACAGGTCGTGAACGAACTGCGCGCAGACATCGGAAAGAACTCGATCAACCTGGCAGAAAAGCTGCTGGGTGGCGAACTGTCCGAGTCCACCAAGCAGTCTTCTACCATCGATAACTTCCTGTCCGAGCTCGACCACGTGGCACCGGCCGGAAAGTAGGCACTCATGAAGGCAGCTAGCCGCGAAGCACTGGCACATGCGAACACTTTCCTGGATCAGCTCTTGGAAGGTGGCGACGCAGTTGCTGACTCCGCACGCACCGGCCTGGACCTTTTTGAGGTAGTCGAAGTACTCGATGCAGACCGCGAGCTGCGGGTAGCACTGGCCGATAATGGCTCTGCACCCTCCGCACGCAAGGCACTGGTCAAGGAGCTCTTCGGCTCTAAGCTGTCCATTCCGGCAGCCCGCCTGCTGGAAGAAGTAGCCGGCCAGCAGTGGTCCAGCACGCGCGATATTGTCAATGCACTGGTATTTCTGGGCCGCCGCGCACTGCTGCGCGGTGCCGAGGCACAGGGACAGCTGGGTCAAGTCGAAGACGAGCTTTTCCGTCTGTCGCGCATTTTGGACCGCGAGAGCCATTTGACTCAGTTGCTCACCGACCGCAACGCCGAATCCGCACGCAAGCGCAACCTGTTGGCTAATGTGCTCTACGGCAAGGTCACCATGTTCACTGAAGCTCTGGCGCTGCAGACGATTGCTCGCCCGGAGCGCAACCCAGTGGTCGATATTGCCAGCCTGGCATCTACTGCAGCGCAGCTGCAGGGACGCGAGATTGCGTTTGTGACCACCGCGGGGCAGATGAACGAGGGCCAGCAGGCCGTGCTTGCTGAGAAGCTGGGCACGATTTACGGTCGCGCAATGTCCATCCACTCTGAGGTTGATTCCAGCCTGCTTGGTGGCATGGTTATTCGCGTCGGCGACGAAGTTATTGACGGTTCGACCGCGGGCAAGATCGCACGATTACGTACCGCACTGTCGAAGTAGCAAGCGACTTTACTTTTCAAGCACATAAACATTTACGAGAGTAGGAACAACATGGCGGAGCTGACGATCTCCTCTGATGAGATCCGTAGCGCGATTGCGAACTACACCTCGAGCTACTCCGCGGAGGCCTCCCGTGAGGAGACCGGCGTGGTTATCTCTGCAGCCGACGGTATTGCACAGGTCTCTGGCCTGCCTTCCGTAATGGCTAACGAACTTCTCGAGTTCCCGGGCGGCGTCATCGGCGTCGCGCAGAACCTCGACACCAATTCCATCGGTGTTGTGGTCCTGGGTAACTTTGAGACCCTCAAGGAGGGCGACGAGGTTAAGAGGACCGGTGAGGTTCTCTCCATCCCCGTGGGCGAGGAATTCCTCGGCCGCGTTATCAACCCCTTGGGCCAGCCGATTGACGGCCTGGGCCCGATTGCCAAGGAAGAGGACCGCGTCCTCGAACTGCAGGCACCTTCCGTTCTCCAGCGCCAGCCGGTGGAAGAGCCCATGCAGACCGGTATCAAGGCTATCGACGCAATGACCCCGATCGGCCGTGGTCAGCGCCAGCTGATCATTGGTGACCGCAAGACCGGTAAGACCGCAGTCTGCATTGATACCATCCTGAACCAGAAGGCCAACTGGGAGTCTGGCGACAAGAATAAGCAGGTCCGCTGCATCTACGTCGCCATCGGCCAGAAGGGCTCCACCATCGCCGGTGTTCGCCGCACCCTGGAAGAGCACGGCGCACTGGAGTACACCACCATCGTGGCCGCTCCGGCTTCTGACTCCGCAGGCTTCAAGTGGCTGGCACCGTTCTCCGGTGCCGCCCTGGGCCAGCACTGGATGTACCAGGGCAACCACGTCCTGGTTATCTACGATGACCTGACCAAGCAGGCAGAGGCCTACCGTGCTATCTCCCTGTTGCTGCGTCGTCCGCCGGGACGCGAGGCCTACCCGGGCGATGTCTTCTACCTGCACTCCCGTCTGCTGGAGCGTGCTGCAAAGCTTTCCGACGACATGGGTGCTGGCTCCATGACGGCCCTGCCGATCATCGAGACCAAGGCAAACGACGTGTCTGCCTTTATCCCCACCAACGTCATCTCCATTACCGACGGCCAGGTCTTCCTGGAGTCCGACCTGTTCAACCAGGGTGTGCGTCCGGCTATTAACGTCGGTGTGTCCGTCTCCCGTGTGGGTGGCGCTGCACAGACTAAGGGTATGAAGAAGGTCGCCGGTAACCTGCGTCTGGACCTGGCTTCCTACCGTGACCTGCAGGCCTTCGCCGCCTTCGCGTCCGACCTGGATGCCGCTTCCAAGGCTCAGCTGGACCGCGGTGCTCGCCTGGTGGAGCTGCTCAAGCAGGCAGAGTCCTCCCCGCAGCCGGTGGAATACCAGATGGTGTCCATCTTCCTGGCCGACGAAGGCGTCTTCGACGTCGTTCCGGTTGAGGACGTACGCCGCTTTGAAACCGACCTGCAGGAGCACCTGCGCGCAAACGCGCCGCAGGTCTTCGAGCAGATCGCTGGCGGTCAGGCTCTGTCTGATGAGTCCAAGGAAGCACTGCTTGCTGCAGCACAGGACTTCACTCCGACCTTCCGCACCTCTGAGGGCCACAACATTGGCTCTGAGGCTCCGGTAGAGGCTTTGGCGGAGTCCGAGCACAACAAGACCGAGCTCAGCGTCTCCCGTAAGACGGCCAAGTAAAGTCCTTACACCGCTAGAGACTTAACACCGTCTAAAGAAAGAAGGGAGGAGCGAACACCATGGCAAATCTTCGCGAATTGCGCGACCGTATCCGGTCCGTGAACTCGACCAAGAAGATCACCAAGGCACAGGAGCTCATTGCTACCTCGCGCATCACCAAGGCGCAGGCTCGCGTGGAAGCGTCGCAGCCTTACGCCACCGAGTTGAGCCGGGTGATGTCGCGTTTGGCCTCGGCCAGCTCGCTGGACCACCCGATGCTGCGCGACAACCCTGATGCTCGTGTAGCAGCCATCCTCGTGGTCACTTCTGACCGCGGCATGTGTGGCGGCTACAACAACAACGTCTTCAAGAAGGCGGCTGAGCTTGAAGCCCGGCTCAAGGGCCAGGGCCTCGAGGTTGTCCGCTACGTCACTGGCAACAAGGGAGTCGGCTTCTACAAGTTCCGTGAAGCTGACATCGCTGGTAGCTGGACTGGCTTTTCTCAGGATCCGTCCTGGGAAGCAACCCACGATGTACGCCACCACATTGTGGACGGCTTCCTCGCGGGCTCGCAGGGCCAGTCGAAGGCGCGTGAAGGCGTGGACGGCAGCGTGCGCGGCTTCGACCAGGTTCACGTGGTTTACACGGAATTTGAGTCGATGCTGGTGCAAAACGCTCGCGTCCAGCAGCTACTGCCGGTAGTACCGGTGGTTCACGAAGAGAATATGCACTTGCCGGAGACTGCCACCGAGTCCCCTGAGGGCCCGGTTGGCGCAGACTTTGAGTTTGAGCCCGATGCAGACACGCTGATGGCAGCTTTGCTGCCGCAGTATGTCTCGCGGACCCTCTTCGCGATGTTCTTGGAGGCTTCTGCCGCCGAGTCCGCTGCACGCCGTAACGCAATGAAGTCTGCAACTGACAACGCAACGGAATTGGTCAAGGACCTTTCCCGCGTGGCTAACCAGGCCCGTCAGGCGCAGATTACCCAGGAAATTACAGAGATTGTCGGTGGCGCTGGTGCGCTATCTGACAGCGCAGAAAGTGACTAGATTATGACTACAGCTCTGCAAGAGCAGAATGCACAGGACCAGGCTGTTGCCGGTCGTGTTGTGCGCGTCATCGGTCCGGTCGTCGACGTGGAGTTCCCGCGTGGCGCACTGCCGGCACTGTACAACGCACTGCACGTCGAGATCAGCCTGGAGGCTGTTGCAAAGACTGTCACCCTCGAGGTCGCTCAGCACCTCGGTGACAACCTCGTCCGTACTGTGTCCATGGCACCGACCGACGGCCTCGTCCGTGGCGCCGAGGTCGTAGACACCGGTAAGCCGATTTCGGTGCCGGTGGGCGATGTGGTCAAGGGCCACGTCTTCAATGCCCTGGGCGACTGCCTGGACCAGCCGGGCCTGGGCCGTGACGGCGAGCAGTGGGGCATCCACCGCGAGCCACCGGCATTCGACCAGCTGGAAGGCAAGACCGAGATCCTGGAGACCGGCATCAAGGTCATCGACCTGTTGACCCCGTACGTTAAGGGCGGCAAGATCGGCCTGTTCGGCGGCGCCGGCGTGGGCAAGACCGTGCTTATCCAGGAAATGATTACCCGTATCGCTCGCGAGTTCTCCGGTACTTCCGTGTTCGCCGGCGTGGGTGAGCGTACCCGTGAGGGCACCGACCTCTTCCTAGAAATGGAAGAGATGGGCGTTCTCCAGGACACGGCGCTAGTGTTCGGCCAGATGGACGAGCCGCCAGGAGTGCGTATGCGCGTGGCCCTGTCCGGCCTGACCATGGCGGAGTACTTCCGCGATGTGCAGAACCAGGACGTGCTGCTGTTCATCGACAACATCTTCCGCTTCACCCAGGCCGGTTCTGAGGTCTCCACCCTGCTGGGCCGTATGCCTTCCGCAGTGGGTTACCAGCCGACCTTGGCTGATGAGATGGGTGTGCTGCAGGAGCGTATTACCTCCACCAAGGGCAAGTCGATTACCTCTCTGCAGGCCGTCTACGTGCCTGCGGATGACTACACCGACCCGGCTCCGGCAACCACCTTCGCCCACCTGGATGCCACCACCGAGTTGGACCGTGGTATTGCCTCCAAGGGTATTTACCCGGCAGTGAACCCGCTGACCTCGACTTCTCGTATCCTCGAGCCGTCGATTGTTGGCGAGCGCCACTACGAGGTCGCCCAGCGCGTGATCGGTATTCTGCAGAAGAACAAGGAACTGCAGGACATCATCGCCATCCTGGGTATGGACGAGCTGTCTGAGGAAGACAAGATCACCGTGCAGCGTGCACGTCGTATCGAGCGCTTCCTGGGCCAGAACTTCTTCGTTGCGGAGAAGTTCACCGGCCTGCCGGGCTCCTACGTCCCGCTGACCGAGACCATTGATGCCTTCGAGCGTATCTGCAACGGCGAATTCGACCACTACCCGGAGCAGGCCTTCAACGGCCTGGGTGGCTTGGACGATGTCGAGGCAGCCTACAAGAAGCTGACTGAGAAGAAGTAGGGAGTGGCACATGGCTGACATCACCGTGGAACTGGTTTCCGTCGAGCGCATGCTGTGGTCCGGTCGGGCCACTGGCGTCAGGGCCGAGACCACTGAGGGTGAGATCGGCGTGCTTCCTGGCCACGAGCCCATGGTCGGCCAATTGGTTGACAATGGCGTTGTGTCCATCCGCCCGGTTAATGGCGAGCGCCGTGTCGCTGCCGTTCAGGGTGGCTTCCTCTCTGTGACCGCGGAGAAGGTCACCGTCCTTGCAGACTGGGCAGTGTGGGCCGATGAGGTCGATCCCGCCCAGGCTGAGCAGGACGCTGCTTCTTCCGATGCCCTCACGGCATCCCGTGGCGAGGCTGGCCTGCGTGCCATCCGTCGCGCCAAGGAGGACTAAGGTCCGCTTGGCTAAGAGAGGCCGAGGGCAGTAGCATGCCCTTCCTGCTCTGACTTCCGCCGCGCCCCGCAAACCTCAACCATCGCTGTGATGGAAAGGTTCAGCGGGGCGCGGCTTTGTCTTTGCTTGCCGATGCCCCCGCTTGCGTTGGCATTGTCTGCCCCTGGCGCGCTAAAGTAACGTCTTATTGGTCAGTCAACAGCGTTTCTTGCGGGAGGCGCTGTCGGTCAAGGAAGAAGGTGGCATGCGCGTGATTTCCCCCGCAGTGGTGGTCTTCTGGATTGCTCTCGCAGTGCTTGTGGTTGCCGGTGGGCTAGCCGCGGTCCGCTTTGTTAAACTTCGCTCTTCCGGCGCCCAGGTGTTGGTGCGCGAGTTGCCCGCCAAGGATAGCTACAGCTGGCGCCATGGCATTGTGCGATATACGGGGGAGCATATGGAGTGCTTTAAGCTTCGTTCGCTGTGGCCTGCTCCTGACCTGAAAATCCCGCGCCTCGACGTCTCAATTGTTGGTACTCGTACCCTTGATGACGAAGAGGCTTCTTTTATGCCCGATGCCACTAACGCTGTGGAGATTGCCGCTGGGGATCGGCATTTTGAGTTCGCTCTTGATCAGCGCGGCGCCATGGCCCTCCAGGCGTGGGTGGAGTCTGCACCGTCGCGGCGTCAGGAGCGCGCGGACGCCAAGGTCTTGCGCGAGCGCATGGAGCGCAGCAAGCGCCGCCAGTAATCCCTTTGGTCCATGCCCCAGCCTGCCGCTAGGGTAGAGGACATGCGTTTAGTCATCGCCCAGTGCTCAGTGGATTATGTTGGCCGTGTGGATGCCCACCTTCCGTCCGCGAATCGACTCTTGCTTGTTAAAGCTGATGGCTCTGTGTCCATTCACGCCGATGATCGCGCGTATAAGCCTTTGAATTGGATGACGCCCCCGTGCACGCTGACCGAGTCCGCCATTACGGACCTAGATGGCGAAGACACCGGTGAGGTCTTGTGGCTGGTGGAAAACCCGAAAGGGGAGCAGCTGCGCATCACTTTGACCGAAGTCCATCATGACATCGAGGTCGCTCTGGGCGAGGACCCGGGCCTGGTCAAAGATGGCGTGGAGGCACACCTCCAGGCGCTATTGGCGGAGCACATCACCACGTTGGGGGAGGGCTACACCCTGGTGCGCCGCGAATACCCCACCGCAATTGGTCCAGTCGACCTCATGGCCCGCGACGCCGCAGGCCAGCACGTCGCCGTCGAGATCAAACGCCGTGGCGGGATTGACGGCGTGGAGCAATTGTCCCGCTACCTCGAGCTGCTCAATCGCGATGAACTGCTCAAACCCGTCTCCGGAGTCTTTGCCGCCCAGGAAATCAAGCCCCAGGCCCGCACCCTCGCAGAGGACCGCGGCATCCGCTGTGTTGTGCTTGACTACCAAGATCTGCGCGGTATTGAAAGTAACGAGCTCCGCCTTTTCTAGTGATTTGTGCTACACTCGCCGCTGTTCCCAACAATCGTTCCTTGTTCTCAATCAACGAAAGGTAAGAACAATGAAGACCTCTTCGATCTTCGCCATGGCAATCTGCATGTCGTTCCTCATTTCTGTCACGTCTGCTAAGCCTTATTTTGCGCTGGACTCCGCCAAGGAGTTCGGTTATGCGATGCTTGAGTTCGGCTTGCTGTGGACTGTCACCTTCCTCGGGGGCTTCGCCATTATGTTGGGCGTGGCGAAACTCCTGTCGCGTCAGTAGGACTTGGACACTTGCTGGTGGCTGCTCAAATCAGCATTCCGGGCTCGCTAAACTTCAGCCATGGCCATTTCTGAGTTAGATGTCGCGCGCATTAAGCGCTGGTGTAAGAAGAAGGTCCCGGAGCACCTGTGGGATCAGGTTAAGTTGGAGGCGGACGTTACTAATCGCCACGTCACTATTGTGGAAGTCCGACCGCCTTGGGATGGGGAAGGAGATCCAACCCGTTTTCCCATCGCCAGGCTGCGTTATACCGCGACAACTCGTCTGTGGAGCCTGTACTGGCGTGACCGGAACCTCAAGTTCCATGAGTACGATTACTTCCCGCCAACGCAGGATGTTCAGTCGATACTCGACTACTTGGATAATACTGACGACCCCATCTTCTTTGGCTAAGGGGTTAAGCCTGACGCAGTCCGGCCCGTTCCGGCGGGGCCTTAGCCTGCCGATGCCCCTTCTCCCTCCCTCGTCTTACAGCTCACCGCACCACTGGCCTGGAACGGGATCGCTCGATTGGGCTTGAGCCCGAAAGTCGCAATCTCTGCGCCTCGCGCTTTCGCTCGCGGCAACGTGACGCATTTCCGCCGCCCAAGGCTCTCCCCACCCATGGGCGGAATCTAGCGTGTTCGCATCGGGAATGCACCGTCACCTGCACGCGGGGCATCAAAGCTCGCCTTGGAACGCGCGGGTGGCAAGGGCATTCTTCAGCTCGCTCATCAGTTTAAGGGTTCTGTCCAATTGATTGTCGATGCTATCGGCGCATTGCAAAATCTCAGTTGCCCACGACCTATCCGCAGCCCGCGGAAATGGTATTTCAAAGCTCTTGACCAGCGATAAATTCAAGTTTGGTTGTGTACCGCCACGTCCCAGTCCACGCAAGTCCTCGTAGCTATTCACCAAGCACTTGAATACGTAGTAGTCGTCGGCTTGTTGATGAGGGGATACAACCGCGCAGGCCTGATTGGTAGCAGCTTCGATCACCAACATACCCGCGCGGCCTCGTGTGGCTCCTTGACCATACATAGCAACAATTGAGGATCCGATCCGATTCAATTTGCAGCTCGAATGTTGCAAAGCTTCTTGGCTGATGTGTTCCTCCGTATGAGTAATGACTCTGCCGTTGACCTCTGTAGTTTTCACCCAAGGTATAGTGCCTGTGAAATTTCCAGGGATCTTTCTGCTGGGCGTTGCCCCAGTACCAACCCTAGCGATTTCTTCGAGCCGCTTTTTATCTGCACCACGCGAAGCCCTAGCAAGCACTGGTCCAAGGAGAGCTGCGAGCACGTTCTTCTGCGCTGCGACCTTAGCTTCCACAGCTGCAACCCCATTCAGGATTTTTGCGATGCGGTGTTGTTCCTCCAGCGGTGGGAGGGGGAACTCAACCTGCCCCAGTGTTTTCTTGTTGAGGGTTTGGCCCATCACAGCTCGGCTACCTTCGAGGTTGGCACCGTAGTGACTCATTGCATGGAACAGATAGCCATTGGACAAGGAGGCTCTATCTTTGGGCAGAAGCGCCGCGATTGCCTCGTTGGTGTACAGGGGAATCTTTGATATGCCGACTTTCCCGATGGTGAGCTTAAAAGAAAAGAGTACGGTACCTGGGTCACACAGCCGCGGTCGAGTCTCTTCGACAGCGAGATCAGTGATCTGCTCTGCAGTGCTGGAAAGTGCACTGCCCTGGTTCATGTCCTTAATCGACAACCAGGGATGACCGGAACCCCAATACGCCGGATTCTTTCGTGACGGTGTTTTTCCAATCGATATGTCGCATACGTCCACGAGCTTCACCATGGGCCAGTCGTGCTGTGTGGTGGTCATGGTTATTTGCCTTCCGTGAGCATGGTCTTCAGTTTGGCCAGGCCGGCGGCGATGTTGTGGTCGAGGGCTTCGATCTCGGCGATGATTTCTAGCGGGTCGCGGGTCTCGGTGGCCTCCAGGATGATTTCTTTGTACCGGTTCATCGACAAGTCATACCCGGCAGCAGCGATCTCTTCCCTCGGCACAGTAAACGAGTACTCGGTGCGTGCTCGGTCCCGTTCGGTGGTGGTGCGTTCATGCCAGCGGGCCACCACGTCCGGCAGGTTATTGAGTGCTGCTTGTTCCGTAGTCAGGGTCACCGGGTGGGGGTCAGCAGCAAGGTCTGGGTCATCAAGATCCTGAATATGCGAAACCGGTGCCGGGCCCAACAGGCGGGCCTCTAGCAACGGGGTGCGCTTATCATCCAACGAGTACCCATCAGCAGTGACATCATAAAACCACACCTGGTCCGTGCCACCAGAATCAGTCCGGGTAAAACACACAATCGCAGTCGAGACCCCGGAGTAAGGCTTGAACACCCCGGAGGGTAGTTTGATGACTGCATCTAGGCGCTGGTCCTCAACTAAGTGTTGGCGCAAGACTTTGTGCGCCTTGGTGGAACCAAACAGCACACCCTCAGGCACAATCACAGCTGCCCGCCCACCAGGCTTGAGCAGTTGCAGAAAACGGTGGAGGAATAACAGCTCAGTTTTCTTCGCCGTGGTGGCAGATTTGAGTGCTGGGTCGATGGCGTCTTTATCCAGGCTTCCAGCAAAGGGGGGATTAGCCAAAATAAGGTCATAGGCCCCAAAATGCTCGGCATCAAGATGGGTGAGGGAATCTTGGTAGGCGATGGCAGGTTCGTCAAAACCATGCATGAACATATTCATCGCCGCGATACGCACCATGGTTTTATCAAAATCAAACCCCGTCAACCCCTGCTCCAGGAAGGTATCCCGGGTGGGTTTATCAAACAACTGGTCCTGGTGGTGGGTTTTAATCCAATCATTGGCCGCTACGAGGAACCCTGCGGTGCCACAGGCGGGGTCAATAATGCGCAGGGACGGGGTTGGGGCCATCAAAGCTACCAGTAGTTCGATGATGTGGCTGGGGGTACGGAACTGCCCATTGGTTCCCGAGGTAGACAGTTTGTCCAGCATGTATTCATAGAGATCGCCGGCGATGTCTTTATTGGCGAACTCTAGGGCGTCGATAAGTTCCATCACCCGGCCTAAGGTCGCTTCTGATTCAATGTCGAAGGAGGCATTAGCCATGTGTTGTTGGAAACCATGCCCACCCATGGTTTTGATAAACGGGAAGACCTCTGCAGTGATGGTAGCTTTACGTCGGGAAAGGTCGGCGTCCTCAATCAGGTTGCGCCAACGTAGGTGCTGCTGGGAGGCATCAAAAATGTCTTGGGTGGCGGTGGGGTCGCCTAGGTTGCGGCGGGTATCAATATAAGCCTGACGGGTATCTAACTCCCGGATGAACAGCAGGTAGGTGAACTGCTCGATCACCGAAATCGGGTTAGAAATACCCCCAGACCAAAAGGTATCCCAGATGCGGTCAACGCTGTTCTTCAAGGCACCAGTAATCATGCCCACCAGCATAAGCCGAACCCCGGACATGAAAGGGATAGACGCTGCCCAGCAGCTAGGTTCTGGCGCAGCCGGGTAGACTGTCCGGCATGATTGTTGCGTTTTCAGTTGCCCCAACCATTGTGCCGGACGCCTCAGCGGAAATGTCCGCGGCTGTTGCTGCAGCGGTGAAGGTGGTGCGTGCTTCGGGTCTGCCTAATGAGACGAATGCGATGTTCACCATCATTGAGGGGGAATGGGATGAGGTCTTTGCGGTGATCAAGGAAGCCACGGATGCTGTCCGGGCGGTCTCCCCGCGCACGTCCTTGGTGATTAAGGCCGATATTCGCGAAGGGGTCACCGGCCAGCTGACCCAAAAGGTCCAGTCTGTCGAAGAGCACCTGGCAAACGGGGAGGTCTAAGCACCCATGACTATTCCACAGCGTTTTGTAGGCGGTGCCTTGGACTTGGGCCAGCTCAAGGCCAACAGCCAAGCCCGTGGTGCGTCTGCCGATGCCCCCGCCACCAGCACCGCCGGCAATGGCGGGGTGGCACCCTTCTTCGCAGTCGATGACAGCAATTTTGAGGACGCCCTGGTTCGCCGCAGTGCCCAAGTGCCAGTGATTGTACTGATTGGCACGGCGCGCTCCCCGCAGTCGGAGCAGCTAAAGAGCGACTTTGAGCAGCTGGCCGCTGCTGGTGGGCTGCGCTTTATCGTGGGCTACATTGACGCCGATACTCACCCGCAGCTCGCCCAGGCCTTCGGCGTGCGCAACCTACCCACCACGGTGGCTGTTGCCAATGGGCAACCCTTGACCAGCTTTGAGGGTGGTCAGCCGCGCGAAGCTTTGGAGCAGTGGCTGGCTGCCTTGGTGGAGCAGGTTGGCTCGCAGCTACCGGGTATTCCGGACGCGGAAGCCGCACAGCCGGGTGCGCCGGAAGAGGAGCTGGACCCGCGCGTGACGCAGGCCGAAGAGGCACTGAATGCTGGCGACTTCGATGCCGCGATTGCCGTCTACGATCAGATTCTGGCCGATGACCCCCAGGCCACAGAGGTTAAGCAGGCGCGTGATACCACGCGTTTGCTCCAGCGAATTTCCGGGATTGAGGACCCGCTAGCAGCTGCAGAGCAGGATCCTTCGCCGCAGGCTCAGATGGCCGCCGCCGATGCCGAAGTGGTCGCCGGAGTACCGGAAAAGGCCTTCGCCCGCCTCATCGAGTCCATGAAGGCTGCCGCAGGCGACGATAAAGCCCTGGTGCGCGAGCGCTTACTTGAGCTCTTTGGGCTCTTCGATGCCGGTGATCCCCGGGTGCTGGCTGCGCGCACGCAACTGGCTAGTGCCCTTTACTAGCACTGCGCAGCATTGGCAGAGGCACGGTTTGCTGCTGCAGGCAGGACAGTGTGCGTAGAATGCAACGACATGACCTCCGTACTCTTTGTCTGTAACACCAATCGCGGTAAGTCCCAGATGGCCGCCGCCCTGGCCGCCAAGCACGCCCCGGAGTGGGAGATCCGCTCCGCGGGCGTGCAGGTCGATCAGGTCGGGGAGCCTGGCGATGTTAACCCCGAAGCCGCTCAGTCCCTGGCTCGCTGTGGGGCGGATATGTCCCAGGGGATCCCGGAGCCTGTTGATGCCGCTTGGGCAGCCCAAGCCGACCGCGTCATCATCGTCGGTGGCGCGGACTACGACACCACCCCGGATAACGTGGAGCGCTGGGACATCGAAGATCCTTCTTCGCGGGGAGTAGAGGGCGAGCAGCGCATGGACCAATTGCGCGACGATCTAGACGCCCGGGTGCGTGACCTCATCGCCCGCTTGGAGCCGCAGAACTAATTCCTCAGCGGGCCGGGTGCCCAGCTGCGGGAATCGGCACTGAATGAGACTGACATCACTCTAGACTTTTAGGGCATTGTTCCCTATAGTGAGGGCGAGGTTCGAAATCCTAGTCCTCTGTTCCCTCATGCCGATAGGTGCTGATCCCGTATGCCACTAGGTGCTGAAGACGAGTAAGCGGAAGGAGATTCGGAAGTGCCAGGATCCTTGGTCACGATAATTGGCTTGCCGATCATCACGTGGGGATTGCTCTATGCGCGCCGACAGACCACTGCAAGGTGGGTGTTTGGTGTAGCAGTAGTCGCTACCGGCTTCGCGGCTGTGCTCTTGTTGGCCCTTTTGTGTGGGTGGGATTCCAGCTGGATCGATGTGCTTTCCGTGGCGAGCGTGGCTATGTACGGCGTGGTGCTGTTGATGGTTGGTGTTAAGGCGCGGTCAGGTAGCGGCCGCGCCGGACAGGGCTAGTTATTCGCCGCAGTAGGCGTACCATTGCATTGAGTCGGCTGTAAGATTCCTGGCAACGATTAACGGAGGAGATTCAAGATCAATGTACCCATCTCATATATACCTCGCCTATGTTAAACGCTTCTTTATAGACTCTCCCGGTACGGCACTACAGATTTTGGCGGGCGCTAGTTTTGATGAGAAAGAAATTCTCGATTGGATCGATGAAGGGAAAAAGATTGACCATGATATTTGGTATGAAGAAATTCCGCTAGAAGGGTCGTCTCAGTCTTCGAACGTACCGGGTGAAGTAATCGTTTATTTCGATGGTTGTAGTTTCAACGAAAGCTGGGATAATGATTTCCAGTGGACCGATCCAGTTGGCCGCAGGGCCATAATTCCGGAGAGTTTTAAAGGTGTTGTACGTCCTCAGCCTGAAGCAGAAGCAGCACAACGTGAAGACGGATATATAGGCAATGGTTTCTACTTGTGGAGGGTCCCTTGCCCATGGGAAAGCCGCTACCTTTTGGCACCTTTTCGAGATAAGACCAATGAAAATATTAACTATGGCCGTCCGCTTACGGTTTAAGACCAATTAAATCGAGATTGGTTGGTGTTAAGGCGCGGCCAGGTGGCGGCCGCGCCGGCCAGGGCTAGTTATTCGCCGCGGTAGGCGTACCACTGCACGGAGTTGGCTGGAAGGTGTAGGCGCAGGCCGTGCTCGTTGGAGTGGACGTGGCGGGGCAGGTCATTGCCGGCGCCTTCATAGACGGCATCGTCAGTATTGAGCACTAACTCCCACGTGCCCGGGCGGGTGGGGTTAAGGGCAAAATCCAGGTGGGAGGATCCGGAAAGGTTGACCACGGCAAGTAGGGCAGAACCATCGTCGCCGTAGCGCTCGTAGGCAAGGACGTTGGCGGAGGCGGCATCGGCAAGCACCCAGTGGAAACCAGAAGCATCAAAGTCACGCTGCCACAATGCTGGGGTGGAGGTGTAGACAGCGCCCAAGTCGCGTACCAGGCGCTTGATGCCGCGGTGCCACTCGCCGCCCCAGCCCTCCAGATTGGCCCAGTCCACAGAGGTGGACTCATTCCACTCGGTGGTTTGTCCAAATTCTTGGCCCATGAATAGCAGGTTCTTGCCGGGGTGGGAGAACATGTAAGCGTAGAGGGCACGCACGCCGGCGGCGATATTCCAGTCATCGCCGGGCTGGCGCGACCAGATGGTGCCTTTGCCGTGGACTACCTCATCATGGCTAAAGGGCAGCACGTAGCGCTCTGAGTAGGCGTAGACCATAGAAAACGTAATCTCGCCGTGGTGGTGGCTGCGGTGGATGGGTTCGCGGTGGAAGTACTGGAGGGTGTCATTCATCCACCCCATGTTCCACTTCAGGTCAAAGCCCAGCCCGCCCTCAGAAGTGGGGGCGGTAACCCCTGGCCAGGAGGTGGATTCTTCCGCGATGGTCCACACCCCGGGGTGGGTGCGGTGCACCGTGGCATTAGTCTCCTGCAGGAACTGCACGGCTTCGAGGTGTTCACGCCCGCCGTGGATGTTGGGCAGCCAATCATGGCGGGAGTAGTCCAGGTAGAGCATGGAGGCTACGGCGTCGACCCGCAGGCCATCGACGTGGAACTCTTCTGCCCAGTACAAGGCGTTGGCCACCAGGAAGTTACGGACCTCATTGCGCCCGAAATTGAACACGTAGGTGCCCCAGTCGGGCTGTTCACCGCGGCGCGGGTCCGGGTGCTCGTAGAGCGCCTGGCCATCGAAGCGCCCCAGGGCAAATTGGTCCTTGGGGAAGTGGCCGGGAACCCAGTCCACAATCACGCCGATGCCCGCGTTATGCAGGGCATCAATGAGCGCCTTGAGCTCATCCGGGCTTCCCCAACGTGCGGTGGGGGCGTAGTAACCAGATACCTGGTAGCCCCAAGAACCCCCAAAGGGGTGTTCTGCCACCGGCAGGAACTCCACATGGGTGAAGTGGTGCTCCTGCAAGTAGGGGATGAGCTCTTCACGCAGCTGGTTGTAGGTGCAATTCTGCTTCCAAGAACCGATGTGGAGCTCGTAGATATTTACCGGGACGTCTAAGGCTCCGGTACGCTCCTGGAGCCACTGGGAGTCTTGCCACTGGTAGGTGGAATGGGCGACCACGGAGTCAGTCTCTGGCGGGCAGGTGGTGGCCTTGGCCAAGGGGTCGGCTTTGTCTATGCGCCCGGCGTGTTGGGTCTGGATGGCAAACTTGTAGCGCTCCCCGGGGCCGATCCCCGGGACAAAGACCTCCCAGATCCCCGATGAGCCCAGGCTGCGCAGGGGGTATTGGGTGGGGTTCCAGCCGCAGAAATCACCCACCACAGCCACGCCGCGGGCATTCGGTGCCCACACGGCGAACGAGACGCCTTCTACGGTGCCTAAGTCTGTGTCATAGCTGCGTAGATTGGCGCCGAGGACCTCCCACAGGCGTTCATGGCGGCCTTCGGCGATGAGGTGGAGGTCCATCTCCCCTAGGGTGGGCAGGAAGTGGTAGCCATCGGCAACCTCGCGCGGTGGCTGGCCGGGGTAGGTGATGCGAAGACGATAGTCCTGCCCTTGGTCCAAAGGTGCGGCCCAGATGTCGTGGCCCTGGGGCTGCATGGGCACTGTTGCGGCGGCGGTGACGAGCTCTACTAGCTCGGCGCCCGGTTTGCGGGTGCGCACCACCCCGTGGTGCCAGCCGTAGACATCATGCGGGGCGTGGTGGGTGCAGGCGTTGAGGCGGTCGAGGTCGGCGGGGGAGATGTGCATGGTGTTAACGCTACCTTGTGCTGTGCGAACGGGGGTTGGGGGTGCCTGGGTGGGATCGGCTGGCCCGGTGGAGCCAGCCGGCCTAGGGGCGGTAGTCGTCTACCTGCCGCCAGGCCAGTGCCTGGCGGCGCTCAGGGACTACCGGGTCCAAGACAAAGATGTGGGCCACATCGCGCTGGGGCTCCAGGCGGACAAAGTTACGCTCGCCCCAGGTGTAGGTAGCCCCTGTGATGGCGTCGGTGACTGTGAAGGTCTGCCCAGGCTCGCGTCCGATGGCGGCAAGGTCTACGTGCACCGTAGCCTCTTGCGCATAACGCGGATCCAGGTTAATGACAGTCAAGACCACGTTGCCGCTTGAGGGATCTGCCTTGGAATAGGCCAGAACGTGCTCATTATCAGCATGGTGGAAACGCAAATTACGCAGTTGCTGCAGCGCGGGGTTATCCCGGCGAATCCGGTTGAGCAGGGTCAGGAAAGGCTCCAGGGAGTCACCGGCGTTGAGCGCGGCAGCGAAATCCCGCGGGCGCAGTTCGTACTTCTCAGAGTCCAGGTACTCCTCACTACCGGGGGCTACCGCCTGGTGCTCAAAGAGCTCAAAGCCGGAATAGACGCCCCACAGCGGGGACAGGGTTGCGGCCAAGGCGGCGCGGATGGCGAACATGGCGCGCCCACCGTGCTGGAGGGACTCATGCAAGATGTCCGGGGTGTTGACAAAGAGGTTGGGACGGCAAATATCGGCCTGCTCGACATGCAGTTGAGCAAACTGCGTTAATTCCGCCTTGGTGGTCTGCCAGGTGAAGTAGGAATAGGACTGACTAAACCCGGCCTTGGCCAGCCCGAACAAGCGCGGCGCGCGGGTAAAGGCTTCTGCTAAGAAGATGACATCCGGGTGGCTGGCGCGCACCGTGGCAATAAGCCACGCCCAAAACTGTGCGGGCTTGGTATGCGGATTATCCACCCGGAAGGTGCGCACACCGGCTTCCACCCACACCATTACCATGTCATAGATGGTGGAGTAGATGGCCTCCGGGGCATTATCAAAGTTAAGCGGATAGATGTCCTGGTACTTCTTGGGCGGGTTTTCCGCATAGGCAATGGTGCCATCGGCCAAGACAGTGAAGAACTCTGGGTGCTCCTGCGCCCACGGGTGGTCCGGCGAGCACTGCAGGGCCAAGTCCAGGGCCACCTCTAGACCCAAATCATGAGCGGCATCTACCAGCTGCCGGAAGTCCTCCATGGTGCCTAGCTCCGGGTGGGTGGCGGTGTGGTCCGCGATAGCCCACGGGGAACCCACGTCGCCCGGCTGGGCCACTACCGAATTATTTCGGCCCTTGCGGTGGACCTGACCAATGGGATGGATGGGCGGGAAGTACACGGTGTCAAAACCCATCTGCGCCACGCGCGGCAGCGCAGCCGCAGTAGTAGCAAACGTGCCGTGCACCGGATTGCCCTGTGTATCTACCCCGCCAGTAGAGCGGGGGAAGAGCTCATACCAGGAATTAAACAGCGCCTCGCGCCGCTCCACCAGGACCTCAAAAATTTGGCCCTCCGTTAGCAACTCGCGCACCGGATGCTCAGCCAAAATCTCAGTGACCTCGGCAGACAGGGCCGGGGCGAGGGCTTCGGTAAGGGCGGCATCGGCAAGGGCGGCATCGGCAGACTCGGCGCTAACAGACTCCAACGCTGCAGCCGCAGCCAACAAGGGGCCAGCCTGGGCCGAGGGAGTCTGCAAAGCAGCCTGGCGCAACACCCGGGCACCATGAGCCAAATCATTGGCCAACTGGGCGGCAGACTGGCCGGCGGCGACCTTCTTTTCCACCGCGTTGCGCCACGTGGCCACCACATCAGACCAGGCATCAACCCGGAAGAACCAGCGGCCCACCCGGTCCGGCACAAACGTGCCATGCACCCGGTCAGGATTATGCGGATCCACCACCATGGTGGTAGAAATCACACCATCATGGGCGTTGGTCCACGCCGAAAGAGTCGCAGCAACGGCATCATGGCCCTCCCGCCACACTAAAGCAGTCACGGGAATGACTTCCCCCACCACCCCCTTAGCGGGCAGCTGGCCAGCGGAAACCTGCGGACGGACATCATCAATCCCAATGCGCGAAATCATGCCTTTAAGCCTATCCCAGGGGTAGGGCACCTGTGTCACTTTCTGCGGGCACGGACCATATAAGGCACTATGTTATCTATGCACTCCCAGACGGAACCCACCCAGATTGATCCCAGCCAGACTGATCCGGATTGGCTCATTGACTTTCGCGGCGTAGAGCTGCGCCGGGGCGGACGCACCCTCGTAGGGCCCATCGACTGGCAGGTCGAATTGGACGAACGCTGGGTCATCATCGGCCCCAACGGTGCGGGCAAGACCTCCCTGGTACGCATGGCATCAGCAGAAGAGTTCCCTTCCGCCGGGGTGGCTTACCTGATGGGAGAGCGCCTGGGACGCACGGACATGCGCGACCTGCGCGCGGCAATCGGCATTTCCTCCGCCGCCGTCCAACACCGCATTCCTGACCACGAACGCGTAGATGACCTGGTCATTTCCGCCGGGTACGCCGTCCTGGGGCGATGGCGGGAAGAATACCAAGACATGGACTTTAGCCGGGCACACGACATCCTGGCCCAAGTCGGCGCCACCCACCTGAAGGAACGCCAGTGGGGCACCCTGTCTGAAGGAGAAAAGAAGCGCGTCATCCTCGCGCGGGCGCTCATGTCCAACCCGGAGCTGCTGATCCTGGACGAGCCTTCCGCAGGCATGGACCTAGGCGGGCGCGAAGACCTGGTGGGCTACCTGGGAGACCTTGCCCTGGATGCTGACGCCCCGGCAATCGTGATGATCACCCACCACGTCGAAGAAATCCCCTATGGCTTTACCCACGCCATGGTGCTCGACGAAGGCACAGTGGTAGCCAAGGGGCTGATCAACTCCGTGCTGACCTCACAGAACCTCTCGCGCGCTTTCCACCAAGACATTCAGGTCGACCGTATTGGAGAGCGCTACTTCGCGCGCCGCGTGCGATAGCTAGCCCCGGGTACCTATGCCAAGCAACGCGACCCCCGCCACCGAGCACACCGGATTCAACGGCGGGCGCCTAGCCGCCACCATCATCGTGGTGCGCGACGGAGACGAAGGACTCGAAGTCTGGGTCCAAGAGCGCGTGCCCACCATGCGCAACTACCCCGGCCACGTGGTCTTCCCCGGCGGGGGAGTAGACCCCCGCGACTTCCCGCCGCGCACCTGGGACTCCGGGGAATTATGGTCCGGCGCGTCCACCATCTCCATGGCGCGCCTGATGGGCGTTACCCGCTACAAGGCCCACGCCTTAGTCTTTGCCGCCGCCCGCGAGCTCTTCGAAGAAGCTGGTGCGCTGCTGGTGCGCGACCTAGGCGGCGATGTGCTTGCCGATGCCCGCGCCTACCACACCGACCGCCTCGCCCTGGAGTCCCATCGCATCTCCTTTACCGACTTCCTGGAAAAAGAACGCCTCAAACTCGACGCCGACCTGTTGGCGCCTTGGGCGCGCTGGGCAGGTGTGGACCGCGGCCAATGGTTTGACACCTTCTTCTTCGTGGCCACCCTGCCGCCCGGCCAGGCACTGGACGCCACCACCTTCGAAGCCGCAGATGCCAATTGGTTTAGCCCGCAACTCCTCCTTGACGGCTGGCGCGCCGGGTTGGTGCGCCTGGCGCTGCCTACCTGGGCTCAACTGGTGCGGCTGTGTGACTACGCGCGGGTGCGCGACGTGATGAACTCCGCTAGCCTGTCTGACCTGCGCCTAGTTATTGGCGAGCCCGTAGATGATCCCCGATACCACGAATACTTCACCACCATCCCAATCGAGCGCATATGAGTTATACCCGCGAAGAAGTCGACTTCCTGGCCGCCGGGGAATTTGACCACCCTGAACTGGGCCTAAGTCCTGCCACCCAGCTGCGTGACGCGGAGTTTCTGCGCGCCCGCTATGGCAGCTTTGCCCGCGCCGTGACCGAGCTGCTGCATGCCCGTGCCAAAGGCAAACTGCCTGGGCCCCGATGGCTTGCCGATGCCGACTCAGTCCAACAAGCCACCCCCGGCCCCGTTGCTGCCTTCCGTGCCGCCTACCTGGCTGGGGCTGGGTTCGACTGCGCCTGTGACATCACCTGTTCTATAGGAACTGAGGGCCACTACCTTGCCGGGGCCGGTCTGGACTATGTGGGTAGCGATCTGGACTCCTCCCGCGTGCGCATGGCCCGCCACAATCTGCCTGGTGCCAAGCTCTTGCTTGCCGATGCCCTCGCCCCCGCCACCACCCTCGGTCCGGGCACTGTGCTGATTGCTGATCCCGCACGGCGGGCCGGTGGCAGGCGCATTAGCGATCCTGCGCAGCTGTTGCCGCCTTTGCCTGACGTGCTTGCCGCCCACGCTGGCGCGCCGATGGCGATCAAGTGCGCGCCGGGGTTGGACTTTAGCCAGTGGACCGGCCAGGTCGATGTGGTGAGCCTGGACGGCGGGGTCAAAGAAGCGTGCCTTTACACCCCGGAGCTCGCAGCAGAAGGCGTTGCGCGGCGGGCGGTGCTGCTGCGCAGCGACCGCGGGGCCCGCACCGCCGGGACCGGCGACAGCGGGCCGGGTAGCCGCGCCAATTGCAGCGGTGACGGTGGGCAGGGTGCTGGCGGAGGGGGTATCGGCAAGCTAGGCGTGAGCGTGGACATTGTGGATGACAGCGCGCCTGCGGCAGAGCTGCCGGGGGCGGGCGCGGTGAGTACCTACCTGATTGACCCCGATGGGGCGATTGTGCGCGGGGGGCTGGTCAAGCATTATGCGGCGCGGGAGGGGCTGTGGCAGCTTGATGAGCGCATCGCCTACCTGACCGGACCGCGGATTCCGGAGGGGGCGTCGGGATTTGCATTCATCGAATCTGTGGCGCCGAAGCGGCTCAAGGCCGCCCTGGCTGCGCATGACTGCGGGGCGGTAGAAATCCTCATACGCGGGGTAAATGCGGACCCGGATGAGTTGCGCAAGCGGTTGAAGCTCAAGGGGAGCCGCCAGATGGCGGTGGTGCTGACGCGGATTGGTTCCCAGCCGATAGCGTTCGTGTGCGGGCCGCGAGTAGTATCTAGCAGGAATCACTAAAGAAACGATTTACGCAACATCGCTGTGCCTAAAATCTGTAGGGCGCGGCGGTTGGGCGTGAGAAGGAAAGGGAAGCGACACATGCCAACTATCGTGGCGTTGGTCAAGCACGTACCTGATACCTGGTCTACCAAGACGCTCTCGGCTGAACACCGGCTGGAGCGCGAGGCCGTGGATAACGTGATTGATGAGATTAATGAGTTCTCCGTGGAGCAGGCATTGCGTCTGCGCGAGGCTCACCCGGACGCCGGCTACCAGGTTATTGCCCTGACCATGGGGCCCGCGCGGGCGGATGAAGCCCTGCGCAAGGCCTTGGCCATGGGCGCAGATGACGCGGTGCACGTGGTGGATGACGCCCTGGCTGGTGCCGATGCCCTCTCCACCGCCTGGACCTTAAGCGCCGCCCTGGAACAGGTGGCGCAGCGTTTTGGAGAGATTGCCGTGGTGACCATGGGAAACCAGGCCTCTGACTCCCAGACCGGCCTGCTGGCTGGCCTGCTGGCGGAATACCGGCAGTGGCCGGCTCTGACCGGGGTGAAGTCCGTGGAGCTCGACGGTGCCGTGGTGCGTGGGGTGCGCGAAGATGCCCACGGGGTGTGGAACCTAGAAGCTGCCACCCCGGCACTGGTGAGCGTGACGGATAAGGCTGATAAGCCGCGTTTCCCCAACTTCAAGGGGCTCATGGCTGCAAAGAAGCATGAGGTGACCACGCTGGCGGTGGCGGATCTGGGCATTGAGGCCATTGCGCCAACCACCCAGGTGACCTCCTCCCAGCCGCTGCCGCCGCGCAGTGCTGGTGCTGTCATCTCTGGCGTTTCTGTGCAAGATGCCGCGCGCCAGATTGCAGATTTCCTGGCCGACCGCAACCTCATTTAAAGGAGCCCACCTATGTCTCACGTCTATGTTTTGGTAGAGCACGAGGCCGGCGCCCTGTCCCCGGTCACTGCTGAACTTATTACTGCTGCGCGTCCGCTGGGCGCGGTTTCCGCTGTGGTGGTCTCAGCTGCCGCGCTGGGGCTGGAAGCTGAGCTGGCGCAGCTGGGTGCCGCGCAGGTGGTGGAGGCCACCGCTGCTGATTATGCCCAGCGCCTGATTACCCCGCAGGTAGATGCCCTGCATGCCCTCGGTGCTGCCAATCCCGCGCCGATTGTGATTGCTGCGACCCCAACCGGCAATGAGATTGCTGGCCGCGTGGCCGCCCGGCTGGCGTCCGGTGCGCTGGCTGAGGTCTCGGAGATTCGCGCTGATCGCAGCGCCGTGCACACCATCTTTGGTGGCACCGTGCGGGTGGAGGCTACCGCGGCTGGCCAATGCCCGGTTTACACCGTGCGCCCCGGTGCCGTGGCTGCCCAGCCGGCCCCTGCTGCTGGCCAGCTTGCGCCCATGCCGCTTCCGGCTGCCACCAACCGCGATGTCACCGTGACCTCCTTTACCCCGGCTGAGAAGTCTGCCCGCCCGGAGTTGTCTGCTGCCAAGGTGGTGGTCTCTGGTGGCCGTGGTGTGGGCGATGAATTTGCCACCAAGGTCGAACCGCTTGCCGATGCCCTCGGTGGCGCCGTGGGTGCCACCCGTGACGCCGTGGACTCCGGGTTCTACGACCCCGCCCACCAGGTGGGCCAAACCGGTGTGACGGTAAGCCCGGACCTTTACATTGCCCTGGGCATTTCCGGTGCCATTCAGCACACCTCCGGTATGCAAACCTCCGGGACCATCGTGGTGATCAACCAAGACCAGGATGAGCCCTTCTTCCAGATTGCAGACCTGGGTGTGGTAGGCGATCTGCATGAGATTGCCCCGGCGCTGGTAGCAGAGATCAACTCCCGCCGCGAGGGCTAAACCGTGAGTGCTCAAGGGGCCGGCGCACAGGTTGCGCGCTATTTCGATTACGCGGCCACCCAGCCCATGCGCCAGGTGGCCATCGACGCCTGGGTAGAGGCCGCGCATTCGGTCAATTCTGGAGCGTCCTATCGTTCTGGGCGCCAGGCGCGCTCCGTGTTGGATGATGCCCGGGAAACCGTAGCTTCATTATTGGGGTGCGAGCCCATCGAGGTCATTTTTACCGCCTCTGGCACGGAAGCCGACAACATCGCGGTGCAGGGGTTGTACCGTGCGGCACGGGTAGCGGGCAGGCCGGCGCGAATTATCACCACGCCCATTGAGCACCCGGCGGTGTTAGAACCTGCCCAGAACTTGGGTGCGGAGGTGGAGTTTTTGCCGCTGGGCCGCGATGGGCACGTGGGTGATTTATCCGCGCTAGACACCCCGGCGGCCCTGGCCACCTGCATGTGGGCTAATAATGAAACCGGTGCCATTCAGCCGGTAGAAGAGCTGTGCCGTCGCGCTAGTGCCCAGGACACCGCCGTACACATTGATGCCGTGCAGGTGGTGGGCAAGGTGCCGGTGGATTTCGCCGCGGTGGGGGCGACCACCTTGGCGGCCAGCGCGCACAAGTTTGGCGGCCCGCGCGGGGCGGGCTTGTTGTTGGCCCGGCGCAGCCCCGCGCCACAACCATTGGCCTTCGGTGGCGGGCAAGAGCGCGGCATTCGCCCCGGCACAGTGGACGTGGCATCGGCAGCAGCATTGGCGGCGGCGCTGCGAGAGTCGGTTGCAGAGATGAACGCCGAAGCCGCCCGGATTGGCGCTCTGCGCGATACTCTGCGCGCGGGTCTGCTGGGGGCTATTGACAACGTGGTGGTTAACACCGCTGAGCCAGCCCTGCCAAGCCACCTGCACCTGTCCTTCCCCGGCACTGATAGCGATAGTTTGCTGATGCTGCTGGACGGGGAGGGGATAGAGGCATCGGCAGGCTCCGCGTGCCACGCCGGGGTCACCCGCATGTCCCATGTGCTCGAGGCCATGGGGGTGAGCGCGGACGAAGGCCGCGGCAGCCTGCGCTTTACGCTGGGCCGCGGCACCACCCAGGCCGATGTGGACGCCGTGTGCGCCACGCTGCCTGGGCTCATTGAACGCGCCCGCGGGGTCTAGGCCCGCTTGGGCCTAGACCGCTCGGCTGGGTCCGGCCTGTTATACGCGCTTGTGCGGGCTGGGCCGTGCCCGCTGAGCCCGACTAGTGTCGGACGCTCGGCTGGCCCCGGCCAGTGTTGGCCAGGCGCTGGGCGCGAATCACATCGGCCACGCGTGTTGTTCGTGTGACTGATGTGAAACTGGTGATAGCTTTAGGCGCATGATTCGCTCTGTCTTTGCCACCCGCCGCCTGGGGGCAGCCGCCACCGCTCTGGTCGCAGCAGCCGCCCTGAGCCTTAGCACGGTACAGCCCGCTGCCCAGGCGCTCAACATCGCCGCACCATCTGGCGTGGATGTCTCCTCCAACCAGCACCTGACCACCGCGGGCATTAATTGGGACGCGGTGAAGTCCGACGGCCACTCTTATGCCTTTGTCAAGGCCACGGAAGGCGAGGGCTGGACTAACGAGCACTATCTTGCCGATGCCCGCGCTGCCCTCAACGCCGGGCTCAAAGTTGGGGCCTATCACTACGCCCGCCCGGCAGGGGATCCGCTGGCGCAAGCCCGCGACTTTGCTGCCCAGATTGCTCGGGTGCCGGGCATGCAGCTGCCGCCCGTGCTGGATTTGGAAGTAGCAGAAGGGCGCTCGCCGCAAGAGCTCATCGCCTGGACGCGCGCATTTACCACTGAGCTGCAACTTCGCACCGGGCGTACCCCCATGATCTACACCTACCGGTACTTCTGGACCGACCACATGGCCAACACCACGCAGTTCTCTGAGTTCCCCTTGTGGCTGGCGGCTTACCAGAACCAGGCCCCGGCGCCGGTCGGTGGCTGGAAGAAGTTGGCATTTTGGCAGCGCTCTGACTCCGGGCGGGTTAATGGCATTACCGGCCCGGTGGATTTGAACCTGTTTAACGGCAATGCCGCGCAGCTAGAGGCATTCGCTGCCGGTAATCACTTCGACTTCGGCGGCATGCTCGAAGGCCTGGTCATCCCTGGCGTGGACCTGTCTGGCGATGCCCGCGCGGCCATCGCCGGCATCCTGGCCCTGGCCGCCGGTGCTGCGGTGGCCCCGGGGCTTACCGACGTCAATTTGCCCGGTGGCAATGAATTGACCCAGATTGCCCAGGCGCTGATTGACAATGACGCTCTTCCGGTACGGGAACTCGAGCGCATGGCGCGCAACGGCGCTAGCTTGTCTGACCTGGCCATGCTGCTGGACAACGCCGCGCATGTGAGCAACACGGACGTCACCGATGGCGCTGGTGGGGCAGGGGCCACCGGTCCCTTGGACGGCGCAAACGCGGGCGCTGCCGCAGCGAGTCTCACGAACGCGGCCAATGCTGCCAAGGGGCTGAACCTCGGTGGTATCAATGCTAGCGAGGTCGCTGGAACGCTTACCCGTCTGTTTCAGCGCTAACCGGTTGGTCCTGCCCCGCGCTTCGCGGCTTTAGTTTTCTGGTCCTGGCCCCGTGCTCCCCGGTGAGTGCGGGGCTTATTGGGGTAAAAGTGCGGGGTTTATCAGGGTGAATAGGGGTAGCAATGGGGCTAGAATTTATAAATGTTTTCTAATTTTGTAGACGTTGCGAGTTGGTTGCGGATACTATCTCTATTCGTGTACTTCCATTCTGGTCGACGGATCGGCAAACAATCCCGATGAACCGACTTTGAAACCTTAGAATCGGAGAGCTAGTCACATGCTTAATCTTGGTATCGGCGACGAGCTTCTTGGCTGGGTAGCTTTTGGCGGGTTCGCCTGGACTTTCGCCATTCCGGGAATCCTGCTGGGCATTGTGGTGTACGCCGCACTGCTAGTTATCAATGCTGCGATAATCCTGCTTTCTGCCTTTAAGCTGTGGATAAAAGCACGAGTACTTCTGGTGCTTCACTGTTTATTGTGCGTAGCCATGACAGTGTTTCTGGCCATAACAGAAGGTGGGGGTAATTCGGCTACCAACCAGGTCCTTGGGACCTATTTGTTGATGGGGTGCGCTTTGAACGCGCTGTCCGTTTTGATGGATGATTTCTTGCTGCGCGTGGCCCGGGCGCGGTCCCAGGATAAACAGGAAGGGGCCGCCGCATGATGTTCCTCGTTCACGTTTTCAATCTTCTGGTCGGCTTGGCTGCTGGGGCGCTGGTTTGCCTGGGGCTTGCGAACTTGCACCGTCTGTTCGGGCGCAGTGCGGACTCGAAGGGCTGGTTCTCTGCGAACGCGTACTTGGTGATCATATGCATAATCGTCTTCGTCGAGACCTTCGCGATGGTGCCAGGGCAGCTGGTTCAAACACCGGGGATGAATTTGCACATTGGTGGCTTTGTTTTGGCTGGGTGCATTGCCAGCCGGGTCGTCGCCAAGAAGCAGCGCACCCAGACCAGTCATGCGGAGCAGAGCCCGCAATACTAGTCCGGTCCAGCGGCGTCGCGGCGCGGGCTAGCACCGCTATAGAATGCTCGCGTCCAAATCGGGTCTTTGTAGTGTGCTGGTACCGCGCCGGAGAGCAATAGCTTGCCGATGCCCCCTGCCGCCGCCGTCCCCTCCGCCGGCAGCTCCCCGTCACTGGCCAGGAGGATGATGTTGCCGTAGCGGCGACCCTTGAGCATGGGCGGGTCTGCGATGACAGCGACGTTTGCATATACCTCCGCCAGACCGGCCAGCTCCGCTTTTGCACCCTGCAGGTCGGAGTGGTCGCCGCAATTGGCAACGTATAGTCCGCCGGGGGTCAGTGCTGTGTGCGCGTGGCGGAAGAACTCCACGGTGGTTAGCGGGCGAGGAGTGGTGTTGCCTGCAAAGACGTCTCGAATGATTACCTCGCAACGTCCCGGCGGAAAACCTTCGGTGACAGTGCGAGCTTCGCCAGCCCGGATTTTTACCCGGGGTGCTTTGGGGATGTCGAAGAGCTCTCGGACCAGCTCGCCTAAGCGGGAATCAAGCTCGACAACGGTGTTGTGTGAGTCCGGCCAGATGTCGGCGAAGTAGCGTGGCAGGCTGCATCCGCCACCGCCTAGGTGGACTAGGCGCCGCCCGGGCGCGAGCTGCTCGACAGCTGCGGCGATCCACCGCATGTATTCAAATTCCAACTCGCGTGGTTGTCCTGGCACGATGTGCGAAGACGGCACACCATTGATGTTGAGGACGTAAGCGCCATCGCGAAACGGGTCGGCTTCGACTTCCAACGTGCCCGTGGAGATTTCATAGGTGCCCACGGGGCCGGCGTTAGCCCTAGAACCTGCGCGCTTTCTACCCATGGGTGAACAGTCTAGGCAAGCAGCCCGCGGAACGTCCACGTGCGGACATCCCGGAGTGCCGCGCGTGCTCGGGAATGTCGCTGCGGTACTTAGTAGGTTATGGGCGCGCCGGACTAACCGACTGGGGGTCGGTCTATTCCCGCTGTGGTGGGCTTGGTGGTGGTGGGTCGGGGTGTGCGGGGCTGGGGATGTACCACGGTGGCCCGCCCCAGGGTGGGAACCAGACGATCCGTCCGTTGATTCGCTCGATGATGCCTCTGCCTGTGGGTTTGGTGGGGTCATCGTCGTTGGTGCCGTTGTGGTACTTGCACAGTGGCACTAAATTAGATGGTTCTGTTTGTCCGTTGTCTTTGTGGCGGCGGATGTGGTGGATCTGGGATTCTTCGGCAGGCTTGTTGCATCCGGGCCAGGCACAGGTGGGGTGTTCTGCCCACGCCATAAGGCGTTGCTTGTAAGAAGCAGAACGAGCAGTATAAAGATTGACCGGGCCAGCAAAGGGGTGGACGAGGGTGATAAGCCCAATATCAGCTAGTTTGCGGGCAACAAGTTGGGCGCCGGTCATGCGTGCGCCGTTGGTGAGTTCTACGGTGATTTCTTCGCCGTGGCCGTGGATGATTTTGTCGAGGTCTTCGAGGCGGATGATGACGTTGGTGCGTACTTGGGGCCTTGCGGCATGCGGGACGGAGTCGTCGTTGTCGTCTGTGCCGAAGAAGATGGTGTGGGCAGCATCAACCAACTCCACCGGACTCGGCCGATAAGGCCTGCCCGCAACCCGACCGCTGTCGCCATCGTCACCACCGTCATGGTGGTCAGCGGTGTTGCTGCCGCTAAGGTCAGCGTTGGCCTGGCTGCCCGTGGTGTCGGGTTCTGCGCCATTGTGGCCGGGGGCGGCGTTGTTGTCCAGGCCGGGGAGGGACTTTTGCGCGGCGTGGGCCTGGGCTTCAGCGGCAACCTGGGCTTCAGCGGCTGCTTGGGCCTCTGCGGCAGCTTGGGTCTGGGCTGCGGCTTGGGCCTCGGCGGCGGCTTGGGCTTGTGCTTGGGCGGTGAGGACTCCGTACATGTCGGCTACAGCTTGTGGGGTGTCTGTAATGGACATGGTGTGGTTGCCGTTGGCCCGGCGTGTCATGCGCACCCCGCGCTCGGGGTTGGATTGTTTAGAAGGCCCGCGGAAGTCTGCGGCGGCGGTGTCGTGTTCTTGCCAGGGCAGTGAGCATAGCAGGAGGCGTAGTTCCCAGCGGCGGTCTTTGTTTACGCGGCTGACGTGTTCTTCGATGCGGGTGAGGGTGCGTAGGCTGTGGCCTTGGGTGGTGGCAAAGTCGCGGGCAGCGGCTTGGGCGGTAGCAATGCTTTTGGCCTGGGCTTGGGCTTTGGCCTGGGCTTTGGCTGCGGCACGGTTGCGGGCTTCGGACTGGGCAGAACGGTTGTGGGTACGGGAGCGGTTGCGGGAGGAGGGGGCATCGGCAGACTCGAAGTAGACCTGTACCAAGTGGGCAAACTCGGCGGCAGTAGTACCGTCAGCGCCCATGGCCAGGAAATCCTCGGCGCTCATGCCGACGCACTCGGCGACTAAGTGGATGCCCCGAGATTGGATGGTGAAAAAATCCCCCGCGTACATGCCGCACAGTCTAAACCGCAGCGGCCACCCGCGCAAGGGGTTGCGCAAACTTTTTTCCGGTCCGATTTGCCACCGCTAATAGACTGGTGCCCATGCGTGTTTTAGTAGCAATGTCCGGTGGAGTGGACTCTTCCGTTGCCGCGGCCCGTGCTGTAGAGGCGGGCCATGAGGTGGTGGGAGTGCATTTGGCGTTGCACCAGGACGCCCAGCAGACTCGGGAGCGGGCGCGCGGGTGTTGCTCGCTGGAGGACTCCGCAGACGCGCGGCGGATTTGTGACAAGTTGGGCATTCCGTTTTATGTATGGGACTTCTCAGAGGAGTTCAAGCAGGAAGTAATTGGGGACTTTGTGGACTCCTATGCTCGCGGGGAGACCCCGAACCCGTGCCTGCGTTGTAACGAGAAGATCAAGTTCGCCGCTCTGCTGCGCAAGGGCATGGCGCTGGGCTTCGACGCTGTGGCCACGGGCCACTACGCCACCATCGACGCCGATGGCTATATGCGTCGCTCTCTGGATGAGAATAAGGACCAGTCTTATGTCCTGGGGGTTATCACCAAAGAAGAGCTAGACCACTGTTATTTCCCCATTGGGGACACGCCAAAGCCGCTGATCCGCGAGGAAGCCAAGCGCCATGGGTTTTCCACAGCCGCCAAGCCGGACTCCTATGACATCTGTTTTATTCCGGACGGCAACACTCAGGCCTTTTTGGGGCGCTCGATTGGCATGCGCCCGGGCATGATTGTGGACACGGACGGCAACCAGCTCAAGGAACACGACGGTGCGTGGAATTTCACCATCGGTCAGCGCAAGGGGCTGGACATCAAGACCCCCACGCCAGATGGCACCCCGCGCTATGTCACCGACATTGATGCCCGCACCGGCACGGTGACCGTAGGGGCGCGCGCAGACTTAGACGTCTGGCGCATAGAAGCTGACCGGCTCAAGTATTTGCACCCGCTAATGGAGGGGGAAGTGGACTGTGAGGTGCAGGTGCGCGCCCATGGCTCAGTGGTGCCCTGCCGCGCGCGCATTGACCGCGCACAAGACCGCATGGAGGTGCTCCTCGACCGGCCCATCCAAGGGGTCGCGCGCGGCCAGGCGGCGGTGTTGTACTTGCCCAGCCCGGATGAGCTGGGCGATATTGTGCTGGGCTCTGGAACCATCTGTGCCACGGCATAAGTAACGAAGACAGGCAAATACGCAGATGACTGGTTTTGCACTAGGGCCCATGCCGGGAACCTCCATGGCGCAGGCGGCGGACATCATCATAGGGGAGTCCGGTCACTTCCCGGCCTTCCCGCAGTTGCCACAGCGCGGCTTAGGTTCAGATGCCGTGGGGCGCACAGCCGGCTTGTTGGAGGGTCTTGCGGTTGAGCGCGGTCCGCGTTCATGGCGTTTGAGCAACCGCCCGCAGTTGTTCACGCACCGGCTGTGGGATCGGCTTGACCGCGACCTCGACGAGGTACAGGCGGTGTGGGGAGAGTCCGTGCCGCTGCTAAAGGTGCAGGTACTGGGCCCGTGGTCCCTCGCGGCCGCGCTGGAGCTGGCCAACGGCCACCGGGCGATTACCGACCGTGGGGCGCTGGAGGATCTCACGGCGGCGTTGCAGGAGGGAATCGGCAAGCATGTGCATGACATTGCCCGCCGCTTCAATGGGCAGGTTCGGGTGCAACTAGATGAGCCCGCCCTGCCAGCAATCCTGGCTGGTCGCATTCCCGGGACCACGGATTTTGATAGCATCCCCGCGGTTGCTGCCGAGGTCGCCTTAGAGCGCCTGGCGCGTTTTGGCGCTGATTTCCTCCACACCGCCCCCTTGTGGGAGCTCGCGCCTGCGGCAACCACGCTGCTTACGGCCTTCGATGGTCTGGATAATTCCCGGGATTTAGACGGTCTGGGGCAGTGGTTAAGCGCGGGCGGGCGCGTTGGCCTGGGTATTGCCGGGCGTGATGCTCGCGCGGAAGCCATTGCCCTGGCCCGCCACTTCGACCAGATGGGCTTGCCGCGTGAGCTGCTCGTTGAGCAGGTGGATGTCTACCCTGTGCTTGCCGATGCCGCCCGCCTGCGCGAGGTGGTTGCCACCGCAGGGATGCTCCAGCGTGATGCCGGGGATCTGTAGGCGGGGGTGCGGGCTAATCGACGCGCCCGAGGCTGTCCGTGTGAGTGAGGATGTCTTCCATGTAGGGGATGACAAAGCGTAGGCTGCCGTAGCCGGCAGGTTCAATAAGGTCTGCGTCTAGCAGATATTGGCGTGTTGAGGACAGGGATTTGGTGGTGCTGCCAAGGGTGGCGGCAATATCTGCTATCCGGGAACTGCCAGTGGCAGGATCAATGCAGTGTGCCATCGCTTCTAAGAAGCTGCGTTGGCCAGGTGATAGATCTATCAGGGCGGGTTGGTGGACGTGTACTCCGAGGGTGGTTCGGGCGGCAGTTGCAATGGAGGCAATGTCGTTGTCGGTGATGGTGTGCGAACCGCGGCGGTGTGCCCGGTCCCAGGCCAAGGAGCCTACCAGTTGCACCATATATGGGTATCCGCGGGAGAGTACTACAGCCTGGTCGATAGCTGCTGGGGCGAAGGTTATTCCGGAGTCCTGCGGGGTAGCGCGAAATGCCGCAGCGGCGTTTTGTGGTGAAAACGGCCCTAAGACAAACTTTTGAGCTCTCCGCAGGAAGGTAATGCCCGGAAGACTCAGTAGACGGTTGATGCCTTGTGGGAGGCCAACGGCCACGAGGGCGATGTCTAGCTCATCGCGAATCACATCTTGATAGGCGGTGGCCAGCTCCATTAGATCACTGGCGTCTGCATCTTGGACCTCGTCAATACTGAGCAGCACCCCAGTGCCTTTTAGCTGGGAGATGAGCGCCCGCAGTTCAGTTTTCAGATTTGGAATATAGGACCGGCTGGATTCTTGGGAGAACCCGATGGAACCTATTCCGCTGACCCCTATCTGGCTGATTGTGCGCTTTGAAATGGGAGAAAGGGAAGTTAGCGCTTCAGGGATGGTGGTCTCTACAAGCTCCTTCACCATCGTGCCGCGACCAGATGCGCGAAGACATATCCAACCGTGGGTACGAGCTTTGTCTTCGATCTCGTTGAGCAATACAGTTTTTCCGATACCGCGGGCCCCGGAAATGAGCAATGAACGACCAGCAGATCCTGGACCGGCGCTAAGAGCACTATCAAAGGTGTCGAGGACGCTGTGTCGGCCCACCCAAAAGACCGGTGGGACACCGAAAGTTGGGCGAAATGGATTCTTTGCAGTGATCACAGCTTCCATGATACGACCCGTGGAGAACTTAGAGAATTTGGAGAACTCAGAGAACTTGCGCGGCTTAGAGAACTCAGAGAATTTACAGAACTTGGAGAATTTGGAGAATCTCGAGTTCGTGGCGGGGCGGAGGCTGGTGCAGGCCGCCGCTAGGAAATCATCGGCCAGGCAGTTGAGACCCCGGAGGCATCCTTGCCCTGGCCTTCCAAGTACTTTTTAAACGCCGTGCGATCCTCGTACCAGCTCACAGCCTGGAACTCCATAAGCTCATCAGTATCCATCTGTGCTAGGTCAGGAAATACCTGGCGGACCTGTTTCCAGGCCACGCGGGCGGATGCGAGGGCATCGGCAGTGGCCTCATGGGCATTGCCCAACTCCACACCGTAATGGTCGCACACAGCCGTGAGGGTGCGCTTGCCCTTGCGGAATTTGTCCTTGACTCGGTCGATGAGGAAAGGGTCGTACACGGGACCATCGACCGTAAAGTCACCGGTAAGGGCACGCAGCACCGACAGATCATAGGCAGCGTTATAGACAATAAGAGTTAGGCCATCGTCCCACGCTTGGCGGATGGAATCCACGGTTTCCTGAAGCACCTCAGCATGGGGACGGCCTTCCGCCTGGGCCTTTTCGGTAGTAATGCCGTGGACACTGGCGGCGGCATCGGGAATGGGCACTCCGGGGTCGGCGAGCATCTCGCGGGCATCAACCTCACGGCCGTCAATGCGCACTAGGGCGGAGGTGACAATGCGGGCCTCTTGAGGGTTAACGGAGGTGGTTTCCAGGTCAAAGGAGAGCATGCGGCTAGCGTCGAATTTCATGCCACTTACTCTAGCGTCTGGGGTGGACACGGGGCTGCCGAGCTGTTCGGCAGGCCGGGCGGAATGACCTTGACGTTGCGTCATAGTGTATAAAGGCGACATGCGTATAAAGGCGACATGCGAATTTCTTCCGTAGCGGGGATCGCGGGGTGCTCCGTGCGCACGATTTACCACTACCACGCCTCATTTTCGTGTGTACCCTGTGGGATAGTGACCACGTGAGTATCCGGCTGGTGAAAGGGGAGTTGACCACGCTGGCAACCGTTGCGCGGCTGGTGGCTCGCAAACAAGTGCTGCCGCAACATGCTGTGGCCATCCCCGCGTGGCGCGGCTGGTGGCACATTCCCGTAGCGATGACCGTGGCATCCTTGATCGAGGTTGTTGCTGTGGAGCTCATCGTCCCTTGGCCGGCGGTACGTGTGCTGGTGTTGGTGGTTACGCTATATAGCCTGGTGCTGTTGTGGGGGGATGTTTGGCGCGCGGTGGGTCTATCCTCACTATCTAGACGGCCCAAGCCAGCCAAACGTTGTGGACCAGGCAAACGTTGCGGACCAGCCAAACGGCGCGAGCGAGCCGCTCGATGTAGAACAACCACGCCGTGCATCACATCTGCGGTACCGGGGGCAGGAAGTCCTCGCAGTCTCCGCCAAAGGCACGGTGTCCCACAGCAGGGGCTTTGAAACAGAGCACATTGCATTCGAAGGCGACACCTTGATCATGGGTGGCGATGGAACCAACCTCCAATTAGAGCTGATGGAACCCACTACGGCTAGGATTGCCGAGTGGCCATGGCAGCGTGCCCAGTGCCACCAGGTATCGACAGTTCGAATTGGGGTTGACGCCCCTGACGCTACGGTGAGACAACTGGCTAAACTAGTTGACCGTGACTAACTCTGGAGCAAACCCCGTAGACATCCAACGCCAGTGGTCGGAACTCGCCCAAGAAGTGCGCAAGCACCGCGAGCAGTACTACAACGGGCAGCCATCGATCCCGGATGCCGACTTTGACCAGCTCTTTGCCGCGTTGGTACAACTTGAGGCGCAGCACCCGGAGCTGCAAAGCCCAGACTCGCCCACCCAGCAAGTAGGCGCAGCCCCGGAGGGCGCTGCCGACATCGAACACCTAGAGCGGCTCTACAGTTTGGACAACGTCTTTGATGCCGCTGAGCTGCAGGACTGGTTGGACCGCACCCCGGCCAAGGCCTACCTGACGGAGTTAAAGATTGATGGTTTGTCCATTGACCTGGTCTATCGTGACGGCCAGCTGGCCACTGCAGCTACTCGTGGCGATGGGCGAGTGGGTGAGGACATCACCGCTAATGCCCGGGTAATCGAGGACATCCCGCAGCACTTAACTGGTAGCGATGATTATCCGGTGCCCGCACTAGTGGAAGTACGCGGGGAGGTCTACATGCGCCCGGACGATTTCGAGCAGATTAACGCTGCGCGCCGGGAGGAGGGCAAACCCACCTTCGCTAATCCGCGCAATGCTGCCGCTGGCGGCCTGCGCATGAAAGACCCGCAGGAGGTAAAAAAGCGCCGCCTGCACATGGTCTGCCACGGCTTAGGCGCCCGCGAAGGCTTCGAGCCCACGTCGCAGCACGATGCCTATGAGGCATTGTCGGCCTGGGGTTTTCCGGTAAGCCCCTATACCCAGCTCGTCCACAGCGCGCAGGAAGTACAAGACCGTGTGGCTTACTGGGCGCAGCACCGCCATGACGCCCATTTTGAGATGGACGGCTTAGTGGTCAAGGTGGATGATCTGGCCAGCCAGCGATCTTTGGGAGCCACGTCGCGGGCACCGCGCTGGGCAATTGCCTATAAGTACCCGCCGGAAGAAGTCACTACTAAGTTGCTCGACATCGAAGTCGGCGTGGGCCGCACCGGCCGGGTGACCCCCTATGCAGTGATGGAGCCGGTATTTGTCTCCGGGTCCACGGTGTCCAAGGCCACGCTGCACAACCAATTCGAGGTCAAGAATAAAAATGTGTTGATTGGTGATACCGTTATCATCCGCAAAGCCGGGGAGATCATTCCCGAGGTCTTGGGACCAGTGTTGGACCTGCGCGATGGTCGTGAGACCGAATGGGTCTTTCCCACACACTGTCCGTCTTGCGGCACCCGGCTTGCCCCGCAGAAAGAGGGCGATCAAGATTGGCGCTGCCCCAATACCCAAAGCTGCCCGGCACAGTTATCAGCACGCTTGGAGTATCTGGCCTCCCGCAAAGCACTCGACATCGAGGCGCTGGGGGAGAAGGCCGCTATTGACCTCATAGCCTCCGGGGCATTGACTGATGAGTCCGACCTTTTCGACCTAGATGAAGATGCACTGCTGAAGTCCTCGGCGTACACCAACAAGGAGGGCGAACTTAATGCCCAGGGCAAAAAGCTACTAGAAAACCTCAAAACCGCCCGGGACACCGATTTCTGGCGCGTCCTTGTAGCCTTGTCCATCCGGCATGTGGGTCCCATTGCTGCCCGTGCACTGGCAGCCCGCTTTGGCTCGATGGAGGCGCTGCGGGCGGCATCGGAAAGTGAGCTGGCAGATACCGATGGTGTCGGGGACATCATCGCGACGTCGTTCAAGCAATGGTTTGAAGTGGACTGGCACCGCAACATTGTGGAGAAATGGCAGGCCGCGGGCGTCACCATGGAAGAGGTGGCCACCGACAAACCCGCGCAAACCCTTGAGGGCCTTAACATCGTGGTCACCGGGACGCTGGAGAACTTCTCCCGGGACTCAGCAAAAGAGGCAATTGTCTCCCGCGGCGGCAAGGCCTCAGGCTCGGTGTCGAAGAAGACCGACTTTGTGGTGGTGGGGGCCAACGCCGGCTCCAAAGAGGCCAAGGCCCGCGACCTGGGCGTGCGCATCATCGATGAGGCGGGATTCCAGCGCCTGCTGGACACCGGTGAGGCCTAAATGTCTGGCCTAAAGGTCAGGCCTAAAAGTGAGGCGTCGATTAGCATCTGCAAAAGCGTCGAGAAGCTC
This sequence comes from Corynebacterium lizhenjunii, assembly GCF_011038655.2. Classification (NCBI taxonomy): domain Bacteria; kingdom Bacillati; phylum Actinomycetota; class Actinomycetes; order Mycobacteriales; family Corynebacteriaceae; genus Corynebacterium; species Corynebacterium lizhenjunii. The sequence continues at coordinate 1,048,972 of NZ_CP064954.1, forward strand.
TAGCACCTCGGGGGCATGCCACGCGCGCTTAGCCTTGGTGACCTGCGATGACCGGACAATGCCGTCGTCTTCCAGGCGTTCAAGTGCGCGCCGGGCAGTGGCGGGGGAGACATTGAGATGCTCGGCCACGCCGGCGGCGTCCACGACAGGTTGTTGAATCAAGTAATCCAGAATCTTTCGGGCGGCCGAATCAGCGCGGAGCGTTGTGGATTCCGCCCACTCAGTGCGAAGAGCCATTAGCTGGGAGCCTAGCTGACTGCCAAGCATGGTGGCGGATACGGCGGCATCGGAAAACAGCGAGATGATAGCGGCGACGTCTCCGTCCCGGTAGGAATCGAGAGCCGCAAAGTACCGCTGCGTATCTGACAATAACGCGGCGGAGATTGGCAGAACGCCGTTGGTTGTTAAACTCGATTGGCCCAGAATCGCATGTACGAGTGCGCGCCCAGTCCTTCCATTGCCGTCTGCAAACGGATGGATTGTCTCGAACTGCGCGTGGGCTAGTGCGGCTTTCGCGAGAGCAGGAATATCTTCCCGGCGGATAAACTCTGTAAGGTCCTCTAGGAGGGATTGCACGTAGCTATGATGCGGCGGTACGAATAGTGCACCGACTGGGTGGGCGTCGCTTCCGCCGATCCATACGGGCTCATTGCGAAACACACCAGCGATGTGCGGTGACTCGCTACCTAAAAGCAGAGCGTGCATGGCGCGGATACTTTCAGAATCTATGTGCCGAGTGTGTATTGCCTTCCGCATCATCGTGGTGTTGGCAGAAATGAGCGCTGCGTTGCCGCGGCCAGTTTGGAAGGCTTCCGCCTCTAAAATCCGGCGCGCGGATGAGCTCAGCTGCTCGATGCGTGAGGAGGCGAAAGATTCTCCGCGCAACAGCAGCGGCGCAAAGGGCGCAACAATTCCAGCGTGTTTTTGATCGAAGCGAGCGATGGCGGCGGTAGCTTCCGTCAGGCTGGTGACAACTGGTGCCGAAAGCGCAACATCTTGTTCAGCGATTGGCGCAACGATCGAGCTGCAGTACGTGCGCGGCTGTTTAGCTCGCATCCGTCGGGACAGGGGAGCGGAAGACGACCAGGTCAGCTCTTCATAGGTCACAGTCGGCCACATGGAGCTAATGCTACCAAGGAAGGCGATCACTTATGAGCTTAAGTGATCGCCTTGGTGTACAACGCGATCACTTAAATAGCTGTGGGCCGTGGGCGCTAACGCAGAAACGCCCCCAGGATGGTGCCCAAGTTGCCCAGGTGCTCAACTTCGGAGGCCAGGTACTCAGGCCCGCCCACCCGGCCCATGACCAGCACCAAGCCGGTGTTGCCCAGCGGGGCGGCGGCCAGAGAAGAATCCAGCAGAGACCAGCTTTCTGGAATCCAATCCTCGCGGTCTGGGTGCAGAATGCGCGCAGACTCCACATCAATGGCGGGTGGGTTGCTGCCGTCGTCCTCAGGCGCAGCGGAGGAGGCCGCAATGCGCCGAATAGGCTGGCCGTTATCTATAACGATGGCCCAGTTGGACGTCAGCGCACGCGGAATGGCGGCCACAACTTCCTCCATGGCGGCGGTCAGGTTCTTCTGCGCCACCACGTTGGCCAAAAACTCAATCTGGCCGCGCCTGTCCACGCGGCCGCTAAAGGGGCGGATGGAGTCAATTTCCACGCCGGTCACGCCCTGAGCGGCGGTAATAATTTCATCCGCCATGGTTCCCTGCGGTAAAGAAACCACAATGTCATCCATGACGGTGCCGTCGGGGAAGTTTTCTACAATATCGACAGACTCGATGTCTGCATTGATAGCCCCTAAGGCATCAGCTAAACGGCCGAGGCTTCCCGGGGAGTCAGGGACAAGGACGCGAATAAGGAATGACATGTCTTTAGGTTCTTTCCATAGGTGTAATTAGCTCCCTGCCATGCTACCCGTGGTATTAATCACTGTTCAAGGGCTTCGGGCATTTTTCAAGGTCTTAGTGCCCGTTCCGGTGGTGGGCAAGCGGCCCTCCCCGGTGCGTTGTGCGGGGTGGGTGTGCAGTAACATGGTGCGTTAGCAATCACCCGATGCTGGTGGATGAAGTGTGAATGAAAAGGATGGAGTTCGCGTGTCTGAGATTTCGCGGGAAGAGGTCGCGCACCTGGCTAAGCTGTCGCGCCTGGCCCTAAGTGAACAGGAGCTGGAGCAGTTCGCGGAGCAGATTGACAAGATTGTTGATTCTGTCTCGGCCGTGGGCAAGGTGGACGCCACTGGGGTGGAACCTATGAGTCACCCGCACTCTGTGGTGGCGCCTATGCGTGAGGACGTGATTGTGCCCACGTTGACCGCACAGCAGGCACTGGACCAGGCCCCCGCGGCGGAGGAAGGCCGCTTTGTGGTTCCGCAGATTCTGGCTGGAGGAGATGAATAATCATGGCTACTTTTATTGCACCGGAGCAGGGAATTACTTCTCTTACGGCAGCCGAGTTGGCACAGAAGATCCACTCCCGGGAGCTGACGTCCCGTGAGGTCACCGAGGCTTTTTTGGAGCGGATTGCGCAGACCGATGGTGAGCTTAATGCTTTCCTCTATGTGGGGGCGGAGCAGGCGTTGGCTACTGCCGATGCCGTCGATGCCGCCTTGGACGCCGGTGAAGCCCCGGCTTCCGCACTAGCTGGTGTCCCGTTGGCGCTTAAGGACCTGCTAACCACGACGGATATGCCTACTACTGCAGCTTCCAAGATGCTCGAAGGCTGGATGTCGCCGTATGATGCCACGCTGGTGACCAAGCTGCGCGAGGCCGGAATCCCTATCTTGGGCAAGACCAACCTGGATGAGTTCGCGATGGGCTCTTCTAATGAGAACTCCGCCTTTGGCTCGGTACACAACCCTTATGACACCGAGCGCACCCCGGGTGGCTCTGGTGGTGGCACTGCCGCGGCATTGGCCGCCGGCCAGGCCCCGTTGGGCATCGGTACGGATACTGGCGGGTCTATCCGCCAGCCGGCTGCCCTGACCAATACTGTCGGGGTCAAGCCCACATATGGCACAGTCTCGCGTTATGGGCTCATCGCCGCGGCGTCTTCGCTGGACCAGGCTGGACCTTGTGCGCGCACCGTCCTGGATACCGCGCTGTTGCATGAGGTTATCGCGGGCCACGATGTTTTCGACGCCACCTCTGTGGACCGGCCGGTGGCACCCGTGGTGGCCGCCGCTAAGGAAGGTGCCAACGGCGACTTGACGGGCGTGAAGATTGGCCTGATTAAGCAATTTGAACGCGACGGCTGGCAGCCTGGAGTGATGGAGGCCTACCACGCCGCTGTGGAACAGCTGGTGTCCCAGGGCGCGCAGACCGTGGAAGTAGATTGCCCGCACTTCGATGATGCCCTGGCAGCCTACTACCTGATCATGCCCTGCGAGGTTTCTTCCAACCTGGCCCGCTTTGACGGCATGCGCTACGGGTTGCGCGTGGGCGACGATGGCACTCACTCGGCCGAGGAAGTCATGTCCCTGTCGCGTGCGGCCGGCTTTGGCCCCGAGGTCAAGCGGCGTATCATGCTGGGCACCTACGCGCTGTCCGTCGGTTACTATGATGCCTACTACCTGCAAGCTCAGCGCGTGCGCACCCTGATTGCGCAGGACTTTGCCAAGGCCTTTGAACAGGTAGATGTCCTGGTTTCGCCCACTACGCCCACCACGGCATTCAAGTTGGGGGAGAAGGTCGAAGACCCGATGGCCATGTACAACTTTGACCTGTGCACACTGCCGTTGAACTTGGCCGGTGTGTGCGGCATGTCGGTGCCTTCTGGCCTGGCTAGCGATACCAACCTGCCCACCGGCTTGCAGATCATGGCCCCGGCTTTCGCGGATGACCGTCTGTACAAGGTGGGCGCCGCATATGAGGCTGGCCGCCAGCGCTAGTTTCGATGTTATCCCCGCGGGCCCCCTTTTATGGGGGCCTATGCATTGGCCCCAGGCTTTCGGATTAGGGTAGCCTTTCCATAATGTTGCGGCTTTAGGGCGGGCACGCTCAGTGCCGCCCCAGCCAGAGGATTATGGAACAGGAGATGCAATGGGTGATACCGGACATGCCGCCGAGTGGGCGGAGGGCTACAAGGCTGGCTACGCCGCAGCCTACGGTGAGGGCTACCAGGCGGGGCTTGCCGCAGGCCGCGCGGGCCTGTATGCGGACCAACATCTAGAGCGCAAGCTAGCTAAGCGCGAAGCCAAGAACGCCAAGCGCGAGGCCAAGTACGCCGCCCGGCTGGAGCGGGAGCGCGATCGCGAAGCCGCGCGTGCCCGCTTCCTGGCTACCAGCAACCCCGGCCGCACTGCTCCCGGCACGGCCCAATCTGCCACCGGGTCTACCGCTGCCCCCGCACCAGCTCCACGCTCTAAAGGCCGCCGCGCACAGGAAGCCACCATCGTGGGTAAGGAGCAGATTTCTCCCGACATGGTTCGCCTGCGGGCGCTGGCCCCAGAGCTAATTGGCCGGGAGTTCGACTACACGGATCACTACATTAAGATTCTCTTTGTACCAGACGGTGCACCCTATTCGTGGCCCTTCGACTTGGCGGAGATCAAGCGGAGCCAGCCCAAGCACCTGCGTCCAGTCACCCGCACCTACACGCTGCGCAGCGTGGATTCCGCCACGGGTGAGATAGAAATCGACTTCGTGCTGCACGGGGATTCCGGACTGGCAGGGCCGTGGGCTCGCGACGTGGAAGTGGGGCAGACCTTCGCCTTCCTCGGCCCGGGTGGGGGTTGGGCGCCTACCGCCAAGTATGACCACTTTGTGTTGGCCGGTGACGAGTCTGCAGCGCCAGCAATCGCGGCCGCCCTAGAAAGGATCCCGGCGGGCTCTAGCGCAGTGGCCTTCATTGAAGTAGAAGCTGCTGGGCACGAGATTCCGCTGCCTACCGGCGAGGACATCGAGGTCCGCTTCGTCTACCGCGAAGGTGCCATGCCTGGTTCCGTGCTTTCCGATGCCGTCCGCTCCTACACCCCACCCCCAGGCCATGTGGGCTGGTTCGTCCATGGGGTAGCGGAGATGATTAAGGCTTTGCGTCGCCACCTCTTCGTGGCCAAGGGCGTGTCCAAGCGCGATGCATCAATCTCCGGTTATTGGCGCCTGCGCATGACAGAAGACCAGTGGCAAGAATCCAAGCGGGAGTTCGTCGCGGCGTTGGAAGCCGAGGAAGAAGCGGCCGCCCGCGAGCCTTAGTGCCGCTGCCCGTAGGCCCTAGTGCCGCTGCTCGCGAACGATAGCGCCACCTCGGCGCAATTGGAGCTCAGCAGGTGTCGGAGTGGGACTACTTGGCGTCAGAGAATGCGTAGGCCGCTCCGGCTGTAGCGGCCGTGACGGTGAGCACGGCCGGCCATGCCCCAATCTTCTTGGCCAAGGGGTGGCTCGCACCGAATGCGGCCAGGTAGCCAGCACTAAGAGCGGCGGTGGTGGGAGCACCGGCCTTGTCCAGCCAGGAGCGCCCCGCCCACAGTCCAGCGGCGGCGAGGATGACCCCGCCTAGGGGACGAATTCCAGTTTCTTTTGCGGTGACCCAACCGCCGATGAGCCCCAGGGTGACCGTGGTGGCGGTGGAGACTTCTGCGGGCTTCTTTATATTAATCATTGCCATGCCACCCCATCTTAGACAGTCACACGCGGAGAAACGCGCACACTCCGGTGCACAGAGGCACACACGCGGTGTGCCCACTCCGGTATACAGGGGCACACACGCGGTGTGCCCGCTATGGCGTACATGGGCGGGCACGCAGGGGTCGCGCAGCCAGTGGTGCTAGATTAAGCCCCAATGATTGACTCGCCAGATACCCGAAGCAGCGATGTGCTGCCCGCGCGCGACGCGTGGAAAGCCATGTTTGCGCTCTCCCTGGGCTTCTTTGTCTCCGTGTTGGATCAATCCCTCGTGGCAGTTGCCCTGCCCGGCATCCAGGCAGACTTTGCAGCGGGGGTCTTAGAGACGCTGTGGGTATCATCGGCCTACCTGCTTGCCGTGGTAGTCCCGCTGCTGGTCACCGGAAGGCTGGGCGATGTAGTGGGCAACAAGCAGATGTTCCTCATTGGCGTGTCCGTCTTCGGCCTGGGTGCGCTGGCTTGTGCGTTTGCGCCTAGCATCGGGATCCTCATTGCTGCCCGTGCGGTCCAAGGGCTAGGCGCTGCCATGCAAATGCCGCAGACCATGGCTGTTATCAACCGCATCTTCCCCCGTGAGCGCCGCGGCCGTGCCCTAGGGGTGTGGGGGGTGGTCGGCTCCGTCGCCGCGCTGACCGGCCCGCTGCTAGGCGGGGTACTGGTAGAGCTGTTTAGCTGGCACGCGGTGTTTTGGATTCACGTGCCCGTCGTGGTGGTGGCGCTGCTTGTGGGACAGCGGTGGATACCTCGTCTACCCACCTTTGCCCGGCGGATCGACATCCCTTCAGTGCTGTTGTCCGCTGCCGGGTTGGGGATGCTGGTCTACGGCATCCAACAGGGCATCGCCCAGCATGGCTCCGTGATGTTCGGGGCGGTGATCGCACTCGCTGCTTTTATGCTGCGCCAGCGCGCGCTTGAACGCAAGAAAGATGCCTCCGCCATGGACCAGGAGCCGCTAGTGCCCCTGGAGCTGTTTAGTAACCGTAATTACGCCGCAGGCACGGTAGGCATTGTGTCCATGGGCTTTATGGCGGCAGCGATCATGTTGCCGGTGATGTTGTGGCTGCAGCAGATCCGGGGCATCGGCGCGGGGGAAGCCGGCCTGATGGTCGCCCCCATGGCCGTGATTTCTCTGGGACTCTCGCCCGTAGCGGGCATCCTGGCAGACAAACTGGACCCACGCCGCCTGGCCAGCATGGGCTTTATTGTTTTGCTGGCCGCCACCGCCGGTCTGGTGGTGGCCGTTCGCGCGGACGCCGCGGTGGGTTGGGTCAGCGTCGCCGCACTGGGATTGGGTGTGGGGCAGTCCTTTATCTGGGGCACCAACTCAGCCACAGCCATGCGCGACGTGCAACCGGCGCTGCTGGGGGCGGCATCGGGAGTCTACAACCTTTCGCGCCAGGTCGGTGCGGTAATCGGCGTGGCGGGGGTATCGGCAGCCCTGCAAGCAGGCACAGTGGCAGGCAGCCCACACGCTGGCGTGGCCGGAGCCTTCATGGTCATCGCGTTGGCACTGGTGGTGGGGTTTGTTGCATCACTGTTCTTCCGCAACACCCTGGCGCAGCCTGCGGCGGCCAAGCGGGCGCGGTAAGTTGGAAACCATGCGTCTTGCAGTACTAACTTCCGGGGGCGATTGCCCGGGCCTCAACGCCGTCATCCGCGCCGTGGTGCGCACCGCGTCTAACGAGTTTGGCGATACCGTCGTCGGCTACGAAGATGGTTGGGTGGGCTTGATGGAGGACCGCCGCCGGGACCTTTATGATGATGCCGAAATTGACCGCATCCTCCTGCGCGGGGGCACCATTTTGGGCACCGGCCGCCTGCATCCCGATGAGTTCAAGGCAGGCTTGGACCGCATCAAAGCCAATCTTGCCGATGCCGAGGTGGATGCCCTGGTTGCCATTGGCGGCGAAGGCACCCTTAAAGGCGCCAAGTGGCTGTCCGATAATGGGGTCCCGGTTATCGGTGTGCCCAAGACCATTGACAACGACGTTAACGCCACGGACTATACCTTCGGCTTCGACACCGCAGTGTCCGTGGCCACCGATGCCATTGACAGGCTGCACACCACAGCGGAATCCCACAACCGAATCCTTATCGTCGAGGTCATGGGCCGCCACGTAGGGTGGATCGCCCTGCATGCCGGCATGGCCGGTGGCGCACACTACACCGTAATCCCCGAAGAGCCCTTTGATATTGCAGATATTTGCAAAGCAATGGAGCGCCGCTTCCAGATGGGAGAGAAATACGGCATTGTCTGCGTCGCCGAAGGCGCCCTGCCCAAGGAAGGGACCATGAACTTCGAAGAAGGTGGGGTGGACCAATTTGGGCACCAGACCTTCAATGGCATCGGCCAAGTAATTGGCAATGAGATCAAGGCGCGTACCGGCTATGACGTGCGCACCACGGTGTTGGGCCACATTCAGCGCGGTGGTACCCCCACCGCCTATGATCGCGTGCTGGCCACCCGCTATGGCGTGCACGCCGCCCGGGCCGCCCACAGCGGCAAGTCCGGAATGTGCGTGGCCCTGCACGGGGAGTCCATCGAATTGGTACCCCTGGAAGCCGCAGTGGGCAAGCTCAAGACGGTGCCGGGTGGGCGCTACACCACTGCACGCGCGCTGTTCGGATAGGGGTGGGGAAGAGGGGGCATCGGCAAACTGGCTTGCGGTGCCCCACCGATAGCCGCGCGGGTCTGGGCGCGTATTAAGATGGCACGCATGACTGCTGCGATGTATGACCTGATGGACTTCGATGAGGTCCTGGAGAAGTTCGAACCGGTAATGGGCATGGAAGTCCACGTAGAGCTCAACACCAACACCAAGATGTTTAGCACCTCTGGAACTAACTTCAACGCAGCTCCCAATTCCAATGTGGACCCCGTGTCCCTCGGGCTGCCGGGAGCGCTGCCGGTGGTTAACCACGCAGGCGTCGAAGGAGCCATCAAGATTGGTCTGGCGCTCAATTGCTCCATTGCAGAGTCCTCCCGTTTCGCGCGGAAGAACTACTTCTACCCGGACCAACCCAAGAACTACCAGATTTCCCAGTATGATGAGCCAATTGCATACGACGGCTACCTGGACGTAGTCCTGGAAGATGGCACGCAATGGCGCGTGGAAATCGAGCGCGCCCACATGGAAGAAGACACCGGCAAGCTGACCCACTTGGGTGGGGCAGATGGGCGCATCCACGGCGCCACCGCCTCGCTGGTGGACTGCAACCGCGCCGGTATTCCGCTCATTGAGATCGTGACCAAGCCAATTATTGGCGCAGGTGAACGCGCCCCCGAGGTAGCCAAGGCCTATGTCTCCGCGCTGCGTGAGCTGGTAGCGGCGCTAGGGGTCTCTGATGCCCGCATGGACCAGGGGTCTATGCGCGTGGACTCGAATGTTTCCCTGCGTCCCGTGGGCCAGGAGGAATTTGGCACCCGCACGGAGACAAAGAACATTAACTCGCTGCGCTCCGTGGAGCAGGCGGTGCGCTTTGAGATGCAGCGCCAGGCACAAGTTTTGAGCGAAGGCGGGGAGATTGTGCAAGAAACCCGCCACTACCAGGAAACCGACGGCACCACCTCCAAGGGGCGCCCGAAGGAGACCGCGGAGGATTACCGCTATTTCAATGACCCGGATCTGCCACCGGTGATCGTCTCGCGCGAGTGGGTCGAAGAAATCCGCCAGACCCTACCGGAGATGCCGTGGATTCGCCGGGCGCGCATCCAGCAGGAGTGGGGGGTCAAGGATGAGGAAATGCGTGACCTGGTCAACGCTGGGGCATTGGACCTCATCATTGCTACGGTCGAGGCTGGAGCCAAGCCTGCCGATGCCCGCTCCTGGTGGGTCTCCTACCTCGCTGGCAAGGCCAACGAATCTGGTGTGGAGCTGGCTGGTTTGGACATCACCCCAGTGCAGGTGGCGCGCGTGATTGAGCTGGTGGGTGAGGGCAAGCTGACCACCAAGCTGGCGCGCCAGGCTGTCGACGGCGTGCTGGCCGGCGAAGGCGATGTGGACAAGGTTGTCGCTGCCCGCGGACTGGAGGTCGTCCGCGACGATAGCGCGATTGAAAAGGCGGTTGATGAGGCCCTGGCGGCTAACCCAGACATCGTGGAGAAGTACAAGGCTGGCAACACGAAGGTTACCGGGGCCATTGTCGGTGCTGTAATGAAGGCTACGCAGGGTAAGGCGGACCCTGGTCAGGTGAACCGGCTTATCGCACAGAAGCTGAAGTAGTAGCGGCGCGTTCGCGGCAGCTGTGGTAGCTGTGAGCAGCCGGCAGCTGTGGTAGTTGTGAGCTGGCGGCTGCTGTACCCGGGGTGTTTTGGTGGCCCCCTCTTATCGGCATAAATTTCCATTATGCTAGGTCAGAGGGGGTTTCGCTATGCTTGCTCCCATGAGTATTCGCACTAAGGTCCTGCAAAAGACCGGGCCGCAGGAGCCCTTCCGTATTACGACCATTGAGCGCCGCGCCCCCCGGCCGGATGACGTGGTCATCGACATCAAAGCAGCAGGTATTTGCCACTCGGACATTCACACCATCCGCAATGAGTGGGGAGAAGCGCATTTCCCGCTGACTGTCGGCCATGAGATTGCCGGAGTGGTCGAGGCCGTAGGTGAAAGTGTGACTAAGTTTGCCGTGGGGGACCGCGTTGGTGTGGGCTGCCTGGTCAATTCCTGCGGTGAGTGCGAGCAGTGCCGCAACGGCCAGGAGCAGGACTGCCTGCAAGGTAACGTGGGCACCTACAACTCGGAGGACGTTGATGGCACCATCACCCAGGGCGGCTACGCCCAGAAGGTGGTGGTCAATGAAAACTTCGTGTGCACCATCCCAGAAGGAATCGACTTCGATGTCGCCGCACCGCTGCTCTGCGCGGGTATTACCACCTATTCGCCCCTGGCGCGCTGGAAGGTAAAGGAGGGCGACAAGGTGGCCATTGTGGGCCTGGGCGGACTTGGACACATGGGCGTCCAGATTGCCGCCGCCAAGGGGGCGGATGTCACGGTGATCTCGCGTTCGCTGCGCAAGGAAGCAGAAGCCAAGGAGCTCGGTGCTAAGCGCGTGCTGGCCTCAGCGGAAGACCCGGACTTCTTTAAGATGCACCGCGGCGAGTTTGACCTGATTCTCTCCACCATCTCCGCAGCCTATTCCCTGGATGACTACCTGGGGATGCTCAAGCCTCACGGTGTGATGTCGGTGGTGGGCCTGCCACCCGAGCAGCTGGGAGTCAATATGGGCCGCTTGATCATCGGGGGAAAGGTCCTCACAGGCAATAACATTGGCGGAATCGCAGAGACTCAAGAGATGCTGGACTTCTGCGCGGAGCATGGAATTGGCGCAGTGATCGAAAAGATTGGAGTCACCGAGGTGGACCAAGCCTACGACCGGGTGGTGGAGGGCGACGTGAAGTTCCGCTTCGTCATCGACACGTCCACTTTCGATGAGGTGGACGTCCTCGCCTAATCGCCCGTGCGCGCGGTGCCCGGCGTGGCGTCGTGTCGGTGCTGTGTGCGCGGGGGCTCGGGGCGTCCTCGGCGTTGCTCAGCGTCGTGTTGGTGCCGTGTGCACCGAGGGTGGCGGAATCACGCCCTCCCACCTTGCCGGTTTGATTATGCAGTAGAAATTGTTCTGCGCTCTCAGGAATGGGGGCGTAGAATTGTTTGGCTGAAGTGCTCGACTACCTGCCTTGGAGGGATCTACTGTTGTGAACCGAACACTGTCAATTGCTTTGTCATTCATCGGGCTGCTCGTTGGCGCGGGCTTTGCCACTGGCCAGGAGGTGGTGCAATACTTCACCTCTTTCGGCGCTTGGGGGCTATGGGGGATAGCTATCGCTGGCACCATCATGGCGCTGGCGGGCACCGTGTTCTTGCAGCTGGGCTCGTATTTTAACGCCTCGGCCCACTCGGATGTCTTCCGTAAAGTAACCCACCCGTGGATTTCGCGCTTTATGGATGCTTGTGTGGTGTTTACCCTATTTGCCATCGGCATGGTCATGCTGGCTGGTGCGGGATCGAACCTGGAGCAACAATTTGGGTTCGCGCCGTGGATCGGTTCTGCGATCATGCTGGTGCTGGTTATGGCCTGCGGCATGCTGGACGTGGATAAGGTCTCCCAGGTTATCGGTGGCCTGACACCTCTCATCATCATCGCCGTGGTGGGAATGGCTATCTACACCGCAGTGCACCTGCCGGAGGACGTCGGTGCCGCCATGGAGATCGCAGCCGAAACTGAATCTCCCATTAACCACTGGCTGCTGTCAGCGCTGAACTATGCCGGTTTGGCGCTCATTCTGGCCGTGTCGATGTCCCTGGTGATCGGCGGCGATAACATCTCCCCGCGCGACGCCGGGCGCGGTGGCTTGGTAGGCGGTCTGTGCTACGCGGTGCTCATGGGCCTGGCGGGCTTTGTGTTGATTATGAATGCCGACGTTGCGGCGCATGATGACATCCCCATGCTCTCCCTGGTCAACGATATTCATCCCTGGCTGGGTCTGGCCATGGCCGTCACCATTTATCTGATGATTTTCAATACCGCCATCGGCATGTTCTACGCGCTGGGCAAGCGGCTGACGTCCAAGCGCCCGCACCTGTACCGTCCGGTGTTTATCGCGGGGTGCCTGGCTGGTTTTGCCTTTTCCTTTGTAGGCTTCCGTTCGCTGATGGCCTCGGTGTATCCGGTTCTGGGCTACCTGGGCATCATCCTGGTGGCTGTCCTTGTGGTGGCTTGGGTGCGTGGGTTGTCCAAGATTAAAGATGAAGCCGTTCGCCGCGAGCGCATTCGCGCCCTGCTGACGTTGAAGCTGCATCCGGACCGCGAGTACGACGATAAGTATGACGAGGAAATCGGCCAGCACGTGGTTGATTCCAACATGGAAGACGCAGACCTTTACCAGGAACTGGTTGCCGAAGTCAGCGAGGAACTAGACGGCGATGACGCCGTGGACTTTAGCCTGGAAGAGTTCGAAGAGGTAGACCATGACGTCACTGATTACACGGAGCTCGACGGTGTAGAGACCGACCGCACAGAAGAAGAAATCGCGGCGTTTATCGAAGAGACCTCCAGCAAGGAAGACTTGGAGGCCAAATAGCTGCTTGAGCCCTAGTCTGCCGATGCCCCGGTTCCTGCAACGTTTGCAGGCTACCGGGGCATCGTTGCGCACCGTGGGCGTTGCACATCGGGGGCATTGCGTACCGAGGACATTGCGCACCGTGGGCATTTCGCACGGTGGGCATTGCGGGCTATCGGGGCGTGGGGCAGGCTGTCGGCTAGTGCAGCAGGAGCTTGACGGTCAAAGCGAGCATGACGCACCCGATGGCCACGTTAATTCCCCGCCAGACCTTTGGACGCTCCAGTACATGCGAGAAGCGCGCCGCACCAAAGCCTAGGGCCGGGAACCAGCAGAAGCTGGCTAGGATAGCGCCGGCGGCAAATGCCCACCGCCCGCTGGGGCCGTATTGGTTAGCAATGCCGCCCAGCATGACCAGCACATCCACGTAGGTACCGGGGTTGAGCCACGTTAGCGCCAAAGCGCCCAGGACCGGCTTGACCCAGGTGCGGGTGTGCAGCCGCTGGCGCGTGAGCGTGGCGACGCTAGAGCCGTCTTCAGTAAAGCTTCGGCCGTCGGTGGGATCTTCGCCGTCGATGCTGGCATCGGGGCCGACGCTGAGGAGGGGATCGGGGTTGAGTTCGGGGGCATCGGCAGTGTTGAGTGCCTGGCCGTCGGCGCGGAAGGCATCACGGAAGCACACGAACGCAAAATAGAGCAGGTAGGCGGCGCCACAATACTTCAGCACCATCAGCGCGGTGGGGAAGCGGTCGACCAAAACACCCACACCGGCAGTGCCGCCCAGGATCAAAAACACATCTGAGATTGCGCACACCGCCACAATCGCACCGATGTGGTTGCGCTGGATGCCTTGCTTAATCACAAAGGCATTCTGGGGACCAATAGCAACGATGAGGGACAGGCCCAAAGCAAAACCGGCGAGCACAATCGACATACCTAGAAAGCTATCGCCCCTTAGCAGTGAAGTCCATTTATATAAACTTCATTTGGTTAAGATGTGCTTCATGAACCAGACGCATTTGGAAACCCTACTGGCCATCGTCGAGGAAGGCAGCTTCGAAGACGCCGCGACCGTGCTGGGAATTTCGCCCTCAGCGGTCTCCCAGCGCATCAAGGCCCTGGAGTCCTCCACCGGGCGGGTGCTGCTGCGCCGCGCCTTGCCGGTAACGCCCACAGAAGCCGGGGAGGTGCTGGTGCAAACCGCTCGGCGCGTCGCGCTGGTTCACGACGAAGCCCGCCGCGCGTGGGGCGAGCGCATGCGTTCCGTGCCTCTGTCCGTGGCCGTCAACGCTGATAGCCTGCACACCTGGTTTGCCCCGGTCATCGCTGCGGTGGCCAACCATACCGACGCCGCGCTGCGCATCCGCGTAGAAGACGAGGTGGCCACGCTGGGAATGTTGCGCCGCGGCGACGTCATGGGGGCCGTGACCAGCGAATCCACTCCCGTTGCCGGGTGCGAGTCCACCCGGCTGGGCGCTATGCGCTACTTCGCCGTCGCCGCGCCCAGCTTGGCCCAGTCTGCCGATACCGCCCTGCGCACCGGCCGCTGGCACGAGTTGCCGTTGGTGCTCTACAGCCAGCAAGACCCGGTTCTCAAAGAAGGCCTGCGCCGGCACGGTATCGGGCTGCGTGATATCCAGGCGCGGGTGAGTTACCTGCCCAACATTGATGCCCACAACGAGGCTGTCCGGGCAGGACTGGGTTGGGGGCTCATCCCGCAGCTCCAAGCCCAGCCGCTGTTGGACAGCGGCGAGTTGGTGGTTGTCGACCCCGCACCATTGGACCTGGAGCTGTACTGGCAGTGCTGGCGGCTGGATTCAGAGCTGCTGGAGCGACTGAACGGGTTTGTGTACCGCGCCGCGCAGGGTTTGGCAACGCCTGCATAACAATCGGCCCAGGAACCGGCGTGCCCCGCCTGGGCTTTTGGCTGGGTTGTTCTACCGTGGAGCCCATGACTATGAACAACTCCGGCGCCAACGCGCAGGGCGGGCCCGATAACGCTCGCAATTTCGACGACGTCGACGTCCCCGCCTACAACCCCCAGGCCGGCTCTCCCGCCAATTCGCCTCAGGCCGGTGCTCCTGGCCGTACGCCCCAGGGCGGATTCCCTACCTATTCTCCGCAGGCCGGCGGCGAGGAGACCCTGAGCTTTTCTGCACCGTCGATGCCGCCGTCCACCCCTGGCCCCGCGAGCGCAGCGCCTTCCAGCCCTGCCAACGTCGCGCCCTCTGGTCCCGCTAACGTCGCATCCCCTGGTCCTGCGAACGCTGTGCCTTCCAATCCAGCACAGTCTAATCCGGCGCAGTTTAATCCGGCACTGGGCACCCCAGGCCCGACGGGACCGGTGCCAGGCGGCCAGGTGGCGGGGGCATCGGCAGGCTTGGGCGTGACCACGGCCGAGCCCATGGTGGTCCCGGAAGGCCAACCGGAGCCGAGCCCGGAAGAACTCAAGGCCGAGCAGGCGCGGCAAAAGCGCGCCGAGCGTAAGGCAGACCCACGGCGCGGCACGCTGGACCTCGGTCTGCTGTTTGTGCGCATCGCGCTGGGTGGATACCTCATTTTTGCCAGCGTGCTGTCGTTCTTCGCTTTTGGGGAGACCCGCGGGCTCAGCGGCCTGGAAGCTGACTTCACTGCCCAGGGCTACGCGATGCCGCAGGTCCTCTCCATTGGCGTGCCCACCGTCCAGCTGCTGGCCGGGGTGTTCCTGTTGTTGGGATTGGTCACACCTCTGGCATCCATGCTGGGTCTGGTGGTGACGGCCTTTAGCGCGCTGCACGCGCTTACGGTCGCGGGAGTTGGCATCGACGTCGTGCAGTGGCCGGACGCAGTCTGGCTGTCGCTGGTGCTGCTGCTGAGCAACGTGGCACTACAGTTCACCGGTCCGGGCGTGATTTCGCTGGACTTTGGGCGTTCCTGGGCGCGCCGGCCGCTGGCGTCGTCGTGGGTCTTCATCATCGTCGGCGCAGCACTTGCGGTGGCCGTGTGGTGGTTTGGCGCAGCCGTCAACCCACTGCGCTAGACTCTGGCCGCGGCGTGGCGGGTTTATGGTTTAGGGCTGAAGAGTCCTAAGGTGGATTGGTCATGACTTCTTCGCCCTCGGTTCCTGCCACCCGTCCTTCCCTGGCGTACCGCTCGGATATCGACGGCCTGCGCGGGCTGGCCATCGCGCTGGTGGTGGTCTTTCACGTCTTCGTGGGCAAGGTCTCCTCCGGTGTGGACGTCTTCTTGTTCATCGGCGGGGTGTTCTTTTTTGGCCCCCAGATTCGCAACGCGCTCAGCCCCAACGGTCTGACGCTCTTCCAAGCCGTGGTGCGCATGCTTCGCCGTCTGTTTCCGGCGTTGGTTACCGTCGTGCTGGCCACCCTGGTCATGGCCGTGGCAGTCTTTCCCGTCACCCGCTGGCCCGCGCTGGGCCATGACGCGCTGACCTCCCTGGCCTACATTCACAATCTCGCGCTGGCCCGTGCCGATAACGACTACGCGGCTATCGGCACGGATGTAAGCATCTACCAGCACCTGTGGTCCATGTCGGTGCAGATGCAGATTTACCTGGGGTCTTTGGTGTGCATCACCGTGCTGGTCGGCCTGGCGCGCCGACGGGCCGAACGTGTGGCATCGACCGCCCTGCTCTTCGCCACCGCGGCCAGCTTCCTTTTTGCTGTCTACCAGCACCAGGTGGACCAGGGCTGGAACTACTATTCCCCGGGATCGCGGTTTTGGGAAATCGGTCTAGGCGGAATTTTTGGGATATGGCTCGTCCGCCGCGCGCTTCCTCCCGCATTCGCGGCCTGGCGGGCACCCGTCGGGGCGCTGGGACTGTTGCTCATCGGCGGCACCGGCATCTTTCTTGACGGCGCCAGCCAATTCCCCGGCCCATGGACGCTCATTCCCTTAGCTGGCGCGGCGCTAGTCATTCTGGCCGGCAACCCGACCACCACCGCGCAGCCGGAGAACCTCATTACTCGCGGCCTGAAATCGCTACTGCCGCAATTCCTGGGCCGCATTTCCTACAGCCTCTACCTGTGGCACTGGCCGCTACTAGCCCTGGCCACCTACGCCTTCGACACCTCCACCCACGGACAAGTCCGCGCACAATCATCAGGAGTCATCGCCGTCCTCGGCACCACCCGCGGAATCCTGGTTGGTGGTGGCGTCATCGCAGTGTCCATCGCACTGGCCTGGGCAACGCTACGCTGGGTGGAACACCCCACCCGGCAGGCCGCCAAGCCGCAGCGCCGCTCCTGGCTGGTGAGGGACCAGCAGTACTGGCAAGAACTGGCGGGGGCGGGGCGGCATCGGCAAGCTCTGGCAGCGGGCATGGCGGCGCTGACGGTGGGCACCATCATTTTTGCTTCTGCGCTGCAGCCTCCCCGCCAGATTGCCGATGCCCCCGTCGCCGGCACCCCCCAAGACCAAGCGCTCTACCCCGGGCCCGTGGCGCTGCTGGAAGGTCGCGACGTGCCGGTTCGTCCCTCCATCCCGCCGGCTTCCAACCCCATTGAGTCCTTCTATCCGCCCACTGGCGCCGACGGCTGTGCCGGACTGATCGAGCACAGCGACCTGATCCTGCAGCAGCAATTCAACCAGTCCGAACAGCCCTGCGCCTACGGCGACGTCGAGGCCACCCGCACCATGTACCTCTACGGCAATTCGCACGCGGAACACTTCCTGCCCGCGCTGGATTACGTGGGGCGCAGCACGGGAATTCGGATTATCCCGCTGCTGAAGATGAGCTGCTATCCCGGCGGGCCGGACGTGCGCACCGATGGCAAGGAGTACCCGGAATGCGGGCAGTGGAAGGAGACGGCGGAGAAATACATTCTGGACAATCCGCCCACCGATGGCGTCATGGTCGTCTCCACCGTGCCGGAGCAAGGAAGCACCGGGCCGGACACCGTGGCTGAGGGACTTTACGACATCGTTTCCCGGCTGCGGGAACGCGGAATTTCTGTGTGGGCGCTGCGGGACTCGCCGTGGCCGCACACGGAATATGGCATTTTGGATGTCCGCGGCTGCGTTGTGGAATTAGACCCGCAGGAGGCGGCGGAGCTGTGTAGAATTCCCCGGGCCTCGGCTCTGGAGCCGATAAACCCAGCTATCGGCGGACTGGCTGGCCTGGGGGTCCACCATCTGGACTTGACCGCCGGGTTGTGCGATGAGCAGTGGTGCCCCGGCGTGGTGGGCAACGTGTTGGTGTACCGGGATTCTTCGCACCTGACCGATACTTACTCCGCACTGCTGGGGCCCGAACTCGAGCGTCAGATGCTAGCGGCCGAGCCGCAGCTGCCTTATGCGCCTGCTTCTGACCCCGTGCTCCAGCCTGCCGATGCCGATGACGGGCCCGCCGACGACTTGCCCGCCGACGACCTGCCCGCCGGTGCCGTGCCGGGAGAGTCCGCCCCCAGCTAACAGAGGTGCGCGCCTATACTGTTGGCGATGAATTTTTCA
The DNA here is from genome assembly GCF_011038655.2 of Corynebacterium lizhenjunii. Taxonomy (NCBI): domain Bacteria; kingdom Bacillati; phylum Actinomycetota; class Actinomycetes; order Mycobacteriales; family Corynebacteriaceae; genus Corynebacterium; species Corynebacterium lizhenjunii. Next base: position 1,067,102 of record NZ_CP064954.1, read on the forward strand.
GCCCTTGCCCAATACGTGGACGCTGCCGCACGCCCAGGCCGACCAGTGTGGCAGCCCTTGGCTCAAAAAGCCCTGTGGGTTGCTGCAATTATCGCGGTGCTCAAGGTCATGGTGGTGGACCCGCTGGCCACGTATGGACCGGACTTTGACCCCATCTGGAATGCCAATCAGAAATACCTGCAGGGCTTGCCAGTCTACGACGAAGACTACACGCAAGACTTCCCGCACTATCTGTATTCGCCGGGGGCGACGTTGTTGCTGGCGCCAATTGGGATTCTTGGCCAGCGCGATTTTGCGCGCTGGGTGTTGCTGTTAGCCGGCGGCCTGTGCGTCCTTTTAGCAATGTACATTCTGGTTCGTTGCGTGACTTCCACGGGCCGCCGCACCGCGTTTCTGGCGTTTATTGTGGCAACTTTCTACTATGAGCAGCCGGTTTCCACCACGTTGTCGCTGACAAACATTAATGGCTTCTTGCTGTTGGTGGAGGTGTTGTGCATTGTGGCGCTGTTGTCGGCGTTGCGTGCTGCCAGATCTGGCTGGTGGGCGTGGCAACGAGCGCAGGTTCGCCGCGGTGATGTCTGGGCAGCCGGATTGCTCATTGGGGTGGCGGTGACCATCAAACCGCAGTTTGTGGTGCTGGCCGTGGTGCCTTTCCTCACTGGCCTGTGGGTCCCGCTCTTGGTGGCGGGGATCTTTATGCTCGTGGTCTTTGCCGCCGGGTGGGCCACGATGGCGCAGCCGATGGATTACGTAGATCGTCTCCTGCCATACTTGGCCCAGGCGCGTGACTATAACAATGGTTCCATTTCGGGAATCGGCGCGCAGCTGGGCTGGCCCGATGCCCTCGTCGTTGGCCTCCGGGTTGTCTTCCTGCTGATGGTTGCCGCAGCCATTGCAGCTTTGTGGCGCTGGCGTCATGTGGACACCACCATGTGGTTGCTGTGTACCCTCGGCGTGTTGTTTTGTGGCGTGCTGATGGGCTCCGGCCTACTGCAGGGTTACTACAACATGTGGCTGTTTCCGATGCTTGCCACCGTTCTAAGCACCCGTTCACCCATGCACTCGCCGTGGATGTGGCTGGCTTATGCGGCATTGTCCGCTAGCACGGTGTGGTGGGGCCACTTGCCAGAGGCCATAACCGCGGTGTTGCGCTGGCAGGCTTCTATCGCGTGGGTGAGCATTCCACTGATCGTGTTGGTCTGGTCGCTGCGTAATCGCCCCGCAAGCACTCCCACACACAGTTAGCCCGCGCTTCTAGCCCCTCCGGCTGCCTGTTGTTGGCTGCCGTGGGGCTGGGGTGTTGCGCTGCGCCGGACTTGAGCGCTGCGCTGCCTGCGCTGCTGGTTGCGCAGCCTACCGCGTCGCGCTTGCCGCGTCGCGCTTGGCGTGCTGCCGGCGCTGCGGGCGTGGGGTTTAGTTGGTGGGGCTGGTTGGCACCGGGACACCACCACCAGGTGACTGCCAAGCAACCTGCCCACCAACCCTTACCATCCGGCCGCGGTGGATGGGCACTCCTCCCGGCGGGTGGTCTTCGTTGGCACCATTATGGTGCGGGCATAACACCGTGAGGTTCTTGATGTTGGTTTCCCCACCGTCAGCCCACGACGTGATGTGGTGGACTTGGCACTTATCAAACGGCACGTGACAGTCCAACCACGCACACTCAGGGCTTTCCGCGGCAAGGAGGAGGCGCTGCTTGTCGGTAGCAAAGCGCTCCATACGGTAGACATCCACCGGACCGTGCACCCGGCTAAGAATCGCCACAAACCCGTGCTTGAGCAAAATGCGCTCAGCTAGTTCTTTCCCAGGCATCCGCGCCCCATTATTCGCCCGAACAATAATGTCGCCCGCAGACCCCACACCGCCTGCGTTAGCACCGCTGGTGTTGGCATTGCCTTCGTTGGCGCTGCTTGCGCTGGCACTGGTGTGGGTGTTGTCCGTGGGGTTGGCGCCGGCAGAGTCTGTACTGGTGTGGTTGCAGTCGTTAACGGCGAGCAGTTTGGCGAAGGTGTCTAGCTGCAGGGTGATCATGGGGATGTAGTTCAATCGCCCGGCTCCACCTTCACCGCGTACTAGGTTAAGGAAGCTTTCTGCCGGGGCGGATTGGTCGATGGCATCGTAGACGTCTGTAAGGTCCACGTCGCGTGCGGTAATGGACATGGTGGCTGTGCCGTTGGCGTAGCGGCGTATAGAGACTTTTTCTACTGGGGTGTCATCCTTTGGGTTCCATTCCCGGCGTAGTTTGCGTGCCATAGTGGTGAATTGGCCTGCGGGTGTAGCACACAGGTGTTGGCGCATTCTCCATTGTTGGGTGGTTTTTGTCTTGGTGACTTCGCGTTCTATTTCTTGCATGGCGATAAGCCCGTGTCCGTGGCGGCGGGCGCCTTTAATAGCGCTCCTTTGCCGCCGGGAGGGCTGGCCAGGACCGTAGTACAGGCGGTGGAGGCGCACCAGGAACTCTGCGGTATCTGGTGCAACGCCTAAGCTCACCAGGTCTGTGGTGGTGGCGCGCTCCAGTTGTGGCAGTGCGTCGATGACGCTGCCTAGCAGGGCGGCGATGTTGATCTCTTTCATGGTTTTGACGCTAAGGCGATTGTGCAACCGTGTGCAAGGGGAATTTTGGGAAAACCCGAAATCTGTGGATAACTTGTCCCCACCCGTGGCAGAAATGGGGAGTTATCCACAGGCTGGCTGTAGGTGCGGTTGCCACCGTGCGAAATGCCAGAGTACTATGGCGCGCGCACGCGGGGACCGGTCAGTAGTGCGGCGGTGCGGTGCAGGATTAGTGAATATGGCGCGCGCACGCGGGAAAAGGGACGGCGCAAAACCGAGCTGCCCGGCACACGGGTGGACGGCGGCGCGCGGTCAAATGAAGGGGTTGGTGGCTTGGTTTTGTCCGGTGATGGGATGCAGCGGATGCGGGCGGGGGCCGCGGATGCGGGCAGGGGGGCAGTGGCGAGCAGGGGCATCGGCAAGCTAGGGGTACTGGCAAGCGACGCTTGAGGCGGCGAAAAGAAGCGGACCACAACGCGGCAGAAATCAGCGCGCTGCGGTCCGTGAGTGGCGGTGGAGTTAGTTCACGCGGCCATCGACGACGCGGACGGCGCCGCGGTCGGCGGAGGTAGCCATGTTGGCGTAGGCGCGCAACGCCTTAGTCACCGGGCGGTTGCGGTTGACAGGGGTCCAGGGGTTCTCCCGGGCTACCTGGGCGGTGCGGCGGCGCTCCAGCTCGGCGTCATCGACATCCAGGGTCAGTTTGCGCTGGTGGATGTCTATGGTGATGGTATCGCCATTTTCGACCAAGCCGATCAGACCACCGTGGGCGGCTTCGGGGGAGATGTGGCCGATGGACAGGCCCGAAGTACCGCCGGAGAAACGGCCGTCCGTAATGAGCGCGCAGGCCTTGCCCAAGCCAGAGCCCTTGAGGAAGGACGTCGGGTGCAGCATTTCTTGCATGCCTGGACCACCAGCAGGGCCCTCGTAACGGATGACGATCACATCGCCGGCCTGGACCTCGCGCTTCAAGATGATGGACACGGCCTCCTCCTGCGACTCCACCACGCGGGCCGGACCGCTAAAGGTCCACAGTTCTTCCTCCACTCCGGCGGCCTTGACAATCGCGCCGTTGGGCGCCAGGTTGCCGCGCAGGACCACCAGGCCGCCATCGGCTGAAAAGGCGTGCTCAACATCATGGATGCAGCCGTTCTCGGCGTCTGTATCCAAGCTATCCCACCGAGTGTCTTGGGAGAAAGGCTCAGTGGTGCGCACCCCACCGGGGGCGGCGTGGAAGAGTTCGACGGCGCGCTCGGTAGTTTTGCCCCCGCGGACGTCCCAATCCGCCAACCAAGAATCCAGATCCGGGTATGCCACCGTGTGCACGTTGGTGTCCAGGAAGCCGCCGCGGTGCAGTTCGCCCAAGATGGCGGGAATGCCACCGGCGCGGTGGACGTCTTCAATGTGGTAAGTCCCGTTGGGGGCTACTTTGGAAATGCACGGAACGCGGTAGGAGATCTCATTAATATCCTCCAAGGTAAAGTCCACCTCGCCTTCCTGGGCCGCGGCCAGGGTGTGGAGGATAGTATTGGTGGAACCGCCCATGGCCATGTCCAACGCCATGGCATTGCTAAATGCCGCCTTGGTGGCAATGTTGCGCGGCAGGACGGACTCGTCTTCTTGCCCGTAGTAACGCTGACACATCTCCACGATGGTCTCGCCGGCCTCAACGAAGAGTTGGCGGCGTGCTGCATGGGTAGCCAAGGTGGTGCCATTGCCAGGCAAAGCCAGGCCCAGGGCCTCGGTGAGGCAGTTCATGGAATTAGCAGTGAACATGCCCGAACAGGAACCGCAGGTGGGGCAGGCGGACTCTTCCACCAGGCGCAGGTCCTCGTCAGAGACGGCATCGGAAGCCGAAGCAGTAATCGCCGTAATCAGATCCGTAGGAGCCTTGGCCACACCGTCAACCACCACAACCTTACCGGCTTCCATCGGGCCACCAGAGACGAAAATGGTGGGGATGTTCAGGCGCAATGCGGCGTTGAGCATGCCTGGGGTGATCTTGTCGCAGTTGGAGATACACACCAGGGCATCGGCAGTGTGGGCATTGACCATGTACTCGATGGAGTCAGAGATGATCTCGCGCGAGGGCAGCGAGTACAGCATGCCGGAGTGACCCATGGCAATACCATCATCGACAGCGATGGTGCTGAACTCTTTGGGCACACCACCTGCGGCGCGCACGGCATCAGCCACAATGTCGCCGACGTTTTTTAGGTGCACGTGGCCGGGGACGAACTGGGTGTAGGAGTTGGCAATGGCCACGATTGGCTTGCCAAATTCGTGCTCCTTGGTGCCGGTTGCACGCCACAGCGCACGGGCGCCGGATGCTTGACGGCCAACAGTGGTGACTTTAGAGCGCAGCGGAAACATGGGGTCCTTATATGGGTTGAAGTTATGGTGACAAAGAGGGAGCGGGAGGGCATGGGGACAAGGAGTCGGAAGCCGGTTAGGCGCGGCGACGCGGGGGAGTGTCCGGCTGGGTTGCCGAGGGGGATTCGGCAAGCTGTTGCTGGTGGCGGGCATATTCTTCCTGGGTGAGCAAGACTTGCTGGCCGTCGCGGTGGATTACCACTACCTTTTCGTTAGCTGCTGCCTGTCCCGCGCTTAGTGCGTCCGGAATCCGGCCGCGGGAGGCTTGGGACAACCTCGGCAAGGAGTTAAACGTGATGCCGGGAAGATTTATTTCTTCGCCAGTGTTGGTGCGCGCGAAAGCCCGTGCGCCCTTGAAGCCGATGCCTGCGAACTGCTCCCAGCTCAAGGATCGGTTGCCGCGGAATGCGTACTGGATGTCCAGGCCTTCCTCGCTAACGATGGTGCGGGCCTTGAGTACCCAGTACATCCATGCCAGCGGGAAGATGAGCACCCAGGCCAGGTATTGCGGGGCCCAGCCGATACCGATTACCGCAATCATCACCATCAGCGCGATGGCCAGCAGATGCGAGCGGTCAGGGGTAAACGTGTGCGCATTCATAGCCACCCAGCCTAATTCACTGCCGTGACTGACCGTTAGTAGGGGCCATAAACGCAGGTGCGGGCGCGTGCGTGGGGTGTGATGTGACGGGAATACCTGTCGAGTGTATGATAGTTAACCATGATCATTATTCGGCTTCAGCTTGTAGTACCGTCCGCGGCGCCTGCCGCAACGCGTTAAGTTGACGTTGATGAAGCAAGCGCCCTCGCCAGATGCCACCGCAGCATCTGAGACGGGGGCTTTGTTTATGGAGGGCCACCCGTACCCTTCTAGCGATGATTATGTTGTCCCGCACATCAGTGGGGCTGTGCTCAAGAGCTTAAGATAACTTCTGACCGATTTTGACCATCTCAAGGAGAGATTCTCGTGGCAGCTTCTCATACGCCGTCGCCGGCAACGCTACCCACACACGCCAAGCCGGGTACCGAACGCATGACGGGTGCGCAGGCGATTGTGCGCACGCTAGAGGACTTGGGCACCGAGCTGGTATTTGGCATTCCGGGTGGCGCGGTGCTGCCGCTTTATGATGCCCTGCACGCCTCCACCTCCCTGCGCCACGTGCTGACCAGGCACGAGCAGGGGGCCGGCCATGCTGCCGAGGGTTACGCACAGGCTACGGGCAAGGTGGGGGTGTGCATTGCTACCTCGGGCCCCGGTGCGACCAACCTGGTGACCCCGCTTGCCGATGCCAACTTGGATTCTGTGCCCATTGTGGCTATCACTGGCCAGGTGGGCTCCAACTTGTTGGGTACGGACGCGTTCCAGGAAGCTGATATTCGCGGCGTGACCATGCCGATTACCAAGCACAATTACATTGTGACCCACCCGCAGGAGATTCCGGAGGCCATTGCGGCGGCCTTCCATCTGGCCTCTACGGGCCGCCCGGGCCCGGTGCTGGTGGATATTCCGAAGGATGTCCAGAATGACTACTTGGACTATTCTTTCCCGCCGGTTATCGACCTGCCGGGTTATAAGCCGGTGACTACGCCGCACCCGCGGCAGATCACTCAGGCGGTTAAGCTGATTGCCCAGTCTCAGCGCCCGGTGCTCTACGTGGGTGGCGGTGTGATTAAGGCTAATGCGCACCGCGAGCTGCTGGAGTTTGCAGAATACACCGGCATCCCGGTGGTTACCACCCTGATGGCTCTGGGGTCCTTCCCGGATTCGCACCCGCAGCACATGGGTATGCCGGGCATGCATGGCACGGTTCCGGCGGTGGCTGCCTTGCAGCGTTCGGACTTGATCATCGCTATCGGCGCTCGTTTTGATGACCGCGTGACGGGTGACCTGAATTCCTTTGCCCCGCACGCCCAGGTGATCCAGGCGGACATTGACCCAGCTGAGGTAGGCAAGCTGCGCGAGGTTAATGTGCCAATTGTGGGCGATGCCCGCGAAGTGTTGCTCCAGCTGACCAAGGTTTATCAAAATGACTCTGCGCTCAACCCTCCGGAGATGCACTCCTGGCTGAGCTACTTGGCGGACATGAAGGGTCGTTTCCCGCGCGGTTGGGAGCCTACTGCTGATGGCAAGCTTAACCCGCAATTCGTGATCGAGAAGCTGTCGGAAGTCGTGGGCCCGGATGCGGTCTATGTGGCCGGAGTGGGGCAGCACCAGATGTGGTCTGCGCAGTTCATTGATTTTGAAAAGCCGCGTACGTGGCTTAACTCCGGTGGTGCGGGAACCATGGGCTACTCCATCCCTGCTGCAATGGGCGCCAAGGCTGGCCAGCCGGACAAAGAGGTGTGGGCAATTGATGGTGACGGCTGCTTCCAGATGACTAACCAGGAGTTGACCACGGCTGCGGTGGAGGGTTTCCCCATCAAGGTGGCGGTGATCAACAACGGCAACTTGGGCATGGTGCGCCAATGGCAGACGCTGTTTTATGACAAGCATTACTCCAACACCAAGCTGCGCGAAGAGGACCGCTATCTGCCGGACTTTGTGCAACTGGCTCAGGCGCTGGGCTGTGAGGCCATCCGCGTGACCACCGAAGAAGAGGTAGTGCCGGCTATTGAGCGGGCGCGGCAGATCACTGATCGCCCGGTGCTCATCGACTTCATCGTCGGTGAGGATGCCCAGGTGTGGCCGATGGTCTCCGGTGGGGCGTCGAATGAGGAAATCCAGTACGCCCTGGGCTTGCGCCCACTGTTTGATGAGAATGAGTCGGCGGCCGAAAGCCCTGCCGATATTCACGAAGCGATTGAGGAGGCCTAAGGATAATGGCAGCAACTGACATCACCCGCCACACCCTGTCTGTGCTGGTGCAGGACGTGGAGGGCATTATCTCCCGCGTGACGGGAATGTTTTCCCGCCGTGGCTATAACCTCATCTCCCTGGTCTCTGCCCGCACGGAAACCGAAGGCATTAACCGTTTGACCATTGTGGTCGACGCTAACGACATCGTTATTGAGCAGGTAACCAAGCAGCTAAATAAGCTGGTTCATGTGCTCAAAGTGGTGGAGTTAGAAGAGGACCTCTCCATTGCTCGTGCCATCATGTTGGTCAAGGTAGCGGCAGATAACACCAACCGCCCGCAGGTGGTGGATGCGGTCAACATCTTCCGCGCCCGCGTGGTGGACGTAGCCCAGGAATCTGTGGTCATCGAGGCCACCGGTACTCCGGGTAAGCTGCGCGCGTTGTTGGATGTGCTCGAGCCTTTTGGTATCCGCGAACTGGTCCAGTCTGGTCACGTGGCTCTCTCGCGCGGTCCAAAGGCGATGGCTCCCACTAAGCACTAGGGCAGGGCCCGCTGTGTGCTGCGGGTGGCCCGGCAAGAGCTAGGGGCGGGCCTCCGTGCCCAAGAGCCCCGATTTCCCACAAAATGAGACAAAATTGCAAACTTGTCTCAGGTAATGAAAAAATGGGCTGTGGGTGTGTGCTATAACTTTAAGCAATCACTACTCACATCCCGCTCACTTTTTAAGGATTGATACTCATGGCAATTGAGACTTACTACGACGCTGACGCTGACCTGTCCATCATCCAGGGCCGCAAGGTTGCCATCATTGGCTACGGCTCCCAGGGCCACGCCCACGCCCAGAACCTGCGTGACTCCGGCGTTGAGGTTGCTATTGGTCTGCGTGAAGGCTCCAAGTCCCGCCCGAAGGCTGAAGAAGCCGGCTTCAAGGTGCTCACCAACGCAGAGGCCGCGAAGTGGGCGGACGTGATCATGCTGCTGGCCCCGGACACCTCCCAGGCTGCCATCTACACCGAGGATATTGCCCCGAACCTCGAAGATGGCAACGCGTTGTTCTTTGGCCACGGTCTGAACATTCATTTTGACCTCATCACCCCGGCGGACAACATCACCATCGGCATGGTAGCGCCGAAGGGCCCGGGCCACTTGGTCCGCCGCCAGTTCGTGGACGGCAAGGGCGTCCCGTGCTTGATCGCCGTGGACCAGGATCCCAAGGGAGAGGGCAAGGAGCTGTGTCTGTCCTACGCAGCCGCCATTGGTGGTGCCCGCGCAGGTGTCATCCCCACCACCTTCAAGGATGAGACCGAAACTGATCTCTTCGGTGAGCAGGCCGTGCTCTGCGGTGGCCTGGAGTACCTGATGATGGCTGGCTTTGAAACCCTGACCGAGGCCGGCTACGAGCCGGAGATGGCATACTTCGAGGTGCTGCATGAGATGAAGCTCATTGTGGACCTCGTTTGGGAGGGCGGCCTGGCCAACATGAACTACTCCATCTCTGATACCGCAGAGTTCGGCGGTTACGTTGCCGGCCCGCGTATCATCGATGAGTCCGTGAAGGCCCGCATGAAGGATGTGCTGACCGACATTCAGGATGGCACCTTTGTCAAGCGCCTGGTTGCCAACGTTGAGGGTGGCAACAAGGAGCTGGAGCAGATGCGTGCTGAGGTCAACTCCCACCCGATCGAGGACACCGGCTCCAAGCTGCGCGACCTGATGTCCTGGGTCAAGAACCCGCTGGACGCCACCGCGTAAAAACCGCAGGTCAACGGCCTAAGGGATCCGGCCGGCTTCGGCGCGATCCCGCTAGGATCCCGCAAAATCTCGCTAAACGCCAACAGCCCCCGGCCATTAGGCCGGGGGGGCTGCTTTCGGTGGCTGGGGTAGGCAAACCGGGAGGAAACGGGGGCATCGGCAAGCTCTGGGTGTCCGACTGTGTCCGATTACATCTGCCTGCACAAGCTAGACCCTGGGCAGCCTGCGGTAGGGTTGGAGTTATGGGTTTTACCACGCCAAGCTTTGATCTGCTAGACCTATTTGCTCGCATTGACCGGGGGGATATTCAGCTGCCGGACTTCCAGCGCGACTATGCCTGGGATGAGGACCGCATTCGTTCCCTGATTGTCACGGTCCTGCGCGGTTACCCGGTGGGGGCGTTGATGGTGCTGGATACTCGCAATGAGCCCATGCGATTTCGGCCGCGGCCGCTGCGGGGTGCACCGGATACGGGCGCGCGCCCGGGGCTGTTGCTGCTGGATGGTCAGCAGCGTCTGACCACGTTGTACCACTGTTTCCGCGGTGCGGGCACGGTGCGCACCACGGATTTCCGTGCCAAGCGGGTGACGCGGACTTTTTATGTGGACGTGGCCAAGGCGGTCTCGGAGCCGATGTTGCCGGATGAGGCCGTTTTTGCCGTCGATGAGTCCGGCAAGGTCAGTTCGCATTTTGGTCCTGAGCTTGCCGATTCCCCCGCATCCGCCACGCCCCAGTTGCCCGGGTGTATTGCGGTGGCTGATTTGCTTTTTGCTGCGGGGACGCGCGCTCTTTTTGAGCTCGCGGCAGGGGAGTTGGCTGCGGAGGCGGCGGAGTTTCACAATCGGATAATGCGCCCGCTGGCGGGCTATGACGTCCCGGTGATTCGCCTGGCGCGCGAAACTGAGCGCTCCGGGGTGGGGCAGGTTTTTGCCCAAGCCAACTCCAGCGGTTTGCAGATGGACGTCTTCGACCTGCTCACGGCGGTCTTTGCTAGTGAAGACCCAGATTTTCATCTGCGGGAGCATTGGGAGGACATTCGGGGTGGCTTAGAGCGCCACCCGGCGTTGGCGGGTATTGGGCATACAGAATTCTTGTCCGCTGTGAGCTTGCTGGTTACCGCGCAGCGTGGGCACGCGGCAGGCAACCGGGAGGATGTATTGTCACTGTCCTTAGCGGATTACCGGCGGGTGGCTGCTACGTTGCGGGTGACTTTTGAAGAGGTCGCGGCGTTTTTGTCCCAGCGGTGCATTTTCTCGCAGTCGCAGGTGCCGTTTGATGCTCAACTGGTGCCGCTGGCGGTGATTTTGGCACGCTTGGTGGACCGCCCGGGGGTGTTGGCGCAGCGAGAGGCGTGGGACAAGATTAACCGTTGGTTCTGGTCGGGAGTCTTTGGTGAGCTCTATGGCGGACACGATGTGGCCCAGCGCGCGGCGCGTGATGTTGATGAGGTGGTCGCGTGGGTGCTGGGGGAGACTGAGGTGGTGCCCAAGACCGTGCGCGACGCCACGTTTGCGGAGTCGCGGTTGTTGTCTGCTACCCCGGATTCGGGGATTTTCAAGGCGCTAGATGCACTGCTGATGGCGCGTGGTGCGCGCGATTGGCGTAGCGGGCGCGAATTTGACCGCACGACGTTCTCTGAACTTAGCCCGGGCTTTTATCCGGTGTTCCCCCTGGCGTGGTGCGACCAGCATGGTGTGGATCCGATTTTGGCGCAGTCGGTGCTCAATCGCACGCCGATGGGCAAGCGCACGGAGGTTATCGTCGATGACCGCAGCCCGCAGCGCTACCTGCCCCGGGTGCAGTCGAAGTCGATTATGGAGGACGCGGAATTTGATGCCGTGTTAGCCTCGCATGAATTGGACCCGGTACATTTGCACGGCGGTAAGGCGGCGGAGTTCTTCGCGGACCGGCGCCGTCGCTTCGTCGGGATGGTAGAACACGCCATGGGCAAGGACGTCATCCGCGATGTGGATGGCACGGATTTGCGTTCTGGGGCTGAGGGGCCGGATGCCTTCGCTCGTTAGTCGCGGCGCCCGTCAAAGAGAGTCTGGTGCGCCTACCGCTGCGCGGGCACTGGCTGGGTGCGTGGTGGCTGGGTCTATCCTGGCTGGGTCTATGCTGGCAGGGTCTATGCTGGCAGGGAGTGTGCTGGTTGGTTGTGCGCCGCAGAAACCGCCGATGCCCTCGCCCCAAGACCTGGCCACTGTGCCGGAGGAAGACATTGACCTGGTTCGTGCTGCGCAGGCCAATGCTGGTGGCTTTGTTCAGGAGCGTTTTCGCGGCCGGGTAGAGGTGTTGCCGGATTATTGGGGCGTGGAGTCGGTGCGCGAGTTCTTCCCGGACTCGGAGGCGCTGATTATCGCGGAGAACTCAGCGGCGCCTTTGTTGCGGGCGGCATCGTTGTCCGTGGCGCAGCGGGTGCCGATGGTTATTTTTGATTCCTCCGTGCGCGAGGAAATCTTCCGGCTGGTAAAGAAGTTGGGCGTGCGTCATGTGCTTTTGGTGGGCCAGGTGCCGGTAACCGCCAGTACCGGAACGGTGGAGGTGGTGCGGGATCCGGGTACTACCAGTGCGATGGGGGTGATGACGGCGTTCCAGTTCGATAGCAAGGTGGTGGGTTCCCCGGAGCAGATCGCCCAGGCGGTGGCGCAGCTGGACCCGGGGGCGCACACGGAGCTCAAGGCCGCGTGGGAGCCGCTTGCACGCCGCGAGCACTTAGAGGCTCAACCTTTGCCCGCACAGCCGCGCCGTGATGGGCAAATGGCCCCAGTGGTGGTGGCTACGGCAGCGACGAGCCCTGCGGCGGTGGCCAACGCCCGTGCCTTTGGCGCCGAAGTGCGGATTATGCCGACTGCTAACCCGCAGGAATCGAAGGCGGCGTACGCGATGGTGGCGGGTTTGGACAATGGTCCACTGGTGGCGTTGGGGGAGGACTTTGGTGACCCTCACCTATTGAGCGACCGAATTGGACAGGGCTGGCGTGAATAACCTACACTTTCGCGTATCTTATACACCCCACTGACTCGAAGGGATCTCATGTCGAAGCCGGTTGTTCTCATCGCCGATAAGCTTGCCCAGTCCACCGTGGCTGCACTGGGAGAGGGGGTCGAGGTCCGCTGGGTAGATGGTCCTAACCGGGCGGAGCTGCTGGCAGCAGTGCCGGAGGCTGATGCGCTGCTGGTGCGCTCGGCTACCACTGTCGATGCCGAGGTCCTAGCTGCAGCCAGCAAGCTCAAGATTGTCGGCCGCGCTGGTGTGGGCCTGGATAACGTGGACATCCCGGCTGCCACGGAGCGCGGCGTCATGGTGGTCAACGCGCCTACCTCCAACATTCACTCCGCCTGTGAGCAGGCCATTGCCCTGCTAATGGCCACCGCCCGGCAAGTTCCGGCGGCGGATCAATCGCTGCGCCAGGGCCAGTGGAAGCGCTCGGAATTCAAGGGCGTGGAAATCTACGGGAAGACTATTGGCATTGTGGGCTTTGGTCACATTGGTCAGCTTTTTGCCCAGCGCCTGGCAGCTTTTGAAACCACTATCATTGCTTATGATCCTTATGCCAACCCCGCTCGCGCAGCCGCATTGAACGTGGAACTGGTGGACCTGGAAACGCTGGTGGGCCGGGCAGACTTTGTCACCATTCACCTGCCCAAGACGCCGGAGACTTCCGGCATGTTCAATGCGGAGCTGTTGGCCAAGGCCAAGCCTGGGCAGATCCTGATCAACGCTGCCCGCGGTGGTTTGGTTGATGAGCAAGCCCTGGCGGATTCGATTGCCGCGGGCCACCACCGCGGTGCAGGCTTCGATGTTTTTGCCTCCGAGCCGTGCACGGATTCGCCGCTGTTTGCTCTGCCGCAGGTTACGGTGTCGCCGCACTTGGGGGCATCGACGGAAGAAGCCCAGGACCGTGCCGGCACCGATGTGGCGGAGTCCGTGCTCAAGGCTCTGGCCGGGGAGTTTGTGGCAGATGCCGTCAACGTCCAGGGCGGCCGCGTGGGCGAGGAGGTCGCTGGCTGGCTAGAGATTGCCCGCAAGCTGGGCCTGACCGCGGGCACGCTGCTGGGCAAAGCACCGGTAGCCATCGAGGTCGAAGCGTGCGGCGAGTTGTCCACCGAGGATGTCGAGGCCCTGGGATTGTCCGCCGTGCGCGGCCTGTTCTCCGGCGTGGTCTCTGAGGCGGTCACCTTTGTCAATGCAATGCAGATCGCGGACAACCGCGGGGTCAGCGTTTCGGTGCGCACCAATGCCGAGTCCAAGGGCCACCGCTCTTCCCTGCGCGTGAAAGTCATTTCCGCTGATGGAGATTCTTCGCAGCTCACCGGCGCCCTGGCGGGGATTGATGGGGTAGAGAAGTTCATCCGCATCAATGGCCGCGGCGTGGATATGCGCGCCACTGGCCGCAACCTCTTCTTCCGCTACGCCGATAAGCCGGGTGCGCTGGGCGTGGTGGGCTCCGCTCTGGGCGCGCGCGGAATCAATATCCAGGCCGCAGCCCTGACCCAGGGCAAGGTTCAGGAGGAAGCCGTGCTGATTCTGCGGGTGGACCAGCCGGTCCCGGACGACGTTGTCGCGCAGGTCTCCCAGGACCTTGCGGCCGTGGCGTTCCAGTTCGACCTGGATTCCTAGCCCCGCGCTTGAGGGCCCGCATTTGAGGGTCCTGCGCTCGAGGGCCCCGCATCTGAGGGTCCTGCGTGCTACACTAACCGCAAGTATCCACAGTGTGAGAAAGGATTTCCACGGTATGAAACTTGCGGTTATTGGCGGCGACGGTATCGGCCCCGAGGTCACGGCCGAGGCCCTCAAAGTCCTGCGCGCGGTGCGCGATGACATTGAGACCACCGAATATGATCTGGGCGCCCGCCGCTACCTGCGCAATGGGGAACTTCTCACCGACGCTGACTTGGATTCATTGCGTAGCCATGACGCCATCCTCCTGGGGGCCATTGGTGCACCTGGTCAGGTGCCTCCCGGAATCCTGGAGCGTGGCCTGCTGCTCAAGATGCGCTTTGCCCTCGACCACCACGTCAACCTGCGCCCGTCGGTGCTTTATCCCACTGCCACCTCGCCGCTGGCCAATCCTGGCGAGATCGACTTCGTAGTAGTCCGTGAGGGCACCGAAGGTCTCTACTGCGGCAACGGTGGCGTGTTGCGCGAGGGCACCGATCATGAGGTGGCCTCCGAGGTGTCCCAGAACACCCGTTTTGGCGTGGAGCGCGTGGTGCGCGACGCTTTCGAGCGCGCCCAGTCCCGCCGTAAGAAGCTCACCCTGGTGCACAAAACCAACGTGTTGGTCAATGCAGGCGGACTGTGGCAGCGCACTGTGGATGAGGTTGCCACCGAATATCCGGACGTGGAGGTGGACTACAACCACATCGACGCCGCCACCATCTACATGGTCACCGACCCGTCGCGCTATGACGTTATTGTCACCGACAATCTTTTCGGCGACATCCTGACGGACCTGGCGGGTGCGGTCACGGGCGGTATCGGCCTGGCAGCCTCGGGCAACATTGATGCCTCCGGCACCAACCCCTCCATGTTTGAGCCGGTGCACGGCTCTGCCCCGGACATCGCCGGCAAGGGCATTGCCGATCCCACCGCGGCCATTTTGTCCGCTGCCATGATGTTGCGCCACCTGGGTGATGAGGCCAACGCGGCACGCATCGAGCAGGCCGTGGCTGCTGACGTTGCCCAGCGTGGGGCCGGCCCGCTGTCCACCGTGGAGGTTGGCGACCGCATCGCCGCAGCATTGGTCTAACTTACGCTAGGATGACGGGGTGAAAACTCTCCCCATCACTCTCGCGTTGCTCGCGGCCGCAGGCCTAATTACTAGCGGGTGCTCCACTGCCCCCAATTCCGCTGATTCCTCCTCGTCCGCCCATTCTTCCTCGGATGAGGCCCGCGCCCCGCGGCTAAGTTCTGATCTGCGCGCGGAGGTCTTCACCGATGCCACCCGGGCCGTGCTGGCCACCGACCCCGCGCACCTTGCCCCTGCCGCCCGCTTTGCCGTCGCGGAGGGCCTGCCGCTGTATGAGAATGCGACGGACGTGCCGGCCTCCCTCAAAGAGCTGGTCACTTTCGGCCCCACCCCAGCTGTCGGCTTGCCGGAGGGGCTTAAAGTCACTGCCGGGGCCTCCTCCGCAGAGTCTACCGATGCCCCCTCCCTCCAGCATGCAGACATCACCAGCTGGCAGCCAGGCGGCGACAACACCGCGTTAGCCGGTTCCACCGTCTTGGTGGCCCCGGATACCCCGGTGGGCCAGGTAGCCGCTGCTCAGGCCGCAGGAGCCCGGGTCCTCGCACTGCCAGTGGCCGATCCGCGCGCTACCTCGGAGTCCATGGCTGCAGTAGAAGCAGGCAACGTCATCGCGGTTGGCCCGGGCTTCGGCAGCGAAGCGGACTTTGCCGCCCGCGTGGAGATGGTTGCAGCTGGCGAGCTACCCGGTGGCGGCGGATTGGTTTTTCCTGGTAGACGCATGGTGGCTCTCTACGGCCACCCCTCCGGGCCAGCTTTGGGCGTGATGGGGGAGCAAGACCCCCAGGCAGCCGTTGAGCGCGTGCGCGCCCTCGTAGAGCAGTATCAACCCCATTCAGAGGAACCCGTTATTCCGGCATTTGAGGTGATCGCTACGGTGGCATCGGCAAGCCCTGGCCCCGACGGGGACTATTCCAACGAAGCAGACCCGGCAGAGCTGCAACCCTACGTGGACGCCATTGTCAACGCCGGGGGCTACGCCGTGCTCGACCTCCAGCCGGGCCGGGCCAGCCTGCTGGAGCAAGCCAAGCTTTATGAGGACCTCCTCAGCCACCCCAACGTGGGCCTAGCGCTGGACCCGGAGTGGAAGATTGGCCCGGATGAGCTGCCGATGGAGCGCATTGGCCACGTCGAAGCCGCCGAGGTCAATGAGGTGGCCCAGTGGCTTGCCGCCCTGGTCCGCGAGAAAGGGCTGCCGCAAAAGGCCCTGGTGCTGCACCAATTCCAGCTGCAGATGCTGCGCGACCGCAGCCAGATTGATACCTCCGCACCAGAACTGGCCTTCGTGCTCCACGCCGACGGCCACGGGCCCACCGGCGTGAAGATGGAGACGTGGAATGTGCTGCGTGAGGGACTACACCCAGACTTCTTTATGGCGTGGAAGAACTTCATCGACGAAGATGAGCCCATGCTGGACCCGGCTGCAACCTATGCGGTGGAGCCGCGACCCTGGTTCGTGAGCTACCAATAACCGGTGCGTGCTGCTTCCCACGGCGGCGCGCATACAGTAATCTTGGCCACTATGAACCAGCCTGTTGCCGCCGTGGAACTCGAGGAAGTCAGCGGATTCCTCGCCCAGCATGATCCGTTCTCCCGCCTGCCCGAAGCTCAACGCGTGGAGTTGGCGCGCGCTTTGCGCATGCGCTACGTGCGCCGAGGTGAGCACATTATTAGCGCCGGGGAAGTCAATGATTATCTCTATATCGTCCGCTCCGGGGCGGTGGATGTGCTCAGCGCGGACGATGTCCTGGTGGACCGGCGCGATACCGGGGCTACCTGCGGCTATTCCACATTGGTGGGGGTACCGGAGTCTGAATACACGATGGTAATTGTGGAAGACGCCTTGCTCCTGGTGCTGGCGCGGGCGGAGTTTGACCAGCTATGTGCGGCCCACCCGGACCTGGCGCGCTTTTTTGATGCGCAGACCCGGCGCACCAGTGCCGCGGTGCGCGAGCTGGAAGAGGACTCCACGGAGCTGCTGCGCACGCGGGTGCGCGACATACCGCTGCATGCCGCCCCCGAACTGGGTCCAGACGTCACTGTGCAGGAGGCAGCGCGGGCGATGACGCAACACCAGGCGTCGTCGCTCATTGTGGCCGACGGTGGCGCGGTCGTGGGCATTGTTACCGACCGGGATTTGCGCGCCCGGGTGCTGGCTGCGGATGTGCCGTTGGACACACCGGTGGCGCAGATTATGACGCGTAACCCGGTAACCCTGACCCCGGAAACCATGGCCATGGAAGCGCAATTGCTGATGGCGGAGCACAACTTCCATCACGTACCGGTGGTCGAGGACGGGCAATTGCGGGGCATTTTAACCCAAGCTGACATCGCCGGACTGTTGCAGGAAGACCCCATTTTTGTGGCCGCCAATTTGGCGCGCTCCACGGACGTGACGGACGCTTTTTCACATGCGGCGCGGTTGGCGGTGCGCTATATTGACCGCGGTTCGACCCCGCAAGAGGTAGCCAACATTATCACCATGGTGGCTGACGCCGTGGCGCGGCGCGTGTGCGCTCTGGCGGAAGAAGAGCTGGGCCCGCCGCCTGTTCCTTTTGCGTTTGTGGTGGTGGGCTCGCAGGGGCGCCGGGAGATGGGAATGGCCTCTGACCAGGACAATGCGCTGGTGCTGGACAATTCCTTTGATCCCGCGGTGCACGGGCAGTACTTCGCGGAGTTTGGGCAGCGCGTGTGTGCGGGCCTGGCGCGGGCGGGCCAAGAGCTGTGCCCAGGGGAGATGATGGCGGCGAACTCACAGTGGCGGATGACGCAAGCGCAGTGGGAGTCCGCGTTTCACCAGTGGATTACTGCGCCGCAGCCTGATGCGCTGCTCTCGGCGCAGGTGTTTTTCGATATGCGGACAGTCTATGGCGCTGCCGAGTTGGGCGCGCAGGTCCACGCCTACGCCGTGAGTGTGGCCAAGGGTTCGCGGCGTTTGCACGCGCACCTGGCTAGCCTGGCGGCGCGTAGGGAGCCGCCCCTGACGTTCTTCCGCGGTTTGGTGGTGGAGCGCGATGGCCAGCACGTTAATACTTTGGATGTCAAGAAGGGCGGGACGGCTGGCATTGTGCAGATGGCGCGGTTGTTTGCGCTGGCCAGTGGGAGTACTGCCGTGGAGACCCAGGAGCGTTTGCGAGCCGCTGCCGGCGATAGCGTGAGCACCCAGGGAGCCAAAGAGCTTGCCGATGCCCTGACCTACCTGCGTTCCTTAACCCTCCAGCACCAGGCGGAGCAGGTTCGGGCGGGTCAGGCTCCGGACTATCACATTGATCCGAGTGCTTTGGGGCGCATGGACCGTGAGCATTTGCGCGATGCCTTCCGGATTATCAAGTCCATGCAGTCGGCGTTGGCCACGAAGTACCCGGTGCGCAATGTTTAGGCGGCGGCGATTGGATGTTGGTGCGCCGGCGCGTTCGCTAGCGGTGGAGCAGGCGCGTTTTCTGGCCGTGGACTTTGAGACCACAGGCACTGATCCGCGTCGCGACGCCGTGGTCTCGATGGGTTGGGTACCGGTTGATGGCGGGGAGATTGTCCTTGGCGAGGCTGGCTATCACGTGGTCAGTGGGGCACAGGTGGGGGATTCGGCACTGATCCATGGGCTTACTGATGCCGCCGTGGAACGCGGTGCCCCCGCCACCGAGGTGTTACCGCAATTGCTGGAGGCCCTGCGTGGGCGCGTGTTGTTGGCGCACTTCGCTGCCTTGGAGGTGGGCTTTGTGGAGCGGCTGTGCCAGGAGCAGTACGGTAAGCGGCCACAGTTGCAGGTGGTGGACACGTTCGCCCTGGAGCGTAGGCATATGGAGCGCATGGGGACTTATCCCCGTGGCGAGGATTTGCGGCTGGCACGGGTGCGGCAGCGCTATGGGCTGCCCCGCTATGGCAACCATAATGCGCTCACGGACGCGTTGGCCTGTGCGGAGCTGTTCTTGGCACAGGTGACGCAGACTCGCGCCCAGACGCTGGCCGATATTGTCTCCTAGCACTGTCCTGCCGCCTAGCCCAGCTTGGCTCTGCGGGCTTGCAGCTCGTGTGGGCCCGCAGCCGTGCGTGCCCGCTGCTTTGCGTGCTTGCAGGGTGTTGGGTGCCCGCTGCTCTGCGAGCCTGCAGTCGTGTGTGCCCGCAGAGCCGTGCGTGTCTGCAGCCGTGCGCGATTTCTGGCGTTTGGGCTCGCGAGCTACTCAGAGTCCCGGCGATGGTTCTCGTGGGCTAGATGCCCCGTTGGGCGCACTATCGCCTGCTAATCCGGGTGATATGTTTGTGAATGTGACCTTTACACAAGTGTTAGGGGGAGGGGTCAGTATGATTATTCGCTATGCGTTTAGGACGAATTGCACACCAAGAAGGACTTTGTTTCGCCATCATCGAAGGCGAGCCTGGCAACCTGGTTGCCAAGGAAATCTCCGGCACCCCATTTACCCCACCGGAGCCGACTGGCCGCGAGTTTGCCGAAGCCGAATTCCGCCTCCTGGCACCCACCCTGCCCACCAAGGTCGTGGCCCTGGGCCGCAACTACGCTGACCACGTGGCGGAGGTGTTTGCAAAGTCTGCTGATGACCTCCCGCCCACCATCTTCGTCAAGCCTTCCACCGCCGTTATCGGCCCTGGTGCGCCGGTGAAGATTCCAGAGTTTGCCACCAACGTGGAGTTCGAGGGCGAACTGGCGGTGGTCATCTCCAAGGTGTCCAAGAACATTGATCCGGATAAGTGGCAGGAGCACGTGCTGGGCTTTGTCATCTGCAACGATGTCTCCTCGCGTGACCTGCAATTCCAAGATGGGCAGTGGGCGCGCGCTAAGGGTATCGACACCTTCTGCCCGCTGGGCCCCTGGATTGAGACTGACATCAACAAGTTTGACTTGGACAACACCAAGATCAACGCCTATCTCACCCATGATGGTCAGCGCGTGCAGAAGCAGGACTCCAACACCAACCAGATGATCGTCAAGATGGGCGGCATCCTCGCAGAGATTTCTGCCTCCATGACTTTGCTGCCTGGCGATGTGGTCACCACTGGTTCCCCAGCCGGAACCGCGCCGATGGTCCCCGGCGACACCATCGAAATCGAAATCCCCGGCATTGGTTCTTTGACCAACCCCATCGAGCGCGCTTAGTCCACGCCCCGCCCCCGCATGTCTCTTATGCGAGGGGACTACCCTGCGCCCGAGCGCGCAGCCACGCTAGGAAGCGCTGCTGGCGTCAATTCCCAGGGCGCGCAAAATGGTGCGCAACTTGGCCGAGGTCTCGGCTAGCTCGGCTGCGGCATCAGAACCGGCTACGATGCCCCCGCCAGCCCACGCTCGCGCGCGATCCCCTTGGACTTCTGCGCAGCGGATGGCCACCATGTATTCGCCATCGCCGCTGCTGTCGCACCAGCCGACTGCCCCGGCGTAGAAGCCGCGGTCGGATTCGGCGATGGCGATGACGTCTTCGGCGGCATCGGTAGGTGTGCCACAAATTGCCGGGGTGGGGTGAACACGCACAGCCAGTTCCAAAGCAGGCAGGGTGGGGTCCTTGAGGGTGCCGGTAATCGGGGTTCCCAAATGCCACATCTCGTTGGTCTTGAGCAGCTGCGGGGTGGCTGGACAGTCTAGCCGCTTACACAGTGGTTCCAACACGCTGCGCAGGTGGTTGACTACAAACGCGTGCTCGTGGAGGTCCTTGGCGCTATGCAGCAAATCCTGGCCTGCGATGAGGTCCCGGGCTTTATCCGGATGCCGCGCTGCCGACCCCGCCAAAGGGAAGGCGCTTACCGTAGACCCTTGACGCTTGATCAACACTTCCGGGGAGGACCCCACCAAGACCGCACCTTCCCGACCTGCGGGGCTAAGGTCGGCGATAAAGCCATCGCGATGGTACGACAAGTCGATTAACCGCGCTGCCACAAATCGCGGATCTACTTCTTCCGGAAACGCTATATCCACCGCGCGGGCGAGTACCACCTTTTCCAACGCGGAATTCTCGATGGTCGCAATAGCTGCTTCAACGCGCTCCAAGTGCTCTTCGGGCTGCGGATCATAGCCCACGACCCGCGCTCCCAGCCTGGCTTGCCGATAATACGCGTGCGGCTCAAGCGGCCCATCTTCGCGAATGATTCTCTTCGGTACCGTCAAGGCTGCCGCTGCGTTACGGGAGAAGGGCAGCGCGCCTACTACCATTTCGGCTTCGCCATTTCTCAGGGCCGCCAGTGCGTCGTCAACTTCGGTGAAGGTGCGCTGGGCGCCTTGGGTACGCACCGATCCAGTGCTGCGGGAGAGAAGAAAATCTGGTGCTGTCGCCGGCCGGGAGGTGTGCATGATGCTCCAGCTTAATGCTCAGCTCTCCTGCCGCCTAACTTCACCGTTCGCCCTCCGGCTGTTGTTCCCGCGCTTCTAGCCCCTCCGGCTGCCTGTTGTTGGCTGCCGTGGGGCTGGGGTGTTGCGCTGCGCCTGACTTGAGCGCTGCGCTGCTTGCTGCGCTGCTTGCCGCGCTGCTGGTTGCGCTGCGCTGCGCCGGACTTGTGCACTGCGCTGCTTGCCGCGTCGCGCTTGGCGTGCTGCCTGCGCTGCGGGCGCGGGGGTTTAGTTGGTGGGGCTGGTTGGCACCGGGACACCACCACCGGGCGACTGCCAGGCAACCTGCCCACCAACCCTTACCATTCGGCCGC
Source organism: Corynebacterium lizhenjunii (assembly GCF_011038655.2). NCBI lineage: Bacteria > Bacillati > Actinomycetota > Actinomycetes > Mycobacteriales > Corynebacteriaceae > Corynebacterium > Corynebacterium lizhenjunii. Next base: position 1,088,972 of record NZ_CP064954.1, read on the forward strand.
GGTGGATGGGTATTCCTCCTGGCGGGTGGTCCTCGTTGGCACCATTATGGTGCGGGCATAACACCGTGAGGTTCCTGATGTTGGTTTCCCCACCATCAGCCCACGACGTGATGTGGTGGATCTGGCACTTATCAAACGGCACGTGACAATCCAACCACGCACACTCCGGGCTCTCCGCGGCAAGAAGAAGGCGCTGCTTGTCGGTGGCAAAGCGTTCCACACGGTAGACATCCACCGGACCATGCACCCGACTAAGGATTGCCACGAACCCGTGCTTGAGCAAGATGCGCTGGGCTAACTCCGCCCCGGTCATCCGCGCCCCGTTGTTCGCCCGAACAATAATGTCCGAATCGGCGGAGTTTGCCCCGGCAGGGTTGGCTGCGCTGGCACTGGTGTGGGTGTTGCCCGTGGGTTTGGCGCCGGCAGAGTCTGTACTGGTGTGGTTGCAGTCGTTAACGGCGAGCAGTTTGGCGAAGGTATCTAGCTGCAGGGTGATCATGGGGATGTAGTTCAATCGCCCGGCTCCACCTTCACCGCGTACTAGGTTAAGGAAGCTTTCTGCCGGGGCGGATTGGTCGATGGCATCGTAGACATCGGTAAGGTCCACATCGCGGGCGGTAATCGACATGGTGGCTGTGCCGTTGGCGTAGCGGCGCATGGTGACTTTTTCTACCGGGGTGTCATCCTTCGGGTTCTATTCTCGGCGTAGTTTGCGTGCCACAGTGGTGAATTGGCCTGCGGGTGTGGCGCACAGTTGTTGGCGCATTCTCCATTGTTGGGTGGTTTTGGTTTTGGTGACTTCGCGTTCTATTTCTTGCATGGCGATAAGCCCGTGGCCGTGGCGGCGGGCGCCTTTAATAGCGCTCCTTTGCCGCCGGGAGGGCTGGCCGGGCCCGTAGTACAGGCGGTAGAGGCGCACCAGGAACTCTGCGGTATCTGGTGCAACACCTAAGCCCACCAGGTCTGTGGTGGTGGCATGCTCTAGCTGTGGCAGTGCGTCGATGACGCTGCCTAGCAGGGCGGCTATGTTGATCTCTTTCATGGTTTTGACGCTAAGGCGATTGTGCAACCCTGCGCAAGGGGAATTTTGGGAAAACCCGAAATCTGTGGATAACTCGCCGAAAATGTGCACTCTATTAGACAATTGTCGAAGAATTCCACAGGGACAGTGCCACAAACGTGACATAATCTAGCCCCGCACGAGCAAAGCGGGGGTGCTGACGCAGCCCGGCCCGGCAATAAGACAGCGGCGCGTGCACGCGGGAAGGGGCCACAAACCGAGCTGCCCGGTACACGGGCAGACAGCGGCGCACGCGGGGAGGGGCCGCAAAATGGGTTGCGCGGAACACGGGCGGACCGAGGCGCGCGCGGGGAGGGGGCTGCAGATTGCGTTGCGTGGGGAACGGGCGGACTGCGGCGCGCGCCCGCGGGAAAAGGGGCCACAAACCGAGCTGCCCCGTACACGGGCGGACCGAGGCGCGCGGGAATGCGGCTTGGCCCGGCGCGACCGCCACTGCTGGATCGGGTGCCGGAAGGCGTTACTCTGCCTGCTTTCGGCGGCTGGCGTACACATAAGCCAGGAGCGCACTTCCCACTAGGAGGAAAGTGGCCCCGACTCCGGCCATCGTTCCAGCCCAAAACATCCCGTTGCCCTCCGCGTTAGCAAGGTTGACGGCGGGTGTCTGGGCATTAGGGGCAGGTTGAGGGACGGACTGTTGGGCATTCGGACTGGCCGTTGCAGCATTACGCGGACGTTCACCGGAGGTCGCGTGCGTTCCGGAAGGGCGAGAATTTGAGTGGCTGGCTCTTGCATCGCCTGTAGGCTGTGCCGGTGCGTTCGTATGGGCTCGTGGTGGAGACTGCACCCGCCCTGGAGTGCTCGTGGTGCCTGTCCGTTGCATCGGCGATGACTTTTGCGATGAATTTAGTGAGGATTCCCGTGACTGCGCCGAGGACCCCTGCGTATTCCGGGATGACTGTGTATCTTGCCCCGGCTGTGCTTTCCCGGCCTGGTTATTCCGTGATGCTTGCGCGGCCGGAGTCCCCACGCCCAGGAAGGCCTCGGCTTCCTTGAAAGTCTTGTCTAGGGTGCGGTCGAGCCCCGCCACCGCTCGGTCCATGGCCCGGATGTCCGCGGCCAGTTGTTGTGGGCGGCTTTTTGCCCCGCGCCCTGACTGGGCGCCTGCTCCGCCCACGGCACCCGGCCCGGTCGTTGCGGATCCTGTGCACTGGTCGGTGGGATGGGCTGATTGGGCGGCGTGGGCATCGGCAAGCTCAAGGCCACCGCCCACCAGGAAGACTACGTCAACTGGGTAGTCTGCGCCCGCGTGATTAAAGGTAAACGTGGTGGAATAAGCTCCCGGTTCGCTAAAGAAAAAATTGGCGTGAGCGTGTGTGTTGCCGTAATACTGCCACGGGGTGCATGGCTGTTCAGAGTCGAGCACGGTGTCAAAGGACTGGAAATCGGGGGCATTGGTGGCCACCACCACCCGGCCGGGCCCGCTGTTTACCTGCAGTCGCAACGTTACATCTTCGGTTATGGCGTCAAAACCACCCGGGTGAGCGGTGGTAGAAAAGCCGAACCAGGGGGCATCGGCAACCTGTGGGTCTGGCAGTACCCACAGCTCGGTATCCAGGTCAGCCGGAGGGACGGGCACAAAGCGCCGCTGGGATTCCGGAACGGCCACCGCTACCTGCCCGGAGGCTAGCGGCTGGGTGCCGGTGGACTCGTCGAAGACCCCGGCGGCAACGCCACCGGGCCCGGCGAAGAGCGCCAGATCCTGGTGTCCGCGCTCAATAATGTGGGAAATTTCCGCCGCAGCTGCTCCCGGTGTCGCTGCCCACATAAGCGCGGTGACCAGGCCGCCAACCGCAAAACGCGTACACAACTTAACCATGAGTTTTCTCCTTCGCAACAGAATGTGCGCGCGCAGCCGGAGCAGCTGCAGCCGGAGCAGCTGCAGCCCTAGCCGAAGCCGTAGCCGAACCCGTAGCCGCAGCCATAGTCGCAGCCGAACCAGCCCACACGCACAAAAAGACAACTGTTAATACCAAGACGATCGTCGCCCCGGCGGGCAAGTCGATTGCCCAGGCCAGATAGATGCCCACCACGGCACCCCCGGCGCCAATGCTCGCGGCAACCGCCATCATCGCCCCTAATGAGTTCGTCACCAATCGCGCTGTGGCAGCCGGAGTGATAAGCAACGCCAGCACCAAGATGTTTCCCACCGTTCCTACGGAAATCACCACCGCGGCGGTGACCGCCAAGTACAGTACGCAGTCCAGAATCAGCAGCGGTAGGCCCATGGCTCGGGCGGTCTCCCGGTCCAGACACACCGCGCAAAGTTGCGGCCGCAGCACCACCAGCACGCCCAGCACCACAGCGTTGACGCCCACTGCCGCAAGCAAATCGGCGCGCGTCACCCCGGTTAGCGTGCCAAACAAGAAGCTCGTCAGTGACGCTGTGTATCCGTCGATCCGCGAGATTATTACCATGCCCAGGGCAAACGATGCGGCGAAGAACACTCCAATGATGGAGTCCTCGCGTACTTGGCGGCGTTGCGAGAACACGGCTATGAGCACCGCGACCACCGCACCGGCAACTGCCCCGCCCACCAGCACAGAGCCCTGCAGGGCAAAAGCTATGGCCAGTCCGGGGAAGACGGCGTGGGAGACGGCATCGCCAATAAAGGCCATGCCGCGCAAGACCACGTAGCAGCCCACCACGCCGCACACGGTGGCGGCCAGAACCGCCATGATTACTGCTCGCAGCAAAAAGTCCAGCTGCGGATTGGCCAGGTCGTGGAAGAAGTGAATAAGGCTCAAGTCAATCATCGGCGTACTCCTATCGCACCCAGTAATGGCGAATCTGCTGCCACGCCAAACGTGGCTTCCCAGGGCGCGGGGTTGGCCAGCAGGTCGCTGGCGGGGGCATCGGCAATAATGGTGCGGTTAAACAGCACCAGCCGCGGGCAGGAGTGTGCGGCTTCGGCCAGGTTGTGGGTGGACATCAGCACGGACTTGCCCTGGGCACTCAGCCCGGCAAACAACGCTAGGAGGGCTTCGGAATTCGGCGCGTCCAGTCCGGTAAATGGCTCGTCGAGCAGCAGAACGCCGGGGCGTGTGGCCAGGGCTCGGGCTATTAGCACGCGTTGGCGCTGCCCGCCGGAGAGCTGCCCTATGGGACGGCGCGCCAGGGCGGTCAAGCCCACTAGCTCGACTGCCTCGGCTGCCGCGGCGTGGTCGGCGCGCCCTGCCCGGCGCGCCCAGCCGATGAGCCCGGTGCGCCCACCGAGCACGCAATCGTAGACATTGATGGGAAAATCCCAGGCGAACTCGTGGCGCTGGGGTACGTACCCACAACGCTGCTGGGTGTTCACTTCGCCGCGGTAGGGCACCAGGCCCAGCAGCGCGCGCATGAGTGTGGTCTTGCCCGCACCGTTGGGCCCTAGCAGCCCAATAAATTCCCCAGCACCAACGTGCAGGCTCACATCGTGCACTACGGTGCGCCCAGCCAGGCTAACACTCAGCTGTGTTGTGCTAATCATGCGCGCCGCCGCACAACGAGTACCACTGCGCCCAGCACCACGGCCGCGACTGCCCCCAGTGCCCACCACAGTGTGCCTGAGCTTGCCGATGCCCCCGCCGCGTCCGCATCCCACTGGTGCGCGCGGGCTTGCTGAGGGTCGGTGGCACCTACGGCGAGGCGCAGGGTGGTATCGGCAGACAAGTGTTGGCCGTCAAGGGTATTGACGTGCAGCCGCAGCCCCACCAGGTGGGTGCCTGGGCGGGTGAAGGTCCAGTTAGCGTGGGTGTGGGTGTTGAGGTCTACCCAGATGCGCTCTTCGCCGCCACCGGTGCTGGCAAAGAGTACCTGGGGGGCTTCGAAGCCGCCGTTTTGGAGGAAGAGGGAGAACTCCCCGGGGCCTTGATGGCCTAGGTACTCCAGCCATACGCCGCGGTCGGCAACCTCGAGCAGCGACGGGGATTGGGTGTTCCACCCCAGCCACGGTACGCCGGTGATTTCGGTTTGGGGGATTACCCACACGTTCTCGCCGGGTTTGGCGCCAACGAAGGAGTAGTTCTTGTTTTTCGGCAGGGGTTGGGCGGCGGCGTCGGAGACGGCAAAGACGACATCATCAAGCTCCCGCCATACGGGTTGTTCGCCGGAGTCATCGCGGGCCATAAAAGTGGCCTGGCCGTCGCGGATGAGTGCGCCCAGGTCTATGTGCCCGGCGCTGATGGTGGCTTGCTCGCCGCTTGGGGCCAGGCGCTCATCAGCGTTGACTACTTGGGCCAGGTCGCCGGCATTAGCGGTGGGTGCTCCCACCGGTGCCAGGGGCAGGGCTAGCGCGGCGGTGCAGGCCAGCGCGGCCAGGCGGGTTCGCAAGGGCAGGGAAGTACTCATTGGGGTTCTTTCTGGGTTGAAGGACTATCAAGAGGGCTGTTATCAGGGCTGTTATCAGCGCTAAGACAGCGCCGCAATTGACTGGCGTTGTGCAGCATCAAGTCGGCGTAGGTGGGCACGTGTTCATCCAGGGTGTCGCCATAGATTTCGCACACGGCTATGCCTAGCTGTGCGGCGGTTTGGCGCAAGGTGGCGGCGCTAGCTTCAGCGGTGCGTTCGATAAACACTGCTGGCACGTCGAGGTTGTCCAGCGTGCGGCGCAGGGCAATAACATCGCGCGGGGAGGGTTCCACTGCTGGGTTGGGGCTGACGAACCCCGCCTGGTCAACGCCGTAGCCTTGTTCAAGGTAGGCGTAGCCGTGGTGCGGGGTCACCAGGTGGCGCCGCTGGGGTGCAATTCCGGCAATCTCGGCGCGCACCTGGGCGTCTATGCGCCCCAACTCTTCGCGGTAGCGCTGTGCCCGCGCCCGGTAGTCGTGCCCGTGGGAGGGGTCTATCTGCGCCAGCTCCTCTGCGATGACTTCGGCATACATCGAAGCGTTGGCCACGTTGTGCCACAGGTGCGGATCAACTTCGCCGTGAATGTGCCGGCCCAAAACTGCCTGCGGCAACAGGTAGGTGTCGGCGCCGGGGGTGCCGAGGAAGCGGTAGGCGGCATCGGCAGGAATGGGCTGGTAGACGCTTGAGGGCACCGCAATAACAGTGTCGTCGACCGCATATTCGGCGTGCCCATCGCGCAGTTCCACGCGCCCGGTTTCGGCATCTGCTGTGATGTCGATGTGCCCGGAGTCCAACACGTGGCGCGCCTGTGGGGGCGTGACACCTACCGCCACGCGCACGGTGGCAGGTCTAACCCCGCTAGCGCCCACGCGCAGCTCATAGATGCCGGGCTGGCTAAACGCCCAAGAGACATGAGTGTGTGCCCGCGCGGGCAGCTGCGTGCGATCCCGGCGCGGGTCCACCCCGTCACTGGAGTCAAAAATCACCTGCGGGCTGCCAAAAGTTGAGACCACGTAGGCCGCCACCGCCCCTGGGCCGGATACGTTTTCTAGCCACATTTCCTGCGGCTGGCCGGACGTAACGCGCAGTCCCAGCCAGATGGCATCCAGGGCCACGTTATCGACCAAGGGCACTAGTTGCGCGCCGCGGGTAGAGGCGACGTCGGCGACCTCGACTACGGGCCCGCCCGCGACTTCCCGCACCGCATCCATGAGCCCGGCGGGCTCTAAGAGCAGCCCATTGGCCAGGGCAATATCGGCGTGGGCCACGGTGCGAAAGGTTCGCAGCGAAGGCTCAAAGCTGTGGGCGTCCCTTCCGGGAGGAATCAGGGTGTCTACCTGCGCGTCAGGGCCCGCGACGTTGCGGGCGATGTCCGCTAAAATCGGCGTCGTTGCAGCAATGCGCACGCCTTCGTGCTCCGCCGGGGCCGGCCCCGCGCAGCCACTCAACAGCAGTGCCGCACCCGCAAGCACCGTGCACAGAGATCTCATTGGCGCCACCTCCAGGCCACCGCACCGATGCCCCCGCCCAGCACCGCCATCCCCAGACCCAGCAGCACCAGGCCGGCAATGGTGTAGCGTTCGTTGCTGGCTGCTACCTGTCCGATGCCGCCAATCCCAGCCCGTGCCGCCACCGTACCAGCCGCTGCCGCCGGGGCAGCAGTCCCTGCGTCGGCCGACTGTCCCGCCGCCATGGCTCCTTGCTGGTCGCCGCAGTCGCCCCCTCCGGGGTTTGCTGCACCACCGAGGTCAAAATGGCCGGCCGCGTAGGCACCCGCTGGTGCCACTCCACCTACATGGACGTGCAGCGTGGCCTGGCCCGCAAGCGCGCGCCCATCGTGGCCGGTGGCTACCTGGCGGATAGTCAACGCATAATCACCTGGGGTGCTAAAGACCCAGTTGGGGTGCACATGGGCGTTTTCCGCTACCTCCACCGCGCCGCTGGGCGTGCCGTCAAAGCTGAACCATTCCTGGCCTACCACCTGGCCTAACCCGCCTTGGGTGTAGACCACCACATCGCCCGGACCACTTGCTGCTACTAGTTGCCACGTCACCGGCCCGGCGGTGTGCTCCCGCATGCTGGGGTGTTGGGTATTGGCGCCGAGCCATGGCACGTCCGGGCGCTGCGTGGAGCCAATCATCCACGCCGGCCCCGCCTCTAGTGGGCCTATGCGCTGTGGCAGCACAACCTCAGCAGCACTGCCCAGGTGAAATACCGCGCCATCAGCGCGCACCCACTCACCCGCATCATCTTTGAGCAGGGGCTCGATCCCTGGGACGCACTGGCTCTCCGGCGCGGCTTGCGCCTGCCCTGCCTGCACATTAGCCTCCGTGTCCTGACTCGCATCCGTGGCAGCGCCAGCTGAATGTGCAGAATCAGCCCCGGCGCCAGCCCGCGCGGGCTGCGGCGCTGGCTGCGCGGGTAGCGCCTGCTGCTGGTGCTCGGTGGAGGCGGCGGGGGCATCGGCAGACTCGCCAACCTGCCAGGTGTAGGTCGCAGTATTGCTCGAGGTCCCGCCAGACTGCGCAGTGACCTCCATGGTGTAGGTCCCCGGCTGGCTAAACGCCCAATTGACGTGCCGGTGGGCAGGGTAGGGCTGGACTATGCGCTCGCCCTCGCGCAGCTCCAACTGCCCCGAGTGCGTGAGCGCATTAACCTCCCCAAAGCCGTTGGTCTCAAAAACATAGACCTCACCCGGGCCACTCACGGCACCAAAGACCAGCTCCACCTGCTCAAAACCAGCCCTGCCCGCCGGTTGGGTATCCCATCCCGGCCACAGCAGCCCATGGTCTTGAGTCTGCGGCAATAGGTAGGCTTCCTTGCCGATACCCCCAACTCCCACCGTTGCCGTACTCCAGGCCGCATTGGCCACCACCAGCACCGCGTCGTGGGCCTCATGCTCCACGCCTGTGCCAGTGACGTCTTCTTTCAGACCCAGGTGCAGCTGGCCATCCGGGGCAGTGACGTAGAAGGCGTCCACGTGGCCCACGCTCAACGCCACCTGCGCGTGAGCTACCGGCACCGCCCATGGACACAACAGCGCCATCAGGGCCAGCACTCCGGCCAGCGCGCCGGGCATAATGCCCATCCGGGAAGGCCGGATAGCGCTCGAGTGCCTCAACACCATGAATAAACCTTTCTCTATGCCTTTCGGTGGTTGCGGGCTGTTATCGCCCGGTCAGGGGCGCGCCGAATTTCGCGATAGCTCCACCGTTTTTTGCGAAGAAGTCCGCGAATGCTTTAAGTACTGTTATGCCCAACAGCGGCACCAACAGCGCCCAGAGGATGTTTGCAGCGCTAGAAGTTTCCGGTGCGGGTGTGGGCGCGGGCTTCGGGGTTGGCCGCGGTGCGGGGGTGGGCGCGGGCTTCGGGGTGGGCCGCGGGGCAGGATCTGGCACGGGGTCCGGCACAGGTGTCGGCGTTGGGGTGGTTGGGGCATCGTCGGCGGGGGCAGCACCGCCGGTGCACTCGCCCAGGGCGGCATCCCCGACAGCCACGGTCATGGTCTGCGGCGCGGAAGCCAGAGCTGTGCCGTCGGCGTCAATGGCGGTGTAGTACACGCGGAAGGCGTAGAGTCCCGGGCGGCTAAAAGCCCAGCCGGTGTGGGTGTGGGAGGCAAACGTTGTGTCCACGGTGTAGTCGCCGATGGTGGAGTCCGCCAGTACCTCGGCCTCATCGAAGCCCCGGGACAGGTACAACCCCCAGCTGGCGCCATCCGGAATGTGGACCGGCTCCAGGTGCAGCTGGACGGGCCCGTTGAGGCGAGAATAGTCCAACTGGGAGGTGTTATAGCCAGGCCAAATGACGTCCTGATTTTGCACCTGCGGCAACAGGTAAAAATACTCGCCCACGGGGCCCATGAAGTCGAATTCTTTAGCGGCCTGGTGCTGCGTGCGCTTGCGCCGCGCATTATCGTGTACCCCCAGGACCACGCTGTCTAGCAAACGGTGGACCACTTTCTTGTCCACCAGCGCGGTTTCATCTTTCAATCGGGTGTGCAGCTGGTTGCCCTCGCGCGTGACCGTAATGTCTACATGGCCGCGGTCGAGCACAGTCTTATCCGTGCAGTGCTCAGGCCCAGGCTCAGCTGAGTCTGCCGATGCCCCTACCGCTAGCACCCCCGCACCTCGCCCCGGGGTGTGCTGTTGGTGTGGTTGCTCAAGGGCAATCTCCGTCGCGCTAGCCCCACTGATGGTGGGGTGCGGCTTGATGCGGGTTTTCAGGACATAGCCGTCGAAGTCGCCGCCATCGGCAAAAACTACCTCGCCGTGGCCATCTGCGATAACGCCCTCGATGGGTTCCTCAGCGTAGGTGTCTTGTGCGGAGGCATACAGGCCACCTTCAATGAAGCCCCGGAAGTTCCTATCCTCAGTGTCGACGATAACGCGCGTATTGCCATCTGCCGTGGGCTCGGTACGTACCTGCACCCCGGGCTGGCCTAGGGTGGTCTCTTGCGGGGAAGAGACGACGCGCGGGTGCCCGGTATTGTCCTCCCAGGTCTCTAGGACGGCATCGGTGGCAACGTCCGCGTCGCCGCCGTGCGAGTCCGCCGCAGCCCGCGAATCCACCGCCACCTGAGCCCCAGGTTGATACTCCACCACGGGCGAGACCCACCGCGCAGCCTCTTGTCCGGCTGGAGTAAACACCGCCTGCAGCCGTGAAGATAGCGGACCCAGCATCTCCTCCCATTCGGCGTGCCCGCCAGAGACCTCTAAGTCGGTGAGGTGATAGCCGTCAATCAACACCGTCAAGGTGCCATCAGCACCGTTGTTGGCCGCAAAAGTCAGGGTACTCAAATGTTCATCGCCATCGCGGGTTGTAGCTCCGGCGTGTGGGGCCACCCTAAACTCATAGCCTGCCTGGTTTAAGGATGCCGCAGTGCCCGGGCGCGCGGCGGCAAAACGCTCCTGCAGGGAGGGGGAGGGGGCATCGGCAGGCTTAGTGCCACCAACCTGGATGACTGCCTGGGCGGGGGCAGAACGCAGCAACGTGCCCGCCGTCGTGCGTGCAGAGAGCTGATAGGTCAGAACGTAACGCCCCGGCTTGGTAAACAACGTGCTGTTATGGGTGTGCGAGCCGGCCTTGAGCGGATAGGAGCTCGGCGCCCCGGCAGAGGTGCCCAACATGCGGCCCGCGTCGGGGCTGTCCTCGTGGTAATGGCGGTAGAGCTCCACCTCGCCTGGGCCGTCCACAGACAGCAAGTCCAGGGACGTCACACCATCGCGAAAATTCTCCGTGGGCAGCTCTAAGTCCGCGCCGAAGCCCAACCAGATAGGGAAGTGGGAGCCATTGACCGTTGCCGGGGCGTTGTAGAAGGTCTGGCCGGGCTGGCCCACGAAGTCGAAGGCGCCATCGGCAGGCAACGTGAACTGGTACTGGCTGGCACCATTTTTGGCCCAACCCTTGCCCACCCAGGCCACTGTGTCCGCCAGGGAATGCAGCTCGCCGGCCTCCGGGTGGTTTTTTAGCCGGTACTCCGACTTCAACACCAGCTGGCCGTTCTCCCAGAACGCCTTCGGGGAATCCACGTGGGAGCCGGTGGCTACCTTTTTGCCATCGTCGGGCCCAGCGGCGGCTACGGCGGGGCTCAGCAGCGCGCAGGTGGTTAACACGGCAAGAAAGCGAGTGCGGAGGTGAGCCATGACGGCGTCCTTTCTGCAGGTGAGCGGACAAGCCCTCTCACTATAGAAAATCGCTGTCAATAATGCCTTGCGCCTAACCCCGCCCGCGGCGCGCCGGGCTGGCAACCTTGGAGAATATGAAAATGAATCTTATTTTCATTACCCCCGTTGGTGTGGGGCGCGGCGGCTTTGCGGGCCACCTCACCTGCCGGCCCTGACTGCCTAAGGCCGTTGGCATTACCACGGCCGGTAGAGTGAGTACCCATGAGTGATGTACGCGTAAGATTTTGCCCTTCTCCCACTGGAACGCCCCACGTCGGCATGGTTCGCACAGCCCTGTTCAACTGGGCCTACGCCCGCCACACCGGCGGCAAGCTCATCTTCCGCATCGAGGACACTGACGCCGCCCGCGACTCTGAGGAGTCCTACCAGGCAATCATTGACTCCCTGGAGTGGCTGGGTCTGAACTGGGACGAGGGCGTGAATGTGGGTGGCCCGCACGAGCCTTACCGCCAGTCGCGCCGCATGGACATCTACGCAGATGTCCTGGAAAAGCTCAAGGAGGCTGGCTACGTCTACCCGGCCTACTCCACCGCAGAGGAGGTCGAGGAGCGGCATAAGGCAGCTGGGCGCGACCCCAAGCTGGGCTATGACAACTTCGACCGCGACCTGACCCCGGACCAAATCGCCGCCTTTGAGGCGCAGGGCCGCCAGCCCGTGTGGCGTCTGCGGATGCCGGATAAGGACTGGACCTGGACGGACCTGGTGCGCGGCGAGATGACGTTTAAGTCGTCCACTCAGCCGGACTACGTGGTGGCTCGTTCCAATGGTGCCCCGCTCTACACGCTGGTCAACCCGGTTGATGATGCCCTCATGGGCATTACCCACGTCCTGCGCGGCGAGGACCTGCTGTCTTCCACCCCGCGCCAGCTGGCTCTGTATGAGGCCCTGGTGGATCTCGGTATTGCCCAGCGCACCCCGGTCTTCGGGCACCTGCCCTTTGTGATGGGGGAGGGCAACAAGAAGCTATCCAAGCGCGACCCGCAGTCCAACCTGTTTAACCACCGCGATAACGGCATTATCCCGGAGGGCATGCTCAACTACCTGTCCCTGCTGGGCTGGTCCCTTTCTGCGGATCAGGACATCTTCAGCGTCGAAGAGCTCATTGCTAACTTTGATGTCGCCGACGTGTTGGGCAACCCCGCGCGCTTTGACCAAAAGAAGCTGGAAGCCATCAACGCCGACCACATCCGCTTACTGGACCCGCAGGACTTCGCTCAGCGCCTGCGCGCCTACTTAAGCGAGTACACCGACTTCCCGGCTGATTATGACGCGGCCAAGTTCGCCATCGCGGCTGACCTGGTGCAAACGCGCATCAAGGTGCTTTCTGATGCCTATGGCCTCCTGTCCTTCCTGTCCACCCCAGACGCCGAGCTGGTGCTGGAGGAGAAGTCTGCGAAAAAGAACCTCAAGGAAGACGCCGTGCAGCCGCTCGAGGCTGGCATTGCCGCCTTGGAGGCGGTGGAGGAGTGGACCACCGCCAACATTGAGACTGCTTTGACCAAGGCCCTGATCGAGGACCTGGAACTCAAGCCGCGCAAGGCTTACGGCGCTCTGCGGGTGGCTATTTCCGGCCAGCAGGTTTCCCCGCCGTTGTTTGAGTCCATGGAGCTGCTGGGTAAGGATTCCACCCTGGCTCGCCTGCGTGCGGCCCTGGCGCAGACCCCTTGGCAGGCTGACTAGTTGATGCCCTAGCCTGCCCGTGCCCTAGCTTGCCGATGCCCCCTAAACTCACGGTTACTTACATCTGTGTAGTTTCCCGGGGGCTGGCGGTGCCCGCCGTGAGCCGCAAAACGTGCCCTATACTGGCGATTTGTGTGCATGGGCCATCATGCCTATAGTTATATCTCGTCGCACGGAGCGCAGGGCGCAAGTCAGAAGTTCTCCGGTAAAGACAATGGCCTATGGTGTAATTGGCAACACTACGGTTTCTGGTACCGTCATTCTAGGTTCGAGTCCTGGTAGGCCAGCAGTAACAACTGCTTAGCGGCAGAAGTTACAGTTCTAAGCCCCGTTCGTCTAGCGGCCTAGGACGCCGGCCTCTCACGCCGGTAACACGGGTTCAAATCCCGTACGGGGTACAACATACGTGAGGTGGATGAGTTCTTCATCCACCTCACGTTCTGCATGTGATGGGTGGGGTAGGGCTTCCTTGACGGCGGAATTATCTCAAAACGGCCTTCGCTCCAGAACATTATCGATGTAGTGTTGCCCTGCGAGCCATGAAGCAGCAGGCGCATTCAGCGAGTTCAGTAGACGGCAAGAGACCCGGTGAAGGCGCCGGAGCTCGTGCTCATTAATAAGAGGCTCCAAGTGGCCAGCGCGATTTCGGGCTTGCCGTACTATATCCGCCCAATTGTAGATAACTGCGTGCCCTGCAGTTTTATACGGAACACCTGGCCTGGGTTTAAAAGCATATTTCAGACACTCATTCCACAAATACATTCGATTATTCTTCGTTGAACTAGGATCTACATCCGGACGTGGCAGGAGCCATAACCATGACCCAAATGAAAGGCCAGCTACCAGGTCGTCATGACTAAGGTTGGTTGAAGCGTAGGTCTCTTCGATATTCCTCGCAGCCTGTTGGGCTGACTTCCAGAGCGGTTCCCTGCGAGGGGGTGAGATTACTTGTGCAAGTTTGGGGGCCGGATCGGTTAACCAATCCTGAGAATAAGGTTGAGATCGCGTCGGATCCACCTCGAAGTTTTGAGCGGCATTCCAGGAACATAGTCGGGCATTTATAGCATTTCTCAACTGCACCTCAACCATGGCGGTTGTAGAGAGGACTGCTCCGGCTACGTCGATGTTCCAGAGATAGAGATCCAAAGCCTTTAAGATGTCATTGTCCGCTGCCGCCATGTACTTCGCTAAGCGAGGACGGGAGAGCGAGGAGGCGATGGCTTGAGCATTTTGCACTTTCATGGCTCCTGTTATACACTTGGGTCCACAAGACGGGTTAAAATCCGTAAACAATTGGGAATCCCCGCTAGTTGGATTTAGCAGCTAGCGGGTTTCTTTGTCCCCTGTCTTCAGTGGGAAGAGTGCTTTCCTCTCAGCTCCGCAGCAGCAACCGGGTGCCTAATGGTCAAGATGCGGGCGGGTAACCTCACGGGGGTAGGTAAGTGGTATTGCGCTAGCCCCTACCAGTAGGTCACGAGCTGTTGCTCTAGTCGGCAAATCTCCTGCAAGCCCGCTGCCAGCCGGACAGTCCGTGTTATGACCAGTGCGGGGCCAAATCTTCTTTTTCAGATCTCTTCCCAAGGCGCGCTTGCTGGCCTACACTGCGAAGTTACATCCAAGACCACAGACGGAAAGGAGTTGTATGGAAGCAAGTGAACTAGAAATTCACTCCAAGTCGCTTTCACCTCTTGCAGTCACTGGCTAGCGGCACAGCCGTAATCCACAGCTTCAATCCCCGAGTATCTATCTGAAGTACAGGAGCTACCAGCGTAATGCAGCACCGTGAAAGCATTATCCCGGGCACAGCAACCCCCTTTACATACACGCTCTACATATCCCTCCCAGTCCCCACAGGGACACCGCGGAATAACCACTGATTCGATCCGCACCGCGAGAACACGATATACACGGAGCGCCTCCAGCTGTTGCCCGGGATAACTCATGCCTTGAGCAGGTGATTTGTCAATCAATAAGCCTCTGGTTTAGTCTTATCAGGTCCGCAACGCGACAACATGCCCCGTTCGTCTAGCGGCCTAGGACGCCGGCCTCTCACGCCGGTAACACGGGTTCAAATCCCGTACGGGGTACAAACAGAAGAACCGCCTGATGGCGGCTTTTCTGGTTTTCACTAACGGGCCTAATGGCCAAAAATGGGGGACCAGCTACCGGCGGCGCCGAACCTGGATGGTCAGGAGCGTAATCCCCGCGGCAAGCATGACGAAGCCAACCAGCAGTTCAGCTTTGTGCGTCTGCCGGAGAAGCGGGCTAGCCAGGTTTACCAGTTGATAGAGTAGTGCTTCGAGGATCATTCCGATGGGCAGGATCATGTTCCACCGAGGTTGATTGCGGGACCAGCTTCCTACCAACCCGAGTAGGGGGCCTGCCAAGCAAGCAGCTACAAACCATAGCCAGTTGTTAAAGAAAACGTAGCCCTGGTAGACGCCGAGGGCGAACAGCAGGCTGTAGTGCACGGCCAGCATGGTAAGGAGCGTCATGGTGCTGCAGATAGCGGCGGGTGCACTCCTTGCGTAGAGTTTTCCGGCAAAGAAAGCGCACGCCGCCCACAGGATCCCGGCGCCCAGCACATTGCCCACGACGCTGCTGATAAACATGAGGCTTTCAGCATGTCCCTCACGCATGTCCTCAGTGGACAGATGTGCAAGGGCGTAGCCGACGCTTGTGAAGGTGCACAGCAGAATCAGGGATCGGGTACGCATCGGGAGAATCCGGCCTTACTGGGTGGACCAGTATGCGTTACATTTGCTGGATAGTGGCCTGGTTAGCAGTCCCGTGATTAAGCGTTTCATGTTTGGTCCTTGTGCTTGTGCAGTCATGTGATGGATGCCGTGGAACTGCTTCGGATTTTTAGTATAAAAAAACTTTTAGAAGAAGTCAAGCTCAGCTGTGACACGCACCAGTAACGCGAAGTGGTGCTCAACAATATAATCGAAAGCCTTCACGATTGCGGTCCCTGGGCACAGAGTCTCCGTACCGGGTAGCGTCCCACCCCCACCGTCTACGGTCGCCGGGCCGAAAGCGATTCGCTGGCAGTGATTTCTACAGTCTTCATGTTTTCCTTGCGGTGATGGGGTATTGCTCGCTGGTTGCCACCGGGAAAGGCTATTGGGCCCCGGTTTGTTTCCAGCCCGCATCACCGCGGTGCTCTCAGCCCAGCTGCGCTGTTCCTCGCTACCTCAAGCTCATCCCCAATCGCCACGGTCTCGTTCGCTTCGGCTTGGCCTTCTTCCATGCGTAGTACGACGAACGGTGTACGTCGGGCACCTGACACGTCCGCTTTACCGAATATCGGTGGGTGTGGTCATCGATGAGCTTGGAGCGGATTACGAGTTCATCTCCTTGGTGAAATATACGGTGGCCTTGCGCAAGATATCGCGTTCTTCTTCGGCGATGGCCAGCTTCTTTTCCAGCTGCCGGATCCGTTCAGCATCACTGACTTGCTGGGCATGGGCTTGCTCACGGCTACGACGAGCGCGTTTGCCAGTGCCGTACTTGTCGACCCAGTTCGCTAGGGAATTTCGGTTAATACCAAGATCTGCAGCGATGGAATTGAAGGTCCCTTCCATAGAGTTCTCGTAGACCGCGACAGCATCGCGCTTGAACTGCTCAGAATACGTCTTACGGGGCATGGTCACACAGTACCTTTCTCCGGCTAGAAACTGGGGTTAGCCCATGTCCACTCCAAGGGGGGTTTAGCCCTGGTGCCAGCAGGATTACTGATCGGGTAAGCATGGGTTGGCCTCACTTTACTGGGTGGTCCAGTAAGATTGCACCTTCCTGAAAAGGGACCGGCGCGTATTTCAGCGTGTGCCTAGACGCCTGGTCTTGTGGAGACGCTGTTGGTGTGAGCAGCCCCGAGATTAGGCGTTTCACAATTGTCCTTGAGCCCGCCGTGCAGCAATGGGAGCACTGCAATGAAGCTGCTTCGAATTCTTCGCGTAGCGAAATACATTAACGAAGGCAACTGGCCAGGGCAGTTCACGCTCCCTGCTTAGGTTTAAACCCGGCCAATGGGCCGCGGCTAGAACTGCCGTGCAGCTACATCGGCACGCTGCGAATTGGCCAGGACATCCCGGAGCTCCTCGGCACTGACCGGCCGACCGGGGTCGTTGAGATAGTTCGCGGCAAAGCCCTCTTTGTCTGCGGCATAAGTCTGCGTGTAGCCGCCAGATTCGGGCTCAGCTCTCCAGGAGACGTCCATGCCGCCGCCGTCCACGGTGTCGAACCCAAGGGCCTGCACCAGGCGTGCTGCCTTTTCTTTTGCAGCGGCATCGTCGCCAAATAGTGGCAGGGCAGTGCGGGGCTCGCCGTGGGCGAGTGCTGGAATGTGGTGGAAGATGATGTTATTAAAGGCCTTGACAATAGTCACCCCTGGCAGCAAGGACTGCTCGTATTCGGCGGTGGTTTTCTCCAAGGAGTCCAACTGTGCAATGCGCCCATCGCGGTGTGGGTAGTAATTTCCCGTCGATATCACCAGCTTGCCGCGCAGCGCGTCCACCGGCAGAGATGGATACGCAGCCAGTGGAACAGCCAGAACTACCACGTCTGCATACCCGGCGGCTTCCTGCACTGTGCCTGCGTGTACTCCGTGGCCAAGCTCCTGGACCAGTTCCTGCAGGGACTCTGGGCCACGCGAATTAGCAATGGTCACGGAGATACCAGCGCGTACTGCCAGCCGAGCAACCGCCTCGCCGATAGATCCACTGCCGATGATGCCGATTTTTTCCATGGGTTTCTCCCTATCGTCGTCGTTTCACGCTACGTGTCTTCCGCCGGTTGCAACCCGTCGCGGCCCTCAATCTATTCCCCGGCCCCACCCTGCTCAGGTCCCGGGGTCGGTTCAGACTCAAGAATGAGGGGGAGCGCAGTACACCATTGGACGTGGAAGCGTTGCTGGCATTTGCCGTAGCTATTGGGGGCCTGCTGACGCACGAAGCTTGGCAGCTGCCACTTCCGGGGCTCGTGGGCTTCCGTGAGGGCTTTCGTGCTTTGAGATTAACTAGCTCATTCCCACAGTCACGTCACCTGGAAGGCCAAGGTTGTCCTAGGCCTCGTCCTGCACATTGTCGTCGCCTCGATTGCGCTCCCGCTGCTGATGTAGATCAGCCATGAGCCCTGGGTAAGCGAGTAAGCGGGGGTAAGTTGTGTAGGGTTGGACCTAAAGTTATGAAGCGTCCCAGATATAGGGCGCGCTCACGCATAAGGAAGTGCAGACAATGAAGGCTTTTCTGGATCCCCACGCAACGCCGGTAGATAAGGCAATTCAGTTCATTGAGTTAAAGTATCTTCACGGGCTCAAGGTAGTCCCCACGGACGAAGACATTGAAGAGGTCTTGACAGGCCTTGATGCCAATACGGAAGAAAACAAGCAGCGTGTGAAGGAGGAGCTCGGGCTGTAGGCTGTGGCAACTACGGATAGTCCCCAATTTTCCCTACGGGGAAGCCCGGGCGCCAACTGACTGACCCCCAGGCGTCCCTACCCCGCGTGACTGCCGAATCGCAGCTCAGATGAGCCAAAGAATGAGAATAGCTTCGCCTCAAAGTAGCACGAAAAGCTCATCTAACAGGTTTGGCACAGCGCTAGCTGTAGACTCACCAACCTGGTTGAATTCTATGATGTCAATGCTCTTTCGAGCGTCGTCATGCTTGGAAAACGGGAACTTCGGGTCGATATTCTTCCCCGATGTCCCTGAAAGCATGCCAAGGTTCTTGAGTTTTTCCGACACCGAATCCCTTGGAATTGTCCTCCCTCGTATATCCTCAAAGTACGCGAGAAGCCACGCATCAAAAGACTCGTTAGAAACTACGAAGCTACAAGCAGTGTTCCTAGTCGACGCCTGTCGCGCCTGCTGGAATCCTTGATCAAACTGAGTACGTGTAGAGTCATCAACATCCACGACGTAGAAGACGCGCGCAAAAGGAGCGTTCTTATCATGTTGCCGTACCCTGCTTGTAGCAGGGACAATCTTCTCCGGTGAGGAATCTGACTCACTAATGATCTGCAGGGATCCCATTCGATGGTGACGCTTCAACTGCTTGAAATACTCTGATTCAGTCACATTATTACGACCCTGACATACGATGAGGACTGCAGGCTTCATCGGGCGAGACCCTTGCGATCTTCTCCTGCGCGACTTAATGCTGACCATAATCTATCAGTCCTGTGCTATGGATTTCCGGAGCTCTTCGATGGCATTCGCCATGGAAATCGTGTGAGAAAGTGGGACCGCGCCGAATGCTCCTTGCAGGTATTGCTTCTCCAAATTGTGGTTTGGACGGGTGGGGAACTCGTCGAGTGCGATCAGTTGAGACTCCGAATCTGTCTTTTCGACGACCCACAATTCACTACGCTCCATTGGTTCCTCCGGATGCCGGCCCAACAACGTCGAATCATGCGTGCTAAACAACAACTGCGCACCGAGAGAATTCAGCTCAGTATCAGCAAATAAGCCGATAATTTCACGGACTAAAAAAGGGTGCAGGGAACTATCAAGCTCATCGACGGAAAGAATTCCGCCAATGGCAATGGCGTACAACGCCGGTGTGGCCAGGTCGATCCAGGCACGCGTGCCCTCTGACTCTTCCGACTCAGGCAGCTCGAAACTACCGTCGCGGGCTGAATGGTGAAATATGAAGTACTTGAAGAGCTCCTCAACATCAGCGGGATCGATGCGTTCCACCAACGGCATCTGGTCAGGTTCCGCACCAAAGTCCACCACAAACTTCGCTACGGAATCCGGCGCCTGCTCGTGAATACTAAGTCGTTGCACTCCCACATCAGCTGCACGAATCGTCTGGCTTAGCGTCTTTAGCAATGATGGAAGTTTTTGCGAAAGCTCAATGGTCCACCGGTGCCTATCGGCCCGATCTGTGTCGCTGTTCTCAATAAGCGGAAGAACCTTTGCCCACCATTCCGTCGCACCCGATAGTCGACCCCTATCTTTGATGGTTGTCCACGCGCTGAGAACTAGGGCAGTGGGGCGCATAAAGGCGCGAATATTCTCTTTCGACGCACTTGGAATCTTCATGTTCTGGCCAAACTCTACGTTACTTCCGTGCCTGCGGAAAGCCTTTGACCAGCGAGAGCTGACCAGGGCATCAAGTTCCTCTCGGAGAATGCCTGTGGCGTCTAATTCCAAGAACCACAGATAGCGAATGTCATCCTGGACAAACTCAACGCGAAATGAAGCCGGTTCTCCCATGCGCTGCTTGTGTGGATCATAGAGCGCCTTGAGAGCCGCAGGATTGCTTAATGAATGCTCGACAGCATGCTTCAGAAGGTGCAGCGGCTTCAAAGCGTTGGACTTGCCTGCGGCGTTGGGGCCCAGCAGCGCAGCGCGACGTAAAGTCTGAGATTGCCACGACTCACCCTTACTAGGACGAAGCGTCTTGAACTCACGCCTTTGCATGTCCAGGACGAATTCATCTCCAAAAGAGCGGTAGTTCTCCACCGTAAGCGAAAGCAACATAGGCCAATCCTAAACGTTTACCACTCAATTCTGCACATCTTGTGCAGAATTACCCCCGAGAGCTTCAAGCTGGGGTGTCGAATGCCCGCAGATGTGGAGTAATGCGCGTTCCGCAGGCCATGGGGACCCAAGCCAAGACTGTCGCGCAGGATCCCCAGGGAATCTGGGCGGCTAAGGCTTTGATAGACGTCGTTACCTAAAGCGACTGTCCGAGGTCCTAGACGCCCTACTCCACGCCGTTCTCCAGCCCATCCACAATCGCCACGGTCTCCATCGCCACGCGCACGACCTTGCCCACCAGGTCCACGATGTAGCGCGGGTTGCCCACCTCATCGGCCCAGTCGTTCGGGTCGTTGACAATCCCGGAGGCCTTATCGGTCTTGACCTGGTAGCGGTCAATCAGCCACGCCACCGCAGAGCGCGCACCCAGCATGTACCGGTCTGCTTCCTCCGGAATATCACTGATGGTCACCCGCTTGTTGTACTTCAACGTAGTCACATCATTGACAGACTTGCCGGTCTCAGAGTCTTTCTTCTTCGCCCAGGCCATCTTGGTCACGCGCCAGGTCTCCCGGTCGTTCTCATCACCGCGCACATCCAGCGTCAACGGCCACGGCTGGGCATCCTCGTAGCTCACGTGCAGGGCCATGAGCTTGGCACCAGCAGCCGCGAACTTCTCGAACTCCTCACGCGTAGCCGGGGTCTCAATGTGCGGCAGCATCTTCTTCAAATCCGCGGCATACGCCTCCCGATAAGCCGGGTCATGCAGCTTGCCGTAGACGAAATGAAAGATATCATCGCCAGTAATATCGACGCCGAGCGCTTCCCTGTACAGCGCCTTAATCTCGTCGGTGATGTTGTCCACACGCACGTAGCCGTCCACCACCTCACCAATCTCACCATAGGCACTGGCCTCACCTGCACCCAGCTTGCCGATGCCCTGCCCAAACAACGCACCATCATCCCCACCCTCGGCAGGTTCCCAGGTAAACCGCGGAAAGAACTGGGCAGTGTAGGTGAAGAAGGACAAGTCCGGCATGAGGTTCGTTGCCAAAACCGAGAAGTTAACGCCTTCGCGCGGTGCCATCACTTCAAACCCGATGTTGGTGTGCTGCGGGGTCGGGAACATCGACGGCAATTTATAAGTCATGTCGTTCAATGGTGCATCGAAATACACGAATGAACCAGTAAATGGCCGATAGAGAGACCGGTATACCCGGTCCGGGTCTACCACGATGGTGGTGTTCTTAGCGGAGAGGTTCTTCAGCGTTCGGTTCCACGAGATTTTGGTGGTGTCTGCGAACTCAGGATGCTGCAGCAAGAACTGAGTAACGTCAGCCTCTGTGGGTTTGACGATCTCTAGGTTCTGCAACCAGGCCTGCAATCCCTCGGTGGCTTTCGAGTAAGTATCGGTGAGAGCGCTCATGTGGTTGAGGAGCTTGTCGGTGGTCTGAGCGTAGGCCCACGCATCGCGTGCCGTAGACAAACCGCGAGAGAACGTGGTGAAGAATGTGGTGGAGTTGCCCTTCTTCTCCCCGATGACGGGCCAGGTGGCGAAGTCGGCAGTGCGTTGGTTCAGCCAATCGCCCTGTTCGTTGGGGGTGATGGTCTGCCACTCGATAGCGGATGGTGTGCTGGTCGCGGCGAAGTTGAGCTTGTCTTGCCTGGTGGCGTAGTCCGGCAACCCGTAATAGTGAATGTTAAAGCCAGTCTTTGCGGGGTCTTTAACTCCTAGGAAGATACTCACACCCACGCGGATGTCGAAGACGTTGCCACCTTCCTTCTTCGCCTGCTCACCGGCCATGCGGGAATTACCTCTTAGGTTCAGCACGTAGACATCGGTGAAGTCCTCTGCCATGGACAGCCGAATACCGTCACCTGTGTTGCCGTCAAGCCACCCATTGTTGGACACGAAGGCGACGATGCCTTGGTCCTGAATTCGGTCGGTGGCCCAACGGAAGGCCCGCAGATAAGAATCGTAGAGGGAGTTCTTGTTCGTCGCGGTGGACTTCGCCGCATACGTTTGTGCAATCCGCCCATCCAGGGTGGGGTACTTCATGTTCGCATTGAGATCATTGGCGCTGGACTGGCCCGCGGAATAGGGTGGGTTGCCGATAATGACGTTAATCGGGGTAGCCTTCTGCCGCTCGATGCGTTCATTATTGTTCTTAAACACTGTCAGATCCAGGATGTCACCGTCTTCATGGATCTGGAACGTGTCTGCTAGAGCTATGCCGCTAAACGGAACATACGCTGGCTGTTCTGCAGTTCCGGGGGGGGGCTGTCATTTTCTGCGATAAACGAGTTGAACGCAATTTCGATATTCGCGCAGGAGACATAGTAAGCCAGCAGCATGATCTCAGTAGCAAAGAGCTCGCTGGCGTACTTACGCGCCATGTCCTCTGGTTTGATTAGCCCGGATTGTAGTAGGCGCACCAAAAATGTGGAGGTCCCGGCAAAGGGGTCGAGGATACACACACCCTCATCAGTCAGCCCCTTGCCGAAGTGCCTCACCGACAGGTCATTGGCGGCACGCAGGATAAAGTCCACGATCTCCACCGGCGTGTAGACAATGCCGAGGGCATCGGCCTGCTTCTTAAACGCCTTTTGGAAGAACCGCTCATACAGGTCCTTAATCACCTGCTGCTTACCCGCAGCACTGGTCACTGCCTGGGCGCGTTTGCGTACCGTGGCGTAAAACGCTTCCAGCGGTTCCGTTTCGGATTCCAGGTTGGCATCAGCTAGGGCATCGGCCATGCGTTGCATCACCTGAGCCACCGGGTTGTGGGCGGCAAAGTCGTAGTCGCTAAACAAGGCGTTGAACACCGGGGCAGTAATCAAATGCTGGGAGAGCATGCTGATGGCTTCAGCCTCGGTAATGGAATCATTGAGGTTGCCGCGTAGGCCTTCCACGAAGGCCTCGAACTCGGCGCGTAATTGCGGGGAAGCGTTGTCCACCAGGGCGGTAATGCGGGTGATTTGGGCCTGGGCGATGGAGGCGACATCATCAGCCCAATCCTCCCAGTACGTACGCGTTCCGACCTTGTCCACCAGCTTGGTGTAGATGGCTTCCTGCCATTTCTCCAGGGAGAATAGGGCGATTTGTTCGGCCATCTCCTGGTCGTCAGCATTGGTATCGGCACCGGTGCGCTCTGCCTTTTCCAGGGCTTTGCGGTGGTCGGGGACATGGACTGCCTCAATAGGCAAGCTCTCCCGGTTATTGTCGTTTAACGCCAGGGCGTTAACGGTGGCGTTAAAACGGTCATCATGGGCGCGCAGTGCGTTGAGAATCTGCCAGACCACCTTAAACCGCGCATTATCCTGCAGTGCTTCTGAGGGGGAGACGTTCGGCGGCACAGCCACCGGCAGGATGATGTAGCCGTAGTCTTTACCCTCAGACTTACGCATCACACGCCCCACAGACTGGACCACATCCACCATGGAATTACGCGGGTTGAAGAAGATTACTGCATCCAACGCCGGCACATCCACGCCTTCGGAGAGGCAACGGGCGTTGGTGAGGATTCTGGTTTGCTCACCGGTGATGTCGGATTCGAGCCAGGAGATCTTCCCATTACGCTCCATGGCATTCATCCCGCCATCCACATGCTGACAGGACGCCTCCAAGCCAACATTGAGCAAGCTGACATCCGTCAGAGCCGCCGCCTGACGCAGCGTGTTTTGGTACACACTAATCAGCTCAGGATAGCTAGCAGCAATCTCCTTCGAGGTCTTGATGTCCTTGGCGAACGCCACGCTACGGCGCATCGGCACCGCATCGATCTCAAAACCAGACTTCGTGCCCTGTTCTTTACCGGAACGCTTGGCCAGACCGTTCCACGCACCAATCATCGACGAGGCCAACGACAGATTCAGGCTGTGCTCGCCCATCTCTGCCATCGCACCGGCGGTGACGTCCTCATCCACCGTCATCACCAACACCTTGTAATCAGTCAGCAGACCGGCCTCCACGGCCTCGCCGAAGCCCAGGCGGTGAAACTCCGGGCCATAGATGGCTTCATCATCCATCGACGCAATCTCTGCCGAATGTGCCTCCGCCTTCGACTTCACCGTCTCGTCGTACAACCGTGGCGTCGCAGTCATATACAGGCGCCGCGCCGCCCGGATGTAGTCAGCGTCGTGAATCCGCACAAAGTTGGAGGCATCCCCACCATCTAGGGTCACACCCGTGGTGCGGTGGGCTTCATCGCAAATCACCACATCAAACTCATCCAGGCCAGCAGCCTGGGCGTCATGGACAGCAGGGAGGGACTGGTAGGTCGAAAACACCACATGCAGACCCTTAAAGCGCTTACCACCCTGGTTCATCCGCTCGGCAATATCAGCACCCGTGGTCGACACCGGCACCTCCAAGTCATAGGAGGCAATATCCTCGGCCTTCTTGCCCACCTTGGTATCCGAACACACTGCATAGGCACGAAGGTCCACCTGGGCCTGGGCAGTCCACTCCTTCAACGTCTGCGACAGCAGTGCAATGGAGGGCACCAGGAACAGTACGCGGGCGCGCCCGCCTTGGGTTTGGGCGAGTTTTTCTGCCAGGCGCAGGGCGGTAAAAGTCTTGCCCGTACCGCAGGCCATCACCAGCTTGCCGCGACCATGAGCCTCAAAACCTTTCATCGCGGCATCAATCGCGGCCTGCTGATGCGGGCGAGGGCTAAATGTTTCCCGCTTCGATAGATTGATCTGGATCTCGGAGCCCGGAAAAGCCACATCCCAGTCAATTGGGGACTCTGCAATCGAGGCCAAGCCAATACGGTTGGTCGGGATAATCTGATCGGCCAGCGCGGCCTCAGCGTTCGCCGACCAGCGATCCGTTGTGGAGATCACCAGGCGGTGGGCAAAGTGTTGCGTTCCTTCTTCGGTATCGAAGGAGTGGCCGGAGGCTTCGAAGAAGGAATCCAGGTGGGACTTCTGGATAGAGGTGGTCGGTTGGTAGAACTTGCACTGAATCGCCGTCCAGGACTGGTCCTCAGCCCGGCGGGCTACCAGGTCAATGCCGGTATCCGCCCGGCCGCTGTTATACGGCCAATCCACCCACCGAAACACCTGGTCATACTCAGCAGACAAAGTAGGGTCCGTGCGGAAGTAATTGACCATCAACTTCTCAAACGCAACACCATACTTGCCCTGCGGCTGATTATCACGCAGCTGCTCAAGGACCTCAGAGAACTTAGACATGCCCCATATTCTGCCAGCCCTAAGACTAGGCCAGGTCACATGGGGCACGCGCGCGCCACCGCGGGTCTTAGTCCGCCAGCATGTAGCGCTGATTGCGAGAACGTGGGAAGGGATCTTCCATCTTGATCACATCGCCTTTGATCAACGCGGAAAGAATTGGCGTGAGTTGTCCGAAGGAGAGCGAAGAGGCTTGGAGAAGCTCACTCTTAGACAGTGGCTTACCGGCATTGCGCAAAGTCTCAATGATAATTCGGCGTTTATCTTCCGTGGAGATGTATGCGGACCGTTTGCGGGTCCGTCGCGGCTGCGAACTGTTTGTACTTACTGGGCTGGCGGAATGTGCAGGGTTGGGGGTAGCAGCAGCGCCAGGCGTATTTCCCAGGCTCGCCATGCGAGTTGGGCTAGCGGAACTGGTTGTAGGTTGAGTGCTCGTCGCGGACTTGAATTCCGGCCGGGGAGCAGTAGCAAAGCCAGTACGCCGGGAACGCTGCAGTGGCTCTCCCGCTATCGGTCGGGTCTGCTGCGGGGTGGGGGAGGGGGAATCGGCAGACGCAAGACGGTACGCCGTGGCACGGCCGGCGCCTACCACTTCTGCCAAGCCTGCAGAGACCAGATCCTGCAACTCCGTGCGAGCCTGAGCGGAATCGATAGAGACCTGCTCGCGGAACTGACGGTTAGTGAGCTCGCCTTCCTCACGCATGGTCAACAAAGCCTGCTGTTGGGTAGCCGACAGCGACTTGGCACCCGGAAGGGTGGCCAGCCATCTTAGCTGCTCAGAAGTGAACTCAGAAGCGGAGGTTAGTGCTACCTGGAAACTCACCACGCCATCCGTAAACTCCGGGGGAGTAGAGTACACGCCCTGGAATGCCTGGCGCGTGGACGGAACACCGGAGGCAGGGTTGTCCACCACGAGCTTGCCGTCTTCCGTAGCCACGGCCATACACATGCTGTAGAGAATCGGATTGCGTGGACGCGAACCTACCTTACCCAGCGCACTGGTGCTAAGACCCCACAGGCCACCCGGATTGGTGATGAGTAGCTGCTCCGGCAGCTTAAGCACCTCAGTGAGCCGGCCCACGCTGGCGGCAGACAAATCGCGGTGAATAAGGGCATTAGTCAACACTTCGCGCACAGCTGAAGGCGGCAGCTCCGGGAAGTCCTTGTTATCGCCATAGCGCAACGTGATCGTTGACGCTACATGTTGGTTAATCCACTTCATGCCCTGGTCCAGCAAGTCCGGGAGGGGACCGGACAGGCGCCGAGCATCGGTGGCACGAAGCTGCGACGAACCCTTCACAGGGGCCTTTGCTGCCACACTGAGCCCCAAATGTGGCAGGAACTGCTGGGGGTGCTTACCCAGCGCGTAGAGAGCGGCGACTGTGGGATGGCCCTCTTCATCCGCAAGGACATTGGTACGCAGCAGCTGCTCTTCCTTGCTAGCTTTGCGCAAACGGATGGAAGAGGCAATTTGTCGGTTGAGATAGCGCTCAAGCAGTTCTTCATCCAAGTCTTTATCCACCTGTGCGGCGAGGACTGGCGCGCGGTCCGCACTGATGGTGGCGGCACTATCCTTCAAAAAGTGTTCTTCTTCGAAGCTCAGCCGGAAATTACCGGCTGCACTGCGGATAAATGCCGGGCCTTGGGCCCCGATGCGGAAAGGTTTGGATTCTTTACTTTGCGGGGGAATGGTGCACGCGACCACAGCCTTATCTTCCACGATAACTGTGGTGACTTCCCCTAACTGCGGTGCTGGAACGATGGTGCTGCGCACCGCTGTGGCTAGCGCCGCAGGCACCTCCTCCGGGTAGCTCACGCCAGTGACGGTGTAGGTGTCGCTATCCTGTGTAATACCAAGTAGGAGGGTGCCGCCTTCAGGCATGTTGGCGAAGGCCGCCACCGTTTCCTCGATCCCCTCTGGCAGGCCATTGCGTACCGGAAACGCCGCCACCGTGTGTTCCGCCTGCGGGTTCTGCCGCAGTAATTCAATCAATTGCACAACGCGTGTTTGTCTCATGAATACATATTATACGTTCATTTTGGGAGATATAGTGTCGAACCCAGTGGAGAGTGTGCCGCGGAAGGTGGTGACGGTGCGCCCAACGGGGGCATCGGCAAGAAAATTTGGCCAGCACCTGCGGCAGATGCACAACGCCGGGGCGCCAGCCTTCGGGGCGCCGCCGGCAGGGTGGGAGGGCAGGAATTACATCGGAAGGATTGAACAGGACTGTGTGCCCACGGACTCATGGGGCGAGTTTTATGCCACGCAACGCGTGTTGCCCTTCGTGCGAGCAGCCGGGGTATCCGCGCGGTGTCTAGACACAGTGGAACGGGCCTGTGAGTTAATCGCGGGCCGTGACTGGGACGTGGAGAACCGGCGCGCATCCATGGTGTGACCTGTGGGCGGGCAATGTTCTCTTCGGCGCTGGCGGGGCAGTCATGATTGACCCGGCGGCCCACGGCGGGCACCCGCACACCGACTGGGGGATGCTGGCCCTGTTTGGGGTGCCGTATTTAGCAGAATTCCTGGATGGTTACGGTGCCCCGGCAGACATTGAGCAGGCTGCCCATGCACCAATTACACCCGCTGGCCGTCCATGCTTTAACGCACGGACCAGCGTATTACCGCGATCTGGAGCGGGCCGCGGCAGCGACGATTGAAAAGATTTCCCCAAAACGCCTGCGCGACTGAGATTAGTGTGACACAATCAACCGCATGGCAAAATTTCGTAGCATTCAAGTAGTAATCGCGGCGGCTGCCGCACTAGTAGTTGGCGGCCTGGCCCCCTCCGCGGCGCAAGCAGTTGAGCTGACCCCGAATTTCTCCTCGCAGGCCTATGACGACGCTTGCGCCCCGGACCCGCTAGGCCAAATTCTGTGCCGCACCCTCAACAGCTCCGTGGCCACTTTGCAGCAGGACCAAGGTGCATTCATGGCTGCTTCCATTTACTCCATGGACACTGGACACAACTATCCAGGCGCCTTCGGGGAGATGGACCAGTGCGCGCGTACCGCCACGTCCTCGCTTCCCATGGGCGGTGCCCGCTTCCTCGGGGCCGCCGCCTGTCTGTTGGTCAACCCCGACCTGCGCGCTCGCGTGAGCCACGACATGACCCACCCGCAGATCGGTCCCTACGGGTACTGGTAATCCAGAAACCCTGGTGGAAAAAGAATGACAAAGCGCCCCGATACCTGGCACATGCCAGATTACGGGGCGCTGTTAGTACAGGTAGACCCGCGCCTGGTTGCCGCCGGCGCAAGTGATGAGCTGGTTGGCGTCGACGGTGCATGCCATGGAGTATTCGCCGCCGGTGACGGGGCTAGAGGCGGTGATGGTGCGCGGAAGTGTCTGGCGCACGTTTTCCTGGGTGGGGTTGACCCCGCTGGTCAGCTGTGCGGTCACGGCAATGGCAAATTCGCAGGACGTGTTCTGGTTGGCTGCGGCCAGGGTGATGCCGTAGCCGTTTCCCACCAGGCAGGATGTGGTGGCCTCATCGCCGATCATGATGGTCGCGCCGGCTTGCGGGTGGGCAGAAATTTGGCTGATGATGGACTCGTGCAAGCTCACCGCAGGCGGTTGTGGTTCTGGCGCGGGGGCCACCGTTGCCGTGGTGGTCACCGTTGTCACTGCCATGCGTGAGCTTGCCGATGCCCCCTCAGACCCCACCGTCGTGCCCCTCACCGGGTGCGGCGCAGGGCGGGTGGCGGCGCTGGAAGCCAGGGTGGGGGAAGTCGGGGAACTGGATGGCGGGGTTGGGGTGGAGGGGGCATCGGCAAGCTGCGTCGGGGAACCGCACGCAGAGGCAGAGGCGGCTAGGCAGGTCAGGGCAAGCGCGGCACAGGCGCGGGAAATAGTCATAGCCGCTAGCTTAAACAACAAACCCGCCCCAGCGCAGCAGGTTCCTGGCGGGGCGGGAGGTTGGGAGTTTAGTGCTCGTCGTAGTGATCGCCGTGGGCGGCGTGGCGGTGGCCATCATGCAGGTAGTCCGTGTGGTCGCCATGGGGGATGGCGACGTGGCCGCAGCCTTCGCCGTGGGTGTGCCCAGCGTGATCTTCGGAGGTGATGTGCTCGGTGGATTCACACTCGTCCCAGTGGCCTTCGTGCTCGCGGTGGATGTGGCCATCGTGGAGGTAGTCGGTGTGGTCACCGTGGGGGATGGCGACATGGCCGCAGCCCTCGCCGTGGGCGTGCGTGTGGGACTCGTGGATGGTGTGGGTGCTCATGGAAACTCCTTAGGGGTATGTCCTGTGTGTTTTCAGTACATTTTCATTAAACCCGATTTCCAGTTGATTTTCAATAGGGGTTGCGCGGGGCGCGGCTGGGCCCAGTGTCAGAGGAGTGCGGAGAGGCGACTTGGGGACCGCGTGTTAGAGAGGCGTGGGGAGGTAACTTGGGGGCCGTGGGTTAGAGGAGTGCGGAGAGGGTCGCGGCGGCATCGACAAGCGGGACGGCGAACTTTTCTGCAGGTGAGGGGCGGAAGCGCTCAGCGGAACCGGAGATGGACAGCACAGCCATGAGCATCCCGCTGGAACTGACAATTGGTACGGAAATGGAGGCCAGGCCGGCCTCGCGTTCCTCGATGGACACGGCGTAGCCTCGTTCGCGGGTACGCGTGAGGTCAGCGGGGGAGAAATTGGCCGCGATGTCCGGGTAATCAGAAAAGGCGGCAATAACACGGGCGGCAGACCCGGAGGTTAGGGGCAGCTGACGGCCGACGGGGACCACGTTATGTAGGCCGTGGCTGGGCTCGCGCGACGCAATACACGTGCGCGTATCGCCGGTGTGCTGGTAGAGCTGGATGGACTCGCCGGTGGTGTGGAGAAGGTGCTCCATTACGGGGCCGGCGGCCTCAATGAGACGGTCGCGGTTGCCGGGAAGCGCGGGACCTGCGGTCCACTTGCCCTCCGGGGTGCGGGTCAGGATGCGGTGCGCTTCCAAGGCGGTGGCCAGCCGATGGACGGTGGCGCGGGGCAGGCCGGTGGTCTCGCAGAGTTCGGCCAGGGTGGATGGGGAATTCGTGGCGGCCATCATGATGGCGATGGCGCGGTCTAATACCTTAATTCCGGATACTGCGGTATAGTCTCCCATATACTGAAACTTACGTCCCAATAAATGAGATTTCAAGTGGAGTGATGGATATGTCGGAAAAGCTCACGCTGGCAGAGAAAGTCTGGCGCGATCATATCGTGACCAAAGGTGAGGGCGGGGCACCGGACCTCATCTACATCGATTTCCAGCTGTTGCACGAAGTAACCTCCCCGCAGGCCTTCGACGGTCTGCGCCTGGCGGGGCGCACCATGCGCCACCCGGAACTGCACCTGGCCACCGAGGATCACAACGTGCCCACGGTCGGCATCACCAGCGGTAACCTGCTGGAGATCAAGGACGAAACCTCGCGCACCCAGGTCTCCACGCTGCGCAAAAACTGTGAAGAGTTCGGGGTGCGTCTGCACTCTATGGGCGATGCCCAGCAGGGCATCGTCCACCAGGTGGGCCCGCAACTGGGCATTACCCAACCGGGTATGACCATCGTGTGCGGCGACTCCCACACCTCCACCCACGGCGCGTTCGGCTCCATTGCCATGGGGATTGGCACGTCCGAAGTCGAACACGTGATGGCCACGCAGACCCTGCCGCTTAAGCCGTTTAAGACCATGGCCATTGAGGTCTCCGGCGAGTTGGCCGAAGGCGTGAGTGCTAAGGATCTGATCCTGGCCATCATCGCCAAGATCGGCACCGGCGGCGGCCAGGGGCACATCATTGAATACCGCGGGGAGGCTATCCGCAAGCTGTCCATGGAAGCCCGCATGACCATCTGCAACATGTCGATTGAGGCGGGCGCGCGTGCCGGCATGGTGGCGCCAGATGAGACAACCTTCGAGTACGTCAAAGGCCGCGAGTTCGCGCCCACCGGGGCAGACTGGGATGCTGCGGTCGAGTACTGGAAGACCCTACCCACGGATGAGGGCGCAGAGTTTGACACCGTGGTCCACATTGATGGCTCCGCCCTGACGCCGTTCGTCACCTGGGGTACCAACCCGGGTCAGGGTCTGCCGCTGGGTTCTGTGGTGCCTTCCCCGGAAGACGGCAAAGACGACAACGACAAGGCCGCCATTGAAAAAGCACTGGCCTACATGGATTTGACCCCGGGCACCCCGCTGCGTGACATAAAGATTGACACGGTGTTCTTGGGCTCGTGCACCAACGCGCGTATTGAGGACCTGCGCGCTGCGGCGTCCGTGCTCAAGGGGCGCACCATCGCGCCGAATACCCGCATGATGGTAGTGCCGTCTTCTGCTCAAGTTATGCTGCAGGCGCAGGAAGAAGGCCTGGATAAGATCTTCACCGACTTCGGCGCTGAGTGGCGCACCGCCGGATGTTCCATGTGCCTGGGCATGAACCCGGACCAGCTTGCCCCGGGCGAGCGCTCCGCGTCCACCTCCAATCGCAACTTTGAAGGCCGCCAAGGCCCGGGCGGGCGCACGCACCTGGTCTCCCCGCTGGTGGCGGCGGCCACTGCTGTCACCGGCCGCTTGGCCTCCCCAGCAGATCTTGCCGATGCCCCCAGCCAGCCCGCCTAAGCTCCCAGCCAGGCCCAGCTTCCCACGCATAGAAGGATTAACCCCATGGACAAGTTTGTCACCCACACCGGCACTGGCGTGCCGCTGCGCTACTCCAATGTCGATACCGACCAAATCATCCCCGCTGTCTTCCTTAAGCGCGTTACGCGTTCCGGCTTTGAAGATGGGCTCTTTGCTAACTGGCGCAAAGACGACAACTTTGTGCTCAACCAGGAGCAATTCCGCGACGGCTCCGTGCTTTTCGCGGGCGCAGATTTTGGCACCGGATCCTCGCGTGAGCACGCTGTCTGGGCGTTGAACGACTACGGTTTCAAGGCCGTGTTCTCCTCCCGCTTCGCCGACATTTTCCGCGGCAACTCCGGCAAGGCTGGACTGCTCACGGGCATCATGGAGCAAGAAGACATCGAGCTTATCTGGAAGCAGCTGGAATCCGGCGATACCCAAGTAACCGTAGACCTCGAAGCCCGCACCGTGACCGTGGGCAACAATACCTACGGATTCGAGGTAGATGATTATGTGCGCTGGCGCCTGATGGAGGGCCTGGATGACATCGCGCTGACCCTGCGTGATGAAGACGCTATTAGCTCCTTCGAGTCGGCCCGCCCGGCATTCAAGCCCGCAGTGCGCACCGGCGCTGCCAACTAGCCCGCGCTGCCAACTAGCCCCCGCTGCCAACTAGTCCGCGCTGCCACCTAGCCCGCGCTAGATGCAACGCGGCGGGGAAACCACAAACGCCGGAAGCGGCGGAATCCGCTGCCGAGCTGCTCGCTAGCGCACCGGCAGCGGACTGGCCAAATAGTCCGCGCCGGTAAGCACGCCGTCCTGGAAGGACAGCACCCACACGCTGCCCTTCTTGGCCTTAAAGTCCGCTTCCTCGCGCTGCAAGAAGCCCGGATTAATCGCCTCGAGCACCCCACGAATGGTCTCGCCCTGAGAGACCACCACCGGGGTGCCACCGCCTGCCACGATGTCGTTGAATACCTGCAGGGAGGTCTGCGGGGTGGAGCTAAAGGCGGAATCGGCAAGCTCAGGGAAATCCTGGACCGGCAGCCCCAACAGGTCCGATACCGGGGCGGCAGTTTGGCGGCAACGCTGCGGCGGCGCGGCGTATACAGCCGTCGGACCAAACGCAGCCAACTGCGTTGCAAGCAACTTAGCCTGGCGCCGACCCTTCTTGTCCAGCGGACGCAAGTCATCATCCCCGTGCCAATTGTGGCGCTGGTGCGCGTGCGCGTGACGCACCAACAGCACGCGCGTAGTCGGAGCGCGCTTAATGCGCTTGCGGGCCTTGTCCAGCACCTGGGCATCGACGGCATACGTGAGCAGGCGGGCGGCCTCGGCGAACGTTACCCACCGGACCTCATCGACTTCCTCATTGGGCACAAATTCACCGCCTTCCCAGCGTGCGGCCCAATAATAGACAACCTTCGTGCGGCCCTGTACAGGGTAGGCGACCTTGCCCAGGAGCTTGCCCAACGTGATGTCGAAGCCGGTTTCCTCCTGGATTTCGCGCTGCGCCGTCACTGGCAGGGACTCACCCGGGTCTACCTTGCCTTTGGGCAGGGACCAGTCATCATAATGTGGACGGTGAATAATGGCCACGGTAGGGTTGTCGCGCTCCCCGCGCCACACCACTGCACCGGCGGCCAGCGTGGTCCGCGGGTACTCCCCGGCGGGGTCCGCGCCGATAGCCTGATAGCGGCCGGTGACAAAAGTTTCACCCGCGGTGTCCTTGTCGCCTTCGCCAAGCTTATTGTGTGCTGCCATGGAATGCTCCTTGTTGTGTGGGGTTCGTTGTGCGCGCTACGAACACGGCGGATTCCATTGTTCCTGACACCGGGGGCATCGTGCAGCCCCGCAGGTCGGGGGAGCATTTGGGTGGAGTGATTGGCCAAAGTGGCCCACAGCGGTTAAGTTAGGATGGCAAAAAAGATTGCTGGGGGCGCCCGGCAGCAACGGAGGAGGACGCAATGGCGCACGTCGCAGTAATGGGAGCTGGCTCCTGGGGAACCACCCTGGCGAAGGTCTTTGCGGACGCCGGAAACCCGGTGCGGCTGTGGGCGCGGCGCGCAGAGCTGGCCCACACCATTGAGACCACCCGCCGCAACGCGGACTACTTGCCAGACTTCGAGCTGCCGGAGGGCTTGAGCGTAACCACCGATGCCTCAGCGGCCCTACGCGGCGCAGACATCGTGGTGCTGGGGGTACCGTCGCAGTCTTTGCGCGCCAACGTTGCTGCCTGGGCGCCGCTCTTGCCTGCCGATTCCACCGTGGTCACCATCTCCAAAGGCGTCGAGACCGGAACTCTCAAGCGGATGAGCGAGGTAGTCGTGGACGCCGCGGGTGTGGAACCGGAACGCGTGGCTGTGCTCTCCGGACCCAACTTGGCCAAGGAGATTGCGGCACAACAGCCGGCGGCTACCGTGATTGCCTGTAGCGATGAAGCCCGTGCGGTGGCGGTGCAAGAAGCTGTGCAGACCGACTACTTGCGGCCATACACCAACACCGACGTGGTGGGGGTGGAAATTGGCGGGGCGTGTAAGAACGTCATTGCGCTGGCCTGCGGTATGGCTTCCGGGCGTGGGCTGGGCAATAACACGATGGCAACGTTGATCACCCGGGGCCTGGCGGAAATCACCCGGCTGGGCGTGGCACTGGGGGCGGACCAACGCACCTTTGCCGGCCTGGCTGGGCTGGGCGACTTGGTGGCGACGTGCTCGTCGACGCTTTCGCGTAACCGGACCTTTGGCTACCGTCTAGGTCAGGGCGGGACACTAGCGGAGGCTACCGCTGCGACCAATGGACAGGTGGCTGAAGGTGTGAAGTCCTCGGACTCCATCTTCCGGCTGGCCCAACAAGCCGGGGTGGAAATGCCCATTACGCAGGCAGTGTACGGAGTGTGCCACCGCGATGTTCCCGTTGCGGACATGGTGGTGGCGCTGATGGGGCGTACCACTAAACCGGAGTAAGGTGGTTGCCTATGACCACCAAGACCCGCGTGGCCGTTTTGTATGGCGGCCGTAGTACCGAGCACTCTGTTTCTTGCGTTTCTGCAGGCGCCATCATGGACCACCTGGACGCTGACAAGTACGAGATTGTGCCTATCGGGATCACGCGGGAAGGGGCGTGGACGCCGGGCACCCGTGACGGCTTGGCCATTGTGGACGGGCAACTGCCGCAGGTACGCATGGGGGATGAGCTCACGCTCTCGCTTAACCCCGCCACCCGCGGGCAGATCCACAACGTCACCACGGGCCAAGTGCACGCCACGGTGGACGTGGTCTTTCCCGTGTTGCATGGGTTGTTTGGGGAAGACGGCACGGTCCAAGGCCTGTTAGAGCTTGCCGATGTCCCCTATGTCGGCCCCGGCGTCCTGGCTTCCGCGGCGAGCATGGATAAGGAGTTCACTAAGAAACTCATGGTGGCCGAGGGCCTGCCGGTGACCCCCGAAGTCATTTTGCGCGGCGGCCGCACCGAACTGACTGAGGCGCAACGCCACGAGCTGGGCCTGCCCGTCTTTGTCAAGCCTGCCCGTGGAGGGTCTTCCATCGGTATTTCTAAGGTCTCCGACTGGGCAGACTTCCAGGCGGCAGTGGAGTTGGCTTATGCCAATGACTCTAAGGTCATCGTGGAAGCTGAAGTCGTGGGCCAGGAAGTCGAAATCGGTGTGCTGCAATATCCCGATGGCTCTTTGTTTGTCTCCGTGCCCGCGCTGCTTAATGGTACCGCTGACTCGGAGGAGGGCTTTTATGGCTTCGAGACCAAGTACCTCGATGATGTCGTTACGGCCTCCATTCCCGCGCCGTTGGAGCCTGCCATTGTGGAGCAGCTCAAGTCCATGGCACTGACTGCTTTCCAGGCTTGCGACTGCAAAGGCCTTAGCCGTGTGGATTTCTTCATTACCGAAGAGGGCCCGGTGCTCAACGAGATCAACACCATGCCGGGTTTTACCCCAATCTCGATGTACCCCCAAGTCTTCGCCGCTTCCGGCGTGAGCTACGAGGAGCTGCTGGACACACTCGTCTCCACAGCTTTGTCCGGCTAGCAGCGATGCCTGCCTAGCTTGCCGATGCCCCTTTTCTCCCGCACCAGCCGCCCGCTCCGCCGCCTGCTCCGTCCCGGAACGCTCGCACCTTTTGCCCCTTCCGCGCGCTTTTGTGGTCGCGGTTGGGGCTGTGTGCTTTCCGATGCCGCCAGCTTCCTGCCGCCCGCCGGTGCCTGCCATCTGGCAAGAAGCAGCATTCCTTCCGGCTGGTCCGCTTGCTGGCCTCTAGCTGGTCTGCTGGCGGCTAGCTTTCCGGTGGCGGTGTTGCCTGGTGATGGGCTTCCGGTGGTGGTGTTGCCTGGTGGTGGGCTTGCGGTGGGGAGGTGGTGGGTGTGGCTGATGGCGGTGTGGGCGCGGGCCGGGTTTGTATTGGTGGGGCGCCACCGGGTGCTTGCCACCCAACCCCGGTACCCATGCGCACCATCCGACCCCGGGTTATCGGGATGCCATCTGGTGGGTGGTCCTCGTTGGCACCGTTATGGTGCGGACACAATGGGGTCAGGTTTGACATGTTGGTCTGGCCACCCTGGTTCCAGGGGTGGATGTGGTGGATCTGGCACTTATCAAACGGCAAGTGGCAGCCTATCCAGGAGCATTCTGCTCCTTCGGCGAGTAGCAATAAGCGTTGCTTAGAGTTAGCGGTACGCGAATAGCGGTATAAGTCCAACGGACCATGCTCGCGCGATAGCGCTGCGATAAACCCATAGTCCAGGCACAACCGCTCCAACAAGTCCTTGCCGGTGAGGATGGCGCCGTTGGAGGCGCGGACGCGGATATCGGCATCGGTGGGATAGCGGCCGGGGTTGTGCATCCGGTCGACGAACTCACAAATCTGGTCGATATAGATGGGGATGATTGGGATGTAGCGTTGTTTGCCAGCGCCCCCGCCCCTGAAGGCGGCAAGGAAGCTTTCTACTTGATCTTGAGGATCAACTACGGCGTGGACGTCCATGATGTCGACAGACTTGCCTGTGGCTTTCAGCGTGGCTAGCCCATTAGCGTGGTGGGTGAGTTTCACGCCTTCTTTAACCTCACGTGGCTTGGCTAGTTTCTTCAGCTGCTCTCGCGCGACTGCTTCAATCTCAGCTGCTGGCGTTTTGCAGAGTTTGACGCGTAGTTTCCATTTGCCGAGTTTGTCACTAACCCGCTTGGTTTTGGACTCGATGAAGTCTAAGGCTTCAGCGGAATGGCCTTGGGTGCGGGCGGCGGTTAGGGCTTTGTATTGCAAGCCGGTAAACGAGGTCTCGCCGTAGTAGGTGTTATACAGCGTGACGTACTTGCGTGCGACAAGTGGGCATAGCCCGTTTGCGGTGAGGTCTTCGGCGCTGTGGCCGGCGAATCCGGCTAGGGCGTCGATGACGGGGCCTTGGCCCGCAAGTAGTGTCTCGAAGTTCATGCCTCCGAGAGTAAGCACTGTTGTGTGGTGTTCGCAAGGGTTATCGGAAAATTGTCCACTCGAGTGTGCAATGAGGGTAAACTTTGGAAGGATTTACCGATGGTAATGGGGGCACCCACACGGGGGTGGCGCAACCCAGGCGGGGTAGGCCGATCGCGGCACCCAAGCGGGATTGCGGTCAGGATGTCGGCGCCAGGTTGGGGCAAAGGCGGGCCGGGTGCGGGCGACAGACGCGGGGCATCGGCAGCCTTGGGCGGGCGCGGTGAGGCATCGGGGGACCAAGGCTTTGGGAGGCTAGGGCTTTGGGAGGCTAGGGCTTCGGGAGGCAAGGGCTTTGGGAGGCTAGGGCATCGGCAAGCTAGGCATCGGCGGGAGTGTGTGCGGCGATGGCACGGCCAAGCTCGACTAAAGCCTCGGCGGCGGTGTCCTGAGGCACGGACAGCGCGATGTCGGTGCTGCGGCCCAGGGCGAACCAGGTGGAGGCGGTGGTACCGCGGGCCAGGGTGGTGTCTTCAAACCAGGGGATGTCATTGACCTGCTGCAATTGCTTGCCAGCGGCATAGCCCGGAGGGGAGGCCACCCCGCAGCGCAGGACAATCGCTTCGCGCCCGGGGGCCGTCCACACGGTGGTGTGTTCGGTGACGGGGCTGATGCTGGCGTCTTGCTGGTAGTCGCCGAGGCTGCGCGGTAGGGCACCATCCAGGGCGGAGCACTCGCTGGCATTTGTAGCGGCCTTAAGCTGGGACAACGGGGCGGGGTGGCGCGGCTGGTCTTGCTGGGCTAGCTCCGAAAGTGCCTCCAGGCCAGTAGGGCGCTGGTCGTCGAAGGTGGTGACCGCCACGGCGGGTGCGCGGTCGGTGGTATACCACGTGGTCAGAGTGGACTGTGGGGTCATGTCGCGGACTTGGAGCCAGCTGGTGCCGTCGATGTCAGTGGGTTGGGCGTAGTTGGTGTATTGGAAGGGCATGTCCACACCACAGCGGAGGGTGACGGCCTGGGTGGAGTCGGTGGCCCACGCGGCGGCCCCCGGTGGGGCGGGCTCGGCTACCTCGGCGCGGGGGTGGCCCATAAAACGCGACGGGAGGGATGCGATGAGCTGTGCGCATTCGGGGGAGTCGGCCAGTGGAGAATCCACGGGCGACATGGCCACGGGCTCTTTGGCGTAGGTTTCATAAAAGTACTTTGCCCCGAAGATAACGCCCAACACCATGACTATGGATAGCGTAAGGGAGATGAAGATGGCGGTGCGGTTAAAGTGGGGGGTCATAGCCAACCATGTTAGTGAAAGGCCCCGCGTGAATCGCACTCCGGTAGAACCCGCCCGTAACCGCCACCCGGCGCCACATCTTCCGGCTGCGCCCACGCTAGGCCAGGTGGGGGAGGTCGCGACTATTTCTGTTATCCGGGAGGTCGCGCCCAGCGACGTTAATGGTGATGATGCCGCCGTGTTGACCTCCAGCGCGCCGTATCACCGCACGGTTGCAAGTACCGACTCGCTGGTGGAGGGCCGGCACTTTCGCCTGGACTGGTCCACGGCCTATGAGGTGGGATATAAGGCGGTGGTGCAAAACTTCGCGGACATTGAGGCCATGGGGGCCCGGCCGCGGGCTTGTTTGCTGTCGCTGTGTGCTCCGGCGCAGACCCCGGTGGACACGGTGCGTTCATTGGCGCAGGGCTTGGCGGCGGCGTGCGGGCACTATTCGGCGGAGCTGGTGGGCGGGGATGTCACCCGGGCAAGCGAGCTGGTGGTCACGGTCACGGCTTTGGGCGAATTGGGTGGGGCGTGGCCGGCGCTGACATTGAGCAGGGCGCGCCCGGGTCAGTATGTGCTGGCCCACGGGCGCATTGGGCATTCTGGCGCGGGGCTGGCGCTGCTGGAGCGTTTTGGCCGGAGTTTGCCCCCGCAGTATGCGGACCTGCAGCCGCTTATTGATGCCCACTGCGCCCCTTGGATCAAGCCCGGCCGTGGGGTGATTGCCCGCGCCGCTGGGGCGACTGCCATGACGGATAATTCCGACGGCCTGGTGGTGGATGTTGGTGCGATCGCGCGCGCTTCCCGCGTGGGCATTGAGCTAGAGGCGGCGGCGCTGAGCCCGGGGCCGCTGTTGGTGCGTGCAGGGAGGGTGCTGGGTCTTGATCCCTGGTCGTGGGTACTCAGCGGCGGGGAGGATCACACTCTTGTGGCCACGGCTGACCATGCCAATGTTAGTGACTTCCGCATTATCGGCCGGGTGGTGCGCACACCCGGGGTGCGCGTTGATGGCGCCGCCCCGGCTTATACCGGAGGGTGGAATAGCTTTGGATAGTTACTTCTTTGATACCGTCCATCCCTCGTGGTTGCCGGTGTTGCAGCCGGTCTATGAGCGGGTGTGGCCGCAGATTTCCCAGGCCATTGGCTGTGACTTTTTGCCGCCAGCGCCGGATCTGTTCCGCGCCTTTGCGCAACCGCAGCAGGACGTGCGGGTCCTTATTGTGGGCCAAGATCCGTACCCCACGCCGGGGCATGCGATGGGCCTGGCGTTTTCTACCCGCCCGGGGGTGGCGCCGCCGCGGTCTTTGCGCAATATCTATACGGAGCTGGCCAGCGATGTGGGGGTGAGCGGCCGCGAGGATGGGGATGTGAGCGCCTGGTCGCGTCAGGGGGTGTTGCTGCTTAATCGGGTGCTCAGCGTGGCCCCGCACGCGGCGGGTTCGCACGTGCGGGCAGGTTGGCAGGAGCTTTCCGATGCCGCCATTGCCTCCCTCAACCGCCCGCCCCTGGTGGGTATTTTGTGGGGCAAGCAGGCTCAACAGGTTGCGCCTTTGTTGGACCGGGTGCCCATTATTGCTAGCGCGCACCCTTCGCCGTTGTCTGCCCGGAGAGGTTTCTTTGGCTCCCGGCCGTTTTCTACTGCTAATGCCTATTTGGTAGACCAAGGGGCACACCCGGTGGATTGGCGCTTGTAAGATGTATGCCTATGACTTCTGCTAATCCTTCGGCACCGGGCCCGGCGCGGGCTTATCCGCGCGAGCTTAGTGCCCAGGGGCTGCATAATTGGGCGCTGCGCTGTGTGCGGGAGCTTTCTGCGCGTCGCGCGGAGATTAATGCCTTGAATGTTTTCCCGGTTCCGGATGCAGATACCGGCTCCAACATGGCCCACACCATGGAGGCCGCCTTGGCGCAGGCGGATAAGGGCGGGGATGTCGCGGAGGCTCTAGCGGTTGGTTCTGTGCGCGGTGCGCGGGGGAACTCAGGCATGGTCCTGTCCCAGGTTTTGCGTGGGGTGGCGGATTCGACGACTGATTCGCGGGTTGATGCCGCGGTGCTGGCAGATTCGCTGTCTTTGGCGGTGGATTTGGTGGACCGTGCGTTGGCACAGCCGGTGGAGGGCACCATTATTACGGTGTTGCGTGCGGCGGCGGCGGAGGCCGAGAACTCCCGGGACCAGGAGCTGTATCCTATGACGCAGCGGGTGGTTGCTGCTGCGCGGCAGGCTTTGGCGGATACCCCTAGCCAGCTGGCGGTTCTGCGGGAGGCTGGGGTGGTTGACGCCGGTGGGGCCGGTCTGGTGGTGGTGCTTGAGTCCTTGCAGGCGGAGCTGGAGGGCGCGCAGATGGCTGCAGAGCCCGTGGCGGCAGAGGATTCCCGCCCCGAGTTTGAGGTGATGTTCTTTTTTGAGGGCGATCTGGAGGTGCTGGAACAGCAGTTGGCGGATTTGGGCAATAGCCTGGTCTTGGCCCGTGAGCATTCCGGTGCGGCCGCGGTCCACATTCACTCTGCCCGCGCGGGGGAGGTCATCGAGGCTGCTTTTGCTGCCGGGGCTGTCAGCCAGTTGCGCATTGAGGTTCTGCCGCCGGTGTGTGCCGCGTCTTCTGCTGCCCCGTCTGAGCTTGCCGATGCCCCCGCCCCGTCTGCTGTGCCAGAAGCCGCGGACGCCGCGGGCGTTGCCGCTCCAGAAGCCGCGTCTAGCCCGCGCCGTCGCGTGTGGGTCGCGGCTCCGGAAGGGCCGGTGGCCCAGCTTTTTGCGCAGGTAGGCGCGGAGGTAGTGGAGCCCGGAGTAGCGCCGACGCAGGCGCAGCCGGGGGATATTTTCCTGCCTAATGGTACGGACACGCCCGCAGGACAGGCGACGGTGGTGCCCACGCAGTCCATTGTTGCCGGGGTGGCGGCGCTGAGTGTCTATGACCCACAGGCGGAGGATGCCGCCGCGGCGATGGCCGATGCCGCTGCAAGCATGCGCGTGCGCCAATTGGGTCTCAGTGGGGCTACGGCGCAGGAGCTTTTGGGGCAGGTCCTCGATGTGGTGCGCGAATTGCTGGCCGCGGGTGGCGAGCAGGTCACTGTGCTGTCGCCGCGGGAACTGGACCAGGACTACCTGGCACAAGAGTTGGGGGTTGAGGTCATGGTCATCGTGGCGCCGGGCGTGGGCGTAGAGGTAGGAGTCGAGTAAAAACATGCTGGGCTGGCAGGACAACCGCGCTTTAGGTGACGTGCTGCCCCAAGGCGCCGCGAAGTTGCTCCAGCAGGAGTTTGGTTACACCACTTGTGGGCAGCTGCTGGAGCATTATCCGCGCCGTTATACTCGCGCGGGCCAAGACATTGGGCTAGCTGGGGCGATCGAGGGGGATTTTGTCACCTTAGTTGGCGAGGTGTTAAGGCTTAGCCAGGGCACTACCCGCCGGGGCCTGCACCTGGTTACCATCACCATTACCGGTGGGGTAAAGGCTACCTTCTTTGGCCAACAGTGGGTGGGCAAGGTCCTTAAAGAGGGTATGCGGATTCTCCTGGCCGGGACGCTGTCCTCCTTTAACGGGGATCCGGTGCTAACGCAGCCCAAGTTTGTCCTGTTGGGCTCCAGTGCGAGGAAGATGAAGGGAACCAAGGAGCTGCGCCTACTGAGCCAATTTGGGGATATTGAACAACTGCTGGAGTCTGCGCACTGGATACCGGTGTACCCGGCCACCCACAAGGCCAGTTCGTGGTTTTTGATGGGGGCTATCCATTATCTTTTGGAGCGCACAGCCCCGATTGCTGAGCCCTTGGATTACGAGCTGCCCTTGAGCTTCGACGCGGCGGTGCGGCAAGTCCACGAACCCCCGGAGCAGGGGCCCTACCTGGCGGTGCATCGGCTCAAATACAATGAGGCCCTCACAGTGGGGTTGGTGATGGCGCTGCGCAAGCAACAGATAGCCAGCCAGCAGGCGCCTGCCCTGCCGGTGCGCGACGATGGCTACCGTGCGCAGCTGCTAGAGGGGCTGCCCTTCGCGTTGACTACCGGCCAGCAACAGGTGGTGGCCGAAATCGTCCAGGACTTAGAACAGTCCGTACCCATGCAGCGCTTGTTGCAGGGGGAAGTCGGCTCCGGTAAAACTCTGGTGGCCTCCGTGGCCATGGTGCAAGCGGTGGACGCCGGCAAGCAGGCAGCGCTACTGGCTCCCACCGAGGTCTTGGCCGCGCAGCATGCACGCTCCTTGGCCCAGGGCCTGCCAGAAGGCGTGCGCGTGGTGTTGCTCAGCGGCTCGCTGCGCGTGGCCCAGAAGCGGCAGGCGCTGCTCGACATTGTCAGTGGGGAAGCCGACATTGTGGTGGGCACCCACGCCATGATCCAGGACAGTGTCGAATTTTACGACTTGGGCTTGGTCGTCGTGGATGAGCAGCACCGTTTTGGCGTGGAGCAGCGCGATAGTCTGCGGGCCAAGACGCGGCAAGGCACGCAGCCGCACACATTGGTGATGACGGCAACGCCCATCCCCCGCACCATTGCGATGACGGTCTTTGGTGATTTGGCGGTATCAACGTTGGCTGAACTGCCCGGAGGCCGTAAGCCGATTTCTTCCCACGTAGTCCCGGGTGAGCTTGTGCATTGGGTGGATCGCTGTTGGCAGCTGGTGCGCGAACACGTTGCGGCGGGGCATCAGGCGTACGTGGTGTGCCCGCGCATTGAGGGCGAGGGTGGAGTACTAGAAACAGCTGCCGCATTGGAATCTGGCCCACTGGCTGGGTTGCGCATAGCGGTATTACACGGGCGATTAGAGAATAAAGATGACATCATGGCCCGGTTTGCCGCAGGAAAGATCGATGTTTTGGTATCCACCACAGTCATTGAGGTCGGCGTCGACGTTGCCAATGTCACCGTGATGGTTATTTGGGAGTCTGAGAGATTTGGCGCCTCCCAGCTCCATCAGCTGCGCGGCCGCGTGGGCCGCGGTGGACACGCCTCCGTGTGTCTGTTCCACACCACCGCGACCCCCGGCAGCCCTAGTGAACAACGGGTGCAGGCCATTGCGCAGACCACGTCCGGTTTTGAACTAGCCGAAATAGATCTGCGCCACCGCCGGGAGGGCGACGTTTTGGGCATCCTCCAATCGGGCACTAAGCGCACCCTGCAACTGCTCAACTTGGGCACAGATTATGAGACCATTGCCCGCGCCCGCCGCGATGCCGAGCGCATAGTGGCCCGCGATAAGGCCCTGGCCCACCGCTTGGCAGCAGAGCTTTCTGCAGACAAGCGCTCCTATTTGGAGAAGAATTAGAAACCACCAGCGTGCGGCGGCCAAAATTGCGCGGTGTAGAGTGTGAGCCATGAAAATTTGTGCCCCCTTTGCAGGAATAGTGCGCTACCACGTCCAGCCCGGCCAGCGGCTTGCTGCGGGGGACGTGGTAGCCACCGTGGAGGCCACCAAACTCGAAGCACCGGTGCCAACCCCGGGCCCAGGAGTAGTCCAATTTTTGGCACAGACCGACTTT
Organism: Corynebacterium lizhenjunii; assembly: GCF_011038655.2. Classification (NCBI taxonomy): domain Bacteria; kingdom Bacillati; phylum Actinomycetota; class Actinomycetes; order Mycobacteriales; family Corynebacteriaceae; genus Corynebacterium; species Corynebacterium lizhenjunii. The sequence continues at coordinate 1,133,176 of NZ_CP064954.1, forward strand.
AGCGACGTGCTAGGAGGGGACCTGCTGGCGGTGGTTGGGATGGCCGAGGTAGGGCCGGCGGGCGCGGGGGCATCGGCAAGCTCAAGCGAAAGGCAGGATTAAGCATGCCGCGGATTATTGCTGGACAGGCGCGCGGGCGCACCATTAAAGTTCCGGCGCAGGGAACGCGGCCTACCGCAGACCGCGCCCGGGAGGGACTGTTTTCCTCGCTGAGCATCCGTTGGGGTTTTGAAGACTCCCGCGTGCTGGATCTTTTTGCAGGCTCCGGTGCCTTGGGGCTCGAGGCCGCCAGCCGCGGCGCGCGGGAAGCAGTGCTGGTGGAATCCAATCCCGCAGCGGTGGACGTCATTCGCCATAATGTTGGCGTGGTTGGCCACCCCCAGGTCCGGGTGGAAAACTCCAGCGTGGACACATTTCTGGCCCGGGCGCCGCGCGGATATTTTGACCTGGTGCTGGCGGACCCGCCCTATGAGTACGCGGACATAGACGGACTGCTGGCCGCTATTGAGCCGGTTCTCACGGATCGCGCGATGGTGGTCATTGAAAGGCCTGCGGATTCGCCGCCCACAACGTGGCGGCCAGGGTTTGCACCTACGCCGCAGAAGCTGAAGAAGCGCACGTTTGGTATCGCGCGGATGGATATGGCCATCTTCGACAGGAATTCGAAAGGAGCAACGCGTGACTAAAGCAGTGTGCCCCGGATCTTTCGATCCGATGACCATGGGGCATTTAGACATCTTTACCCGGGCTGCGGGGCTCTTCGAGCACGTTACCGTGCTGGTCACGGGAAACCCAGACAAGCCCTCGGGGTTGTTTAGCGTGCATGAGCGCGTTGAACTCATTCGCGAAGTAGTCCCGGAGGGCATCACAGTGGACCATTGGTCGGGGCTGTTGGTGGACTACGCCAGCGAGCACGGTATTGACACCATTGTCAAGGGCTTGCGCTCTTCACTGGACTACGAATATGAACTGCCCATGGCGCAAATGAACCGCCGCCTGACGGGGATAGACACCATGTTCTTACTCACGGATGAGAAATACGGCTACATTTCTTCGTCGTTGTGCAAGCAGGTGGCCCAGTTTGGCGGGGACATCACGGGAATGTTTCCTGAGCCCGTGGCACGCGCGGTGCGGGCGAAGTTCGCATGATGCTCACCGCCGCAGTCGTCTTTGCCACCATTACCGCGGGTGCGTTGATGCAGCGGGTGTCCGGGATGGGGATGGGGCTTATCGGTGGGCCGATTTTGATGCTGTTGTTGGGCCCCGTGGAGGGCATCATGGTGGTCAATGTGCTGGCGTGCATTAATGCCATTATGCAAACCATCAACGTGCGCGAACACGTGGATTGGAAGAAGTTCGCCCAAATTGGCTCCGTGATGGTCTTTGGTTCGCTTCCTGCCGCCTATCTGATCAGCACCATTGATACTGCACCGTTGTTGATTCTGTCAGGATCAGCGCTGCTGGTGGCTCTGGCAATGGTGACGGTGGGCAAAAAGTATGTCCCGCACTTGGAGGGCACCGGCCCGTTGCTTTCCGCCGGCGTTATAGGCGGGTTTACCAACACGTTGGCTGGGGTGGCGGGCCCGGTAATCACCGTGTACGCGCAGGCTGCGCGCTGGCCGCACCAGATGTTTGCGGCCACCTTGCAGCCCATCTTCATGGTAGGCGGCGCAATTTCGGTCGTGTCCAAGCTATTGCTAGGTGCTGGGGGATTCGCCGGCACCACCTGGCTGGTGTGGCCCGCCGGTGTGGCGGGCATGATTGTGGGCATTGCAGTAGGCAATTACCTCTCCCGGCGCATTCCGCGGGACGTGGCCCACAAGTTGTCGCTGATGGTAGCCACCGCGGGGGCCGCAGTGGCTGTGTGGCGCGGATTCAGCCAGCTCTGACGTCCCGGCTACCGGAGCCGACGGCTCTAGAGCAGTGAGGACAAAAACGCCTGTGTGCGCTGGTGCTGCGGGTGGTCGAAGACTTGCTGGGGCGAGCCGTGCTCCACCACTTGGCCGCCGTCCATGAAGTAGACGGTATCGGCCACCTCGCGCGCAAAACCCATTTCGTGGGTGACCACCAGCATGGTCATACCTTCGGACGCAAGCTCCTTCATCACTCGCAGCACTTCGCCCACGAGCTCGGGGTCGAGGGCAGAGGTGGGCTCATCGAATAACATGAGCTTGGGCTCCATCGCCACGGCGCGGGCGATTGCTACGCGCTGCTGCTGGCCGCCGGATAGCTGCACGGGGTAGGCGTCAGCCTTGTGCGCCAAGCCCACTTTGTCTAGCAGTTCGAGCGCCCGCTTCTTGGCTACTTCTACCGGCTGCTTTTTGACCTGCACGGGAGCTTCAATAACGTTTTCTAGCACCGTGCGGTGACTAAAGAGGTTAAAGGACTGGAAGACCATGCCGATGTCCCGGCGCTGCTGCGCCGCCTGCTTTTCAGATAGCTCATAGAGCACTCCGTCGCGCTCCCGGTAGCCGATAATCTCTCCGTCGATATATAGCCGACCCGCGGTGACTTTCTCAAGGTGATTACAGCAGCGCAAAAATGTGGACTTGCCGGAGCCAGACGGCCCCAGTAAGCAAGCAACCTCGCCTTGCTGGACTTCCAAGTTGATTCCTTTAAGCACCTCTAGCTGCCCGAAGGATTTATGGACGTTGATGGCCTGGATCATGGGAGTCATTTATTGTCCCTCCTGCTTGGTGGTGGGGATGACGGAGATGTTGCGGGGGATGGTGCCCTCGGCATCGGCAAGCGATGCCAACTGCCGGGCGGTAAGCTCCCGGGTGGCGCCACGCTCAAAGTAGCGCTCCAGGTAGTACTGGCCCACCATCAGCACGGACGTAATGACCAGGTACCAGGTGGCAGCGACCATGAGCAGGGGGATGGGTTCAAAGAGGGCAGCGGAAATATCGGTGGCACGGCCAAAGATCTCATGCGAATAAGGAATGGCCACCACCAGGGAAGAAGTTTTGAGCAAAGAGATGAACTCGTTGCCCGTGGGCGGGATAATGATTCGCATGGCTTGCGGTAAGACGGTCCGCCGCATAGTCATAGCCCACCCCATGCCCAAGGCTTTGGAGGCTTCCTTTTGTCCCTCGGGCACTGAGGAGATGCCGGAGCGCACAATCTCTGCCATGTAGGCGGCCTCATTCAGGCCCAAGCCCAGCACAGCCAGCAGGAAGGCGTTGGACAGCACAGCCTCCAAAGAGATCTCTGCTAAGCCCACGTTGATTGACTGGTAGAGGGCGGACAGCAGGCCCCAAAAGACTAGCTGCACATAAATGGGCGTGCCGCGGAAAATCCACAAAAACACCCAGGATACCGTCCGCAGTACGGGGTTGGGGGATAGTCGCAGCACGGCTAGCACCACACCGCCGGCCACGCCAATGAGCATGGCCAGCACTGTGATGGCGATGGTGTGCGCCGCGGCCACGGCAATGCGGGTGTCCAGCAGATACGCGAAGTAGGTTGGCCACCCGTAGGCTTCATTGCGGGCGGCGGATATAGCAAACCAGACCGCTAGCAGGAGGAGGATGGCAGCGGCTACCCAGCGCCAAGGGTGGCGCAGTGGGCGGGCTTCAATGCGCTCTGAGGTGGAATTAGGAGACATGTGCTGGACTTTCGTTGATTAATGCGTGGTCGATGAGGCCCTCATCAATACCCCATTGGGCCAGAATTTGGGCGTAGACCCCTGTATCAATGAGGTGCTGCATGGCGGCAGCCAGCGCCGGGGCCAGAGGGGAGCCTTTGGGGACGGCAAAGCCGTACGGGGCGGCATCGAAGAGCTCACCGACTAACTCCAGGCGCTCATCGGAGCGGTTGACGGCCCAGGCGCTGACAGGGGAGTCGGCGGAGAGGGCATCGGCACGCCCCATCAGCACGGCCAGTGCCGCGTTGTCCCCGGTGTCGTAGGACAGGACGGTCATTTCTTCCTGGCCTTCATCCAGGCAGCGCTGTTGTTTGGGGCGGACATCTTCGGTCTCGGAGACGCTGGTGCGCTGCACCGCCACCGTGAGCCCGCAGGGGTTATCCGGGTCGACGTCGTTGCCGGGGCGCTGAGCCCATTGGATGCCGGCGTAGAGGGTGTCCACGAAGTCGAAATTCTTGCGGCGCTCTGCTGTATCAGTAAGCCCCGAGGCGCCCATATCTATTTGGCCTTGGGCCACTGCGGGCAAAATCAGGGAGAAATCTTGCTCTTTGATTTCCAGTTCCGCGTCGAGCACCTGGGCCACGGCGCGCGCCAGGTCCATCTCCATGCCGACGATGGCTCCGTTATTGTCCTTGAGCTCAAAAGGCGCATACGGCGGGTTGGTGCCGATGGTCAGCTTGCCGTCCAGTTGCGGTGCCAGCGCCGCGATTTCTGGCACGGCGTTGACTTCGATGGGTTGCCAGCCGTCTGGCAAGGCAGGTTCGACGTTGGTCACGCAAGCAGACATTGCCGATGCCGCCGTGGCCACCGCCGTCAGTACCGCCACCGTGCGCAGGCGGGCCTTGGGCTGGGCCTGCTGGGGGCGGCATCGGCCAGCCTGGTGGGCAGGGGCGAATGGTGAGTGCATGGCGGGAGTCCTTGAGGAAATTCTTTAGAGGAGCGGAGGCTGCGGTTTAGGCTGCGGTGGTTGGCTCGGTGGCGCGGGCTTTGCGGGCGTCGATGACGATGAAGATGCTGACTACCACGGCGCCGAGGAGGAAGCAGGCGATGATGGTGCCCGCACCGGCGTCTTGTTCAGCGCCGAAGGGCCACAGGGCGCGCAGGGAGCCCAGCATGAAACCGGCCATGGCGCCCAGGGTAGGGCCGCGGTGGTTGTCCAGCAGGTATTCCAGCAGGCGCACGAAGGCAGCGAGGCCGAATAGTGCACCGGCGGCAAAGACGGCGAGGAAGACGAAGTTGCGCTCGGAGACTGCTCCGATGACGGGGGCGTATAAGCCCATGGTCAGCAGGATGAGTGAACCAGAGACTCCGGGCAAGATGAGTGCGCAGATGGCAATCGCGGCGGCGAAGAAGATGACGATGTACGAAGGGTCCGCGACGTCAGTGCGGGTGTAGCCGGTGACGAAGAAAATAGCCACGGTAGAGACCGCGAAGGCGATCCAGGTACTGGCCTGGCTACGTTGGCCGGGACTGAGCATGAGGAGGGGGACGGTGATGGAGACAAATACCATGCCCATGAACATCGAGTGGGAAGCGGAGAATTGATTCTCTACAAAGCTGTGAATGACGGTGGACAGCCCGAAGACGGCTGCGAGCATGCCCACGGCAACGGAGGCAAGGAATCCCCATTCAACCTCGCGGAATTTGAGTTTGAACAGGGCATTGGCGTTGTGCAGGGCCCGTTCGTAGATACCAACGATGAGGGCTACGGTGCCGCCGGAGATACCGGGGACCAACTCTGCTGAGCCAATCAGGGCGCCGCGAAGCGCGTTAAGAACATAGTGCATAGAGGCAAATCTAATGTAGTTGCGTGGTGGAGGGGGAGTGCCGGACCGCAATAGAGTCCGATTTAGCCCAGACAACACTGCATGGCATGCAGTGTTGTGAATTATTTACACCGTAACACAAGATTGCCAGTAGACCATAGTGGCGTGTGCCGGGTTAGTGCACCAATCCCAAGCGGCGAGCGATCTCGGCATACAGTGGGCCCAGCACGCCCAGGACAGCAGACCCAATGGCAAAGTCTGCCAGCAGCATCAGCGCAACATCGCCCTGCGGATTGCCGGTGCGGGCAACATTGTCTTGCAGCCACTGGTGGTACGCCGAACCTTGGAACTCCGGCGCGGATGACCCAGCACTAGCGCTCTGTGCCGATGCCGCCGGGGCGGCCGCAGCCGCCAGGCCCACCGTCAACGCAACTGCGGTTATCGCTGCAACGGCGGTGGACTTGAGTCGATTTACACGCATGGGCACTCCTTGGATAGGGAACTGTAAACAGCAAGCTGTGGGTTCCATTACACACTAGAGGTGGTGGGAGCGCAAGATTTTAACCGGGTACGAGGATTCCCGCATGGGGCATACCTGGGACTCACAGCGAGCTAAAGCGTCGAAGTTTCCCAAGTCGTGGTCAAATCAGAAAATTGTGGACGTTGTGGTTGAGACCCTGGAAAACCCAGAGCACTACGATCCCAGGAAGGGGGGAGGGGGACGCAAGGTGTATCGAGCATATGGAGATGTAATTATAAAGGCAAAGTATTCTGTTATTGGTGGTATCGTGCAGGAGGGATCCGTAAGCGCGTATCCTGTCGAGAAACTCGGAAGAAAGGCGGTCCAGTATGGAGACTAGTTACGAGGTTTACGAATGGCTTGACCGTGTGCTTCCTCCGCAGGTGTATCGGGATTCTGCGCAGCAAGCTTACGATGCCGGCGAACCTGAATGCGCTGTTGCTAATTTGCTTGATCAAGCTCTGCTTATAGGTGCTGTCACGCCGGAGATTCTTCGACGGGTAAAGATTGAATATCCGTCGGACCCGGTGGTGGGCCCGATCATTGGAGTTTGCGAGCGTCAGATCAATGTCAATTGAATTGATGCGCTGGGAGGGAACGCTAAATCTATGAGCAGGAGCTGGATGCATTGCGAGCTGCGCGATCTGCTGGTTCTGTCGAATCATATTCCGGCAGATTAGCATGAAGGCATACGCCCCGGACGTCTACCCGGCGGGCTGGAAGCAGGCCTAGCGTCCCTTTGCGCGGGGTGCGTTGCGCACCGGCGAGCCAGGCCGGGCCGCGTGCCAGGCCTTGACTTCCTCAGCGTCAAACAGAGGCGTCCGCTTGTCAAGGTGCGTAATCGGTTTCGGTGCGCGGCCTGCGCTAACGTAGCCGAGAAATGTGTTCGCTGTGACCTTACAGTGGTCTGCGCAGTCTGTGGCGCGCCACAAGGTGGCGCCTGAGTCTGTGCGGGTGATGGTGATGGGGACTAGATCCATGTATCGCTTTCCTTTCGCCAGGTTTGGTGCACGCGGAGGATGCCTACCAGGATGGTGACCAGGGATGAGTAGATCATGATGTCGCTGTGTATGGTGGTGCCTATTAGCACTGATAGTGTGCCGAAATAGATGAGAGGCATGGGGTTTCCTTTTGTGTGTGTTTGGAGGGTGTGGTGGGAGGGCTGAATACTAGCCTAAATCCCACGACATTCCCACGACAAAAGCCACAGGAACGGGCTTAAAACGACTTAAAACATCACATTTTGACCATTAGGGGGCTAATGGTCAAAATGTGTTGGTGAATTTGTCTGTTTCTGTGCTCCGTGCTGGTGGTATTAGGAATGATTTACTGTTCTGGGGTAAATGAGCGGTCAATGCACTGAAATCCCACAGGCCACCGACCAAGTGTGATATGGGGGCGTAGACGATGAGGGGATGAGTACTAAACATCCCCCATGCCCGGTGTGCGCCGGGCGGAGTATCAAGCACGGAAGAACTACCAGCACCCGCCAACGCTGGCGGTGCAAGGAGTGCGGGCACACCTTTACCCGTTGCCACGACGACGCCGGCCAAGCGATGTGGTTTAGAGTCTTCGTTGACTGGCTAACCAGCGGAATTTCACTAAACACCCTGGCCAAGACGCACAAGGTGAGCGTATCAACGCTCCAACGCCGCTTCGCTACCTTCTGGTATGTGCAACCACCAATGCCAGCAGACCCCCACCGGGTCTATGACCAGGTCTTTATCGATGGGACATACTTCAACACAAAATGCCTGCTTGTCCTGGCCGACTGCGACCATGTCATCTCCTGGTTCTGGGGATACACCGAAGATTCCTGGGCCTACGGACGGCTGCTCGACACCATAGCCCCGCCCTTGATAGCGACTACAGATGGTCATAAAGGCTCAGCAAAAGCCATCCGAAACACCTGGCCTGAGACCAAGATCCAACGCTGTCTCGTCCACGTCAAACGAAATATTCAAACCGCTACAGGTCTTCATCCCACATCAACAATGGGCAAGGCACTACGCCGACTATCCCTAGAGCTACTGCACATTGACGATCTCGACCAGGCCGCCGACTGGACGATAAAGCTGCAAAAGTTCGGCCAAACCTTCAACTGAGGCGTCCTGGGGGTGTGAGAGTGCACGAGCTAAATAGGAGATAATGGGGCCCATGGGCACTATGAGGTTTGATCAAGAGACCAAGGACCGTGCGCTGCGCTTGTACTACGAGGCGGTTGCCGAGGAGGGCGCGACGAAGATTGGGGCGCGCCGCAAGATCGGTGGGATGCTGGATATCAACCCGGCGACACTGAATAACTGGATCCTGAAAGCCGAGAAGGAAGCAGCGGCTTCCTCGCTTGCTGCCGAGCAGGACAAGGACGCCGAGATTGCCCGGTTGCGCAAGGAAGTCAAGCAGCTGACAGAGGCCAACGAGATCTTGAGGTTGGCCTCGGCTTTTTTCGCCCAGGCGGAGCTCGACCGCAAACAAAAATAGTCGTGGAGTTTCTCCATGCTCACCGGCACCTTTATTCCATCGAGCGGATGTGCCAGGTCCTCAACGAGCATCAGTACCAGATTTCTCCTGCTACCTATTACCGGTATCAGGCACGAAATTTCGGTCCTACCGATGCCGAGCTTGACGAAGCATACGAGGCAAACCGGCTCTACGACCTGTGGGTTGCTAATCGGCGGGTCTATGGGCGTCGCAAGCTGTGGAAGGCAGCTAAGCGGGCTGGATGGGACATTGGTCGGGGCAAGGTCAATCGCTTGATGACCCTGTTGGGCATTAGTGGTGTGCTGCGGCGTAAATCCACGCGCACGACAGTGGCCAACCCGAACAATCCCCGGTTTGCCGATCACTGCAAGCGAGCCTGGGAAAGCGTAGAACGCCCGGATCAGTGGTGGGTGGCAGATTTTACCTATGTCTACACCAAGCAGGGCTTTTGCTACGTTGCGTTTGTCACCGACGTGTATTCGCGCAGGATACTGGGCTATAGCGTTGCCGAGTCAAAGACCACTGAGTTTATCCTCAGCGCGCTGCGCCAAGCTATTAGCCTTCGCAGCCGCGAAGACCCAAACTTTAGCCCGGTAGGAGTCATCCATCATTCGGATGCAGGCTCGCAGTACACCAGTGCCGAGCTGCGCGGGCTCATAGCCCGGGAAGGAATGACTGGTTCTATCGGAACTGTCGGCGATGCCTACGACAACGGGCTTATGGAGTCCACCATTGGCCTGTATAAGAGTGAGGAGATTGATTTCGAAGGCCGTAAGTGGAGCAACTGGCAGGAAGTCGAAGCAGCCACCGCGAGCTGGGTGAGTTGGTACAACACCGAGCGCCTACACGGATCCATTGACTACATTCCACCAAAGGAACACGAAATGTGGTACCGTCTCACCAATCCCAACAGGGAGCAATCAGAAGCCCAAGCGGCTTAAACACCCACTCTCACAATCCCGGGGCGAGTCAAACACGCAGCTCAATGAGAAAAGCTACGTCAAAGACACCCCGCTTGAGCAGATCCCGAAATCGAAGCGCCATAACAAAAGGTGGTGGTACACCCACTACACCCACCGAGCCGCCTACATGCAGCTGGTGCGACTTTCCAAGGCCGGTCACTTGTTTACCTACCTGACCGAAAAGCAGGGCACCATCGCCTATAAAAGCACCACCAACAGCCTAGAAGGTGGCATCAACTCCCCGATAAAAAGCCTCCTGCACGCCCACAGAGGCCTCAGAGATGAACATCAACGCATCGCCTGCGACTGGTGGCTCTACACCCACACACAACACCCACGCGACCCCGTAGACATCGCCAGAGAACAAAATTGGGGCAAGGACGCAACCGCCAAAGCCACGATCCTTGCCCACCACGAGCGCCAAACCGCCAACGGTCACGACGACGGGCGGCCCGCACTCCTCGACAACGCCATCGACGCTGACTACAACCACAGTATGGGAATCCGGAAAGGTACCATCCACTAACCCCCACCAACACATTCTGACCATTAAGACGACACGCCGAAAAACAACACATTTTGACCATTAGGCCCCATTAGGCCCTCAAAACAGCGGAAAGGCGAAAAGTCAAAACGCCCCGCCACCAGAAAAAACACTGGTAGACGGGGTGTAAAAAACGTGCCTCCGGTGAGACTCGAACTCACACTGAACGGGTTTTGAATCCGTTGCCTCTGCCAATTGGGCTACGGAGGCGTCTTACTGCTGCTCGCACTGCGGGCTGTAGCAAGTACGTGGGACAGCATACCCCACGCGGTGGGGCTAGCCAAATTGCGCGGTGGGGAAGGGTGAGGAAGGGCGGGGAAGGTGGAATGGGTGGGGAGGAGGCGGCATCGGCAAGCTACGGCTGTTGGGGCCTGGCGGTGTCCGGGCAGCTATGTAGACTGGCATGCTGTGACTGATACCCAACGTTTGCTGCTCATTGACGGACACTCTATGGCCTTTCGTGCGTTCTACGCGCTGCCGGCGGAGAATTTTGCTACCACCGGGGGCCAGCACACCAACGCGGTGTATGGCTTTTTGTCCATGCTGGCCAACATTGTTGGCGAGGAAGCGCCGGATGCCATGGCGGTTGCGTTTGACGTGGGGCGAAAGACTTTCCGCACGGAGATGTTTCCGGAGTATAAGGCCCAGCGTGAGGCCGCACCGGAAGAGTTTCGCGGGCAAGTAGACCTTATCCGGGAGGTGTTGGAAACACTGGGGATTACCACGCTGTCGCTGGAGAATTTTGAGGCCGATGACATTGTGGCCACTCTAGCTACCGAGGCGAGCGCGGCCGGGGGCTTCGAGACGCTGATTGTCACCGGCGACCGCGATTATTTGCAGCTGGTCAATGACACCACCACGGTGCTCTACCCCATGAAGGGCGTGTCTACGCTGCACCGCTTTACCCCGGCGGCGGTGGAGGAGAAGTACCAGCTGACCCCGCAGCAATATCCGGATTTTGCGGCGCTGCGCGGGGATCCGTCTGACAACTTGCCGGGCGTGCCCAAGGTGGGGGAGAAGACGGCTACCAAGTGGATTCAACAGTATGGGTCTTTGGATGAGCTGATTGCGCACGCAGACGATATCAAGGGCGTGGTGGGCAATAATTTCCGCGAGCGTATTGAGCAGGTGCGCATGAACCGCCAGCTCACGCAGATGATTACTGACATGGAGTTGGAGGTAGGCCCGCAGGATCTCGGCTTTAAGGGTGCTGCTGTGGCGGATGTGGCGGCGCGTTTTGACCAGTTGGAGTTTGGTGCCACCCTTCGGGAGCGAGTGTTGGCGGTGATTCCACATGATGGCGCTGAGGCTGCTGCCAGTGGTGCGATGGAGGCGGAGCAGGGCCCGGAGGTTACTGTCGATACACTGCAGGCCGGCCAGCTGAGCGCGTGGCTAGGCCACGCCGATGGGACGGCGGTCTACGTCCGGGGCAGTGCGCAGCCGGGTCGGGGGGATGCCTCTGCCGTGGCACTGGTGCGTGAGGATTTTCATGCGGTGCAGTTGGAGTTGGCAGAGCTTGACGCTGGCGATGACGCAGCCTTGGCTGCCTGGTTGGAAGCCCCGGCCCGAAAGTACTTCCATGATGCCAAGGCTGCCTTTCACATGCTGGCCGGGCGGGGAATTGCGCTGGCAGGGGTAGAGCATGACACTGCCTTGGCTGCATATTTGTTGCGGCCCGGCCAGCGTACCTATGAGCTTGCCGATGTCTATCAGCGTCACCTGCGCAAGACCCTCGGGGCCCCCACGGACCAGCTTTCCTTGCTTGACGATGCCGCCCTGATCGATTCTGCTGTGGCGGTGGCTGAGTTGGCCATCGAGCTGCCGCGTCAACTCCAGGAGATTGATTCGCTGGAGCTCTACAGTGATATGGAGCTGCCGCTGGCCCTGGTGCTGGCACAGATGGAGGCCACCGGCATTGCGGTGGATACCCAACGGTTAGAAGACCAGTTAGAGGTGTTGGTTCAGCAGGTTGCGGAGCAGGAGTCTGCGGCGCGGAAGCTGGCGGGGGATGATTCCCTGAATTTGAACTCTCCCAAGCAGCTGCAGGTAGTGCTTTTTGAGACCTTCGAGATGCCCAAGACGAAGAAGACTAAGACGGGCTATTCCACGGCGGCGAAGGAAATTGAGCAATTGGCGGTGGAACACCCGCACCCATTTTTGGAGCACTTGTTGGCGCACCGGGAGTACCAAAAGCTCAAGACCACTTTGGAGGGTTTGATTAAGACTGTGCAGTCGGATGGGCGGATCCGTACCACGTTTAATCAGACGGTGGCCTCAACCGGGCGGTTGTCGTCTACGGAGCCGAACCTGCAAAACATTCCGGTGCGCACTGATGCCGGCCGCAAGATCCGGGAGGCCTTTGTGGTGGGCGAGGGTTTTGAGGCGTTGCTGACTGCGGACTATTCGCAAATTGAAATGCGCGTGATGGCGCACCTCTCGCAAGATCCAGGCCTGATTGAGGCCTACCAACAGGGTGAGGACTTGCACAACTACGTGGGCGCCCGCGTCTTTGATGTTCCGGTCGATGAGGTCACTGCAGAGCTGCGCCGGCGTGTGAAAGCTATGTCCTATGGTCTGGTCTATGGTCTGTCTGCGTTTGGCCTGTCCCAGCAGTTAGGTATCCCAGCCGGCGAGGCTAAGAAGACTATGGATGCTTACTTCGACCGCTTTGGTGGGGTGAAACGATACCTGGACAATGTGGTGGTCCAAGCGCGCAAGGATGGTTATACCTCTACCATCTTTGGGCGGCGGCGCTATCTTCCGGAACTGAACTCAGACAACCGTTTGGCGCGGGAGAACGCGGAGCGTGCGGCCTTGAATGCGCCCATCCAAGGTACGGCGGCGGACATCATTAAGATCGCGATGTTGCGGGTTGACCGTGCGTTGGAAGGCTACCATTCCCGGGTGCTGCTGCAGGTCCACGATGAATTGGTTGTCGAAGTCGCACCGGGAGAGATGGACGCGGTGCGCGAGATTGTGGAGCGCGAAATGGGCGCAGCTATTCAGCTGCGAGTGCCGCTGGAGGTCTCTGCTGGTACTGGGGAGAATTGGGACGCTGCTGCGCACTAGTAGCGGTACTAGCTAACGGCACTAGGTAGCGGTACTTAGTGACAGCACTAGGTGGTGGCTGTCTGGAGCTTGACGCTGGCCCCGGCCAGCTTGTCCCAGGGGGTCACTCCGAAGGTGGCCACGCCAATTGCGCCGAGGAGCAGCAGGGCCCCAGTCAGGTACTCATCATTGACATACGTGCTCAGCCCGAGCATGGGAAGGAGTAGCCACGCATTGCGCAGCGCAGCGCAGGGCCATGGGGTACCGGGGGTGTGGACTCGCAGTCGCATGGACCACTTGCCCAACGAGGTGCCCGTGCAAGCCTCAATAAGTATCCGGTAGAAAAAGAAGATCACCGCGGGGGCGATGGTGCGAAAGGCAGCATCAAACTCGGGGGTCGCGGTGGTATCGGATCCTTGAAGTGTCCACCGCAGCACTACCGTGATGGCTGCAACCAGGAAGCCGTCAATCCACCACGCGACGGCGCGGCGCGCCACCAGCTTGAGTCGCAGGTTAAAGACAGGGCCGAAAAGCATGGCCGCAGTATAGCCGGTAGTGTGACTGGGCTAGTGGACTCGGCAGTGGGGCGACGGGCCGGGAGGACAGATTGCGCAGTGAGCTGGGAAGATGTAGGATGTTAGGAACGTGTCTATGGCGCGCGGGTGAGGTGGTTAGTGTAGGAGAACCGCCGCGCACGCAGTGCCGGGATCTTTCGCCCCTGCATTCGCGGTTTAAAACCGCAGGTGGGGGACAGATTGAGATGACTCGTAACTGTCCAATTACGGCCTCCTACATTCTTTCGGAGCATAATTTACATGCCATCTTCTAACACCCCTCAGGTTGCGATTAACGACATCGGAACCGCTGAGGACTTCCTCGCAGCAGTTGACGCCACCATCAAGTACTTCAACGATGGTGACATCGTCGAGGGCACCGTGGTCAAGGTCGACCATGACGAAGTTCTGCTTGACATCGGATACAAGACTGAGGGTGTCATTCCCTCCCGCGAGCTTTCCATCAAGCACGACGTTGACCCGGATGAGGTCGTCGAGGTCGGCGACACCATCGACGCACTTGTCCTGACCAAGGAGGACAAGGAAGGCCGCCTGATCCTCTCCAAGAAGCGCGCACAATACGAGCGCGCTTGGGGCGCCATCGAGGAGCTGCAGGCCAAGGAAGAGCCGGTTACCGGTACCGTTATCGAGGTTGTCAAGGGCGGCCTGATTCTGGACATCGGCCTGCGCGGCTTCCTGCCGGCTTCCCTGGTGGAAATGCGTCGCGTGCGCGACCTGGAGCCGTACATCGGCCAGGAGCTCGAGGCAAAGATCATCGAGCTGGACAAGCAGCGCAACAACGTGGTGCTGTCGCGTCGTGCATTCCTGGAGCAGAACCAGTCCGAGGTCCGCTCCGAGTTCCTGCACCAGCTGCAGAAGGGCCAGGTCCGCAAGGGTGTTGTGTCCTCCATCGTCAACTTCGGCGCTTTCGTCGACCTCGGCGGTGTCGACGGTCTGGTACACGTCTCCGAGCTGTCCTGGAAGCACATCGACCACCCGTCTGAGGTTGTCACCGTGGGCGACGAGGTCACTGTTGAGGTCCTCGACGTCGATCTGGACCGCGAGCGCGTCTCCTTGTCCCTGAAGGCTACCCAGGAAGATCCGTGGCGCGTCTTCGCCCGTACTCACGCTGTGGGCCAGATCGTTCCGGGCAAGGTCACCAAGCTGGTGCCGTTCGGTGCGTTCGTCCGCGTCGAGGAAGGCATCGAGGGTCTGGTGCACATCTCCGAGCTGGCTCAGCGCCACGTGGAGGTTCCGGATCAGGTTGTCAACGTTGGCCAGGAAGTTATGGTCAAGGTCATCGACATCGACCTGGAGCGTCGTCGCATTTCCCTGTCCGTTAAGCAGGCAGATGAGGACTACACCGAAGAGTTCGATCCGTCGAAGTACGGCATGGCTGACTCCTACGACGAGCAGGGCAACTACGTCTTCCCCGAGGGCTTCGATCCGGAGACCAACGAGTGGAAGGAAGGCTTTGACGAGCAGCGTCAGGCTTGGGAGGCTCGCTACGCTGAGTCCGAGCGTCGCTTCCAGCTGCACACCGCTCAGATCGAGCGCTCCCGCCAGGCAGCCGCCGAGGCTTCCGAGCAGGGCGAAGCTGCTAACTACTCTTCCGAGTCTGCCGATGCCCCTGCGTCCGACTCCGCTGAGACCCAGGGTTCCCTGGCTTCCGATGAGCAGCTCGCTGCTCTGCGCGACAAGCTGGCTGGCAACTAAGCCACGCTAGCCTCGCTAGCGCATACACCGCTCGACCTTCCCGGTCGGGCGGTTTCGCCGTTTTTCGCCGTTTTCGCCCCAACAGTGCTCGCTTCCTAAGCGCCCGCCAGTTCCGGCCTAATGGTCAAAATGGGTTGCTTTTCGGCGTGTCCGAATTGCCCGTGTGAACATTGTCATGCCCGCGCGGGCGGTCGGTATCTTTTGATTGTGCCCGAAACGGGGTAAGGTCCGATATGTTATGGCCACGCACTGAGTGGTTATTACCTATTGTTCGTGAAGAAGGGAACCTGCTGTGGCGTCTGTACACGATACCGCGCAGCACATCGTCAAAAACATTGGCGGTGCTGACAACATCACTTCCTTAACGCATTGCGCAACGCGCCTGCGTTTCCAACTGGCTGATTCTTCCCTGGTGGATAAGGCCGCCCTGGAGTCCGACCCGGCGGTGCTCGGCACGGTGCCGCAGGGTGCCAACGGCTACCAGGTGGTCATGGGTGGCGGGGTGGCTGAGTTCTACAACGCCATCAACAAGCTGCCGGGCGTGGAACCTGGCGCAGCCGCACGCGGCCCAAAGGTTAACGCCGACGGCTCCAAGGAGTACGGCGGCGTGCGCGGCAAGTTCGGATGGGTGGACTACAGCTTTGAATTTCTCTCCGATACCTTCCGTCCGGTGCTGTGGGCGCTGCTGGGCGCTTCGCTTATCATCACTATGCTGGTGCTGGCGGACACGATTGGTCTGCAGGAATTCCGTGCACCGATGGAGGAACAGCCCGCGGGCTACCAGCTGATGCACGCCATGTGGCGTTCGGTGTTCTACTTCCTGCCCATCATGATTGGCGCCACTGCGGCCAAAAAGCTCGGCGCCAACGAGTGGGTGGGCGCCGCCATCCCTGCGGCACTGCTAACGCCTGAGTTCATCGGGCTCTCTGCCGTTGCGGAGACCACCACCTTCATGGGTGGCGAGGCCTCCAAGGTGGAGGTCTTCGGCCTGCCGCTCATCCTCAATGACTACTCTTCGCAGGTCTTCCCGCCGCTGTTGGCAGCAATTGGCTTGTTCTGGGTAGAAAAGGGCTTGAAGAAGATCATCCCGTCGGCTGTACAGATGGTCTTCGTGCCCTTCTTCTCCTTGCTGATCATGATCCCGCTCACCGCCTTCCTCCTTGGCCCCTTCGGCATTGGTGTGGGCAACGGTATTTCTAACTTCCTGTCTGCGGTTAACGCTTTCTCCCCGTTCATCCTGGCCATCATCATCCCGTTGCTCTACCCGTTCCTGGTGCCGTTGGGCCTGCACTGGCCGCTCAACGCGATTATGGTGCAGAACCTGGCCACGCTAGGCTACGACTTCATCCAGGGACCCATGGGCGCGTGGAACTTTGCCTGCTTCGGCCTGGTAGCCGGCGTGCTGGTGGTTTCTGTGCGTGAGCACAACCGGGCTATGCGCCAGGTGGCTACCGGTGGCTTAGCTGCGGGCCTGCTGGGTGGTATCTCTGAGCCTTCGCTTTACGGCATTGTCTTGCGCTTTAAGAAGACCTACTTGCGTCTGCTTCCGGGCTGTTTCGCGGGCGGCGTGGTCATGGGCATCTTCGATGTCAAGGCTAACGCCTTCGTTTTCACCTCCTTGTTGACCATCCCGGCCATGGACCCGACCCTGGGCTATGCCATTGGCGTCGCCGTGGCTTTCTTCACCTCCTTCTTCCTGGTGGTCCTCTTCGACTACCGTGGCAAGGAGGAGCGCGCCGCCGTGCGTGCTCAGCTGGCGGCTGAGTCTGATGATGCCCCCGCACCGGAAGCCCAGGCCGCTTCCGCAGGCACCGCCGCCGCTGAGTCTGGCGATGCCCCCGCACCTGCAGCCCAGGCTGCTTCCACAGGCACTGCCACTGCCGTGCTGGAGCGCGGGGTGAGCGCGCCTTTGGCCGGTAAGGCCGTCCCACTGTCTGAAGTTCCAGACCCCATTTTTGCCGCCGCCAAGCTCGGCGAGGGCGTGGCCATTGTGCCCACCGGCACCACCGTTTATGCCCCGGCAGATGGCAAGGTGCTCACTGTCCAAAAGTCTGGTCACGCCGTTGGTTTGGCGTTGGACAATGGCGTACAGCTTTTGATCCACGTCGGTCTAGACACCGTGGAGCTGGCCGGTCAGGGCTTTGAGGTGCTGGTAGAAAAGAAGCAGCGCGTGACTGCAGGCGATGCCCTGATTAGCTTCGACCCGGAGTTCATAGCTGCCCAAGGCTATAACCTGATTACCCCGGTGGTGGTCACTAACACCGCCAAGTTCGCGTCCGTGCGCGGGCACAGTGGCGAGGTTGAGGTGGGCCAGCCGCTGTTGGAGGTGGAGGCCCGCAAGGAGGGCGAGCCCTCCGCCTAAAACTGGCGTGTACGCTATTGCCATGAATCTCATCGGATTGACAGGCGGAATGGGAAGCGGAAAATCGACGGTAGCCCAGCTGCTGGCGCAGCGGGGCTGGCACATTGTCGATGCTGACCAGATTGCCCGGGAGATTGTAGAACCGGGCCAACCGGCGCTCGCAGAACTAGCGAGCGCCTTTGGCGCTGATGTCCTCAATGATGACGGTAGCTTGAATCGCTCCCTATTGGCCCAGCGTGCCTTTGCCAGTGAGGAAGGTACCGCAGCACTTAATGCCATTACCCACCCGCGTATCGCTGAACGCACCGAGCAGGCCTTTGCCCAGGCACGCGCTGCGGGAGTGCAGTGGTGCGTCTACGATATGCCACTGCTTGTGGAACAAGGCCGCGATAAGGACATGGACGCGGTGATTGTCGTCGACGTGGGGGTGGAAGAAAGGCTGCGTCGCCTGGTTCAGCACCGGGGGGTGGACGAAGCCGATGCGCGCAGGCGCATTGCTGCCCAGATTCCGGACCAGCAACGCCTAGCTGCGGCCACGCACATCATCGACAACACGGGCTCAAAGCAACAGCTGGAGGCTGCAGTAGGGGTGGTGGCTGCGGATATAGAGGCATCGGCAAGGTAGGCACTACCAAGCAAGGTAGACTAGCTCCATGGCTTTTGCTGCAGAACATCCTATCCTGGCTGAGTCCGAACACCGCCCGGTAAGCGCCATTGAACGTCGCGCCAAGGCCTTCGAGGTCGTCTCCGAGTATGAACCCGCAGGTGATCAGCCTGCGGCAATTGCAGAGTTAGACCGTCGCTTGCGCGCTGGTGAGCGGGATGTGGTGCTGCTGGGTGCTACCGGTACCGGCAAGTCTGCGACCGCTGCGTGGTTGATTGAAAAGCAGCAGCGACCCACCCTGGTCATGGCTCCCAATAAGACTCTGGCCGCGCAGCTGGCTAATGAGTTGCGCCAGCTGCTTCCCAACAACGCTGTGGAGTATTTCGTTTCCTACTACGACTACTACCAGCCGGAGGCCTACATTGCGCAGACGGATACCTACATTGAAAAGGACTCCTCGATTAATGAGGACGTGGAGCGGTTGCGGCACTCGGCCACCTCTGCGCTGCTGTCCCGGCGTGATGTGGTGGTGGTTTCATCCGTGTCCTGCATCTACGGCTTGGGCACACCGCAGTCCTACTTGGACCGCTCCGTGTTGTTGGGCGTGGGGGAGGAAGTAGAGCGTGACCGTTTCTTGCGCCTGCTGGTAGATATTCAATACGAGCGCAACGATATTGGCTTTAGCCGTGGCACCTTCCGCGTAAAGGGCGATACGGTGGACATCATTCCGGCTTATGAAGAGCGCGCTGTGCGCATTGAGTTTTTCGGCGATGAGGTAGATGAGCTGTACTACATTCACCCGCTGACTGGAGACGTGTTAGAACGTGTGGAGGAGGTGCGCATTTTTCCGGCCACCCATTACGTGGCGGGCCCGGAACGCATGGAAAAAGCGGTAGCCGACATCAAGGAGGAGCTGGCGCAACGTCTGGCTGACTTGGAAAACCGCGGTAAGTTGCTGGAGGCCCAGCGGCTGCGCATGCGTACCGAGTATGACCTGGAGATGATCGAGCAGGTGGGCTTTTGCTCGGGCATCGAGAATTATTCGCGCCACATTGATGGCCGTCCCGCGGGCAGCGCGCCGGCAACCTTGATGGACTACTTTCCAGAAGACTTCCTTACCATCATTGATGAGTCCCATGTGACTGTCCCGCAGATCGGCGGCATGTTTGAAGGCGATATGTCGCGCAAGCGCAACCTGGTGGAATTTGGTTTCCGCCTGCCGTCTGCGGTGGACAACCGGCCGCTGACCTTCGAAGAATTTGAACAACGCGTGGGCCAAACGGTGTACCTGTCGGCGACGCCGGGAGACTATGAGCTGGCCGCTGCCCAGGGCGAGTACGTCGAGCAGGTCATTCGCCCCACCGGCCTGGTGGACCCGAAGGTCACGGTGCGGCCGACGAAGGAGCAGATTGATGACTTAATCCATGAAGTCCGCCAGCGAGTGGAAAAAGATGAGCGCGTCCTGGTCACTACCTTGACTAAGCGGATGGCGGAGGACTTGACCGATTACTTGCTGGAGAACGGCATTAAGGTGCGCTATCTGCACTCGGATATTGATACTTTGCAGCGCGTGGAGTTGCTGCGCCAGTTGCGCTTAGGCGAATATGACGTGTTGGTGGGTATTAACTTGCTGCGAGAGGGCTTGGACCTGCCGGAAGTCTCTCTGGTGGCCATCTTGGACGCGGACAAGGAGGGCTTCTTGCGTTCAACGAAGTCGTTGATCCAGACCATCGGGCGCGCGGCTCGCAATGTCTCTGGTGAGGTCATCATGTACGCCGATAAGATCACGGACTCGATGGCAGAGGCTATTGAGGAGACAGAGCGGCGCCGCGAGAAGCAAATTGCCTATAACACGGAACACGGCATAGACCCTCAGCCGCTGCGCAAAAAGATTGCCGATATTTTGGACCAGGTCTATGAAGACGCAGGCGACGAAGCATCCGACGGGTCTGGGCGCGGAAGTGGGAGGGAGTCTGACCCGGCTACGTTGGTAGAGCGCCCGCAGGTGGAGTCTATGGCAGCGGATGAGATTCAGAGGCTCATTGATGATCTGACGGCACAAATGGGAGCTGCTGCCCGGGAGTTGAAGTTTGAACTCGCAGGTAGGCTGCGTGATGAGATTATGGATCTGAAAAAAGAGTTGCGCGGAGTCAAAGAGGCGGGCATTTAACCCCTGCGCTGGCCGTGGTACCGGTTATACTTTCTGGGAACACAAGTGGAGTAGTGAGGAAAACATGAAATACAACACCATTGCGGTAGGCACGGACGGCTCGGATACCTCCCTGCGGGCGGTGCGCACCGCAGCGTCCCTGGCCGCGGTATATGACGCAGACTTGATTGTTGTCTCCGCCTTCGGTAGCCATGACAAGGTGGGCACCCGTCAGGAGCGTGACGCGGAGATCCCCGTGATCTCGGAGGACATGTCGCAGACCTTCCTTAAGGCTGCACAAGACATTGCCACCGAGGAGGGCGCGAAACGCATCCACGTGATCGCCAAGTCTGGGGACCCGGTGGCCACCATGCTGGAAGTGGGCAAATACTACCAGGTGGACTGCTTGGTAGTGGGGAACAAGGGCCGCAATTCCGTGCGGGATCGCGTGCTGGGCTCTGTGGCCACGGAATTGATGCGCAAGGCATACGTGGATGTGGTTGTGGCGAACACCTCTGATGATCGCTAAATGATCCTCTGGTGGTTAGACTGGTAACGGATTTACTACTTCCTTTCTAGAAAGGCCGCCATGAGCGATTACAACAAGATTGTCGTTGGTACCGATGGATCAAAGTCCTCCCTGCTGGCAGTGGAACGCGCGGCAAAAATTGCCGCGGCTTTTGACGCTACCTTGATCATTGGCTGTGCTTATTACGAGAACAAGGAAGAAGCGTCGAAGACGCTGCGCCAAGACTCGGTGACCATCCTGGGAGATGAAAAAGCCCAGGCTAATCTGGTGGCTGGCAAGGAGCACGCGGAATCCTTCGGCGCCACCAAGATCGAAACTGCTGTGCGCCCGGGCACCCCGGTGCAGGCGTTGATGAACATAGTCAATGACTTCGGCGCTGATTTGCTGGTGGTGGGTAACCGCGGCATTAACTCCCTGACCGGTCGCCTGTTGGGCTCTGTCCCAGCCGACGTTGCCCGGCAGTCCGATTGCGACGTGATGATTGTGCACACCGTCAGCTAACCGAACGGAGTTTTAAGCCCCCGGCATTATGCCTAGATGTCGAGGGGCCCGACGATAGTCAAGGTTTGCGTAGCCCGAGTAATGGCGACGTAGAGATTGTTTAGCCCTTGCGGGGAAGCAGCCACAATCTCTGCCGGGGCAACCACGGTGACATGGTCATATTCCAATCCTTTGGCTTCTACCACCGTGGAGGCGTCGATGATGGCATTGAGTCGGCCGTCCTCATCGGTAAACACGCGGGGGTGGGGGCGGGAAGACTCGTCTAAAGGCACATAGTTCACCGCGATACCTTCGCGCACCGCCACTGCGGGTACCGCCAGCGGATCAATAACGGCCAGTACCCGGTTGGCGAGCTCGGTCACCGGCTCTGGGGTGCGGTAGTTTACGGTGAGCTGATGGTGACGGAAGCGAGCACCCACGAAGGGCTCCAACGTCTCTTCCCAGGAGTCCACACCGGCAGGTGCGCCGGTTTGCGCGGTATCGCCCACCAAGGTCATCCACCGGGAGGGGCTGCGGCGAAACACCATGCGCCATTCCATAGGGGTGAGCTCTTGGGCCTCATCAATGATCACGTGGCCGTAGGCCCACGTGTGATCAGCTTGCGCGCGTTGGGCAGTGGTGCGGGCATCACGCACCTCCTGGCGGCGCGCTAGATGCTCTGCGTCAATGACGTCGGCGGCTGAGAGAATCTCTGCCTCAAACATGTCGTCGTCATTATCTGTGGCTTCTGAGGAAGCAAGGATGTCGAGGGCTTCAGCGGCATCGGCAAGCTGCTCCCGCCATTGCTGCTCCGCCGTAGCCTGGGCCTGCTCCGGGTCCGGCAGCCCCACCAGCACCGCCAGCTCATCCAAGAGGGCGGCGTCGGCTGCAGACCAGGCGGTGGGGTGCTCGCGGTAAAGCGCCTGTTGGGTCTCCTCATCGTATTCATGCGCGGCGGCCGCGATAGTCTCCTGGCTGCCCAGCAAATCAGCCAGCACCTGGGTCGGATGGAGGTGCGGCCACATCTCCTCAATGAGATCCTGGACGTCCTGGTTGTCTGCAAGATCATCATGCAGCTGGTCAATATCGGCGCGAGAGAGCAGATTAGCGCCGCCCAGGGGATCTGCTCCGATACGCTGCGCCAACTGCTGCGCCAGCTGCTCCTGCAGTTGCTCTGCGAAGGCCCCGCGCGCAATGTTGTGCGGCTTGCGGCTACGCCTAGCACGCGTGCGAGCGGCCTTGACCATGGCGGGGCTTACCTGCAGTCGAATACTATCCACCCGCACCTCCCGGTCAGTTTCCGGCAGACGTTGGTAGAGCTTGACCGCGTTTCCCAGAATGTCGACCATTGCCTCGGAACCCTTGATTTCCTGGGCCAGCAAACTGTCTGTGGATACGGGCGATACGCCTGGAAAAAGCTCGCCAATAGTGGAGAGCACCACGCCGGTCTCACCGAGTTCTGGCAGAACGTGGGAAATATAGTTGAGGAACGTCGTGTTGGGGCCCACGATGAGCACACCGGTGGCGGCCAGCATTTCCCGATGGTGATAAAGCAAATAGGCCACACGGTGCAAGGCCACTGCCGTTTTGCCAGTTCCGGGACCGCCCTCTACCACCATTACACCGCGCGTAGAGTCCCGGATAATCTCATCCTGCTCGCGCTGAATGGTCTCCACAATAGAGCTCATATGCCCAGTACGGGCGCGCTGCAGCGCCGCGTGGAGGGCGGACTCTCCAGCTACGCCGGCGTCCTCGGTTGCCACGGCGGACTCGGTTGCTACGGCGTCCGCAGCCGCCGTAGCCGAAGACGCTGCAGCCGAAGACTCTGAGGGGTGGCCGTAGTGGGTGAGGATTTCATCGTGAATATCGGTTACGGTGCGTCCCCGGGTACGGATATGCCGACGCAAAGCCACCCCCTCCGGGGAGGCCGTAGTAGCCAGGTAAAAGGGCCGGGCCATGGGCGCACGCCAGTCCAACAACAGCGTACGGTAGTCATCCGCCCTATCATCGAGGCCCATGCGGCCAATGTAGCGGCGGTCTAGCCCCTCCGGGGTGGGGTTATCGCCCGGGGCGTCAATATCTATGCGCCCAAAGACCAGTCCCAGCTGCGCCACATGCAGCTTATCCAGCTTTGCCTGCAGCCCGTGATACTCCGTTTCGCGGCGAACCAGCGCATCTGAATCGGGGTTAGCGGGATCCACGTCGGCCTCCACCTTCGCCAACCGGGCATTCGCGGCAGCAACTTCAGCGTCTAGCCGGTCGAAGAGTCCGGTGACATAGTCCTGCTCGGCGGCAATTTCTGCGGTACGTGCAGAACTGACAGGGCGGGGGTGGGAAGTCACTGTGGGGCATCTCCTATCGCAGCGAGGTGTCGGTCGCGGCCAACTCCGCCAGGTGGGGCACCGCCGGTGTGGCACAGGCAAGTGGCAGGGCGCAGGCGGGGCGGGGCTCAGGCGGGCAGGCCGGAATAAAAAATAACGCGACGGACAAGCATACGCTTAGTCCGCCGCGAAAAGCGCTGTGGCGAAGTTAGATCTTATCGCCGAACTTCTTCAGCGCCTTGGATACGGCCTTATCTGCCTGCTTCTGCAGCTTTTCTGCCTTGGCGGCCGCCTTCTTGGCGTTGCGCGAGTCCGTTACCTCTTCCAGTGCCTTATCAGCGCGCTTTTGCGCCTTCGAGGCGTTTTTGACCAGAGACTTG
Source organism: Corynebacterium lizhenjunii (assembly GCF_011038655.2). Lineage (NCBI taxonomy): Bacteria > Bacillati > Actinomycetota > Actinomycetes > Mycobacteriales > Corynebacteriaceae > Corynebacterium > Corynebacterium lizhenjunii. The sequence goes on from NZ_CP064954.1 coordinate 1,157,238, forward strand.
CGGGCTACCTTGGAGTTCTTCTCGGCCTTCTTGAGGAAGTCCTGGCCCTGCTTGCGCCAATCATCAGCGTTATCCTCAATGAAGTCCTCGACGGCCTCACGTGCGTCTTCAACGTAAGACTTCGCGGTGTCTAGCAAGTTGCGTCCTGCCTTCTCCCAGTCGCCCCGGTTGTCTTCGACATAAGCCTGGGCCTTGTCGGTGGTCTCCGACAGCCAGCCCTGCGCCTGGGAGGAGAGCTCCTGAGCGCGGGAAGAGACGTTGTCTGCAAACTTCTCGGTCTCGGACTTAGTGGGCAATGCGGCAGCGACCTTCTTGGAGGTGCGCTTGGAGACATCCTGTGCGCGCCAACGCAAGGAGGGGTTGCCTTCGGTGTCCTGGGTCAAGATAGCCAGTGCACCCAGCAGGGCGGCGTTGGTGATGAAACCGTTGCGCTGCTCCTCCTTGGCTTCCTTATCCCCAGCGGACCAGAAAGCGTTGCGGCCCACCACAGTGGGAAGGTGGGTCAGCGCCAGTACGGCTGCGGAGGTGCGGGGAGCCTTGCCCAGCGCGAAGAGGGAACCCGAGCCAACCTTAGCTCCGGCGAAGGCCTTGGTGACGAGCTCCGGGTCGCGCGGAATGTAGGAGGAGTACGGTGCCGGAATTACCTTGCGTAGCGTGGCAAGCACGGATTCGGTTTCCGAGACGTGGTCCTTGGTGTTGCGCAGCGTGTCCACGCCATCCCACACGAAGACGGAAGCCAAGACCGGACGGGCGAACTTACGAATCATAAAAAAGACTCCTTCAAGGTGTGCACCTTTTAGCGAATTTTGCGGAATTTCTTATCGTTCGGGCTGGATTAAAGCCCACACGTACACAAGGGTACTTGATCTTTGGTCTGCATGTCGGGCCAGAGGATTCGGCTACCAGCGACGCTGCCACCATTGCTCTAGCTGGGGGCGCTCCTCACCCAATGTCGTGGCCTTTCCGTGTCCCGGCCGAACAATGGCCTCATCTGGGTAGACATCAAAAATTCGCTCGGTGACATCCCGATACAGGCGCACAAAGTCGTTTTCACTATCAGTCTTGCCCAGGCCCCCTGGAAAGAGGCTGTCCCCAACAAAAAGATTGGTCACCCCATCAATTTCGGCGGCTAGGGCAGCGCCCCCAGGGGTGTGCCCGCGCAGGATCATCACCGGCAGCTCGTGGCCAGCAAAGCTCAGCGTGTCGCCGTGGTGGAGCTCTTCAGCTACCGTCACTGGCAAGGCGGGGGAATCCAGGAAGGAGCTATAGTGCTTCGCCCCTGTAGTGGCGATGACCTCCTCTAGTGCGCGCACATGGTCCCAGTGGCGGTGGGTAGTCAGCACAGCGGTGATGCGCACCCCAGCCTGGTGGGCTAGTTCGAGTAGGGCCTTGGCGTCAGCGGCGGCATCGACAAGCAAGGCTTGCTCCCCGTCATGGAGGAGATAGCAGTTGTTGTCCATCTCGGACACGGAAATATGTTCCAGATAAAGTGGGTTGGTCATAGCAGATAGCCTACGGGTAGTTTTGAACTTTAGTGCGCACACAGCGAGAGTGATAGTGAAAGGGATGGAAAGCTAGTGGCAGATCGCCTTGTAGTCCGCGGGGCTCGTGAACACAACCTCAAAGGGGTAGACGTAGAGCTGCCTCGTGACAAAATGGTGGTCTTTACTGGATTATCTGGCTCGGGAAAGTCCTCGCTGGCCTTTGACACGATCTTCGCGGAGGGACAGCGCCGCTACGTGGAGTCCTTGAGCTCCTACGCGCGCATGTTCCTGGGGCAGATGGATAAGCCAGATGTGGAGTTTATCGACGGCCTGTCCCCGGCGGTGTCCATTGACCAGAAGTCCACCAACCACAACCCGCGCTCAACGGTGGGCACTATTACTGAGATCTATGACTACCTACGTTTGCTTTTCTCCCGCGCGGGCACGCCCCATTGCCCGGTGTGCGATGCCGTCATTGAGCGTCAGACTCCGCAGCAAATTGTCGATGCCGTCTTGGCTCGCCCTGAGCGTGCCAAGTTCCAGGTGCTGGCCCCGGTGGTGCGCAAGCGTAAGGGCGAGTTTGTGGATCTCTTTGCGGACCTGGCAGGCCAGGGTTATTCCCGCGTTCGCGTCGATGGCGAGGTCTATCAGCTCAGTGATCCGCCGAAGCTGAAGAAGCAAATCAAGCACAACATTGATGTGGTGGTGGACCGCCTGCAGGTCAAGGAATCTGCTAAGCAACGCCTGACTGACTCGGTGGAAACCGCGCTCAAACTCGCCGATGGTCTAGTGACAATCGAGTTCGTCGACGACCCTGAGCTCACCCACACCTACTCAGAGAAGACCTCGTGCCCCAACGGGCACCCCTTGGCCATTGAGGAATACGAGCCGCGCGCGTTTTCCTTCAACGCCCCCTTCGGCTCCTGTCCGGCCTGTGATGGTCTGGGCACCCGCCTGGAAGTGGACGTGGATTTGTTGATCCCGGACATGGATGCCCCGGTGGTCAAGGCCGTGCAGCCATGGTATTCATCGCCTAACTCCAACTACTTTGTCAAGCTCATCGAGGGCCTGGCCAAAGCCATGGACTTTGACCCGCAAGCGCCCGTGGGTGAATTGCCGGCACAGGCACGGGAGGCGCTGATCTACGGCACGGACACGGAAGTTTCCGTACGTTACAAAAACCGCTATGGGCGCCAGCGCAATTGGACTGCGCCTTTTGAAGGTGCGGTGGGCTTTTTGGAACGTAAGCTGGAAACCACGGACTCGGACTCCCAGAAGGACCGGCTACTGCAATACACCCGCCGGGTAGCGTGCCCCACGTGCAAGGGCACGCGCTTGAAGCCAGAGATTCTGGCGGTGCGGCTGGAATCTACTACTCACGGGGAGCAGTCCATTGCTGGACTGGCGGCGCTGTCTATTGAAGACGCCTCTGAGTTTTTAGACTCCCTTGTCTTGGGCAAGCGCGAAGAAATCATTGCTGGGGCAGTATTGAAAGAAGCCCAAGCCCGCCTGCGCTTCTTGCTAGATGTGGGGCTCAACTACCTGACTCTCGACCGTGGCGCCTCGACCTTGTCCGGCGGGGAGGCTCAGCGCATTCGCCTGGCCACCCAGATCGGTTCGGGGCTCGCGGGCGTGCTCTACGTCTTAGATGAGCCCTCGATTGGGCTGCACCAGCGGGATAACCAGCGCCTAATTGCTACTTTGAAGCGGCTGCGCGATATTGGTAACACGCTCATTGTGGTGGAACATGATGAGGACACCATCAGGGAGGCCGACTGGCTGGTCGATGTCGGACCACGCGCGGGAGAGTACGGCGGCGAGGTGGTCTACCAAGGTCCTCCAGAGGGCATCGTCAAAGTTGAGCAATCCTTGACCGGGCAATACCTATCCGGGGCAAGGGTCCTGGACGTGCCGGCGCAGCGGCGCGCAATAGACCCGGAGCGCATGCTGCGGGTGGTGGGCGCGCGGGAGAACAACCTCAAGGGCATTGACGTCGAAATTCCCCTGGGCGTGCTGGCGTGTGTGACCGGCGTGTCTGGCTCCGGCAAATCTACGGTGGTTAACCAAATTCTGGCCAAGACGCTGGCGAACCAGCTCAACCGGGCGCGGCAAGTGCCCGGGCGGGCTAAGCGCGTGGAGGGCATGGAACACCTGGACAAGCTGGTGCAGGTAGACCAAAGCCCCATTGGGCGCACGCCGCGGTCGAATCCGGCCACTTATACCGGGGTGTTTGATAAGGTGCGTAACCTGTTTGCGGAAACCCTAGAGGCGAAGGTCCGCGGCTACAAGCCAGGGCGCTTTTCCTTCAACGTCAAAGGCGGGCGTTGCGAAGCCTGCCAGGGTGATGGCACGCTGAAGATCGAGATGAACTTCCTGCCGGATGTCTACGTTCCCTGTGAGGTGTGCCACGGGGCGCGCTACAACCGGGAGACCCTAGAGGTGACCTACAAGGGCAAGAACATTGCTGAGGTCCTGGACATGCCCATTTCCGAGGCGGCGGAGTTTTTCGAGCCGATCACCTCCATTCACCGTTATTTGGCCACGCTGGTGGATGTGGGATTGGGCTACGTGCGGTTAGGGCAGGCAGCCACCACACTGTCTGGTGGCGAGGCCCAACGCGTCAAGTTGGCTTCCGAGTTGCAAAAGCGCACCAACGGTCGCACTGTCTACATCCTGGATGAACCCACCACGGGCCTGCACTTTGAGGACATCCGCAAGCTGATGATGGTGATTCAGTCCCTGGTGGATAAAGGCAATTCGGTCATTATCATTGAGCACAACTTGGACGTGATTAAGGCCGCTGATTGGATTGTCGACATGGGCCCAGAAGGCGGTGCGGGCGGTGGCACCGTTGTGGCGGCCGGTACTCCGGAGGAAGTGGCTACAATCAAGGAATCCTATACGGGACAGTTTTTGGCGCCGTTGTTGGCGAGGAAGTGAGGCTGTAGCGTGTCGGTTTGGAATGTGTATAGGGGTGGTGATAGACTCACCGCTACTACCGCCCAGCGGACCTGGACACGGGCCCGTGGGTCGCAAGTGGAGTTTCTCCCACCCGCTGCCGCAGCGTACATCTGATAGTTTAAGGGCTTGGCCCGGTTGATGGCGCTGTTGGACAAGGGTAAAAGGTTGCAGTAGCCCCCGGGCTACTGTCCTGTGAGAACTCCCGGTGTGCACGTAAGTGGACGCCGGGTTTTCGCTTGTGGTCCTGTGGTAGGCAAGCTACATTCATCTTGACCCAAGGAGACCACAATCAGCGCTGAAGCTCGCATTAATGAGCGCATCCGAGTTCCCGAGGTCCGCCTGGTCGGACCCGGCGGTGAGCAGGTTGGCATTGTCCGCACGGACGACGCCCGTAAGCTCGCATACGAAGCAGACCTAGATCTGGTTGAGGTGGCACCCAACGCTAAGCCGCCGGTGGCCAAGATCATGGACTACGGCAAGTATAAGTACGAGTTGGCCCAGAAGGCTCGCGAGTCTCGCAAGAACCAGCAGCAGACTGTGGTTAAGGAACAAAAGTTCCGTCCGAAAATCGATGACCATGATTATGAGACCAAGAAGTCTAATGTAGTGCGCTTCCTGGAAAAGGGCTCCAAGGTCAAGGTCACCATCATGTTCCGCGGCCGCGAGCAATCGCGTCCGGAGCTGGGTTTCCGCCTGCTAGAGCGTCTTGCAGAAGACGTCAAAGAAGTAGGAAACGTTGAGGCCCGCCCGAAGCAGGATGGCCGCAACATGACCATGGTCCTCGGGCCAATCCGCAAGGGCAAGAAGTAGACAACACTGACAACGGGAATTAAAGGACTTAACTCTCATGAAGCAGAAGACCCACAAGGGCACCGCCAAGCGTATCAAGGTGACCGGTTCCGGCAAGCTGCGCCGTGAGCAGGCCGGCCGCCGCCACCTGCTGGAGGGCAAGCCGTCCAAGCAGACCCGCCGCCTGAAGGGCACCGTGGAAGTCGCCCCGGCAGACACCAAGCGCGTCAACCGCCTGCTCGGCCGCTCCTAACTAGCGCCGAATTCAACCCACAACCATAAACCACGAGATTTAAGGAAGTATTACTGTGGCACGAGTAAAGCGCTCAGTTAACGCCAAGAAGAAGCGCCGCGCGATTCTGAAGTCCGCTAAGGGCTACCGCGGCCAGCGCTCCCGCCTGTATCGTAAGGCCAAGGAGCAGTGGCTGCACTCCATGACTTACGCTTACCGCGACCGTCGCGCCCGTAAGTCTGAGTTCCGTAAGCTGTGGATCCAGCGCATCAACGCCGCAGCTCGCATGAATGACATCACCTACAACCGCCTCATCCACGGCCTGCGCCTGGCTGAGATCGAGGTGGACCGTAAGATTCTTGCCGAGCTCGCTGTCAACGACTTCGAGGCTTTCTCCGCGCTGTGCGAGGCTGCGAAGGCTGCCCTGCCGGAGGATGTTAACGCTCCTCGCGCTGCTTAAGAATTAACCTTAAGCATTCTTTATACCCCGCGGCCGCACGTGGCCCGGGGTATACGTGTATGTGCAGCCGCTTCGAGTCCGTTAGTCGCCCCACTAGTACAGTAGGGGGAATGAACTTGGACTTCTCCGCTGCATTTACCCAACGCACCCCGCGTATTGTCAACGCTGCTAAGCTGCACCGCGCCGCAGCCCGGCGTAAGGCGAAGCAGTTTCTGATTGAGGGCGAAAATGCGGTGGACGCAGCGGTGTCCACGGGCGCGGCGACCGACATTTTTGTCACCGAGCAGGCAGCGCAGCGCTTTAGCCACATTATTACTGCCGCAGGTTACATGGATGTCTACGTTCATCCCATTACGGACAAGGCTGCGCAGTACCTCTCCGATACCGCTAGCACCACGGGGTTGTTTGCTGTGTGCCGCCACGTTTTGTGGTCGCCCGGCAAAATTCTGGGCGCCCGCCCGCAGCTGGTGTGCGTGCCGGTGCTTACGGCAGAGCCAGGCAATGCAGGCACCCTTATCCGTACAGCTGATGCCATGGGGGCCGATGGGGTGATTTTTGCGGGAGAGACTGTGGATCCCCTGGGGAGCAAGGTGGTGCGTTCTTCGGCTGGCTCGTTGTTCCATATTCCGGTGGCGCGCGAGCCTAATGTGCAGGATGTGCTGGGGCAATTGCGCCGCGCGGGCATGCAGATTGTGGCCACGGCCGCCGACGGGGACGTCGATGTCGCAGATGCAGATCTCTGCGCGCCCACCGCGTGGCTGTTCGGCAATGAGGCCCACGGCTTAGGCCCGCTGCTGGAGCAAGCTGATGTGCGGGTGCGAATCCCCATCGTGGGCCGCGCGGAGTCCCTTAACCTGGCAACTGCGGCCAGTATTTGCCTCTATGAGTCCGCAAAAGCTCACCGTAGGCAGGAGCTCTAGCTTGCCGATGTGGCTTGCCGATGCCCCCTCACCCGTTGCGCTGTGCAGCCTCCTGGGTGGGGTAAGATGACCGGCGTTAGTTTTCCGCAGGCAGAAAGTGCATAGGCTCGTGTCCGACACACCTCAGATCGATTTGTCCGAAGCCGCGTTGGGTGCGGCTGCTGATGCCGCTGTAGCGGCTTTTGATGGCGCTTCCACCTTGGAGGAGCTGGCCGCTGCTCGCCGCGAGCATTTGGGTGAGCAGGCGTATATTGCGCGGGCCCGGATGTCGCTAGGGCAGTTGCCTAAGGATCAGCGCAAGGACGCCGGTAAGAACGTCAATATGGCTCGCGGCCGGGTGGAGAAGCACTTTGCCAGCGTGCGGGAGGTGCTGGAACAGCAGGCCCGTGCCGCGCAGCTGCGTGAGGAAACCGTAGACGTTACCGTGCCAACGACGCGCTCCCAGACCGGTGCACTGCACCCGATCACCGCGTTAAGTGAGCGGATCGCGGACATCTTCGTGGGCATGGGCTGGGAGATTGCGGAAGGCCCAGAGGTCGAGGCTGAATACTTTAACTTTGACGCCCTGAACTTCAAGCCAGACCACCCCGCGCGCACGCTGCAGGATACGTTCCATGTTTCTGTACCAGGATCCAAGCAGGTTTTGCGCACGCACACCTCCCCGGTGCAGGTGCGTACCATGCTGGAGCGCGAAGTGCCGCTGTATATCGCCTGCCCGGGGCGGGTGTTCCGTACCGATGAGTTGGACGCTACGCACACTCCGGTGTTCCACCAGGTAGAAGGCCTGGCGGTTGACAAGGGATTGACCATGGCCCACCTGCGCGGCACGCTGGATCACCTGGCCAAGGTCCTTTTTGGCCCGGAGACCAAGACCCGGATGCGCACCAATTATTTCCCATTTACGGAGCCTTCCGCCGAGGTCGATGTGTGGTTCCCCAATAAGAAGGGCGGCGCCGGCTGGATCGAGTGGGGCGGCTGCGGCATGGTCAACCCCAACGTGCTGCGCGCTGTGGGTGTAGACCCGGAGGTCTACACCGGTTTTGCCTTCGGCATGGGCCTCGAGCGTACCCTGCAGTTCCGCAATGGCCTCAGCGATATGCGCGATATGGTCGAAGGCGATGTCCGCTTCACGCTGCCGTTCGGCGTCCAGGCTTAACAGTTACCCAGAAAGGATTAGACACCATCATGCTTATTTCCCAGAACTGGGTTACCGGCCTGCTCGGCGCACATAACCCGGGGTGGTCTGTGCCTGCGGCAGAAATGGACGCCGGCTTTGTGCGCGTGGGCTTTGAGACTGAAGGATATGCCGCCCTACCGGAATCTACCGGACCGCTAGTCATTGGCCAGGTGGCGGAGATTGAAGAGCTCACGCAGTTTAAAAAACCCATTCGCTACTGCCAGGTCAACGTCGGCGAGGCCAACGGTACTGGCCAGCTGCAGGGCATTATCTGCGGTGCACGCAACTTCCGCTTGGGCGACTACGTGGTGGTGGCACTGCCGGGCGCGGTACTGCCGGGCGGTTTCGCCATTGCAGCCCGGGAGACTTATGACCACATCTCCAACGGCATGCTGTGCTCCGCGGCAGAGCTGGGTTTGGCAGAAAAGTCTGATGGCATTATCACGCTGGGCGGCGAGTTTGCCCCGCACGTGGGCCAGGACGCCCGCCCGCTCATTGGCCTGGTGGATACGGTCTTTGACGTCAACATCACCCCGGACCGCGGCTATGCGCTGTCTGCTCGGGGCCTCACGCGGGAGCTCGCGTCTGCTTTCGACCTGGATTTTGTGGACATTGCTGCTGAACCCGCAGCTGCCGGAGTTGCGCTGACTGCAGTCCCGGCGCCGGAAGGGGAGACCCTAGCTGTTGAGGTGCGGGAGGAGACCAGGGCTATCCGTTTCGGCGTGCGTAAGGTCAGCGGCATCGACCCGGAAGTGCGTAGCCCTTATTGGCTAGAGCGCGAGCTGATGCTATCTGGCCAGCGCCCCGTTAATGTGGCCACCGACGTGACCAACTACGTCATGTTGCTGCTGGGCCAGCCCATGCACGCTTTCGATGCCCAGCAGATTTCCGGCACCCTGGTGGTGCGCAACGCCGCTGAAGGTGAGGTGTTTGAGACTCTGGATCACGTCAAGCGCACTCTGAGCGCTGAGGACGTGGTGATCTGCGATGACCACGGTGTGCAGTCTCTAGCCGGTGTGATGGGCGGGACTACCTCGGAGATCTCGGAGCAGACTACCGATGTCTACTTTGAGGCGGCTACCTGGGACCCCATTACGGTGGCGCGCACGTCGCGCCGCCACAAGTTGTCCTCTGAAGCTTCCCGTCGTTTCGAGCGCGGCGTGGATCCCGCTTTGGTAGAGGTGGCCTTGGACGTGGCTTGCCAGCTGTTGACCGAGATTGCCGGTGGCACCGTGGAGGCCACGCGTACCTTGGTGGGAGACGTTCCCCAGCGCCAGGTGGTGCGCATGCGTACTGCGCGCCCCAGCGAGTACGCCGGGGTGGAGTACTCCGCCCAGACTGTCATCTCCCGTCTGGAAGAGGTGGGCTGCCAGGTCCGCGAGCTCACGGACGGTCAACTAGAGGTTCAGGTGCCCACCTGGCGCACCGACATCTCCATGGATGTGGACCTGGTGGAGGAGATCTTGCGCCTGGAGGGCCTGGAGGATATTCCGTCCATCTTGCCCACTCCGGTGGGTGGGCGCGGGCTTAGTGCCGCCCAGAAGCGCCGCCGTGCTATCGGCCATGGCCTGGCTTATGGCGGCTACGCGGAGGTGTTGCCCTCGCCGTTTATTGCTCAGTCCACGTTTGATGTGTGGGGGCTGGAGCCTGCCGATGCCCGCCGTCGTACCGTCGCCGTGCAAAACCCGCTGGAGGCTGACAAGGCCGCGCTGAGCACGACGCTGCTGCCAAATCTGCTGGAGGCCCTGGCGCGCAATGTGGCCCGCGGCCGCACGGATGTGGCCCTGTTCGGTGTGCAACAAGTCAGTTTCCGCCGTGCTGATTCTTCGCCGATGCCTTCTGTGGCAGCACGCCCTGACGATGCCGCCCTGGCTGAGCTGATGGAGTCCCTTCCGGAACAGCCGCTGCATGTGGCTACTGTGGCCTGCGGTCAGTGGGAGCTGGCGGGGCCTTGGGGCCAAGGCCGTGATTATGGTTATGCGGACGCCATCGAGTCCGCACGTCTGGTGGCCCGCGCTGCTGGGGTAGACCTCGAAGTCGAGGCCGGCGCGGAATTGCCGTGGCATCCGGGCCGTTGCGCCGCACTCGTGGTGCGCGATGGTGCCGGGGAGCCTCGCGTGGTTGGCCACGCTGGTGAGCTCCACCCGCAGATTGTGGAGGAGCTGGGCCTGCCAGCCCGCACCTGTGCAATGGAGCTGGACGTGACGGCTTTGCCGTTGGAGGAGCGTTTCCCAGCCCCGGTGCTTTCTGCATTCCCGGCTCTGCACCAGGACTTGGCGCTGGTGGTTGACGAGGATGTCCCGGCAGAGTCCGTGCGTGCTGCCGTGGAGCAAGGCGCAGGCGAGTTGCTAGAGTCCGTGGCCCTGTTCGACGTCTTCCGTGGTGAGCAGCTGGGGGCAGGAAAGAAGTCCTTGGCCTTTGGGCTGGTCTTCCGCGCACCCGATCGCACGCTGACCGATGAGGAAGTCAACACCCACCGGCTGGCTGCAGCGACGCTGGCCGAGGAGCGCTTCGGTGCCACCATGCGCGCCTAAAGCGAGGTTCTCCAGCAAACGGTCTGTATAAATTGCACCCATTTGCATAATTTGTGTTATGCTGGGGTGCATGACCATTTCCATCGCAGTTGCAGGCGCCTCCGGCTATGCCGGCGGCGAAATTTTGCGCCTCCTGCTAGCTCACCCGGCCTATGCAACCGGGGAGTTGGAGATTGGCGCACTAACTGGCCACTCCACTGCGGGGGCCAGTGTGGGTGAGCTCATGGCCCATCTGCCGCAACTGCGTCAGCGCCGTATTGTCGAAACTACTGCGGAAAACCTGGCAGGCCATGACGTAGTCTTTCTGGCGCTGCCACACGGTCACTCCGCGGAGATCGCCGGGCAGCTAAGCCCCGATGTATTAGTAATCGACTGCGCGGCAGACTACCGCTTGCGGGATGCGGATGCTTGGCAGCAGTACTACGGCACGCAGCACGCGGGTTCCTGGCCTTATGGAATCCCGGAGATGCCGGGGCATCGGCAAGCTATAGTGCAGGCCCGGCGGGTGGCTGTGGCGGGATGTTTCCCCACTGCGGTGACCACGGGGGTGCTGCCTGCCGTGGTGGGGGAGCTTATTGAGCCGGATTTGTCCGTTATCGCCGTGACCGGGGTGTCTGGGGCCGGCAAGAAAGCTGCGGTGGCCTTGTTGGGCGCGGAGACCATGGGCAGCTTGCGGGCCTATAACCCAGGCGGAAAGCACCGGCATACCCCAGAGATTGTCCAAAACGTCCGTGAATACTTAGCGCCGGAAGCTGCGCCGAAGGTGACGTTTACACCAGTGCTAGCCCCGCTGACTCGGGGAATCCTGGCCACGGTAACCGCCCCTCTGCTGCCCGGAGTAGGGCCGGAGCAGATACGCAAGGTCTATGAGGACTTTTATGCTCAAGAGCCCTTCTGCCTGGTCTTGCCAGAAGGACAACAGCCGGAGACGCAGAACGTGGTGGGCACCAACATGGTCCACATTCAGGCTCACGTTGATCAGACGGCTGGAAAGCTCATTGTTACCGCGGCCCTGGACAATCTGTGTAAGGGTACCGCTGGCGGCGCCGTGCAGTGCATGAATCTGGCGCTGGGCCTTCCAGAGACTGCGGGCCTACCCATGGCCGCGGTGGCCCCCTAATACCTCCTCCCTCACTTAAAAGAAAGGTCTCAACGTGACTGCTTCGACTCCTTCCCCCAGCGCTACCGGGGTATGTGCTCCCACCGGTTTTGCAGCCAGCGCTACCACCGCTGGCATTAAGCCTTCAGGTAAACCGGATATGGCCGTGGTGGTGAACCAAGGCCCGCAGGCTAATGCCGCCGGGGTGTTTACACGCAACCGGGTGGTCGCCGCACCGGTGACGTATAGCCGGGCAGCGCTGGCGGATGGTCAGCTGCGGGCGGTGTTGTTTAATTCCGGTAATGCGAATGCCTGCAACGGGAAGCAGGGTCTGGCTGATACCACCGCAATGGCCCAGCGTGCGGCGGAGTTGCTCGATCTCGACCCGCAGCAGGTGGCGGTGTGTTCTACGGGGCTTATCGGTGAGCTTTTGCCCATGGATGTGGTACTGGGTGGGGTAGAGGCGCTAAACAATCTGGGTGCCGACGGGCATGCCGCGGCCACGGCGATCATGACGACGGATACGGTGGCCAAGGAAGCCACCGCGTACCGCGAGGGTTGGACCATGGGCGCCATGGGCAAAGGAGTAGGCATGATGGCTCCATCGCTGGCCACGATGTTGGTGTGCATTACTACCGATGCCGTGGCCAGCCCTCAGGCGCTGCAGGGGGCGCTAGAGGGGGCATCGGCAGTGACGTTTAACACCCTGGATGTGGACGGGTCTACCTCCACCAATGACACGGTGATCATCATGGCCAACGGGGCTTCGGGAGTCGAGCCTAGCCCAGAGGAACTAAATGCCGCGGTGCTGGAGGTGTGCGCCAGCCTGGCGGACCAGATGCAGGCTGATGCCGAGGGCGTGACCAAGCGGGTGCGCATTAGCGTCGAAGGAACCGCGAGCGATGCCCAGGCCCTCAATGCTGCGCGCACCATTGGGCGCGACAACCTATTTAAGTGCGCCATGTTTGGCTCTGACCCGAACTGGGGGCGCGTGTTGGCCGCCGTGGGCATGGCGGATGCCGAGATGGACCCGGAGAATATCTCTGTCTACTTCAATGGCGCGCCCGTGTGCGTGGGCTCAACCGGGGTACCTGGAGCGCGCGACGTGGACTTGAGCGGCGTGGATATTGACGTTCGCGTGGACCTGGGCACCGGCGGACCGGGGCAGGCATTCGTGCGTACCACGGACTTGTCCCACGCCTATGTGGAGATTAATTCGGCGTATAGCTCTTAACCAGGGAAGGTATAACAGGCCGAGCAGGGCAAACCCGAGGTGGACCGGGCAAAGCCGAGGTGGACAGGGCAAAGCCGAGCTGGATAGGGCCAAAAGAGAGGAAGTGAGACATGATTTCACATCTGAGCAATTATGAGCGGGCGACGGTGCTGGCCGACGCCTTGCCGTGGTTACAGCATTTTCGGGATGCCATCGTGGTAGTCAAGTATGGCGGTAATGCCATGGTGGATGAGCAACTGCGAGAGGCGTTTGCTCAGGACATGGTGTTCTTGCGCACCGTGGGGGTTAAGCCCGTGGTGGTCCATGGTGGCGGGCCGCAGATTTCTGCCATGTTGGAGCGCGTGGGGCTAGAAGGCGAGTTTCGCGGCGGCTTCCGGGTGACCACGCCAGAAGTTATGGACATTGTGCGCATGGTGCTCTTTGGCAAGGTGGGCCGCGAGTTGGTGGGGCTCATCAACTCCCACGGCCCCTACGCGGTAGGCACCTCGGGTGAAGACGCGGCCCTATTTACCGCTACCAAGCGGTTGGTGGACGTCGACGGACAGGCAACCGACATTGGGCAGGTAGGTGACATTGTCGATGTCAACCCAGCAGCCTTGATGGACATTATTGATGCGGGGCGCATTCCGGTAGTTTCCACCATTGCGCCAGGGCTAGACGGTGAGGTCTACAACATCAATGCTGATACCGCAGCGGGTGCCTTGGCCGCAGCACTTGGGGCTGAGCGCCTGGTGATTTTAACCAATGTGGAAGGTCTGTACACGGACTGGCCCAACCGGGACTCGCTGGTATCTAAAATTGAGGCCGCCGATTTGAGCGCGGTCTTGCCGGGGCTGGATTCCGGGATGATCCCCAAGATGGAGTCTTGTCTGCGCGCTGTGGAACAGGGGGTTAATGCCGCCCACGTGATCGACGGGAGGATCGCACACGCGGTGCTGCTGGAGTTGCTGACCCCGGGCGGTATCGGCACGATGGTGCTTCCTGATGGCTACCAGCGAACCAACTACCCAGACGGAACAGTCTTTAGGAAGGATGACCACAAATGAGCCAACCGAGTACCCCCTTGACCACTGCGTGGGGCGAGGTATTGATGAACAATTATGGCACCCCGCCGCGCGGACTTGTGTCTGGCTCGGGTGCCACCGTCACGGATGAGGCTGGGCAGACGTATGTAGATATGCTCGCTGGCATTGCCGTGAATTCTTTGGGACATGCCCATCCGGCGGTGGTAGAGGCCGTGAGTCGCCAGATTGCCACCCTGGGGCATGTTTCTAATCTCTTTGCCTCTGAACCGGTGGTGGATGTGGCCCGGCAGTTGCGCGAGCGGGTCGGGGACACCTCAGCCCGGGTGATGTTTGTCAATTCCGGGGCGGAGGCCAATGAGGCAGCTTTCAAGCTGGCACGCTTGACTGGCCGCTCGCGGATCCTCGCGGCCAAAGATGGCTTCCACGGCCGCACCATGGGTGCCCTGGCGCTAACCGGCCAGCCCGCTAAGGCCCGTCCCTTCGCGCCGTTGCCAGGTGGTGTGGAGTTCTACCCGTACGGAGATGCCGCTTACGTCCGCGCACTGGTGGAGATAAACCCGCAGGACACCGCAGCTATAATCCTGGAACCGATTCAAGGAGAGACCGGGGTAGTCCCCGCCCCGGAGGGCTTCTTGGCCGCGCTGCGTGAACTGTGCGATGAGTACGGCATCTTGCTCATCGTAGACGAGGTCCAAACAGGCGTGGGGCGCACTGGCACCTTCTTTGGCTATGAGTCTGCGGGCATTGTGCCTGATGTGATCACCATGGCTAAAGGATTGGGAGCGGGGCTGCCCATTGGGGCGTGCATTGCCCGCGGCAAGGCAGCAGAGTTATTTACTCCCGGCAGCCATGGCACCACCTTCGGCGGCAATCCCGTGGCCTGCGCAGCCGCACAGGCGGTGCTGGCGCAGGTAGATGCCCAGTTCTTGGCTGATGTGGTGCGCAAGGGGGACTACCTGCGTCGGCAGCTTGAGGCTATGGAGCATGTCAGTCAGGTGCGCGGCAATGGGCTGATGTTAGGCGCTGTTCTGGATGTGCCCGTGGCGAAGGAACTGGTGCAGGCTGGCCTGCGGCAGGGGGTTATTCTCAACGCCCCCACCGATGCCGTGGTGCGGTTGACCCCGCCGCTGGTCATTAGTGAAACAGAGATTGATACCGCAATCGCCCGGATGGGCGCAGCACTGAAAGAGGTGTGTTAATGCCCCGGCATTTTCTCGCAGACGATGATGTAACCCCTGCTGAGCAGGCAGAAATCTTGGATATTGCTTTGGAACTCAAGGCGGCCCCCTTTAGCCGGCGGCCGCTGGAGGGGCCCAAGTCGGTCAGCGTTCTATTTGATAAGACCTCCACGCGCACCCGGTTTTCTTTCGAGGCCGGAATCGCCGAGCTTGGTGGGCATGCCATTGTGACCTCGGCGGGGTCAACCCAGATGGGCAAGGGGGAGACCTTGCAAGATACCGCAGCGGTGCTGTCGCGCTACTGTCACGCTATTGTGTGGCGCACCTATGACCATGAGGGCTTTGCGCAGATGGCACAGACCTCCCGGGTGCCGCTGATCAATGCGCTCTCGGATGACCTGCACCCCTGCCAAATCCTGGCAGACTTGATGACCATTCGGGAGAACTTCGGCAAGACCCAAGGCCTCAAGGCTTGCTACCTGGGCGATGGCGATAACAACATGGCAAATTCCTACCTGATTGGCTTCGCCACGGCGGGAATTGACATCACAATAATTGCGCCGGAGGGTTTCCAACCGCAGCAGCGCTTTGTGGAACGGGCGCAGGCGCGGGCGCGTGAAACCGGGGCCCGCGTGGTGGTTACGGATGATGTCTCCGCAGTGGCAGGGGCCAATGTGGTGATCACCGACACCTGGGTGTCTATGGGCCAGGAAAATGACGGCAAGGATCGCCGCACGCCTTTCCTGCCTTATCAAGTCAATACGGATATTATGCAGCAGGCGGATTCGCAGGCGATCTTCTTGCACTGCCTGCCCGCGTATCGTGGAAACGAAGTTACCGCGGAGGTAATCGACGGCCCGCAATCCCGGGTTTTCGATGAAGCCGAAAATCGTCTGCACGCCCAAAAAGCTGTGTTGACGTGGCTGCTGACGCATCAAACTGCTTAACAAGGAGAACCCCTAGTCATGGCAATCACCCCTCCCAACCGTAACGCCCGCCAGGCGAAAATCTTGGAGATCTTGGACCGCACCCGGGTTACCAGCCAAGTGCAGCTCTCGGAGCTGCTCCTGGATGAGGGCATTGACATCACCCAAGCTACGCTATCGCGCGATCTGGATGAGCTCGGTGCGAAGAAGGTCAAACGGGATGGTGGGCGTTCCTTCTACGTGGTGGGCGCGGAGACTGAGCAGTTTGAGGATCAAATCAGCGGTCCGCGTGACAAGCTGCGCCGCATGATTGACGAGCTGGTGGTAGCCACCGATTATTCTGGCAACCTGGGCATGCTGCGCACTCCCGCCGGCGCGGCCCAGTATCTGGCCTCCTTCATCGACCGGGCCGGTTTGCCGGATGTGGTGGGATGTATTGCTGGCGATGACACGATTTTTGTTCTGGCGCGTGAGCCGCTAAGCGGTCAAGAGGTTGTGCGCAGCCTGGTCAACCGCGATTAGGTTCCCGCACCCTTTTCGTATATTATTGGATGCACTGTATTCTTTTCACAATCTCTAGAGGAGATGACTTATGACTGCACGCGTAGTGCTTGCTTACTCTGGCGGCCTGGATACGTCCGTGGCCATTCCATACCTGGCTAAGATGACCGGCGGCGACGTAGTCGCTGTGTCCCTGGACCTGGGCCAGGGCGGCGAGGACATGGAGTCCGTGCGTCAGCGCGCCTTGGACTGCGGTGCCGTGGAGTCCATCGTTATTGATGCCAAGGATGAATTTGCCGAAGGCTACTGCCTGCCCACCATCCAGGCCAATGGCATGTACATGAAGCAGTACCCGCTGGTTTCTGCAATCTCGCGCCCGCTGATTGTCAAGCACCTGGTCAAGGCTGCCCAGGAGTTTGGCGGCACTCACGTCTCCCACGGTTGTACCGGTAAGGGTAATGACCAGGTCCGTTTCGAGGTCTCTTTCCGCGCCCTGGATCCCTCGCTAGAAATCATTGCTCCGGCGCGCGACTACGCTTGGACCCGCGATAAGGCCATCGAGTTTGCAGAAGAGATTAATCTGCCCATCGAGCAGTCCGCTTCTTCGCCATTTTCCGTGGACCAAAACGTGTGGGGCCGCGCGGTAGAGACGGGCTTCCTAGAGGATCTGTGGAACCCGCCTACTAAGGATCTCTACGCCTACACTGAAGATCCGGGCCTGGGCAATGCCCCGGATGAGGTCACCATCTCTTTCGACAAGGGCGTCCCGGTCGCTATTGATGGCAAGAAGCTCAGCGTTCTTCAGATCATCGAGGAGCTCAACCGGCGTGCTGGGGCACAGGGCATCGGCAGGCTAGACATGGTGGAAGACCGCCTGGTGGGCATCAAGTCCCGCGAGGTTTACGAAGCCCCGGGTGCCATCGTACTGATCAAGGCTCATGAGGCCCTGGAGGATGTCACCATGGAGCGCGAGTTGGCCCGCTACAAGCGCCTGACGGATGCTCGTTGGGGTGAGGAAGTCTATGATGGCCTGTGGTTTAGCCCGCTGAAGAAGTCCCTGGATGCCTTCATTGCTTCTACCCAGGAGACGGTTACAGGTGAGATTCGCATGGTCCTTCATGCCGGCACCGCTACTGTCAACGGCCGGCGTTCTGAGCAGTCCCTGTACTCCTTTGACCTGGCCACCTACGATACTGGGGATACCTTCGACCAGACCGCCGCTAAGGGCTTTGTGCAGCTGCACGGGCTGTCCACGCAGATTTCCAATCAGCGCGACCGCGAGGGTGGTTTCCCCACCGGGGCGGCACAGTAGGCCATGCAACAGCACAAAACTAATGAGGGTGCGCTGTGGGGCGGTCGCTTCAGCGGCGGCCCGGCGGACGCCATGTTTGCGCTCTCGGTCTCCACGCACTTCGATTGGGTGCTAGCACCCTATGATGTGCTGGCCTCGCAGGCACATGCCCGCGTGCTACACCGGGCCGGGCTGCTCAGCGACGCCGACTTGGACACCATGTTGGCAGGTCTCCAGGAGCTGGGCCGTCGCGTGGAGTCCGGCGAATTTACGCCTCTTGCTTCCGACGAGGACGTTCATGGTGCTATGGAGCGTGGCCTCATTGACATCGTGGGCCCGGAAGTCGGCGGCCGCCTGCGGGCTGGGCGTTCCCGCAATGACCAGGTGGCCACGCTGTTTCGTATGTGGTTGCGAGATGCCGTACGTGACATCGCCGTGCAAGTCACAGAGCTTGCCGATGCCCTTGTGGCCCAGGCAGCTGCCCACCCTGGGGCAATCATGCCGGGCAAGACCCACTCCCAGGCTGCGCAGCCGGTCTTGCTTGCGCACCAGCTGCTGGCCCACTCGCAGCCATTGTTGCGCGACCTGTCTCGCATCCAGGACCTGGATAAGCGTTTGGCTATCTCGCCTTATGGCTCTGGGGCGTTAGCGGGGTCTTCGCTGGCGTTGGATCCGGAGGCAATCGCTGCAGAGCTGGGCTTTGAGGCGGCGGCGGAAAACTCCATTGATGGGACCTCGGCGCGCGACTTCGCGGCGGAGGCGGCCTTTGTGCTGACTCAGATTGCCGTGGACATGTCGCGCCTGGCAGAGGAGATCATCTACTGGTGCACGCCTGAATACGGCTATGTCACTTTGGATGACTCCTGGTCAACCGGCTCCTCCATCATGCCGCAGAAAAAGAACCCGGATGTCGCTGAGCTTACCCGTGGTAAAACTGGGCGGCTGATTGGTAACTTGGCTGGTCTGCTTTCTACGCTAAAGGCCCAGCCCTTGGCCTATAACCGCGACCTGCAGGAGGACAAGGAGCCGATCGTGGACTCCGTGGCGCAGCTGAACTTGCTGCTGCCAGCTATGACCGGATTGGTCTCCACGCTGACCTTCCATGAAGAGCGTATGGCGGAGCTGGCTCCCCGCGGTTTTACCTTGGCTACCGACTTAGCTGAATGGATGGTGCGCCAGGGGGTACCGTTCCGTCAGGCTCATGAGGCATCGGGGGCGTGTGTTCGTCTGGCTGAAGCCAGGGGAGTAGACCTGGTCGATTTGAGCGACGCGGAACTGGCCAGTGTTGACGCCCGCTTGCGCCCGGAAGTCCGGGAGGTCTTGACGGTAGAAGGGGCGGTGGCCTCGCGTTCGACCAAGGGCGGAACCGCACGTGTGCGGGTTGATGAGCAGCGCGAGACGGTGGAACGGCTTAGCGCCGAGTACCGCCAGTGGGCGCAGACTCCTGTGCGAGCGCGATAGGATTTTCAGCTTGATGCCTTCGGATGGCCTAATAACCCCGAAATAGGGGTTTTTATTCAGGTCATCCGTTGGTGCTTGATGGCTCCTAGCTGCGATTCCCCTGGCTGGGCCATGGTGTGCTTTACTCGTAATTGTGGCTGGACGCACAGAATCTGGATGGTGGGATGTAGCATACGGGGCAGCGGTTCAGTGTGGTCTGGAACAAGTTTCCAGGCGCTACCGGTGAAGCCGGGAACCGCTGCCT
Organism: Corynebacterium lizhenjunii; assembly: GCF_011038655.2. Lineage (NCBI taxonomy): Bacteria > Bacillati > Actinomycetota > Actinomycetes > Mycobacteriales > Corynebacteriaceae > Corynebacterium > Corynebacterium lizhenjunii. The sequence goes on from NZ_CP064954.1 coordinate 1,176,754, forward strand.
TCGCTTAGATTGCACAGGGAGCAACCACCATGACTCACACGACGTCGGGACCTCACGAGTCCGAACGCGCCATGTTCGACGCCGAAGACAATGGTCTCCAGCAGGGGATGGGCAAACGTCAGTTGCAGATGATTGCCATCGGCTCAGCCATTGGTACCGGCCTTCTTTTAGGCTCCGGTTCACGCTTGCAGCAAGCCGGTCCCTCCTTAGCTATTCTCTATCTCATCTGCGGTTTCTTTGGCTATATCATCCTCCGGGCCCTCGGAGAATTAATCGTCTACCGCCCTAGCTCTGGCTCCTTTGTCTCCTACGCCCGTGAGTTCTATGGGGAAAAGGCTGCCTTCGTTACTGGCTGGCTCTACTGGGGCAACTGGGCAATGACGTTGGTCGCGGACGCGACCGCCGTTGCCATCTACATCAAATGGTTTGGCCAGTACACCACCTGGTTAGACCACACGCCCCAATGGCTCTTAGCCCTGGTGGTGGTCGGAGCGATCTTTTTCTTCAACATGCTCTCCGTAGCGATCTTTGGCCAGCTCGAGTACTGGTTCTCTATGATCAAGGTGGTGGCACTAGTCATCTTCATGCTCATCGCTATCGGCGTGTTGATTCTGGGCCACCCGTCCGGGGATCCCACCGGCTTTAGCCTCATTTCCAGTTCTGGCGGTTGGCTGCCTAATGGTGCACTACCTGCACTGATTGTCATTCAGGGTGTGGTGTTTGCCTACGCTGGCATAGAGTTGGTGGGCACCACCTCGGGCGAGACTAAGGACGTGCGCAAGCACATTCCCAGCGCAATCAACAGTGTGCTGTTTCGTATTGTGGTCTTCTACTTCGGCTCCATCTTGCTGCTGACCCTGGTGCTGCCGTACACCCTGTATAAGTCAGAAACCTCGCCCTTCGTGGTTTTCTTCGAATCCCTGGGCATCCCCTACGCGGCGGCAATCTTCCAGCTGGTGGTCATCACCGCCGCAATTTCCTCCCTGAACGCTGGCCTTTATTCAACCGGGCGCATCATGTACAACATGTCTCAGGCGGGATCTGGGCCAAAGTTTGGGGCGCGGATGTCGGCCTCCGGCGTGCCCTACGGGGGCATCGTCATGGCAGTCATCGTGGCCCTGGCCGGGGTCTTTTTGAACTATTATGTGCCGGAGATGGCGTTTGAAATTGTGCTCAACCTTGCAGCCTTGGGCACCTTGGCCTCCTGGGTAGCTATTGTGATGGCGCATCAAAAATTCGTGCGGCTTGCCAAACGCGGCCACTTCACCCGGCCGGACTACCGCTCGCCATTTGGTGTGGTGGGGGACTGGGCCACCGTTGTCTTCGTGGGCGTGGTCCTGGCTCTCACAGCAATCGATTATCCAATCGGTTCCTACTCCCTGTTGGCAACCATCGCGCTAATCCCCGTCTTTGCGTGCATGTGGTTCGCGTGGCGGGATCGCATCAACGCCATCGCTGAAGAGCGCAAAAGGACCCACCTGCCCAGTTTCCGCTTTGGCGCGGATCCGCACGAGGAACTGCGGTTGAAGGACGGCTAGCGTAGCAAGCCGCGCCTAAATGGCCACGGTGGACCGGCAGCGCTTGATAAGCCCAACGTGAAAAGGCCCCGGCGCACCGGCTGCCGGTTCGCGTACAGTCAAGGGCAGATTGTGCACTGCCCGCCCGAGTCGATACTCGACGAGTCAATAATGGAAAGGAAAACTTCTGTATGAAGGTTAAGTTCGTGGATGTGGCCAATATGGCCCGCTGGATTCAGCGCGAGGGTGTAGAAAACATCATGGTAGGAATGGTCGACTACCTGGAGCGCGACTACAAGCGCTGGGAGAAATTCGACAAAATCCCCCGTGTGGCCTCCCATACCCCCTTCGGCGTGATTGAACTCATGCCCACTTCGGACGGGGAGGAGTACTCCTTCAAGTACGTTAATGGCCACCCCTCCAATCCGGCCCGTGGGTTCCAGACGGTTACCGCGTTTGGAGTTTTGGCGGACGTCGATAACGGCTACCCCACATTCCAAGCGGAGATGACCCTGCTCACGGCGCTGCGCACTGCGGCCACTTCTGCGATGGTAGCCAAGCACTTGGCACGCCAGGACTCCACCCGCATGGCCATGATTGGTGCTGGTTCCCAGGCTGAGTTCCAGGCGCTGGCCTTCCGTGGGGTATTGGGCATTGACCACATCACCATCTACGACATCGACCCGCAGGCGATTGAGAAGTTCAAGCGCAACCTTGAGCCGCTGGGTTTCAGCATCACCGCGTGCTCCAGTACCGACGAGGCCGTGATCGGCGCGGACATCATCACTACCTGCACGGCGGACAAGGCGCAGAACCAAATTCTGGCCACCCGCCACGTGGCGCCGGGGGTGCACCTCAACGCAGTCGGCGGGGACTGCCCCGGCAAGACGGAGCTGGAGGAGGGCATCTTGGACATCTCCAAGGTCTTCGTGGAGTTCCCGGAACAGACCCGCATTGAGGGCGAAATCCAGCAAAAGCCAGCTGACTTCCCGGTTGTGGAGTTCTGGAAAGTCCTCACCGGCGCAGAATCCGGCCGCGATAACCCGGAGCAGATCACCTTGTTTGACGATGTCGGATTTGCCATCAACGATTTCTCCGCCCTGCGCTACCTGCGTGACTCTGTCAAGGGCACGGAATTAGAAGTCGATATTGACCTCATCGCTGACCCGGAGGACCCTAAGGACTTGTTCTCCCTGGTTGCGAACGTGCCTTCCCTCATCTAGCCCCTCAGTCATCTAGCGCCTCAGCCCAGCCACCTGCTACACGTGCGGCGGGTGGCTTTTGCATTGGCTTGCCGATGCCCTCCCACGACCCGCGCCTCCTCTTCCCTCGGCCCGCCGCCCCTCCATCCGCGACGGTCCCGGAGCCCACCGAGCAATGCACCAGGCAAGGCTGTAGTATGCACAAGTATGAGTCTTGACCCTCAATTGCTAGAGATCCTGGTCTGCCCCCAAGATAAAGGGCCATTGACCTATCTCCCTGAAAAGTCGGTACTGGTCAACGAGCGTTTGCACGTTGCGTATCCAATTGAGGACGACATTCCGGTCATGCTGGTGGATGAATCCTTCGCCTGGCCACCGGAACCCACTGCCTAGCCTGAGATTTAGGCATAACCGCAGATACAGGGGCATCGGCAAGCTGAGGCACAGCTGCGACCCTGATGCCCGCCGCACCACACATTCAAGAAAGAACTATGTCTAACCGACCTGCCAACATTATCGATGAGCTCGCCTGGCGTGGGCTAATTAACCAATCCACGGACCTCGACGCCCTGCGGGAGGCCTGCGAGCAGCCCATTACCCTCTACTGTGGTTTTGACCCGACCGGGGACTCGCTGCACGCGGGACACCTGGTACCGCTGATTATGTTGCGGCGTTTTCAGGAGTTTGGACACCGGCCGTTGACTTTGGCTGGCGGGGCCACCGGGTTTATTGGGGATCCTCGGGATGTGGGGGAGCGCTCGATGCTTTCCCAAGAGCAAATCAATGCCAACATGGAATCCATTCGCGCCCAACTGCGGCGGTTTGTCAGCTTTGAAAGTGACAACGCGGCCATCATGGTCAATAATGCGGACTGGACTATGAACATGTCTGTCATCGACTTTTTGCGTGACGTGGGCAAGAATTTCTCGCTCAACACCATGCTGGACCGCGACACGGTGAAACGGCGCCTGGAGTCCGACGGTATTTCCTACACGGAATTTTCCTACATGCTGCTGCAGTCGAACGACTATGTGCAGCTACGGCGGGAGTATGATTGCGTGCTGCAAATCGGTGGCGGTGACCAATGGGGCAACATTGTCTCCGGTGTGGACCTGAACCGGCGCGTCGACGGAGCCAAGGTGCACGGCTTGACTGTGCCGTTGGTCACGGATGCCTCTGGGCAGAAGTTTGGTAAGTCTACCGGCGGTGGCAAGCTGTGGTTGGATGCGGAGAAGACCTCTGCGTACTCCTGGTACCAGTACTTCTTGAATGCGGGCGACTCCGTGGTCATTGATTACCTGCGGTGGTTTACTTTCTTGGACCGCGAAGAAATTGCGGCCTATGAGAAGCAAGTTGCCGAGGAGCCGCATTTGCGACAAGCCCAGCGTCGGTTGGCTCAAGAGATGACCAACTTGGTCCATGGTGAGGAGGCGACTCGCGCCGTTGAGCTTGCGGCGCAGGCTTTGTTCGGCCGCGCTGAACTTGGTGATCTTGACCAGTCCACCCTGGCAGGCGCATTGGCTGAGACAACCGTTGCGGAGATTGCTGCAGGTGAGCCACGGACCATCGTGGACTTGCTGGTGGCATCCGGGCTAGCCGAATCCAAGGGTGCTGCCCGCCGGACCATCAAGGAGGGCGGCGCGTATGTGAACAATCAGCGTGTTAGCGATGAGGCGTGGGAGCCCGCCGAGGCGGATCTGCTTCACGGCCACTGGCTGGTGTTGCGCCGCGGCAAGAAGAACTTCGCTGGTGCCCGTCTCTAGACTTTGGTGAATCCCGTCTGCCTTTATTGGTGGGCGGGTTTCTTTGTTGGTGGGTGCCTGCAGTGCTTGCCGATGCCGCTTGTGGGTGGGGGGTTTGTTGGTGGTTGGGGTTGTTGGTGGTTGGGGTTGTTTGGGTGGTGGTTGGTGTGGGGTGGAATTGGGGTGTGGGCTGGGGATTTGTGTTGATGGTTGGGTGTGTGTAGATTTATCCGAGTCGCCAGCGAGGTGGCCGGTTGGTCTTCTGGTTGGTGGTTCCTGGTTGGGAGTGCTGATTTGACTGTGGTTGGTTGGTTCTTCTAGAGTGGGACGAGCTGCTCTGCTGAGTGTGGGCCCTGTGTTGTGGGTCGGTGTTTGGTGGGTGTGCTGATGTTGTTTGAGAACTCAATAGTGTGCCAATGTACTTTTATTTTTGTTTGTCTGCTGTGGCGGTCATTGTGGTGGAAGTGTGTTGTGCTGGCTGCGCCTGTTTTGTGGGTGTGGTTGGTTGGTGTGTGCCGGGTGATGCCCTGTTCCGAATGTGGGGTGTCACTGTAAAAGAACTGATAATTTTTGGTTTGGTGCATACTGTTTAAAAGTCGCATTTTTGCTGTGGTGGCGTTTGTTGTCATGGTGGTAACCGGACCGTCTGGGCTTCCTCGTCGGTTGTTGGGTGGTTCGGGTGATTTTTTCTTTATGTAGTAATTTTTTGGATTTGCCAGTCCGCTGCTGCTGTTTGTGGTGGTGGTTTGGTTTGTCTTTTTTGTCTAGGTTTTGGGCTTTTCACGCCCTGGTCCGGCACTCTTTTTTGTTTGGGTGTTGGTGCCTTTTTTGTGGAGAGTTTGATCCTGGCTCAGGACGAACGCTGGCGGCGTGCTTAACACATGCAAGTCGAACGGAAAGGCCTCCCGCTTGCGGGGGGTACTCGAGTGGCGAACGGGTGAGTAACACGTGGGTGATCTGCCCCTAACTTCGGGATAAGCTTGGGAAACTGGGTCTAATACCGGATAGGACCATGCTTTAGTGTGTGTGGTGGAAAGTTTTTTCGGTTAGGGATGAGCTCGCGGCCTATCAGCTTGTTGGTGGGGTAATGGCCTACCAAGGCGTCGACGGGTAGCCGGCCTGAGAGGGTGTACGGCCACATTGGGACTGAGATACGGCCCAGACTCCTACGGGAGGCAGCAGTGGGGAATATTGCACAATGGGCGGAAGCCTGATGCAGCGACGCCGCGTGGGGGATGACGGCCTTCGGGTTGTAAACTCCTTTCGACAGGGACGAAGCGTATGTGACGGTACCTGTATAAGAAGCACCGGCTAACTACGTGCCAGCAGCCGCGGTAATACGTAGGGTGCGAGCGTTGTCCGGAATTACTGGGCGTAAAGAGCTCGTAGGTGGTTTGTCGCGTCGTCTGTGAAATTCCGGGGCTTAACTCCGGGCGTGCAGGCGATACGGGCTGACTTGAGTGCTGTAGGGGAGACTGGAATTCCTGGTGTAGCGGTGAAATGCGCAGATATCAGGAGGAACACCGATGGCGAAGGCAGGTCTCTGGGCAGTAACTGACGCTGAGGAGCGAAAGCATGGGTAGCGAACAGGATTAGATACCCTGGTAGTCCATGCCGTAAACGGTGGGCGCTAGGTGTGAGGGACTTCCACGTTTCTCGTGCCGTAGCTAACGCATTAAGCGCCCCGCCTGGGGAGTACGGCCGCAAGGCTAAAACTCAAAGGAATTGACGGGGGCCCGCACAAGCGGCGGAGCATGTGGATTAATTCGATGCAACGCGAAGAACCTTACCTGGGCTTGACATATGCAGGATCGGCACAGAGATGTGTTTTCCCTTGTGGTCTGTATACAGGTGGTGCATGGTTGTCGTCAGCTCGTGTCGTGAGATGTTGGGTTAAGTCCCGCAACGAGCGCAACCCTTGTCTTATGTTGCCAGCACGTTGTGGTGGGGACTCATGAGAGACTGCCGGGGTTAACTCGGAGGAAGGTGGGGATGACGTCAAATCATCATGCCCCTTATGTCCAGGGCTTCACACGTGCTACAATGGCCGGTACAATGCGTTGCGATACTGTGAGGTGGAGCTAATCGCTTAAAGCTGGTCTTAGTTCGGATTGGGGTCTGCAACTCGACCCCATGAAGTTGGAGTCGCTAGTAATCGCAGATCAGCAATGCTGCGGTGAATACGTTCCCGGGCCTTGTACACACCGCCCGTCACGTCATGAAAGTTGGTAACACCCGAAGCCAGTGGCTCAAACTCGTTAGGGAGCTGTCGAAGGTGGGATCGGCGATTGGGACGAAGTCGTAACAAGGTAGCCGTACCGGAAGGTGCGGCTGGATCACCTCCTTTCTAAGGAGCTTTTAGTGTTGGGGTGTAGTTACATCCCACATCATTTGTACGTCGCGCTCTGTAGGAGCGCGACGGTTGGTTGAGTGTGCGAGTGTCATGCTGCCAACGTTTTTTAGTCGGAGTGGAGACACACCAGTTGATGACACTTTTTTGTTGTGGTGGTCGTCGTGGTGGGCAGGCAAGAATTGTTTGTGGGTATGTTGGTGCATTGTTGGGTGTCTGGGGCATCATTGTGTTGCTCATAACCCATACTGGTTGCGTGGTGCTGCCTTTGTGGTGGTGTTTCGTGGTGGTGTGGGGTGTTGTGTGAGAACTGTATAGTGGACGCGAGCATCCGTGACAGTGCTGCCCTTTTTTGTGGGTGGTGTTGTTGCGTGTGTGATTTCTTTGTTCTTTTTGTGTTTTGTGTAGTTCACGCCTCGTAGCCGGGCTTGGCCCGGGTACGTGGTTTGTGTGTTCGTTATTAAGGGCGCATGGTGGATGCCTTGGCATGCTGAGCCGATGAAGGACGTGTAAGGCTGCGTTAAGCCTCGGGGAGTTGTCAATTAAGCGTTGATCCGAGGATGTCCGAATGGGGAAACCTGGCTGCCGTTATGGGTAGTGACCCTTCAGTGAATTCATAGCTGTTGTGGGGGCAACGCGGGGAAGTGAAACATCTTAGTACCCGTAGGAAGAGAAAATAATAATGATTCTGCTAGTAGTGGCGAACGAACGTGGATGAGGCTAAACCGTGTGCATGTGATACTTGGTAGGGGTTGTGTGTGCGGTGTTGTGGGGCCTGATGTGCGGCAGCTACCACTGTCGTGCCAATGCGCATGTTGTTAGGTGAAGTGGTCTGGGATGGCCTACCGGAGAAGGTGAGAGTCCTGTAGCTGAAGATGGTGTGTGGTTGGTTGTTGGTGTCCCCGAGTAGCAGCGGGCTCGTGGAATCTGCTGTGAATCTGCCGGGACCACCCGGTAAGCCTAAATACTCAGTGTGACCGATAGTGGATAGTACCGTGAGGGAATGGTGAAAAGTACCCCGGGAGGGGAGTGAAATAGTTCCTGAAACCATGTGCTTACAATCCGTCAGAGCACCTGAAAGTGTGTGATGGCGTGCCTTTTGAAGAATGAGCCTGCGAGTCAGCGGCATGTCGCGAGGTTAACCCGTGTGGGGTAGCCGTAGGGAAACCGAATCCTAATGAGGGTGATTTGTTTAGTGGCATGTCCTGGACCCGAAGCGGGGTGATCTACCCATGGCCAGTGTGAAGCAGCTGTAAGAGGTTGTGGAGGCGCGAACCCACGTAGGTTGAAAACTGCGGGGATGAGCTGTGGGTAGGGGTGAAAGGCCAATCAAACTCCGTGATAGCTGGTTCTCCCCGAAATGCATTTAGGTGCAGCGTCGTATTAGCTTGTTGGAGGTAGAGCTACTGGTTGGTTGAGCGGGACTACAATCTTAGCAATGTCAGCCAAACTCCGAATGCCAGCAATGTGGTGTACGGCAGTGAGACTGTGGGGGATAAGCTTCATAGTCGAGAGGGAAACAGCCCAGATCGCCGGTTAAGGCCCCTAAGGGTGTGCTAAGTGGAAAAGGATGTGGGATCGCGAAGACAGCCAGGAGGTTGGCTTAGAAGCAGCCATCCTTGAAAGAGTGCGTAATAGCTCACTGGTCGAGTGGTTTCGCGCCGACAATGTAGTGGGGCTCAAGCACACCGCCGAAGCCGCGGCAAGACACACCTTTCGGTGTGTGTTGGGTAGGGGAGCGTCGTGCACGTGGTGAAGCGTTACCGTAAGGCGGCGTGGAGTGTGTGCGAGTGAGAATGCAGGCATGAGTAACGAATTGGAAGGTGAGAATCCTTCCCGCCGGATGACTAAGGGTTCCTGGGTCAAGTTCGTCTTCCCAGGGTGAGTCGGGACCTAAGGCGAGGCCGACAGGCGTAGTCGATGGACAACCAGTTGATATTCTGGTACCCGTATGTCCGCGCCCATGATAAAGCACTGATACTAACCACCACAAACACATTCTTTCTGGTCTTTGGCCGGTTTGGGTGTGTGCGTCGTGGGGCCTGATGTGTGGTTCAAGCGATGGGGTGACACAGTGGGGTAGCCATGCCGCTTAGTGGATTGTTGGTGTAAGCGTGTAGCCGGGTGGTGTAGGTAAATCCGTACCACCGTTTGTTGGTAAGACGTGATGCGTAGCCCATATGGGGTGAAGTTGGTGATCCCGTGCTGTCGAGAAAAGCCTCTAGCGATGTGGATGTATGGCCCGTACCCTAAACCGACACAGGTAGTCAGGTTGAAAATACTAAGGCGTTCGGGTGAACTGTGGTTAAGGAACTCGGCAAAATGCCCCCGTAACTTCGGGAGAAGGGGGACCGCACCGTGTGAGCACCCTTTGCGGTGTTAAGCGTGGTGTGGTCGCAGAGAATAGAGGGAAGCGACTGTTTATCAAAAACACAGGTCCATGCGAAGACGTGAAGTTGATGTATATGGACTGACGCCTGCCCGGTGCTGGAAGGTTAAGAGGACCGGTTAGATACCCTTGTGGTGTCGAAGCTGAGAATTTAAGCCCCAGTAAACGGCGGTGGTAACTATAACCATCCTAAGGTAGCGAAATTCCTTGTCGGGTAAGTTCCGACCTGCACGAATGGCGTAACGACTTCCCTGCTGTCTCAACCACAGGCCCGGTGAAATTGCACTACGAGTAAAGATGCTCGTTACGCGCGGCAGGACGAAAAGACCCCGGGACCTTCACTATAGCTTGGTATTGGTGTTTGGTTCGGTTTGTGTAGGATAGGTGGGAGACTGTGAAGCTATCACGCTAGTGGTGGTGGAGTCGTTGTTGAAATACCACTCTGATCGGATTGAGCACCTTAACCTTGGCCCATGATCTGGGTTGGGGACAGTGCCTGGTGGGTAGTTTAACTGGGGCGGTTGCCTCCCAAAATGTAACGGAGGCGCCCAAAGGTTCCCTCAGCCTGGTTGGCAATCAGGTGGTGAGTGTAAGTGCACAAGGGAGCTTGACTGTGAGAGTGACAGCTCGAGCAGGGACGAAAGTCGGGACTAGTGATCCGGCACCTACTTGTGGATGTGGTGTCGCTCAACGGATAAAAGGTACCCCGGGGATAACAGGCTGATCTTCCCCAAGAGTTCATATCGACGGGATGGTTTGGCACCTCGATGTCGGCTCGTCGCATCCTGGGGCTGGAGTAGGTCCCAAGGGTTGGGCTGTTCGCCCATTAAAGCGGCACGCGAGCTGGGTTCAGAACGTCGTGAGACAGTTCGGTCTCTATCCGCCGCGCGCGTTGAAACTTGAAGAAGGCTGTCCCTAGTACGAGAGGACCGGGACGGACGTACCTCTAGTGTGCCAGTTGTTCCGCCAGGAGCACCGCTGGTTGGCTACGTACGGAAGGGATAACCGCTGAAAGCATCTAAGCGGGAAGCCTGTTTTAAGATGAGGTTTCATTTGAGGTCCCCTAAAGACGATGGGGTTGATAGGCCAGACCTGGAAGCATCGCAAGATGTGAAGGCTACTGGTACTAATAGACCAAAACAAACACACCCAACACCACAAAAGTGTTGGATGGTCCTACCAAGCACAAACAAACAAACACACACCTGTGTGCGCGTCCACTATGCAGTATCTGACACAACACTGCAACACACCCACACTCTGTGGGTGTGCCCCGCAGATGTGTCGGTGGTTGATAGCGGCAGGGAAACGCCCGGACCCATTCCGAACCCGGAAGCTAAGCCTGCCCGCGCTGATGGTACTGCACCCGGGAGGGTGTGGGAGAGTAAGTTACCGCCGACACTACAAACACACAAACAACAAAATAAAACCCAACCGGCCCACACCCCCACCACACAACGAGGGGACCACGTGGACCGGGCCGCACAGCGTTTTCCACACCCACCCACCACAACAACCCACTCTAGAATGACCAAACCCACTCTAGAATGACCAAGTCTTCAGGTTAGCTTCTCCGTGGTGGGGTGGTGTGCAAAGATTTTTTCCACGATCACGGAACCTTCCGGCCCTTTCGGCAGTCTAATAGACAAGGACACACCGAAAGGAGTCGGAAACCGTGGCGTCAACACACTACGCAACCACCACATTGGGTATAACCCCACGTCAACAGCCCGCCACACCCCGCAGCATAGGCGCTGCACCTGGGCCCTACAACACACCCACGCGCATACCAGCCCCAAAGGGACAACGCACCCCAATTAGCATTGTTGCCGCAGTGGCTGCAAGCATCCTCGGACTAACCGGGTGCGCCACCACACCCCCACAAATCCCTGACCACCCGCCCGCAACCACACACGCCAGCGAGCACGTCAGTCAGACAGCACCCGATAACGCTGAGGCAAACGAGTTCGCCATGCCAACCCCAGGACCATTCGACCCAACCGCACCCGGATACAAACCCTTCAAACCCTGCGAAGACATACCAGACGAAGTCTTTGAACGAGTCGGAGTGGTAAAAGCCCCAGATGGAGGGGAGAACACAGACCCGTATTTTTGTCCAATTGTGGTCGAACAGACTTATGTCGGCGAAGGGTTTGACCTCACGAGCTGGCAGCAACCTTTCCAAATGCTTCTCGACACGGGAGCTTTTATCGATGCCGTGGTGCCAGTTGGGGGCGTCCCAAAGGCAAGAGTCCTCAAGCCGCATCCGGATTACGGTGGTGGCATCTGCTTCGTTGGCGTAGAAACCGCTGTCGGAGTCTTGGGGGTAACGTACTCGAGCTTCGGCGCACCTGGTAACGAACGAGATACCTGTATCAGAACGATTGAACTATTCAGCAAATTCTATATTGGGGAGTGAAATAGCGATGTACATCGATGTTGAGTCGACAAAGGCACAATACGAGAATCTTCGAAAACTTCACCGTACTATCCTGACTGTAGTGGGGAGTGGTTCCGGGATGATGTCTCCCGCTTTCTCGTCAATTTCTGGGGTAAGCGAGGCTGGCGGTATTCATGGCCGTTTCCTGCAGGGCGATCCTGCGTCAGCCGATGAAACCCTGCGGAAATTCTGCAGTCAATTGGATTGGATTTCTGGGCAGCTATCAAATCAAGCTATTGCGTTTGCGTGGCAGGACTCGCTGGCGGCAAAGACTCTGGACATGTTGCATGTGGGGATTAGCCCGGATTTCCTGGAGGTTCGCTTTGTCGACCAACCCCCGGCCGACTACCAAACCCTTGACTTCGTGCCTCCGGTAGTCATGCTGTCTGGGCTAGACATTAGCCAGGTGGCCGCCGAAATCAACGCCATCGACTTAGCCTCAGTCGTAGCGTCCAGCAGCCGCTGGAATGACTTGCATATCGCAGCTACAGAAGCAGTCACGCAGCTGCAGTCGATTGCTGGGGTGCTGGCGAGCAACAACTCCGGGGAAGCTGTAGACCGTGCGGTAGAAACCTTAGGCACAGTCGCTGCCACAGGTACGGATTTTGCTGCCAACGCATTGTTGATGCAGGCGCACACATCCTTGTTGAACTCACTAGGGATCATGGCCAAACTCCGCGCAGCTACCGCAGAGGCCGTCATCCGGGCAATCCCAGACCTTGCAGCCCAAAAAGTCGCAGAACGCGCCGCAATTGCTTCCCTGCAGGGCCATCTGCAGTTCATGGTGGATGCCTCACTGCCACAGATCGGTAATCTGGCTAGCCCTGAGATGGCTGCCGGTGGTGGCCTGGCTAAGGCTGGTATGAACGCGATTGCTGGTAGTGATGGGCGCTACGGCACTGATTCACTATCTATCCCGAAGGCCATGGTAGATGCTGCTATGGCAGGTCAACTAGGCCCAGGATCCTTCGAGGTGGCAGACGGGTTGTTGCGCCCGGTGGCTGGCATGGGAGCTCATGATACTGGGGTAGAAGAGTTTGTTCGTGGCCTTGGCCGCGATGTTGCGGGCATGTTTGGTAATTCCGTGTTGCCCGCTACTGTGGGGGAGTCGTTGACTGGTCCCACAGCAGCGACACTATCCGGTCCAGGCCATGGCGCAGGCGCTGGTGCTGGTGTACCGGGTGGTGCGCCCATTGGGGCAGCGGTACCCGGTGGTGGCTTGGTGAAAATGGGTGCAGCGGGCACAACCCCGTCAGGTGCCGGTGCTGGTGCTGGTGTCCTTGGTGGTACTGGTTCTGGTTGGGGTGGTGCTATGCCAGGTCTGGTTGCTGGAAACACTGGCCGCCACGCCGCCGGGCGGACCGGTGGTGTGCCAGTCGCAGGTGGTGGTGCTGGTGGCATTGGGGCCGCTGGTGGTCTTGGCGGGGCCGTTGGCGGTGGTATCGGCGGTGGAGGTGCGCCAGGCGTTGGCAGTGGTGTCCCAGGTGCCGGGTCAGGTGGTGCCGCAATGGCCCGCGGGACTGTCACACCAGCCGGGATTGCTGCGCAAGGTGGCCGGTCGATGATGCCGGTGATGGGCGCAGGTGCCGGTAGTGGGGCGAATAATCGGGGTCGGGTCAAAGCGGTGACAACCAAGATTGAACAAGACGCCAACAAACGAGCCCTAATCGGTGACCTGCCACCAGCAATCCCAGGCGTTATCGGCGCATGGGTACGGGAATAGGGACTACGCTTTGCACCCCCAAGTGCTGAAAGGTGACGCGTTTTTGCGCGCAGGCCCCTTCCCGCCCATGGCGCAAAGTCGTGTTTGCGGCGAAAATGCGTCACGCTACACGGCCGTGCAGATTGGACCACCGGTGAAGTGGACCGAAGCATGTGTGAGGCCGGGTGATGGGGCAAGCTGGACCGTCAGCGAAGGCAACAGTAGCTTGACGCATCGAGTGCGGTTCGTCGGTGGGGGATGAGTCGGGCGCCAGAGCATCATAGGGGTCGCCTCACCGTCAAGCTCCCAATGCTATGCCAGAGCTGCTGGTTGCTCAAGCCCGAGTTCTGTGGCCTTTCGGCTAGGGTTTTAGTGGAACAGTCTGTAAGATCGTGGGGTATTTGCCCTTGAAGTCCCAACTGGAAAGTGGAAGGCTCTATGTCTGACTCTAAGTCCTCCGATAGCTCTGAGCGTCGCACTCATCGCGACGCCGATGGTCACCGTGGCCGGAAGAAGGACGGGCAGCGCGGTTCCTACTCCGGAGGACGCGGACGCGAGGATAGGCGGCACGATGACCGTCGTGATGATCAGCGCGACCACAGCCGCGATCAGCGAAACGACAAGCGTCGCGATGAGCGCCGTGAGGACCGCAACGGCGCTAAGCGCGATGCCCGCGGAGGTTCCCGTGAGGACTGGGGTCCGCGCCAAGGTGGTCGGCGTCGCGATGATAAGCGTGGGGAGTGGAAGTCTGGCCCCCGTCGCGGTGAGCGCAAGGGTGGGGACCGCCAGCACGCTGGCCGTGGTGGGCGGCAAGAGGAGCGCAAGACGTATTCGCCGCAACGCTCCGGGTTCCGGGAGGAACGCCTGAATCGCCGCAGCAATGACCCGGACATTCCGGCTGAGATTGATGCGCAGGATTTGGATCCATCGGTGCTGCAAGATTTGAAGTCGCTTGCTAAGGACAATGCAGACACGGTTGCCAAGCACATGATTATGGCCGCGATGTGGATGGATGATGACCCACAGCTAGCTCTGCGCCACGCCCGTGCCGCAAAAGATCGGGCAGGCCGGGTGTCCGTGGCGCGTGAAGTCAATGGTATCGCGGCGTATCGTGCGGGAGAATGGAAAGAAGCATTGGCGGAGCTGCGGGCAGCCCGGCGCATGACGGGTGGTCCTGGTCTGTTGGCGGTAATGGCAGACTGCGAACGCGGCCTGGGACGTCCGGAGAAGGCCATTGAGCTGTCGCGGGAACCGGAGGCGGCTGCGCTGGACCCGGAATCAGCAATTGAGCTGGCCATCGTGGTTGCTGGGGCCCGCCATGATCTGGGGCAGCATGAGTCTGCCGTGGTGACTTTGCAGCGAGCGAATCCTTCGCGCGATGCCCGCGGTATTAGCGCCTGCAGGTTGAGTTACGCTTACGCTAACGCTTTGTTGCTGGCGGGCCGCCAGGATGAGGCAAAGGAGTGGTTCGAGCACACGGTAGCCATCGATGAGGGCGATTGGACTGATGCACGCGAGCGTTTGGAAGAGCTGTCATGACCTTGCTTTCGACTCATGATGCCCTCCTGTTGGACCTCGATGGAACGGTTTGGGAGGGCGGCCAGCCGCTGCCGGGAGTTGTCGATCTGCTCAATAGTTGCAGCACGCGGGCGGTGTTTGTGACCAACAATGCTTCCCGTTCCCCACACGAAGTGGCTGCGTTGTTGCAGGCCGTGGACATTCCGGCTTGCCCAGAAGCTATTTTGACCTCCGCGCAGGCGGCGATTGCTTTGGCGCAGCAGCATGTGCCCGCGGGTTCTCGGGTGCTGGTGGTGGGGGCGGATTCCTTCCGTGACTTGGCCCGCGAGGCTGGCTTTGAGGTAGTCCAGTCTGCCGATGCCCTGCCTGCAGCCGTGCTGCAGGGCATGAGCAAGGACGTGGGTTGGCCCCAGCTCACGGAGGCTGCGTTGGCCATCCGTCAGGGGGCACAGTTTATCGCGTCCAATTTGGATACGTCGTTGCCTACGGAACGTGGTTTGGCCATTGGCAATGGTGCCCTGGTTGCTGCGGTATCTACATCAACTGGCGTAGAGCCTATCTCTGCTGGCAAGCCGGGGCCGGAAATGTTCCTGCAGGCCGCTAAGATGATTGGAGCCTCTAAGCCGCTAGCAGTGGGCGATCGTTTGGATACGGACATTCTGGGTGCGAATTCCGCCGCCATGGATACTTTCCATGTGCTGACGGGCGTCAGCGGCCCCATGGAGCTGGTGGAAGCTCCCCAGCAAATGCGTCCAGATTTTATCGGCACCAGTTTGGCTGATTTGAGTCTGAAGCGTTCGGAGGCCCGGCCGGGTGCACAGGGCGGGTTTACGGCCCGCGTCGATGGTATGGATGTGCTGTTGGAAAACGGCGATGAGGACGCGACGTCCATCCAGGCCTTGCGTACCGTTTTGGAGGTGGTGTGGGCACTGCCGCAGCCGCCGCGGTATATCCAGCCGCGGTCTTCTCAGGCGGAGCAGGCAGTTAAGGGCTGGTGGTAGATGACCACGCCTAGGCCACATGATCCACGCGCGGTGATGGACCCGCAGGAGCTAGCGCGTCGGATGGACGCGGTGTTGGCGGACGCGCCGGAGGGGGCTGAGGCGGAGTTTGTGCAGCTGGACCGCGCTCACTCGATTTTGCGAGAAGTTTTACAGGAGAGGTAATGGTACCGCAGAGGCGACGCCTGGATGCCGAATTGGTTCGGCGCAAGATAGCTAGGTCTAGGGAGCAGGCGGTGGAGATGATCCGTGGGGGCCGCGTCTTTGTAGGCGGGTTCCCGGCCCGCAAGCCGGCTTCTGTGGTGGAACCAGATGTTTCGATCCGGGTGGAGGCTCAAGAAGGCGATGATTGGGCCTCGCGGGGCGCGCACAAGCTTCTGGGCGCTCTGGACGCTTTTGGGGTCAGTGTAGAAGGCAAGCGTGTGATGGACGCGGGCGCTTCTACCGGAGGGTTTACGGATGTGTGCCTACGCCGCGGCGCCCGTGAGGTACTGGCCATCGACGTAGGCTACGGCCAGCTGTTGTGGCGGCTGCAAAACGATGAGCGCGTGCGCGTTTTGGACCGCACCAATATCCGCCATATTGACCTCCAGCAGACTTTTGGCCCCTGTGAGGTTATGGTGGGGGATTTGTCGTTTATTTCCCTGAAGTTGGTGTTGCCAGCAATCGCGGCGTGCATGGCCCCGGGCGCTGAGCTGCTGCCCATGGTCAAGCCCCAGTTTGAGGTGGGCAAGGAGCGCCTGGGTGCTGGCGGGGTGGTGCGTTCGCCGCAGCTGCGGGCGGAAGTTACCTTGGACATTGCGCGTTGTGCACAGGACCTTGGGCTGTCATGCCGGGGCGTGGTGGCATCACCTTTGCCGGGTCCTAGCGGGAATGTCGAGTACTTCTTGTGGCTGGTCAATGATGGTGCCAAGTCACAGCCCAGCGAAGAGAGCCTATCGGAGATGGTTCGCACAGCAATTGAGGAGGGCCCCCAATGAGCCACAGGGAAGACAGGACTATCCTGCTGGTTCCGCACACCGGGCGTGCGGACAACGTGGAGTCTATGCGCCGCGCCGCGGACCTTCTGCAGGCTGCGGGGATACGGGTGCGGGTTTCGGCCAACCGTGATGCTGGCGTGGACTTCGGCGAGCTAGAGGTGTGGGGCCACACTGCCGATGCCGCCGAGGGCTGCGAGATGGTCCTGGTGCTAGGCGGGGATGGCACCTTCCTCCGTGCCGCTGACTTGGCGCACGCGGTAGATATTCCTGTCCTGGGGATTAATTTGGGCCATGTGGGTTTCTTGGCGGAATGGGATGCTGAGTCTTTAGAACAGGCCATAGCCAGGGTGATTGAGAAAAGCTACCGAGTCGAAGACAGGATGACGCTTGCCGTGCGGGTCTTTGACCGGGAGGGTGTACAAGTTGGCGACTCGTGGGCACTTAATGAGGCCTCGGTGGAAAACATCAACCATTCGGGGGTGTTGGATGCCGTCCTGGAGGTTGATGGCAGGCCGGTATCGGCGTTTGGCTGCGACGGAGTTTTGATCTCCACACCGACTGGCTCAACGGCCTATGCGTTTTCTGCTGGCGGGCCAGTCTTGTGGCCGGAGCTGGATGCGATTCTGGTGGTGCCGAATAATGCGCACGCGTTGTTTACGAAGCCTTTGGTGGTATCGCCCCAGTCGCAGGTGGCGGTGGAGTCGGAGTCCTCGACCTCGCCTGCGCTGGTGACAATGGATGGTTTCCGCCGGATCGATATGCCGGCGGGAGCACGCGTGGAAGTGAGCAAGGGGTCCCGTCCGGTGCGCTGGGTGCGGCTGGATGAGCAGCCGTTTACAGATCGCCTGGTGCGCAAATTGCGTTTGCCGGTGGAGGGTTGGCGTGGGCCGCGTGGATAGTCGAACAGGGGTACGTTAGACTGTCCCGTATGCTAGCGGACATCACCATCGAGAACCTGGGCGTGATCGAGCGCGCCACAGCCACGCTGTCTTCCGGTCTGACGGTTTTAACCGGTGAGACCGGCGCGGGTAAAACCATGGTGGTTACCGGTTTAAGGCTGCTTGCGGGCGGGCGCGCAGACGCTAGCCGGGTGCGCCAAGGGGCCCAGCGCGCTGCAGTGGAAGGCAGTTTTGCCGTGACTGATGAAGCCGTCGATGCCCTGGTGGAATCGGTAGGCGGTGCGCGTGATGATAACGGGGAGTACCTGGTTGCTCGCACTGTCACGGCGGCCGGGCGCTCCAAGGCTTACCTGGGGGGCCGGAGCGTTCCAGCTGCCCGCCTCGCAGAGTTTGCCTCCTCCGTGCTCACTGTGCACGGGCAAAATGACCAGTTACGGCTGCTGGCCCCGGACCAGCAGTTGGCGGCTCTCGACCGCTCCGACCCACAGGTGGCGCCACTGTTGGAAAGCTATACGCAGGCTTTCCGTCGGTGGCGGGAATTAGCCAAAGACTATCAGTTGCGCACCACCCAGCGCCGGGAGTTGGCTCAGGAAGTCGACCGGCTGCAATTTGCGGTGGCAGAAATTGACCGGATTGCCCCCGTGCCGGATGAGGACCGGGAATTAGTCGAGCGGGTGCGCAGGTTGCAGGATGTGGACTCGCTGCGAGAGGCCGCCAACGTGGCGCTGGTGGCCATCGACGGCACAGAGGACATGGAAACCGAAGGTGCCGCGAGCCTGTTGGGACAAGCGCAGTCAGAACTATTGGGCAGCGGGGACGGCGTGCTGGTAGCCCAGGCGGAGCACTTGGCGCACATTACGCAGCAGCTCAGCGACATTGCCGGCGAGCTGGGCAGCTATCTTAGCGATCTACCCAGCGACCCGCACCAACTAGAGCTCGACTTGCAACGCCAACAAGAGCTTAAGACCCTAACCCGCAAATATGCTGCGGATATTGCCGGAGTGCTGCAATGGCGCGATAAGGCACTGCAGCGATTGGAAAGCATCGACACCTCTTCGGAAGCACTAGAAGAGCTCAAAAAGGCGCTCAAGGAAGCAGAATCGGAGATGATCTCCCGGGCCACGGAGCTGACCGCAGCGCGCCAGCACGCTGCTCAAGCGTTGGGTGCAGCGGTGAATAAGGAACTTGATGGCCTGGCTATGGCTTCGTCTACCTTTAGCGTCGAAGTGCGCGAGGCCAAGTACTCCAAGACGGGCGCAAACGAGGTGGAGCTGCAGCTCAACGGCCGCGGGCTTGCCACCACGGCCTCTGGCGGCGAGCTTTCCCGCGTCATGTTGGCCCTGGAAGTTGTCTTGGCTGCCAATACGCGCGGGGCAACCATGGTTTTCGACGAGGTGGATGCCGGTGTGGGTGGGCGCGCCGCGGTGGAGATTGGCAGGCGTCTGGCACGGCTTGCGGTACACAACCAGGTCATTGTGGTCACCCACCTGCCCCAGGTGGCCGCTTATGCGGACACCCACCTCCACGTGGCTAAGGAACTGTATACCTCCGGCGTGGAGACCCTAACGGAGAGTCAGCGCGTGGAAGAGCTCGCCCGTATGCTGGCGGGTCTAGATGATACTGACACGGGACGTGCCCATGCTCAGGAGCTTTATGATCGCGCCCAGCAGGAGACAGCTGCCTTCCGCGCGCCTTAGCCATCCAGGCGGGCCTACGTGGGATAATCGCCGCCATGAGTTTGTTTTCTCGCGCGTCCGACTTGCCCGGCATTCAGGGCACCCTGCGTGATTGCACTCCCGCCGGCAAGGGGCTCAAGAGGTTCCAGCCGGGGGATTTTGCCGTAATCAGCGCGGCGGATATTTCCCGCCAGGAAGCCCAGGTACTGGTGGACCTCCAGCCGGGTGCGGTAATAAACGCGGAGAGATTTTCTTCTGGCGCTGTGCCCAATTACGGCCCACACATGTTGTTGGATGCCGAGGCACTGCTGGTAGAGGGTGCCGGCGCGGAGTTCCTGGCAAACGCCAAGGACGGCAAGCGCGCCCGAATCACGCAAGATGGTGCCATTTTTGTGGGGGAGAAATCCTTGGGCTCTGGCCGGGTGGTGCAGCGCGCGGAGGCGGAACAGACCTTCACAGAGGCCCAGAGTCTGCTCATTGGCCGCATGGAGGCTTATTTCGGCAACGCCATTGAGCTCATCCACTCCGAAGGCCCGCTGCTGATTGACGGCATGGGCATCCCAGACTGTGGTGTGGACATGCGCGGGCGCAAAGTCGTGGTGGTCTCCCCGGCGCCGAACCACCGCGAGTTGATTAAGAATCTGCGCAATTTTATCCGGGAATATGAGCCGGTGTTGGTGGGCGTGGACTCTGCTGCGGACTCCCTGGTGGATCTGGGCTACACCCCGGACCTGATTGTGGCCAACCCCAATTCGGTGCAGGCAGAGACCTTGCGCTGTGGTTCCCGCGTGATTGTCCCGGCCACTCCGGAGGGGATGGCGCCGGGACTTGAGCGCATCCAGGATTTGGGCGTGGGGGCGATGACTTTTCCTTCCGTGCTGGAATCGGCTACGGATTTGGGCCTGTTGCTTGCAGACTTCCACCAGGCTTCTCTCATTGTGCAGGCTGGCGGGGCAGTAGATCTTGATGCCATCTTTGCCGATGCCCCCCAGGCCACCCCAGCCGCTTTGCTGGCGCGCATGAAGGCTGGTACCAAGCTTGTCGATGCCCAGTCGGTCATCTCCCTGTACGCCGCACCGTCGGCGCGACCCACCGCGTGGTTGTGGGCGGTCCTGGGCGTGCTGGTGGCCTTAGCTGCCATCGTGCTCATTGCTGGTTTTGGTGGCGCGGGCTCCTTTATGGATAATGTGACACAAACGTGGGCGAATATCGTCGATAGCCTAGGGGGATGGATCAGCTAATGCCCCAGCGGTATGCGGCCAAGGCCCCCGTGGTGGCCGGAGTCGGATTTGGTGTGGCCGCGGGCGTGGTCTTCGGAGCGCTTGGGGTGGGCCCGGTGCTTGCCGGGGACGATACTGCAGAGATTCGGGAGCAGCACCGGCGCACCGTGCAGGACATGCACACCCTGGAGTCTCAGGTGAGCACTGCTGATGATGTGGTGGGATCGCTATCGGAGGAGATAGTGGACCAGACCTTAACTCAGCGTCCCGTACTTGTTTTGACCACGGCTACGGCGTCCGACTTCGATGTCAAGGCGGTGGTCAAGTCCCTGGATGCAGCCGGGCGCGTGGATGCTGGGACCATCAAGTTGAATAAGCCACTGTTTGAACAGGATCGCCAATCCGACGTGCAAGCGGTGCTGCAGAAGTCTGTGCCCGATAAGCTTCGCCTCCCCGGAAAAGACAAGCCTGCCGGCCAGGCAGCGGGCACTGCTTTGGCCCAGGCATTCTTCCTTGATGCCCAGTCGACCCAACCGTTGATGACGGACAAGCAGCGCGCAGAGCTTCTGCAAGCTTTGCGGGAGAAGGACTTCATTACTTATGAAGACGGCTCCATTTTGCCTGCCCAGGCCGTAGTTATTGTGGACGGTAAATCCTCTGGCGTGGGCTTTACGGAGTTTTCCGCCCCAGCCATGGCGCAGTTTGCCGCCACCTTGCACTCGACTGGCAAGAATGTGGTTCTCGCCGCGCGGATAGAGTCCGCGGGGGCAGAGGGTACCATCGGCAGGCTGCGCGAGGAGCACCCGGAGGTCTCCACGGTGGACTCCATTGATCGTGGCTGGGCCCGCATGGCGGTGCCCCTGGCGGTGCGCGAGCAACTGGACGGAGGAGCAGGGGCGTATGGGGCGGCGGCATCGGCAAGCTCTGGATTGCCTCCCCGCCCGGAGCCTGCCACGGTGCCAGAGGTCTCCTACTACGCGCCCTACGCCGGCTACGGCGCCTACTAGAAAGGACGGGCCCCTCAAGTGAGCCATACGTTTGCCCTTCGTGATTCCCAAATGCTGCTCGATGCCCCAATTATCGCCGTGCGTGCCGATACCGTGACCATGCCCGGCGGGTCTGTAGCGCGGCGGGAGATTGTCGAGCACCTGGGTGCCGTTGCCGTGGTGGCGCTCAACGCCGCAGGTCAAGTGCGCTTGGTGCGCCAATATCGGCATAGCGTAGGCCAGCGACTCTGGGAACTTCCTGCGGGGCTGCTCGATGTCAAGGGCGAAACTGAATTGGAATGCGCGCGCCGCGAGCTCCAGGAAGAAGCTGGTTTGGCCGCCGCGGAATGGGGTGTGCTGGTCGACATAGTGACCTCCCCGGGCTTTTGTGAAGAAGCAGTGCGCATCTTTATTGCCCAGGACCTGCGTGAGGTCGCACGTCCTGCACACCCGGATGACGAAGAAGCGGATATGATCCACCAATGGGTCCCGCTCGAGCAGGCGGTGGACATGGTGCTGCGCGGAGAGATTGTCAATGGCATTGCGGTCGCTGGCCTGCTGGCGGCAGCCCGTGGGGCGCAGCCGCGTCCCACTAGCGTTCCCTTTGAGTTGCGCCCCACCGCCATGGCCGCGCGGCGCCCCGGCCCGGACCTGAAAGCCCTCTAGCGCAATGGAAGAACTCGCGCGCACCTGGCTTAATCACTTGGCGGTTGAGCGAGGACTGAGTGCAAACACCCTGAGTAATTATCGTCGCGACCTGCGCCGCTACCTGGACTGGCTGGCCGAGGCCGGCATAGACTCCTTGGATCAGGTCACCCGCCAGCACGTGGAGGCCTACTTGGCACACTTGCGGGGTGAGCTGGCAGCGGCATCGGCAAGCAGAGCGTTGATCGTCGCGCGTGGCCTGCATAAATT
Organism: Corynebacterium lizhenjunii; assembly: GCF_011038655.2. Lineage (NCBI taxonomy): Bacteria > Bacillati > Actinomycetota > Actinomycetes > Mycobacteriales > Corynebacteriaceae > Corynebacterium > Corynebacterium lizhenjunii. The sequence goes on from NZ_CP064954.1 coordinate 1,199,291, forward strand.
TGCCGTCGCGGAAGGCCTGTTGGCAGCAGACGTCGCAGCCGAGGTCTCCCCACCAGCTGCGCCCAAACACCTGCCCGACACCTTGAGCATTGCGCAAGTCACCCGCTTGCTCGACTCCGTGCCCACCGGTGAGGCCGCCACGCCGGTAGACGTGCGTGACCTAGCGCTGCTGGAGCTGCTCTACGGCACCGGCGCCCGGATCTCGGAGCTTATCAGCCTGAACGTGGATGACGTCAGCGGTGACCCGGACATTCTACGCGTGCGGGGTAAGGGCGACAAGGAACGCCTGGTGCCCCTGGGCTCGCAGGCCCGCGCGGCCGTGCAAGCCTACCTAGTGCGCGGCCGGCCCGTGATGAACCAGGGCAAGACCCCGGCGCTTTTCCTCAATACTCGCGGCGGGGCGCTGTCCCGGCAATCCGCATGGGCGATATTGAAACAATCCGCCCAACGCGCCGGCCTGGAGCAGGATATTTCCCCGCACACGCTGCGCCATTCTTTCGCTACCCACCTGCTAGAAGGCGGTGCCGATGTGCGCAGCGTGCAGGAGCTGCTGGGCCATTCCTCGGTGACTACTACGCAGATTTATACCCACGTCAATGCGGAGTCACTGCGTCAGGCTTGGCAGCTGGCGCACCCGCGTGCTTAAGTGGGCGGGAAGCTTTGGAAAGGATGTGGTGTATGCAGGTTCGTCGCGCAATAGCGGCCACAGTGGTGGCCGGGGCGGTGTTGTCCTCGGGCGCGTGGGGCGCACACGCCGTTCCGGCTGGGGTGTCAATGGCTGATGTGCTGGCCGCAGTCTCTGCCCCCGTCGCGGTTCCGGCTGGCCAGACCACTACCGTGTCGCTGCCGGTGCCGGTGGAGGTCTCCTTTAATGCCGATGGCTGGTCTGTTCAGGCCTCCGGGGGCACAGCCACCGTTAGTGCGCCGGCTGCCGGCGGCGAGGCCGTTGTGCCAGTGAGCTATGCCGGGCAAACCATCAACCTGCACTTGGTAGCGCAGGCAGGTGCTGAAGTGCCTGAGCTTGCCGATGCCCCAGCCCCGCACGATGGTGCCTCCGCAGCGCCGGGCGTTACTCCGGAAGGAGGGGCCGGTCCGGACGGTGGCGGCGCTGACGTTCCGGGTGCAGGTTCGGAAGGTGGGGTCGGCGCAGACGCTGAGTCGCGCCCGACAGTGCCAGGGGATACCCCGCCGCGCTCGCCCGCCGCGCCCGTGGATGCAACGCAAGCGGAGCGCATCTACCTGCAGGCCCAGATCCAGGGCAACACCTTGACTGCCACATTGGGGGTGAGCCAAGCGCTAGAGCTGTACAACCGCTTCAAAGATGTGGACCAAGCGGGCCATAAGGTGCGTTACCTCGACGCCGACGGCAACATCATCGAAGGGGTGCGCCGGGACATTCAAGCAGCCCAGCGCACGATGGTACTGACCTATCCCGAAGGCCAGGCACCGGATAATCCCTTCATCATTCAGCTGGTGGAGCGCGACGGTTCGCGGGTGGTTGCAGAGGTGGTGCTGCGCGACCCGGCGTACCGCTACGCCGATAGCCCAAGCCCGGAGCAATTAGCGCAGGAAGAGCAGGGGATCCACGATGGTGGGCGATGGTCGCTGGGCGTGCTCGCACTGGTAGCGGTGGCGGGACTGGTGCTGGTGGGCGGCATCGGGCTGGGGGTCTGGTGGTGCTTGCGCGGGCGGCGGCAGTAGAATGTGGGCGGCACGTGTGGCAAACTACAAGTGTGTCATTTAGACCAGGACCGGCGTCAAGGAAGTAGGGATGACTATGAGCGAGGATGGCCTCTTCGATGCAGCGGGAGTAGGACTTACTGGCCGTCCCCTGCGCGAGCTGCCAGAGCCCGCCCCGCTAGACAGTCACGGCCCGGCCACGATTATTAGCATGTGCAACCAGAAAGGTGGCGTGGGTAAGACCACCACCACCATCAACCTGGGCGCCTGCCTGGCGGAAGTCGGCCGTAAAGTCCTTTTGGTTGACCTGGACCCGCAAGGCGCGCTGAGCGCGGGACTGGGCCTGACGCACGATGAGATTGAAGACACCATCTATGACGTCATGCTGGACAGTCAAGTGTCCATTCATTCCGCCATCCGTTCCACGTCTGTACCTGGCCTAGACCTGGTCCCGGCTAATATCGACCTGTCAGCCGCGGAGATTCAACTGGTCAATGAGGTGGGGCGGGAGCACACCTTGGCCCGGGCCTTGCGGCCCATCCGCCGGGATTATGACTTCATCATTATTGACTGCCAGCCCTCGCTGGGGTTGCTCACTGTTAATGCGCTGGCGTGTTCCGATGGGGTAATTATCCCAATGGAGTGCGAGTTCTTCTCCTTGCGCGGTCTGGCGCTGCTGACTGATACGGTGGAGAAGGTCTCGGAGCGGATCAACTTTGACCTAGAGACGCTGGGGATTTTGGTGACCATGTATGACCGGCGGACCAAGCACGCCCGCGAGGTCATGTCCCGGGTGGTGGATTATTTCCAGGATAAGGTTTTTGACACCGTCATCACGCGTACTGTGCGCTTCCCTGAGACCTCTGTTGCCGGAGAGGCGATTACCACGTGGGCGCCGCATTCACAGGCGGCAAAGCAATACCGTGACCTGGCGCGCGAGGTCATTGAGCGGACCTCCCGCTAGGGGCGCGCTTGAACCCAGCTACGCCCGCGCAACCGGCTGCCCCCGGGGATGTCACACTGCCCGGCGGGGCCGTGCAGCCGGAAATCACCGGCTTTCGGATTGTCCTTGACAACTTTGAGGGCCCGTTTGACCTGCTCTTGCAGCTAATTCAGTCAAAAAAGATGAACGTCACTGAGGTAGCTTTATCTGCGGTGACAGATGAATTTGTCTCCTACACGCGCGCGTTAGGCCAGACTGCCCAATTGGATGAGACGACTGAGTTTCTGGTAGTGGCAGCAACGCTTTTGGACTTAAAGGCGGCCCGGCTCCTGCCGCGCGGGGAGGTAGATGATCTGGAGGACCTGGCGTTGCTAGAGAGCCGGGATCTTCTCTTCGCCCGCTTGCTGCAATATAAGGCTTACCAGCAGGTGGCCGACATGATGTCCCAGTGGCAGCGGGCTGCGCGCCGGCGCTATCCGCGGGCCGTCAGCATGGAGGAAGATTTCACACACCTGCTCCCGCCGGTAGTGCTGGGGCATACTCCGGCCACGTTCGCGCAGCTGGCCGCTAGCGTCTTCCGCCCGCGACCTGCAGAGGAGGTGGCCACCGGGCACGTGCACCAGGTCGCCGTTTCTGTGCCTGAACAAGCGGGCAAAATTCTGAGCACTCTCAAGCTCCTGGGTGCGGGCCAGCAGTTGAGCTTCACGGCGCTGACCCGTGATTGCACTGTGTCTATGGAAGTCGTCGGCCGTTTTCTTGCTCTGTTGGAGTTGTACAAGGCCCGCGCTATTGATGTTGAGCAGCCTGAGTCCTTGGGGCCTCTGGCTGTCGCCTGGACAGGTAAGGACGTAGACCCCGCCGTTGTTGCTGCCGCCAATTGGGATTAGTCCACCTCCTCGGACCCGCGCGTCTAGTCCGCCCGCGCATACTCCTAGCTCGTCCCACACCGATGTGCTTGGGTGCAGCGTGTGCAAACGGACACACCCGCGCACCTATAGCCCCTTCCGCGCGCTTTCTGTCGTCGCGGTTGGGGCTGTGTACTTTCCGATGCCGCCAGCTTCCTGCCGCCCGCCGGTGCCTGCCATCTGGCAAGAGGACGCATACCTTCCGGCTGGTCCGCTTGCTGGCCTCTAGCTGGTCTGCTGGCGGCTAGCTTTCCGGTGGCGGTGTTGCCTGGTGATGGGCTTCCGGTGGCGGTGGTGCCTGGTGTTGGGCTTCCGGTGGTGGTGTTGCTTGGTGGTGGGCGGGCGGTGGGGAGTTGGTGGGTGGGGAGGTGGTGGGTGTGGCTGATGGCGGTGTGGGCGCGGGCCGGGTTTGTATTGGTGGTGCGCCACCGGGTGCTTGCCACCCAACCCCGGTACCCATGCGCACCATCCGACCCCGGGTTATTGGGATGCCATCTGGTGGGTGGTCCTCATTAGCACCGTTATGGTGCGGACACAATGGGGTCAGATTTGACATGTTGGTCTGGCCACCCTGGTTCCAGGGGTGGATGTGGTGGATTTGGCACTTATCAAACGGCAAGTGACAGCCTATCCAGGAGCATTCTGCTCCTTCGGCGAGTAGCAATAGGCGTTGCTTAGAGTTAGCGCTACGCGAATAACGGTACAAATCCAGAGGGCCATGCTCACGCGATAGCGCTGCGATAAACCCATAGTCCAGACACAACCGTTCCAGGAGGTCTTTACCGGTGAGGATGGCGCCGTTGGAGGCACGGACGCGAATATCGGCATCGGTGGGATACCGGCCGGGGTTGTGCATCCGGTCGACGAACTCACAAATCTGATCCAGGTAGATGGGGATGATTGGGATGTAGCGTTGTTTGCCAGCACCCCCGCCCCTAAAGACTGCAAGAAAGCTTTCTACTTGGTCTTGAGGGTCAACCACAGCGTGGACATCCATAATGTCGACAGATTTGCCCGTGGCTTTGAGCGTGGCTAGCCCATTAGCGTGATGGGTGAGGCTTACGCCTTCTTTATCTTCACGTGGCTTGGCTAGTTTCTTTAGCTGCTCGCGGGCAACGGCCTCGATTTGTGCGGCAGGCGTCTTGCAGAGTTTGACGCGTAGTTTCCATTTGGCGAGTTTGTCGGCAACTCGCTTGGTTTTGGACTCGATGAAGTCTAAGGCTTCAGCAGAATGTCCTTGGCTGCGGGCAGCGGTTAGGGCTTTGTATTGCAGGCCAGTGTAGGTGGTGGGTCCGTAGTAGGTGTTGTACAGCGTGACGTACTTGCGTGCGACAAACGGGCACAGCCCGTTTGCCGTGAGGTCTTCGACGCTGTGGCCGGCGAAACCAGCTAGTGCGTCGATGACGGGGCCTTGGCCCGCAAGTAGTGTCTCGAAGTTCATGCCACCGAGAATAAACACTCTCGCGGGATGTTCGCAAGGGTTATCGGAAAATTGTCCGCTCGAGTGTGCAATGAGGGTAAACTTTGGGAGGATTTACCGATGGTAATGGGGCACCCACACGGGGGTGACTCAACCCAGACGGGGGTAGGCCGATCGCGGCGCTCAAGCGGGATTTCGGTCTGGATGTCGGCGCTAGGCGGTAGCAATGGCAGGCGGGGTGTCGGCGCCAGGTTAGAGCAAAGGAGGGCAGGGGGGCGGCGGTGGGCGGGGCATCGGCAGGCTGGGGTTAAGGCGAGGGGTAAAGTGATGCCCCATGGAGCTGCCGTTTGTATCCACGCTGCGCTCGCGGGTGGAGTCGATATTGCTGGTGGTCGACAATCCGGTCACGGTCGAGGCGTTGAGTCGCGCGCTAGAGGCTGAGCCTACGGTGATTAGCGATACGCTGCGCGGCATTGCCCGCGAGTTTGCGCAGCGTGGATCCGGGTTTGACCTGCGGGAAACGGCGGAGGGTTGGCGCCTTTATACGCGCAAAGACAACGCCGAGGCTGTGGAGGCATTCTTGCTCGACGGCACGCAGACACGCCTGTCGCGCGCGGCGATGGAGACGTTAGCGGTCATTGCCTACCGGCAGCCGGTCACGCGCGCGCAGGTAGCCGCGGTGCGCGGAGTTAACGTGGACGGCGTTATGCGCACGCTGGTGCTGCGGGGATTGGTCCGCGAGGTGCCCAGCGACTCCCACGCACACTTGTATGAGACCACGGAGCTCTTTGTGGAATTATTGGGCATAGACTCACTGGCGCACCTGCCCGATTTGGCGCCTTTGCTTCCGGATGTGGATGCGATTGAGGAGGAGTATTAGCCGCTGACTAACCGCGGGAGGCTTCAGACAGGTAGGATGTGGGGCCAGACCACAGTGGACTCCGTACAGGTGTCCATCAAGATTTCCATATAGTAAGGACACGTGATTCTTCGTGACTCCACCCGCTCGCCGCGACGGCACACCGGAAAGGAAGCAGCGTGATAGTGACATGCTGCTGTCCAACGCCAAGCCTGCACGCCGCCAACATGTAAAACGCGCAGACCGCAATGCAAAAGCGCCCGCCACTGGCAAGGCCACAGCCGAGTCGGTAGCCCAGGCATTGGGTGCCGATTGGCTGGTAGAGGACCTGCGCGGTGCGGGCGGGAGCAGGCACGCTGAGGCTGAGGGGGCATCGGCAGACCAGGCGGCAGGTGAGCGCTTGCAAAAAGTCCTGGCTAAAGCCGGGGTGGCCTCGCGCCGTCATGCGGAAATCCTTATCGACAAGGGCCGCGTGGAGGTCAACGGGCAGGTCATCACCAAGCAGGGCACCCGCGTGAACCCCAACGTGGACGTGATCCGCGTGGATGGCGTGCGTATTAATGTCAATGAGAACCATCAGTATTTTGTGTTGAATAAGCCGCGGGGCATGCAATCGACCATGTCGGACGATTTGGGCCGTCCTTGCGTGGGCGACGTGGTGGCAGAAAAGGTCGCCGCAGGACAACGGTTGTTCCACGTGGGCCGCCTGGACGCTGATACTGAAGGCCTGTTGCTGCTGACCAACGACGGCGAGCTGGCCAACCGCTTGATGCACCCGCGCTACGAAGTCTCCAAAACCTACCTGGCAACGGTGCTCGGGGAGGCGGACAGGAAGCTACTGCGCACCCTCAAGGAGGGCATAGAGCTGGAAGACGGCCTGGCACAAGTGGATTTTGCGCAGATTGTGGACAAGAACCAAGGTTTGTCTCTAATTCGCTTGGAGCTGCACGAGGGCCGCAAGCACATTGTGCGCCGTATGCTCAAGGAGGCTGGCTATCCGGTGCAGCGGCTGGTGCGCACAAAGATGCACACCGTGCAGTTAGGGGACATGAAGCCTGGCAGCCTGCGGGCGCTGAATTCTAACGAGCTGACCAGCCTATATAAGGCGGTGGGGATGTAATGATTAGTAACTTGGCAGATGATGGTTTGATTGTGGCTGTGGATGGGCCTTCGGGCACTGGGAAGTCCTCGACGTGCCGGGCGTTGGCAAAGCAGCTGGATGCGCGCTATATCGACACGGGGGCGATGTATCGTATTGCCACGTTGGCGGTGTTGCGCGCGGGTGTGGACCCGGCAGATAATGCTGAGGTGATTGCTGCGACGGCGGATTTGCCGCTGGAGGTTAGTGACGATCCTGATTCGAAGCAGGTCTTTTTGGCCGGCGAGGACGTTTCCCGGGAGATTCGCGGGGATGAGGTCACCCGCGCGGTTTCTGCAGTTTCTGCTATCCCGCAGGTGCGGCACAATTTGGTGGAGCTGCAGCGCAAGCTGGCGCGCACGTCGCACCGGGCGATTGTGGAGGGCCGCGACATTGGCACCGTGGTGCTTGCCGATGCCCCCGCAAAGGTCTACCTGACTGCCTCCGCGCAGGTGCGTGCCCAGCGCCGCTATGAGCAAAATCTTGCTGCAGGCATGGAGGCCGACTTTGACGCTGTGCTTGCCGATGTCCAGCGCCGCGACGCCGCGGATTCCTCCCGCGCCACCTCGCCGCTGCGACCTGCCGATGATGCCCGCGTGGTGGATACTTCCGACATGACGTTGGACGAGGTTCTCGACTGCCTGATTGAGATTGTGAAGGAGACTGCACATGAGTAATTCCCCAACCGGTAGCTCGGGACATGAGCAGGAGCCGGAAACTGTATTCCACTATCCTCATGGAAAGTTGGAGGAAGAGGAAGTGCGCGCACCCCATGATGGGTGGGCGGATGCCGACTTTGAGGAGGCAGACTTTGGTGACTTCGACTTTGATGAGGCCGAGTTTGATTCAGCCGGGTTCGACGACTCTGAATTTGGGAAGCCCGAATTTGGAGATGCTGAATATGCCATTGGCGCCATCAACGAAGAAGCGCTGACGGAAGAGCAATGGGCGGAGATTGAGCGCGCCTATGGCGTTAACGCCGATGGACATATTGAAGAAAACCTATGCACGGTAGCTGTGGTGGGCAGGCCCAATGTGGGCAAATCCTCCCTGGTGAACCGCTTCTTGGGCCGACGTGAGGCTGTGGTGGAAGACCACCCGGGCGTTACCCGCGACCGTATTTCCTACGTGGCGGAGTGGAACGGGCAGCGTTTTTTGGTTCAGGACACCGGCGGGTGGGACCCCAACGTCAAAGGCATTCACGCGGCGATTGCCCGGCAGGCGGAAGTGGCAATGTCTACGGCGGATGTCATCGTCTTTGTGGTTGATACCAAGGTGGGCATCACGGAGACGGACTCGGTAATGGCGCGCAAGCTGCAAAAATCGGATGTGCCCGTGGTGCTGGTGTCCAATAAGTTTGACTCGGACAACATGTACGCGGACATGGCGGAGTTTTATGCCCTGGGATTGGGCGATCCCTGGCCGGTATCTGCCCAACACGGCCGCGGTGGCGCGGATGTGCTCGACGAGGTCTTGCGACTGTTCCCAGACCAGCCCCGGGCGGCGTCGATTACCTCTGGTCCGCGCCGCGTGGCCCTAGTGGGCAAGCCGAATGTGGGGAAGTCTTCGCTGTTGAATAAGTTCACGGGCGAGGAGCGCTCCGTGGTAGATAACGTGGCGGGTACGACTGTGGACCCGGTGGACTCGCTGGTCCAGCTGGATCAGCAATTGTGGAAGTTTATTGATACCGCTGGCCTGCGTAAGAAGGTCAAGAATGCCCAGGGGCATGAGTATTATGCCTCCCTGCGTACACGCGGTGTAATCGATGCTGCTGAGGTGTGCGTGATGCTCATTGATGCCTCTCAGGAAATCTCTGAGCAGGACCAACGCGTGCTTAACATGGTGTTGGAAGCCGGCAAGGCCTTGGTCATCGCCTTTAATAAGTGGGATCTGATGTCTGAGGATCGCCGCTACTTCTTGGACCGGGAAATTGAGCAACAGCTGGCGCACCTGCCGTGGGTTTCGCGTATCAATATCTCTGCCCAGACCGGCCGTGCCCTGCAGAAACTCGAGCCAGCCATGCTGGAGGCGCTGGATTCTTGGGACCAACGCGTCTCCACCGGGCAGCTGAACACCTGGTTGCGTGAGGCTATCGCGGCTAATCCGCCACCGATGAAGAATAACCGTCTGCCGCGGGTGCTTTTTGCCACCCAGGCGTCTACGCAGCCGCCAACCATCGTGCTGTTTACCACCGGCTTCCTTGATGCCGGGTACCGGCGCTACCTGGAGCGCAAGTTCCGCGAGCGCTTTGGTTTCCACGGCTCGCCCGTGCGAATTGCGGTGCGGGTGCGCGAGCGTCGTACGAAGAAGCGCTAGCCCTCGCGCCTAAGGCTCGCCCCTGCTGCGGGCATGCTGTCTACGGCCCGCCCACCGGGCATGCTGCCTATTGTCTGGCCGGATGGCATAATGCTAAAGGCCCCCGCGGCGGGCATAGTGCTAGACGCCCGCCCAGCGGGCTAAACGCCCACTGTTCGCCCTGCGGGTGTCGAACCGGGCATGTCGTTTATACGATGTTTCCCATCATTGAGGATATCGCCTTGAAGAAGGGCATTCGCCCCGAATGCCCCATGGCTGTGGCCTCCACGTCTGTGCAGATGGGCATTCCGCAGATATTGATGGTGGCCATTCCCGCCTCACTGTCCGGAGTGGTGCTCGCGGCACTGTGGTCGCTGCGCCGCGGCAAGGATCTGGATAAAGATCCGGTGTTTCAAGAAAAAATGCAGGATCCGGAGTTTGCGCAATCGATCCAAACCTCTAGCCATTCCCTGCTCGACGAGGTATTCCCGGCCAGCGCAAAACGCTCTGTGGTCATCTTCCTGTCCGCCATCGGCCTCGTGGTGTTGCTTGGTGCTGTAGAGGCTCTGCGACCATCCTTTCCAACAGAAGATGGTGAGCTCAAAGCCTTGTCGATGAACCTGGCCATCCAAATGGTCATGCTGGCTGCTGGTGCTGCGATCTTGATTCTGTGTGAAGTAGATAATAAGAAGATTGCCTCCACCCCGGTGTTTAAGGCTGGTATGACCGCAGTGTTTTCCGTCTTTGGCGTAGCGTGGATGGCCGACACCTTCTTTGAACACCACGTAGAGGCCCTGGAGGCTAGCCTGGGCGGGGTAGTTGAAAGTGCACCGTGGGCATTGACCCTGCGGTCATCGTCGGCTTCTACGGCGCTGCCTATGGCTATTTCATCCTGCCTACCTATCCCTCAGATTTGGCGTGTATTGGGTTTGACCGTACGGGCACCACGCGCATCGGCAAGTTTGTGATCAACCATTCCTTTATTATTCCCGGCGCGATTTCAGTGTTCACGTCCTGCGTGGTCGGCTCCCTGCTGGCGGGAGTGCTGCTCTAGCTTAACCTTCGGCTATTCGCGTGCGAGCAGGAACGCGTCCGTGCGGTAGGGGATAGCTAGCTCTTCGTCCGGGCTGTGCCCCAGGTGCTCGTAGAGGTACCAGTCCAGGTTCTGTGTCATTCGCTGGCGAACGCTCGAGCCGTTGCGCAGCCAGTAGGCGCGAGTGTGCATGAGGCTGTGCAGCTGGGGCGGGGTGAGTTGGTGCTCCCATTGCAGCCTAAGCTCCCGATGCCCCCGCCACGGCCCGGCTATCCTGGGCACAAAGCCCCGGGCGTGCACATCACCGGAGTGCATAATGCGGCTAAGCCGTAGCACCCACGGGGCGGCCTCGACATCAATGGTGTTCCACACCAGTAGAACGTGCCCGCCGGGGCGAATGATGCGGTCGAGTTCCGTGCACGCGGCTTCCACATCGACCCAATGCCAGGCCTGAGCGCAGGTGGCGGCATCGACACTATTGTCTGCAAGCCCGGTGGCTTCGGCGGTGGCTTGCCAGACGGGGGCATCGACAGACTCCCGCAACTGGCGGCACATCTGCTGGGAAGGATCCAAGGCGAGAACCTGCGGGGCGTGCACGGTGCGGGTAAATTTACCAGTGCCCGCGCCGATGTCCACCACGCGCTGCGCACCGCGCAGCAAATCTGCTACCTCTAGCGGGTACCCCGGGCGGATGTCATCGTATTCATCTGCCCCCTGCTCGAAAGCAGCGGCGCCAGCCAAACGCTGGGACGGGGTACTAAAACGTGGCTCTTGGCGGCGCGACGGCCGCCGATATGCGGGGTAATTAGCAGGCAAAGACATGGCCTTTAACTGTAGCGCGCACGGGGGTAAGTGGTAACGTTAAGACGCCGCCGGGGCGCTGTGTTCCAGGCGGCATGGTTGTCTGTAGTCCTGGGCAGGAGGGTTGTTCGTGAGCTCCCGGAGGATGCTGTGCTCCATCATCACGGCCGCTGTAGCGAGTGTGGCCTTGGTAGGATGTGGGAGCACTGCCCCGGATGACAAACAGCAGGCGCCTTCTTCTGCCGCGAGTGCCAAGCCGAGTGCTTCGGCATTGGGATTTCCCACCTCCTCGCCGATTTCTGGCCCGGAACCGGGGGAGATCAAGCGCATTAACCTGCCCAGCGGGCGTTATTTCCTATTGCGGCTGCCGCAGAACTACTCTGCGCAGCGCCAGTGGCCAGTGCTGTTGAGCTTCCATGGCTGGTCCGAGACCGCAGAGACCATGTCTGCCTACACTGATTTTGATGCCGCACAGGCCATCGTTGCTTTCCCCCAGGGGCAGGATAAGGCGTGGGCCCCGGCACCCTATGCGACGGCAACGGGGGAGCAAGACGTGGCGTTCGTTCGCGCGGTGGTCGACGCCATCCGCGCCACCTATGCGGTAGATGACCACCGTATTTATGCCGCCGGGATGTCTAATGGCGGGGGATTTGCTGCCTATCTCGGTTGTCAGATGCCCGAAGTCTTTGCCGCCGTGGCGTCAGTTTCTGCCGCCTACTATGACAAGATCCACGATGGTTGCCGGGAGTACCACGCGACGCCGGTGGGAAGGCTGGATATTCACGGCACCGATGATCCCGTGGTGTCATATTTTGGTGGGAGCCGCCATGGCGAGTCCTATAGTTCCGTCATGGACGTCCTGAGCAATGATGAGCAGCGCAATGAATGCAGCGAGCAGATCGTCACCACACGCCTGTCTAATAATTCCGTGCGCATGTCCTGGACGGGATGTAGCGCACCGCTGGAGCATATCCGTATTGGCGGCGGTAGCCATGTTTGGCCCGGCGGCAAGTATGACAAGAGCAATGGCCTGCCGGAAGGCTTTGCTTCCGATGCCGTCTTGGATTTCTTCGCTATCCCCGGACGCGTCGCTGGAACCGAGAATTCTGCCAATGAGGTCTAGCCTGCGTTTGTCTCTACGACGTCGATGACGTCCACCACCGCCCCTGGGAGGTCTTCTCCGGTTGCGGGAACCCCTTGCAAGGTAGCGCGCGCCCGGGCAATGCAGACATCGGCAAGCGTGGCAAAGCCCGCAGCGCGGGCAGGCGACGAGGGTTCAGTAGGTACCGGCAGCTGCGCCAGGAGCACGCTGCGGGTCCCGCCATCGGCGGCATTGAGCTCAGCGACTGCCTGCGCGGTAGTTCCAGAGCCGGCAAAAAAGTCCAAGACCACGGCGTCCGGCCCACCGCACAATGCCAGCAGGTGCTGAACCAGCCGCACGGGCTTAGGAAAGTCAAAGACCCCTGCCACTCCCAACGCCGCCTCTGCCTCCCGCTTGCCCGTGCGGGTCACGCCAAAGCGCTGACCGTCTAAGACACTGCGTGGGCGGGCGCCGTGCTTTTGATAATTCTTGGTATAGACAAACCCACGGCGGAAAACCAGCTCATCGCGCTGCGCCGCGACCTTTTCCTGGCTCCAGCGCCAGCGCGCCACCTGCGTGCGGCCCGCCGGGTTATGGGGCCGGTATTGCTGCCCGTCTGGCCCAGTGATGGTGAAATCCAAACTGGGCAAGTAGCCCAAGGTTTTCGAGTCCAGGCGCACTAGGGAGTAGCGGCCGTGCTCATCCTCGTAGTTGTACTTGGTGCTCGTGTGTGCCTGGGCGTCTACGTTAAACCCGGGATTGTCCGCAGTGCGGGCGTAGACCAGCACATATTCGTGTTCGACTATGGCGTACTTGGAGTCATTCTTCCCAGTCCCGCCTTTCTTCCAGATCAACTGGCCGGCAAAGCAATCCTCTCCAAAGACCTCATCGGCGACTTTGCGCAGGTTAGCGCACTCGTCGTCGCCGATGGATATGCAGATAAAGCCGTGCGGGGCCAGAACTTGGCGGGCAAGGACAAGCCGCGGGAGCATCATGGACAGCCAATCAGCATGCCAGCGCCCGTAATCAGCTGTACTGGAGGGGCGTCTGCGACGGAAGTTATCCCGGTACATAAAGTCGCGACCCGTGTTATACGGCGGGTCAATATAGATCACGTCCACGCTGCCCGGTTGGGTCTGGGCCAAGTGCTTGAGTACGTGCAGGTTATCGCCAACGTAGACCCGGTGGGCAGCAGGCCGAGTAGTGGAGCGGTTCCGGGGGCGAAACTCGGCGGGGCTAGGTGCTTCAGCGAGGGCGCGCGCGGCTTCCTTACCCGGCCACACCAGGCCAAAGAAAGAAGCACTGGTCATGGCGGGTAGTCTACCGTAGTCAGGGGTCGTTGTCGCATGGCGGAGGGGCGGAAAGGAAAAGCAGACTAGGAAGGATTCCTAGTCTGCCGGTTTGTCGGGCTAACAGGATTTGAACCTGCGACCCCTACACCCCCAGTGTAGTGCGCTACCAAACTGCGCCATAGCCCGTCCGTTCGCCGCACCCGTGAGTGCCGCGGACGGCTCAAGATTACACCATTGCAATCCGGTGGCCAAGTGCCCAGGTAGCCGGGCGTTTGCGGGACTATTCTACCTCGCCGGAGCTGTAGTACCAGCGGCCGTTGTGCCGGTGGAAGGTGGAGCGCTCACGCTGCGAACCGCTAGCCGCGCCTTTGTAGAAGGCCTCGAATTCCACCACGCCGGTGCTGTCAAACAATCCACCGCCTTCGGCGTGCACAATCTCCAGCCGGTAAAAGCGCACCGGCATATCTTCGAGGTTGAGCTCGCTGGGACGTGTTCGCGGGTCCCAGGTGTCTAGCAGGTAGCGGCTATCACCGGTAACAAACGCACTAAACCGTGAGCGCATCAGCGCCTCAGCAGTGGGGGCGGGCTGGCCCGCGTGGTATTTGCCGCAACATTGGTCAAAGGATAATCCGGTGCCGCACGGGCAACGCTTTGGCGGCAGCTGAGAGGGCGGTTTAGGGGGCATCGGCAAGCTCAATGCTAGAGAAGAGCACTGGCAAGTGGGCGGGGGCCGCGGCGGCAAGCAACTCTTCGCGCTGGGCAGCGGTGAGTTCACCCACAATGTTGATGTGCCGGACAAAGGCCTGCGGGCCCTGCTGCTCGACCCGCACCGAGACATCCTCGACCTTGAGGGTGGGGTCCTTGCGTGCTGCGGCCAAAATCAGCTGGGTGCTAGCCACTGACAACGACGACATAAACAGGCCCTCGGCAGTAAAGCCCTGACCCTTGCCGCCGTCGGCCTTGGAGCGGTCTGCAAACACCTCCCGGTTATTGCTGCGCGCCACCACGCCATACTTGGTACCGATGGCCTTGTGGGTCAGCGCGGTGTTGATGTCGACTTCTTCGGGGGAGTTGTCCGGCACCAGGAACTGCTCCGCCCACGCGCCAATCAAATCAGCGGCACGGGCGGCGGCGCCCTGCTTAGTAAGCAAATGGTCTGCCTTATCCAACGCCACCAGAGACTTCGGGTAGCGGGTGGATTTAAAGATGTTCTGGGCGTTATCAATGCCCACGGTCTGATCAATCGGCGAGTGTAGCACCATCAGCGGCTTGCGCAGTCTGCGCAGGTACACTATGGGGTCGGTCTCTGCCAGATCCTCCAAGAAGGTCCGCGAAATGGTCAATTTTCGCCCGCCTAGGGTTACTTCGACCTCCCCGTGCTCATCGACTTCACCAATTTTATCGGCGTAGTGCAAAACAGAATGGGCAGGATCAAACGGCGCGCCCAGCGTGGCCACAGCGCGCAGAGAACGGATGGAACTGGCGGCTGCCAGGGTAGCGGCACCGCCCAGGGAATGCCCCATGAGCAGCTGCGGGGCCCGGTAGTGCTGCTCCAACCAAGTGGCGGCGGCCTGAATATCGGCAACATTTTGGCTAAAGCAGGTATCCGCGAAGTCCCCTTCGGACTGGCCTAGGCCCGGAAAATCAAAGCGCAGCGTTGCTATTCCAAAATTAGTCAGCTGCTTTGACGTCCGCGCCGCCCCTGGGGTGTGCCGGGAGCCTGCGAAACAGTGCGCGAAAATGGCGAATGCTACGGGTGGTGAATCTGGGAAATCGATGGTCCCGGCCATCGCAGTACCCGTACTTGAAGGTACAGTCACGTTCACGGAGTGCATGCGCTCTACAATAGCGAGCCTAACCAGGGTGGTGTTAGGCCAGGGGAGCCAGAGGTGATTAAAGTCTTGTGGGTACGTATTTTCCGAGGAGGGCACACATGGGCGCATTTGATTGGTTCTGGAAGGCGATGGGGGCGCAGTCTGAGCGCAACGACAAAAAGTCCAAGGCCATTGTGGATGGTTCCGCTGCTGCCACGGCAGATTTAGCACAGCTTGACGATGCCGCCGTGGCCAACGCCGCCCGTGCGGCCGTGGCCGCAGGTGCCATCGCGGACAAGCCAGCATTCCTGGCAGCTTTGGCTGTGGCTAGCCAGCGCACGCTGGGCATGGCGCCGCACCATGTGCAGTCCCAGGCGGTGCTGCGCCTGCTTGAAGGTGATGTGATCCACATGGCCACTGGTGAGGGCAAGACGTTGGTGGGCGCGATGGCCGCTACCGGGTTCGCCTTAACTGGCAAGCGAGTCCACTTGGTGACGGTGAATAATTACCTGGCTGGGCGTGATGCCGAATGGATGCGGCCCTTGGTGGAATTCTTTGGTCTGAGTGTGGATTCGGTGACAGAGGAGCTGGATGCGAAGCAGCGCCGCCAGGCGTATCAGGCCGATATTGTCTACGCGCCGGTGGCGGAGTTGGGCTTTGATGTCTTGCGGGATAACCAGATTACGGAGCGCAGCCAGGCTGTGCAGGCACGTGCGGACGTGGCCTTGGTGGATGAGGCTGATTCCGTGCTGGTCGATGAGGCCTTAGTGCCGTTGGTGTTGGCTGGCAACCGGCCAGGAGAGGCGCCGACCGGCCAGATTACGGCCGTGGTCGCTCGCCTGCGGGAGGGGCAAGACTATGTGATCAATGACGATGGCCGCGCGGTGTCTCTGACTGATGAAGGCGCCAGGCGGGTGGAGCAGGAGTTAGGGATTGACTCGCTGTACTCGGAGGAAAATATCGGCACTATTTTGGTGAAGGTGAACTTGGCGCTGCATGCGCGCGCCCTGCTTATCCGCGATATTCACTACATTGTCAACGAGGGCAAGCTTTCGCTTATCGATGCCTCCCGCGGCCGCGTAGCACAGCTGCAGCGCTGGCCTGATGGCCTCCAGGCCGCAGTAGAAGCTAAAGAGGGCCTAGAGGTCTCGGAAGGCGGACGCATACTTGACACCATCACGCTGCAGGAGTTGATGCGCCGGTACCCGTTGGTGTGCGGGATGACTGGTACTGCGGTAGAGGCGACTGATCAGCTCCGCGAGTTTTATGGGCTGCGGGTGTCTGTCATTGAGCGCAATAATCCACTGCAGCGTGTAGATGAGGCCGATAGGGTCTATGCCACCATCGCGGAGAAGAACCGGGCCATCGTTGAAGAGATTGAACGGATTCACGCCACTGGGCAGCCCGTCTTGGTAGGCACCCACGATGTGGCGGAGTCTGAGGAGCTAGCCGCAGCTTTGCATGAGCGCGAGATTGCGGTCAATGTGCTCAACGCTAAAAATGACGCGGAGGAGGCCGGCATTATTGCCCAGGCCGGCGATCTGGGCCGGGTAACGGTTTCTACCCAGATGGCTGGACGCGGCACCGACATCAAGCTCGGCGGGGCTGACGGCGCCGACCACGCTGAGGTCATTGCATTGGGCGGCTTGGCTGTAATCGGGACCTCGCGATATCGCACGTCCCGGCTGGATAATCAGCTGCGTGGACGGGCAGGGCGCCAAGGCGATCCGGGGACTAGCGTGTTTTTCATCTCTCTGGAAGACGACGTTGTGCGCCAAGGTGGCGAAGACGAGTCTCTATCTGCGCGACCGGATGCCTCCGGCCGGGTGGATTCTAAGCGGGTACGCGACTTCATCGCCCATTGCCAACGCGTCACCGAAGGCCAGTTGCTAGAGATCCACTCCCAGACGTGGAAGTACAACCAATTGTTGGCAGATCAGCGCATTATCATCGACGAGCGTCGCGCCAACCTCTTGGACAGTGATCAAGCCTGGCAGGAGCTTTCCCAACGCGCGCCGGCGCGCGCCGCCGAGTTGCGCGATGCCGGCCTGGACGAAGAGGTGCTAGAGCGGGCGGCGCGCACCATCATGCTGTATCACCTGGACCTGGCATGGGCAGATCATTTGGAGGTGATGGACGACGTGCGTGAGTCCATTCACCTGCGTGCGATTGCCCGGGAGACCCCGATTGCGGAGTATCACCGCATTGCTGTGCGCGAGTTCAAGCATCTGGCTCAAGATGCGGTGGATAAGGCCGTTGAGACTTTTAACACAGTGCGCATTGATGCAGAAGGCGCCCATCTGGAGGACGCCGGGCTGTCGCGACCAAGCGCGACGTGGACATACATGGTCTCTGATAACCCCCTGGCGGGAAGCGGCAACTCCGTACTGCGGGGTATTGGCAACATTTTCCGTTAGCCAGATTCAGTCAGATTCAGCCAGTTTTAGGAGTCAAACTCAGCCAGTTTTAGGCCGACTTAACCGCTGTGGCGGATACATGGCTATGATTGGTAGGCAGTAATTGTGTAGGTCCGACCCATCGGAGGAAATGATGAGCGAAAATACTGGAACCCCGGAGCCGCAGGTAGAGACCACCTCCGTCTTCCGTTCAGACCTGTTGAAGGAGATGGAGTCCGGCGCTGCTACTTCCGATAATGCCGCGCTTAGCGTAGATAACCTACCCGCTGGCCAGGGCCTCTTGGTAGTCAAGCGTGGTCCCAACGCTGGGGCCCGCTTCTTGTTGGACCGCGAGACCACCACCGCGGGCCGCCACCCGGAGTCCGACATCTTCCTGGACGACGTCACGGTGTCGCGTCGCCACGCAGAGTTTCGCATCAATGACGGCAAGTTTGAGGTTGTCGATGTGGGATCTCTCAACGGCACCTATGTCAACCGGGAGCCGCGCAACTCTCAGGAGCTGGCCGTGGGCGATGAGATTCAGATTGGCAAGTTCCGCTTGGTCTTTATCGCTGGTCAGGCTTAGTTCGCGCCACGTCTGTTACCCCGTCCGTTTCGATCTTTAGGTGAGCGTAGTTTAGTGAACGCAGCACGACACAGCTCGGCAGCCGTGCGCCCGCAAGGGCAGGCGGGCGCCAAGAAAGCTAAGACCATGTCCATTGGCGTGGTTCTTAATACCCTGAATACGCAGTTTCCGGATGTGACCGTATCCAAGATTCGCTTCTTGGAGTCCGAGGGGCTGATTACCCCGCAGCGTACTGCCTCTGGGTACCGCCGTTTTACGGAGGCCGACATTGATCGGCTGCGCTTCATCTTGACCACTCAGCGGGACAACTACACTCCGTTGAAGGTGATCAAGGAACAGCTTGATGCCATGGACTCCGGTCAGGTCACCGCTATTGTGGGGGCAGGCCAGGCTGAGACCCTGGTGTCTCCGGAACAGTTCCGCGCTCCGGCTGTCACTAGGCTTACCGATGCCGACGTTGCCGCACAGGCAAACACCACGGAGGAAGAGGTTGCCAACCTGGTCAAGCTGGGGTTGGTCACCCCGGATGTCTCTGGGTTCTTTACTGCTGATGATGTGGCGGTGATTTCCACCGCCCTGGCACTGAAGGCCTTTGGTTTCGATTCGCGCCAGATTAAGACTTTGCGCAATAACGCTCGCCGTCACGCCGATCTTATTGCCCAGGTGGCTAACCCAGTGGCCACTACCAAGTCAGACACCGCTCGCCAGCAAGCCGAAGAGCTATCCCAGCAGATGGCCGCCCTGGTGGTCTCCCTGCACGGTACCTTGCTCAAGACCGACTTGCGCAGCGAGTACCAGCCCTAACCTCGCAGCTTTGACAGTGCCGAGACCCCGCCGTGCACCGCCAGGCCTCTTCAGGAGGCAAGCGCAGGTGCACAGCGGGGTTTTGTGTCCGCGGGGCGGGGTAGACTATCGGCAACGCACAATACAGGACAACACTTGGCCCCACATTGCCGTGACTGAAAGGATGCCGTTATGACGCTGCGCAAGCTGGAATTGGTCGGAGTCAAAGAAGACGAGATGGAAACCGTACACTGCTTCGTTTTTGTGGAACCCGAGGAACAGCTGGTTATCCCGGTGTGGGCTTCTGGCTATGAGCCCTACTTGGCGGAAGTCTACCTCAAGGGGGAGCAAGACAACCGCTACCGCGCCATCGACGCGCTGCTTCGCTCGGCAGAAGCGATGGGTGGGGTGGAAAGTGTGAATATGTCCATCTACGAGCGCGGTCGTTTCTTCTTCACGGTGCGCAATAGTGATGGCCTGATGGGAGATATGGCTGTGTCGGAGGCCGTGATCATGGCTGACCACTTTGGGGCGCAGTTCACAATTGAGGAGACCCTGCTCAAGCGAATTGGCGTCTACACCACGCCAGAAGAATTGGAGGAGTACCTGGATACCACCATGCCCAAGGTGGCCAAGAAGAATAAGCGCAACCGCAAGAGCAAGGACTCTGCCGGTGCTGCGAAGCCTAATGACTTCCAAGCAGATAGGGACTTCGCGGATTTAATGCGCTCCCTGGGAGTCGAGGAAGACGATTTCGACGTGGGGGAGTAGCGGGGGTAAATTCCAGTGATGTAATGACACGCCTGTGACTAATGGTGCAAATGGGCTGCAAAGGGTCTAAAGTTCTACTTAAGAGTTTGCACGGTCCGCGGCATCTACTGCATCTTAAGGATGATTGACTGCACGGCCGACATCGCATTTAATGAAGCTTTAGAGACGTCTTAGTCTCCCAAGACCAATGGAGAACACCGTGAGCAATAACAACTACGTCCAGGAGTCCTTGTTTGACCTCGGCCCTGATGAGGAAGTGGGCTACCGCGTGCCGATTGCTTGCCAGGTTGCCGGGATTACCTACCGTCAGCTGGACTACTGGGCCCGCACAAACTTGGTTAGCCCCTCTATCCGCACCGCTCGCGGCTCCGGCTCCCAACGTCTCTACTCCTTCAAAGACGTCCTCGTGCTCAAGATTGTCAAGCGCCTGCTGGACACCGGTATTTCACTGCAAAACATTC
The DNA here is from genome assembly GCF_011038655.2 of Corynebacterium lizhenjunii. Classification (NCBI taxonomy): domain Bacteria; kingdom Bacillati; phylum Actinomycetota; class Actinomycetes; order Mycobacteriales; family Corynebacteriaceae; genus Corynebacterium; species Corynebacterium lizhenjunii. Next base: position 1,219,549 of record NZ_CP064954.1, read on the forward strand.
GCCTCGCTGTAGATGGCCTGCGCGATCGTGGTGTCAATGATCTGGCCGAGCTAACCCTTGTCTCTGATGGCACTACCGTTTACGAGTGCCGCTCCAACGAGGAAGTTATTGACCTCCTGGCAGGCGGCCAGGGCGTATTCGGCATCGCTGTTCCAGGCATTGTGAAGGAGCTTACCGGGACCATTGCGGACTTCCCCTCCGAGCGCGTGGATGAGATGTTCACCGACAACGTCGTGGGCCTCGACGAACTAGCTGCCCGTCGCGAGCGCCGCACTTCTTAAACCACCAAACGCACAAGCCCCGGCCGTCTTTCAGTGAATCGCCACTAAAGAACGGCCGGGGCTTTGTATTAGTTTTCCGGGTTTTCGCTGGAGGCCTTCTTCGTCTTGGATGTATCGCGCAGTACTAATCCATGATTCCGGCAACGGTTGTTAGGGCTTGGCGCATCGAATTAGAATCGGCGGCGTTGGCCTCCGCGAATTGGCCCGCGGTGTCCTTGAGGACTTCGTCTGGAGTGTCGCCGACGTGGATGACGGCGAGCTGAACGGAGCCACCGGTGGCGTTGCTCACCGCCGAACGGAACTCTGCGTCGTCCATATCCGGCTCGGTGCCGGAGGTTATAAGGAGAACGCGGGTGGGGGTATCGGCGGCCTTGGCGTGCTCGTTGGCGTGAGCCAGTGCGGCGACCACCGCAGAGCGTGTGTGCGTATAGCCGCCAGTGCCAAACATGGTTACGGCCTGGGCCACGGGCTCGCCCGGACCGAAGCCCACGTTATTTCGGTAGCCCACGCGCGCCGTAGCTGACAGGGGACTGGAGTAGTTCCACAGGGCTACGGCGTGGCCTGCGGCGCTGGTTTGGCGGGCGGCATCGGCAAGAACGGGAGCTACCGCAGGGTAGGCCTGGGCCATGGCGGCGGAAGTGTCGAGTAGGAAGAGGGTATCGCTGAGTTGCGCCTGTGCAGGTGCAGGTGCGGGCGCGGAGCTCGGGGCCTCGGAAGTGGTCATTTCTGACGAAGTTGCCTCCGGGACGCTGCTAGACGAAGGCGCCGACGATTGCGTGGTGGATGCCACCGTGGACTCCACACGGCTGGGGGCGGCGGGCTGCGCGGTAGCGTCTGCTTTCGAATCATTCTGGTTGGCCACAATCCACACGGCGCCGAAAACCAGCGCCGCACTCACGGCGATGAGCAGTGCCACCACCCACCAAGCCATGGCAAACGTATTCTTCCCGTTAGCGTGGCGTCCCATAGTCAGCCCTGAAGTCCTTCCCGCCGGCGCGCGGAAATATACCCGCAAGCCAACCAAAACTGAACAAATCGTTGCAGCAAGTCTAGCCGCCACCACAGTATTGGACCGCGCGACAAGCCGCGTTCCCTGGAACCGGTGCCTCATAGTCGGGGAATTCCTCATAGCCGGGGAATTACGGGCAAGCCTGAGGGAGGAGACGGAGACGCGAGAGCTGCACCCGTAGCTACTATTCAAAAGCTACCAAGCCCTAACCGGAACCGCCTAGGGGGAGGCAGTGGCGGCGGTGTGGGCGGCATCGACAAGCGCAATGAGCTCCCGGCGCAAGGAAGTGGCGCGGCGGGCAAGCTCGCGCTGGCGGCGCACGTACTCAGCCTTGCCCTCCGGCGTCTCAATGGGCACCACTCCAAAACCCCAGTCGCGGCAGTCATAGGGGGAGGCCTCCATGTCCAAGGTGCGCGCGGCCACGGCCACATCAAAGGCCTGCAAAAACAACTCACCAGGCACCAACGGGCCTAGCTTCCACGCCCACTTGTAGACGTCCATGGAAGCATGCACACAGCCTGACTGGTCGCACTCGGGCTGGGTGGCGCGCTCAAGGACAGTCAAGTTCAGCGGGCGAGCCGGGGGAGTAAAGAAACGATAGGCGTCATAGTGCGTGCACTTGAGCCTGTGGGATTCCACCACCGCATTGGTGCCTTCAGCACCCAGCCGCAGCGGGAGGTCGTGGCGCGGGGTATCCGTGCGGTAGACCATGGCCCACTCATGCAGGCCAAAGCAGTCGAAGGTGGCCGGGTTATCAATAGTGCGCGCCATGAGATCACGCATGAAGATAAAAGACTCCCCACGCCGCGCCCACAAAGCCTTGAGGTCAACCGTGTGGGCGGGACCATCGGGGCCGGGGACGGTGCGGTAGTCGCGGTAGGTGGCATGAGGGGCATCGCCAGACACGGCCACCCCGAAGCCCGGGTGCCAGCGGCGCAGGTGGCTGGGGCGAACTGGATAATACTCAAAGAGGAAGTCATAGACCGGGTGATAGGACCCCGGGTGACGGAAGCGGGACAAACGATCATCCGCGGCGGCCTCATGGGCTTCTTGGCGCTCGCGCCAGTGGCTGGGGCGCAGGTAGTCCATCAATACTCCTTGGAGTGTGGCTAGCGGGAACGCTTGCGGGGCTGGTTGGCACGTTGTCCGCGTGGCGGGTTAGCTTGGCCGCCCTTGCTGGCGTTGCCACCGCGGCTGGAGCCGCCACCCTTGCTGGCGCCTTTGCCGGTGCCTCGACCTTGGGCGGACCTTCCTGCCTTGCTTGTCGGACGGCGGCGCGTCGAGTGCGTCGAGCGCGCAGCGCGGGTAGAACGGGCAGAACTGGCAGACGCGGGGTCATCAGGCTGACCAGGCGGCGGCAGTGGGACACCAGAGGGCTGGGCGGCGCCGAAGAGGCTGGTGAGGGCGGGGGCGCTGGCAGGGGAGTCGACGTCCGTGAGATCAACGGTGGCGGCGGTGACCCCGGCTTTGCGGATGAGCGTTGCCACTTCCGTTTGCTGCTCATCCATGACCAGGGTGAGCACGCGGCCCGATGCCCCGCCACGCGCCGTGCGCCCAGCCCGGTGCAGGTAAGCCTTGTGCTCTGCAGGGGGATCGACGTGAACCACCAAAGATACATCCTGGATGTCTATGCCACGGGCGGCTATATCGGTGGCCACCAAAACGGGGACCTCGCCAGAGGCGAAGCCCTCGATGGCGCGAGTACGCGCACCCTGGCCCTTATCGCCATGCAGCGGGTAGGCGTTGATCCCGGCGCGGCGTAGCTTCTTCGCCTGCCGGTCCACGCCGTGTTTGGTGCGCATGAACATAATGGTTTTGCCAGGGCGGGCGCCCAAACGCAGCACTACCTCATTGCGGTCATCGCGGTTACCTACGTAGGCCACGAAGTGCTCCATGGTGTCTACTGCGGCCTCCACGGGGGCGGTGGAATGGGTGGCGGGCTGGTGCAAAAACTCTTTAACCAGCTTGTTTACGTCCCCGTCTAGGGTGGCAGAAAACAACATGCGCTGGCCATCGGCGGGGGTCAGGCGCAGCAGCTTGCGCACCTGTGGCAGAAAGCCCATGTCTGCCATCTGGTCGGCTTCGTCGAGGGTGGTTATGCGGACATCGGAAAGCTTTAGGTAGCCCTGGTCGATCAGGTCTTGAGCGCGTCCAGGGGTGGCCACAAGCAGGTCAACGGGGCGGGCTAGCTGGCGAATGTGCTGCTTGATGTTCACACCGCCTACCACGGCCAACACGCGCAGTCCCAGCGCGGCTGCGGGCTCGTCCAGGCGCTGCTGGATTTGGGCGGCAAGTTCACGGGTGGGCGCCAGGATGAGTGCGCGGGGATGGCCCGGCCGGGATGCCCCGGTTCCTGCCAGGCGCGCCAGGGTGGGCAGGCCAAAGGTAAAGGTCTTGCCGGAGCCGGTGGGGCCGCGGCCCAAAATATCTTTGCCTGCCAGCGCGTCTGGAATGGCGGCTTGCTGGATGGGGAAAGGGGTGGTTATGCCTTGGCGCGCAAGAACCTGCACGATGTCCCGGGGAAGTCCCAGGGAAGAAAATGTAGTCATTGGCTCCAATCCTAGCGGGTGGGGGCGCGGGTGTGTACGAAAGTAGCCTCCTGCGCGCCGTCGGGAACGGAGAAAGTGCCACCTACGCTGCCGATGCCCCCTAAAGGCCCAGGTTAGCCCTCCGATCCACCAAAGTATCCTCTAGGCGCGGCAAGCTTGCTGTTGCCTGTGTAGCGGCCTAGCGTGTGATGTGCACACGCTCACACGGTGCAGGTGTGAGGCAAATGAATAAGAGTTAAAGGGATAAGGACAATATGCGTATGTTTCGCACGAACACCGGCGGCGCCCGGCGTGTTGTTGCCACAGTGGCCGCAGCATTGCTGGCCGTTCCGGTCGCCGGCGTGGGGCTAGCCCCGATCCCGGCACGGGCGGCGATTCCAGGAATCCCGCAGGGTTTTCCCATTGACAGGATGTACCAGGAGTGCGATCCCGCGCAGGCCCACGCGGAGGGCTACCCGGATTGGCGCTACGGGGAGACCGCCCGTCGCTACCTGTCTGATGGCACGGTGCAATTTACTAATACCACCCAGCAGAAGGTGAACTATAGCGCCACCATCGAGTCGGGGACGAACCACAAGATTGAGGCCAATTCGGCTGCGAAGCTGCCGTCGAATTGGAACACCACCGCGAAGTCTGACATTGGGCTGACATTGTCTAACGGCTGGATTGAAGGCGAAACCATTGGCCCGATTGAGCTGGGCCCGGGCGAGTCTTTCCGTGTGGAGTACGGCACGGTGGAAAAAGACTTTGTCTCCATGATGGTGGAGTGTCGCGATGGGTTCTTTGGCAATAACGCCGGCGCGGACGTGATCCGGGGTACAGGTCCTGCGGAGCGTTATGCGTGGGCGTACATCATCCGGGCGGATGGATCAGTAGATGACCAGGCCTTGGAGATCCCGGCGCGTGCACCGGGGGCCAACAGCCGGGTGCTCGATGGCGGTTATACCACCATGTCCGGCCCCAGCTTGGAAAAGATTGCAGATGAGAAGGTCGATTACTCCATAGCGCCGCGCGTGGAGCTTGATCGCCAGCAGTGGCCGGAGCAGGGCCAGGCTTGTCGCCCGCAGGATAGGCAGTGGCACCCACACAGCATTGAGGGCGTGGCGCCGACCTTCCGCAAGCCCGGCTACTCGCAAGATTTCCTCAACTGGACGGACGCTGACTACACCTACCGGGGTGTTACCGACCATGTTGTGGGCGCCAAGTTCAACGGCAATATGACGTGGATGGGCAACTTCGGCCGCCTGCCACAGGGGTGGCTGGAGTCTATCGATGCCGTCCACCGCGCCTACATGCCCGTGGGCACCCCGCTGGAGCCCATTGCGCTCAAGCCAGGGGAGCGGGTGCGCGTCGAGTATGGCACCACCATGTTGCGGGTGAACTATAGCGAGCTACGTTGCGGGCGCGACGGTACCTACAGCATGATTCACCGCTTGCCGCAGGCATCGGCACCCACGGGATTTTGGGCGGAGGCAACCATCACTGCCCCAGACGGCACCAAACGCGTGGTGGACGTGACCCCACCGGATTGGCGTGAGCTGCCCGTTCCCACCCAGGCGCGGTACTAGACCAACCGCTTGCCCCCAATTCATCTAGTTTGATCCTCGAAGGAGAACTCCCATGTCCATTCGTCGCATGTCCCGCCGGGTTTCGGCTTCCGTGGTTGCTTGTGCCGCCATGAGCGCGTTGGTGGCCGCACCGGCCACCGCGTTGCCCACCCGCAATTTCGGCCCGGCCAACCCCACCACCATTGGCGCGGCCTGCGCTAATCCAGGCGATACCGGCCAGACCGTCGAGCGCGTGCGCACCTACTTCGACGGCTCTGCCGGCGCGTGGACCATCGCCAACTACAACAGTGAGCCACTGCCCATTACCCGCACCATCACAGAGACCAAGACCAAGACGTGGAACATTTCCGCCAGCATTAACTTCGACATAGTCAAGCTGGTCAACGTCAGCTTCGGCGCCAGCTACACCGACACCCAGTCCTACCAGGTGGGCGACACCGTGGGCCCATACCCGCTGGCCCCAGGCAAAACCGCTGTGATGCGCGCGGGCTGGGTGGTCTCTGACTTCCGCGGCGAAAAGACCGTCTGCGGCCAAGACGGCACCTGGCAGGGCACTGGCCAGACGTTTACCGCCACCTTGCCGGCAGAACGCCACGTGGAGGTCTCTGCCCGCGACAACATTCAGTTCAACTAATCCCACTTACAGGCAAAACCGGCCTCGGCCAGGAGCAAAGGAGCACAAGATGATGCGTGTCAAGCCCATGGTGCGCGCCGCCGCCATCGCCATCACCGCTACTGCCGCCCTCGTGGGCGGAAGCGGTGCAGCCACCGCCGTTGACAGCGCCGCCGCCTACCGCCTGCCGCAACGCTGGAATGACGACTACCAGCCCGGCACCTATTGCTCCACGCCAGGGGCGCGGGGCATGTACGTGGAGGCACAACGGCTGTGGTTCAAGCAGACCGATGCCACCAGCGTGGCCAACCGCAATGACCACGCCGTTCCGGTCAAGCACACCGTCAAAGACACCCGCACCCAGACCACACAGGTTTGGGGCAAGGCCACCCCGAAGGGGGAGGTGGAAAAGTACCTCAGCAGCACCTATGGCTTCCACTATGTCCACCAGGTGCATTGGTCCATTGGCCAGACCGTGGGTCCTTACACACTCGAATCTGGTGAGCAAGGCAAGCTGGTGTGGGGTTTTATGATGTTGGATGCCTCCGGTCAAGACGTCACCTGCAGCACCGACCAGGAATGGGTCCGCACCGGCAGGCCCTATTCCATCAGCGCGCCCCAGTCCCGCTACTCTGAACTTCAGCTTGCCGATGCCCCCGTCTTCGGCTAGCTGCCCCTAACTCAGAGTTCTGCCAGCCCCGCGCGGCTCAGCCCAACATGCGGCGTGCCAAAGCCCCGGAAGCTCGACGCTTTCCGGGGCTTTGCTGCTGCGGTAGGCAGGGACGGGGAGGAAAGGGGGCATCGGCAAGCTAAGAGCCAGCACCGCCAAGGATTTTGGCCACCAAGTTAAGCCGGGAGCTGGCGCCGAACGTCACGATGAGCTGGGAGACGTATTTCTTGACCGTTGACTCCGCGTAGCCTAAAGCCTGCGCGATGTCGGAATTAGAATTGCCCTGGGCCAGCAGACGCAAGACGTTGATCTCGCCCTCGCTGAGATCGTGGGAGGCAATCGCCGCGGCCACCGGGTCACGCTGGGGCTGATTGCCAATGTAATCTACCAGGCGATTCATCGCCATCGGAGCCACCACGGTGCCGCCGTGAACGGCTTCGCGCACCGCGTCAATAATGGACTGCGGGCGCTGATTCTTCAAAATATAGCCAGCTCCGCCCTCCTTGAGAATCTTGACCATCGTGTCATCTGAATCAAAGGACGTCACAGCCAAAAACACGGGAGGGTGCTGCAGAGTCTTGAGGTTCTGCAGCAAGGTTATGCCGTCCATGCCCGGCATGTGGATATCAGCGAGGATGAGATCCGCAGGCACCGAATCGAGCATACGCAGGCACTCGGTGCCATTACTGGCCTCGGCGACGACCCGGATGTCCTCGGTGGTCTCAAAATAGAGGCGCAAAGAGGAACGAACCAGGGGGTCATCGTCAACGATGAAAACGTTAATGCTCATGGGCGCGGCATGCCTGGCGAGACTCTAGTGGCACCACCAGCGGGTGGGGTAGAGATCGCAGCGAACCAGATCCGTGTACTGCTCAATGTAGGACTTGTAGGGAACGAACCCAACGCTAGAGTGCGCGGGGGTGGCAGAAGCTACAGCTGCCGGGGACGCAATGACCAAGGCAGCAGAAGCCAGGGCCACGGATGCCAAAGCGCGAACAGAACGCATGTGGGAACCTTCCTATGTGGGCGAATTACTGTGTGGGTTATATCCTACTATGTTGGGTGCTTGTGGCTGAATGCCTGCGGCGTAATTCCTGCGGCTTAACGGCCCCGGCGCAGCGCAGAGTGGGGAAGCTGGATGCGAGTCACCCACATCTTGCCCTGGGGTCCACCCTGGTAGCTTCCACCCACGTGTGCAATGCGCTTGGCTATGTCCTCCAAGCCAATTTCTGTGCTGAGGTAGCGCGGGGGCTGGGCGGAGGCGGTGGTTGAGCGCAACTCAATGTGGATCGTGTCTTCGCGCTCAATCGCCATCAGCCCAATGGTGCTGTGCGGCTGCGCGTATTTGATCAGGTTAGCTGCGAGTTCGGTAAAGATCTGTCCAATGTCTGTAGGCACCGCCCGGGCAGCGAGCTTCGGGGACAAAGAAAGCCGGGGAGTACACACAAAGCCGTGGCTGCGCAAGTAGGCGCCCAGCTCCTCTAATCCAGTCCCGACTGCGTAGATTTCCTGGGGTAGGTAGAACTCTCCGGATGGCCGGAGCTGATGGTTTTCGTCCTTCATCACTCGCAACAACTCGCGGACTTCGCCCATGGCTTGGCGGGCGTCTTCTGCAATCGCGGTGGCGTTGTCTGCCACGGAGCCTTCACCACCGGAGCGTAATGCCAGGGCCTCCGAGCGCATGACCACGGAAGTCAGCGTCGCCGCTACCGAGTCATGCAAGGCGGTAGCCAGGGCCTGGCGTTGGCGTTGCGCCTGGGCCTTGAGAGCCCGCTTTTCTGCCGCTGAACGCCGCACGGACATCCCCACAATTGTCGATACCACATAGAGACTGCCTAGGAACAGCGCTGGAAGTGGGGCGAACGTGGCTTCACCGTTGCGATGCGGATCAAGCATGGACAGCACCATCATGACCACACCGTAAATAGTGGCCCAGACCCAGCCGCGCCGGTAGGACAAAATGCCTACGACCATAAAAGACCACACCAATAGCAGCAGTGAGCGCCATTCTGTGTGCCAGCAGCCCAGGCCCAGCAGGCCCACGTAAGCGGTGGCTCCCCACACCGGGTAGAAAGCAACTAGCGGAGTGAGCATGATGCCCACTAGGGCCAAGACCGCACCGCCAAAGGTGAGCGCGCTGCTTTCTGCAATCAGCGACAAAATAGCTAGGCTGACAACGCCAGTGACGGCTAACCAGGTAAACGAGCTCTTGGAGGCGGTGGCGGTGGGCATGGTGGAGGCTAGGCGTCCGTTTGGGTCAGCGAGCGGTCGGTGGACCACTCGATATGGAAGGTTCCGGGGCGGTCGGTGCGCTTGAACGTGTGGGCGCCGAAGAAATCGCGTTGGCCCTGCACGAGCGCTGCGGGCAGGCGCTCAGCGCGCAACGAGTCGTAGTAAGACAGTGAAGACGCAAACACCGGAACTGGCAGACCCAACTGGGTGGCTGCGACAATAACCCGCCGCCACGGATCAATGAGCTGGGACAGCTCTGACTTGAAGTAAGGATCCAGGATCAGCGCGGGCAGCTCTGGGTTGGTGTCGTAGGCCTCACGGATGCGGTCGAGGAACTTCGCGCGGATGATACAGCCGCCGCGCCAAATGGTGGCCAAATCGCGTGGATCCACGTTCCAGTTGTGTTCCTCGGAGCCAGCCTTGATCTCATCGAAGCCTTGGGAGTAGGCGATGAGCTTGGCGGCGTAGAGGGCGCGGCGAACATCCTCAATGAAGACCGCCCGGTCGATACCCAGTGCAGCAATATCGGCCGCAAGGGTTCCGGCCGGCAGGTTGCCCTCGCGGGCGGCGGCGCGCTGCTGCGTGGCGGAAGAAAGCGCACGGGCGAAAACGGACTCTGCAATACCGGTAACGGGCACACCGAGCTCGAGGCCGTTGATGGCAGTCCAGCGGCCGGTGCCCTTTTGCCCGGCAGCGTCGACAATCACATCAACCAGCGGGCTTCCCGTCGCCGGATCGACCTGCGCCAGGACCTCTGCGGTGATCTCAATGAGGTAGGAGTCCAGGTCCCCGCTGTTCCACTCGCGGAAGACTTCAGCGATTTCCGCCGGCTCCATGCCCGCGCCGTAACGCAGCAGCTGGTAAGCCTCGCCGATGACCTGCATGTCTGCGTATTCAATGCCGTTGTGGACCATCTTGACAAAGTGGCCGGCACCATCGGGACCAATGTGCGTCACGCACGGAGTTCCGTCCACCACTGCGGCAATCGACTCCAAGATAGGGCCGAGGGTCTCCCAAGATTCCACCGGGCCGCCGGGCATGATAGACGGGCCATTGAGCGCACCCTCCTCGCCACCGGAGATCCCAGCGCCTACGAAGTGGCGGCCGCGGGCAGCGACTTCCTTCTCGCGACGGATAGTGTCGGTGTAGAGCGCGTTGCCGCCGTCAATAATGATGTCACCTTCATCCATGGCTTCACATAGCTGCTCTATAACAGCATCCGTCGCAGCACCTGCCTGCACCATGATGATTGCCTTGCGCGGGCGCTCCAGGGAGGCCACGAAATCCTCGATGCTCTCTGCCGGGACAAAATCTCCCTCGTTGCCATGCTCAGCGACGAGTGCGCGAGTCTTTTCCGGGCTGCGGTTGTACACTGCGACGGTGTTGCCGTTGCGGGCGAAATTGCGGGCCAGGTTGGAGCCCATAACAGCAAGGCCGACAACACCAATTGAGGCGGTAGCGTGTGGTTGAGTCATGCGGCCTATCCTACTGTGTGCCGCCAACGTCCACTTAGTCAGCTCAAACCCGTCCGCCAGCCACCCCCAGGAAGTGTCGCGAATCACTTTACAGGTGGTTGGCGGGGTAGTACACTCTGCACCATGTACGCGGGGGATTTCTTTACTATCCAGTCTCGGGGCATCCACTTAGTCGCCGAGTGCGCTGGCATGAGCGCCGAGGACTTCCTGGCCATGGGTGCTGACGGTACTACTGCCGCAGAGTTTGCCCACTTGGTCCAGGTCTACTTCGAGCCTGCTGATGCCCCCTCCTCCCGCAACCGTTCCTCCAAAGCCCAGGCCCGCAACCGTTCTGCCCAGTCCGAAGCCCGTGACCGTGCCGCGGCCAAAGCCCAGGCCACAGCCCAAGCCCAGGCCAAAAGCCTTGCTACCGCCCAAGCCGCTGCCCGTGACTTTGCCACCACCCAAGGCCACAGCCTACGCACCCTCACCCGCATCGAAGAACACGTCAGCCGCGTAAGCAAAGACCGCCGCTGGGAACTACGCCTCCTACTGTGCTCACTGCCCTGGCAAGAACACGACACCGCCGCCGCAGACTTCCGCGGGCCTTCCAAACAATCCAACCCCGAGCGCGGCGTGCGCATGACACGCCGGGCCAACGGCAACCACACCATGTCCATTACAGACACCCCACAAGCTGTAGCCGACATGTACGGAGTCCTCACCGCCCAAGCCCAAGCAGCAGCAGAGGCCCAAGCCGCAGCGGAAGAGTCCCTCCCCGGCCTGGACAACAACGCCGACCCCGGCCACAATGGCGCAGAACCCGACACCACGGGCAGCCAGACCAACGCTGACCTTAGCAGCAGCAACACCGCCGATCAGAACGACGGCAGCAACACCACGGACCACCTTCACGCTGACCACCATGACGGTGGCAACGATGGCGACAGTGGTCGGGTTGCGGGCAGGCCTTATCGGCCGAGTCCGGTGGAGTTGGTTGATGCTGCCCACACCATCTTCTTCGGCGCAGACGACAACGACGAATCCGTCCCGCATGCCGCAAGGCCCCAGGTACGCACTAACGTCATCATCCGCCTTGAAGACCTCGACAAAATCATCCACGGCGACGGCGAAGAAATCACCGTAGAGCTCACCAACGGCGCACGCATGACTGGTGCCCAACTCGTAGCCCGCAAACTAGCTGATATTGGGCTTATCACCCTCGTCCACCCCTTTGCTGGCCCGGTCAATCTCTACACGGCTCGCTCTGCTTCTTACAAGCAACGCCTTATGGCATGGGCAGAACACCCCACCTGCGCCTGGCCCGGATGTAACAAACCTGCCGAAGAATCCCAGATCCACCACATCCGCCGCCACAAAGACAACGGACAAACAGAACCGTCTAATTTAGTGCCACTGTGCAAGTACCACAACGGCACCAACGACGATGACCCCACCAAACCCACAGGCAGAGGCATCATCGAGCGTCTCAACGGACGTATTGTCTGGTTCCCACCCTGGGGCGGGCCACCGTGGTATATCCCCAGCCCCGCACACCCCGACCCACCACCACCAAGCCCACCACAGCGGGAATAGACCGACCCCCAGTCGGCAAATCCGGCACGCCAGGATCACCCAAAGCACCGCTAAAACGCACTTGCGTGGGCGGGACTTCGGCGCGCGCGGGGTTCGCCAAGTTCGCACCGGAGGTGGGGCGCGGCTGCGGGAACTGATGTGACTTGTTACTGCCAAAGAAGCGCTCACCCGCCATGGAGATTTTGGCTACGGTTGTCGGGAATGGACTACTTTTTGGGTTGGTTGGTGGCGGCGAACGGAAGCGAAGCGTGTGGCCAGTGGCGCGGTGAAGCATGACTGCCGGTGCAAAAAGCTCAGCGGTGGTGGGGAGGCGGTTGGCGCGGTGACGGCATCGCCATTGGCGGAAAGTACTCCGCGCACAAAACGGAGCTTCGAGGAAATCCGGCTTGCGCACTGCGGCATCGTGAGGTACGTGGAGTTCTGGTGTGACTCGGGCCATGCGGCAGAGAAAGCCGCTACACTCTAATCGCATGAACCAGGATTTTCAGAACTTGCAGACGATCATGGCCACTGCTCGGGAAAGGGCCCTGACCCCGGAAGAATTGGAAATACTCAACCAGGCGAACCGAGGCTTCGATGCCACCTTGGGGCTGCGCTATACCCACATCAGCAATGGAGAAGTACGCGGGGAACTTGAGGTGGGACCGGGGCATCACCAACCGTGGGGCATAGCTAACGGCGGGGTTTATGCTTCGATAGCGGAGTCTCTGGGATCCATCGCTGGGATAGTAGCCGCTGGCGGTGCGGTGATGGGCGTCAATAACAACACCAACTTCATCAAACCGGTACGCTCCGGGACGATCAAGGGCGTGGCACGTCCCACGCAGGTGGGTCGGCGCACACAGCTGTGGGTGGTGGACATGTTCCAGGAGGAAACGCTAGTGGCCACGTCGGTGCTGCGTACCATCGTGGCAGCGCCAGAGTCCTAGGCAACGCAGGTGTTTACCCCGGACCCCCGAAGTGCCCGACGTCCCGGGGGTTCAGTGGGTAGTCACGCTAGAGCCAATGGTTCTTTCGGAACCACAGCCACAGCCCGCCCACCACGGCCACCATAATTAGGATGGCGAAGGGATAGCCAAACGCCCAATGCAGCTCCGGCATGATGTCGAAGTTCATGCCATAAATGCCCGCCACCAGGGTCGGGGCTGCCCACATGCCCACGACAGCGGAGATGGTGCGCATGTCCTTGTTTTGCTGCAGGGAAACCTTGGCCACGGAGGCATCAATAAGCGAGGTTAAACGCTCATCGAAGTGCTTGACTTGGTCCTTGACCACCAGCTCATGGTCATTGACGTCACGCAAGTAGGAGCGGATCTGCTTCGAAATCAAGTCCTTGTGGTTGTTAATCATCGCCGATAGTGCATCTGAGAGCGGGGCAATAGCATGCTTCATCTCTAGCACTTCGCGCTTGAACATGTAGATACGGTCGATATCGAACTGCGAGTCTGGGGTAAAAATCATTTCCTCCAGATCATCGACCTCAATGGCCAGGAGCTTCGCAATTTCCCCGTAACGGTCCACCAGCATGTCCAGCACCTTCCAGGCCATGGCCACAGGACCTAGCTCCACTAGTTCTTGGTCCTCGCCAATGGTATATGCCAGGTTGGGTAGCTTGGCCCGGTGGCGCACGGTAATGAGGAAGTCCCCGCCCACGATCATCTGCACTTCACCGGTGGAGATGATTTGGCGTTTGTCATCGACTTCATCATGGTCGCGATAGTTGACAGAACGAGCCACAACAAAAAGTTGGTCATCATAGCGTTCTAGCTTGGGCCGTTGATGTGCCTGGACGGCATCTTCCACAATCAGCTCGTGGATACGAAACTCCTCCGCCACCGTGGTCATCTGGTGCTCGTCTGGCTCATGCAGACCGACCCACACAAACCCGCGCCCGTATTCGCGCAGCGCCTGCTGGGCGGCGGCTGGGGTGTACTCACCGGGCAACGCCACGCCGTCGACAAAGACGCGGCAGTGTTCAATGGCGCGCTCTACTGGCACCCGCACCCGTGACGGCAGCGGGGAGGGCGCCTTCGGCTTACGCGACTTGAACGGAGATGGTACTCCCGCCATCATGGACCTCCCTGGGGCGCAGTAATAATCGACAGTCATGGTCGGCAAGAAAACCGGCATCAGCATCCGGCGTTGTGCCGAACCGGGTTAATAGTAGACCCAAAAGGTCCGGAGCATAGTAATTCCAGCGCTAGGCCCACGCCCCGCCTATACTATGACGCATGCCTACCTGGAAAGAAGTCACCGCCGCTAACCCCGCGCACTCGCACAACTTCGCGCGTAAATGGAAGATGTTAGAGGCCCAAGGCCAAGACATCCACGGCGAGTCCCGGCTGATAGACGCCATGGCAGAGCGCGGCTCTAAAATCTTGGACGCTGGGTGCGGTTCGGGACGTCTGGGTGGGCGTTTGCACCAGCTGGGCCATACTGTCATTGGTATTGACGTCGATCCGATTTTGATTGAGCATGCTCGCCACGATCACCCGGAGGCGACGTGGATTGTGGGGGACTTGAGCACCGATGCCATCGAGGAACGCGCATTTGATCTTGCGGTGGCTGCCGGGAATGTGGTGGGCTTTTTGGATCCGCAGGGCCGGGGCGCGGCGTTTCGCAATGTGTTTAACGCCTTGGCCCCGGGCGGGCGTTTTGTAGTCGGGCTGGGGGCTGGCCGGGGATGGGAGTTTGCAGATTTGCTTCAGTTAGCCCAGGAGGAAGGCTTCCGGGTGGATGCCCAGTTTTCCTCCTGGGACTTGCGTCCCTTTGGGCCCAACTCTACCTTCTTGGTGGTAGTCCTCAGCAGGCCTGGCGCCGACCTGCTGGGCTAGTGCTTGCCGATGCCCCCCTCTACCGCACCTCCGCGCCACCCGTACCGTACCTGCGGCTGGCCTGGTCGAAAAAGTCCACCTCATGGCGCGAGGCCAAGCAGAAGGCATCCTGGGCACGGCGCCTGGTGGGGGTATCGGCAGACTCGAGGGCATGTTCCACCAGTTCGATGGCTTGGCGGGTGCTGTCTAGGAAGTCCTCGCCGCCGTAGACAGAAAGCCAGGCGGTGTAGGGGTGGTTGGGGTGGTTGGCATCGGCAAGCAACTTGCCCACCGCAGCGTAGAGCCAGAAGCAGGGCAGCACTGCGGCGGCGGCAACCGCATAGGTGTCCGTGTGCGTGGTGGCCACCAGGAAATCCGTGTAGGCCCTGGTCACGCGGGAGGGTGCAAGGGTAGGGCGGCTGCCTAACCAATTGCGGTGTAGGGAGGCCTCCTCCTCGACGCATTCCACGGAAGAGGCCTGCCAAAACGCCGCCTCATGTGCTGCAACCCCGTCGCGCTGGGCCACCCCGGATAGGGCCACGGCGTAGGAGTTGAGGTAGAGCGCGTCCTGGGCTAAATAGAAGTCAAAGTCTTCCTTGGGCACAGTTCCCGCTGCAAGCCCGCGGATGAAGTCCAGCCCGCAGATGTCTAGCCAGTGCTGGGCGGCTGCCTCCCACAAGGCTTGGGTGTGCGGACCAGCGGCGGAGACCACGGGATCTGGGGTGGGGGTAGCTGGGGCGGGTGCGGCGGGGTCATAGGTGCTGTCGCACAATGCAGCCTGGTGAGCCAGGCGGTAGTTGTGGTTGACCGGGCCGTGCGATTGTGGGGAGTTGCCCACGTGGAGTTCGGCGGCATGGGCGATGGCCTCGTTGAGCCAGCGGGTGGCCCAGTGCAGGGCTTGGGGGCCGGCCTCGCCGTGGGCCAGACGGGTGGCCAGGGCAGCAGAGAGGGAACAGCCGGTGCCGTGGGTGTGCGGGGTGTCTACGCGCGGGGAGGCGACGCGGTGGACCTCGCCGGTGGGGCTCACCCAGGCGTTGTCTGCTTGCGGGCCGGTTAAGTGGCCGCCCTTGACCACGACGGCGACGTTGGTGGATTGGGCCCACTTTGTGGCCAGCGTGACGGCGGTGTCGAAGTCGCCGGGTTCTGGCTGGCCGGTGAGCACCGCCAACTCCTTGAGGTTAGGGGTAATGACGGTGGCCCGCGGGCACAAGCTGCGCAGGGCGTCTTGGGCAGAGGCGTCTAGCAGCTCATCCCCGCTGGTAGCCACCATGACGGGGTCTAGGACCACCGGGGTGTGGGTGGGTAGGTGGGCCAGGAAATCTGCAACCACGGCGCAGATCTCCGCGTTGGCCAGCATGCCAATTTTGACGGCGTCGATGGATACATCGCTGGCAATCGATTCCAGCTGGGCGCGCAGGAACTCCTGCGGCGGCACGTGCACGGACTGCACGCCGGTGGTGTTTTGGGCCGTCAGTGCAGTGAGTGCACTCATGCCATAGCCGCCGGCGGCGAGGATGGATTTGAGGTCGGCCTGGATGCCGGCGCCGCCGGAGCAATCCGAACCGGCGATGGTCAAGATACGGGGAATGTTATACGTCATGGTGGAGGACCTTCAGGAAGTGGCGTGCGGTGGCGGCGGGATCAGGGGACTGCATAATTGCGCTGACCGTGCAGATGCCCCGGAAGTGGGTGCTGGCCAGCGGGGCGGCGTTGTCAGGCTTAATGCCGCCGATAGCCACGGCGGGCAGACCAGCAGCGGCCGCGGCCGCGCCTAATGCTGCGGCAGCGTCAACACCCATGCCCGGTGGGGATTCGACCTTCGTGGTGGTGTCATACACCGGGCCAATACCAATGACGTCCGGGCGGGCGGGCGAGTCCACTGGCAGTTGTGCCACGGCGTCGAGCTGCGTGCGGTTCTTGACAGAAAGCCCCACCATGCTGCCCGGCGCCAGGAGTGCGCGGGCCTGGGCCACCGGGGTATCGGTGGGGCCGACGTGGACGTGGCAGCCCAGCTCGGCGGCTACGGCGACGCGATCATCAATGAACAACGGCACGTGAGGCGGCAGGGCGGCCAACAGGTCGCGGCCTTGGGCTAAGACTTCCGCGTCGCTGGCATACTTGTCGCGCAGCTGTACCACGCTAACCCCGCCTGAGACCGCGGCCAGGACGATGTCTACCAGGTCAGCGCCCGCGCACGGGTCGGTGACCAGGTAGAGGGACCAGTCGATGTCATTCGCATTAGTGTGCATGGGTGGAGACCTCCCAAGAGACTAGGTCAGCGATCTCTGCGGCGCTCAAGTCATAGAGTGCGTCGATCAAAGCCACAGCAAAGCTGCCGGGTGCGCTGGCGGTGCGGGCGGCTGCCTGCCCTGCCGCGCCCTGGTGGGCGTGTGCCGCGGTCACTGCCACCAGGGGGTCCTTCACGGCCCCCAAGTAAGCAGCGGTCAGCGCGCCCAAGGCGCAACCAGTGCCCACTACCAGCGGTAGCAGGGGGTGCCCACAGCACAGCCGAATGGTGGTGTTGCCGGATACGATCACATCCTCCGGGCCGGAGATGGCCACCACGGAGCCATAGGTGCTGCTGAGTTGCACGGCGGCTGCCAAGGCGGTATCGACGGCATCGGTAGCATCTACGCCGCGCCCACCACTGCCGGTGCCTGCCAAGGCAAGGATCTCCGAGGCATTGCCACGGATGGCAGCCGGACGGTGAGGGAGGACTTCCCGCATGAAGCTGGTGCGGTGCTCGAGGACACCGGCCGCCACAGGGTCAAGCACCCACGGGGTGCCTGCCTGGTTGGCGCCTGCAATGGCTTCCCGCATGCCTTCGTAGCGCTCTTGAGTCGGAGTGCCCAGGTTGATCAGCACGCCGGAAGCGCTCTGGGCCTGTGCACGGGATTCTTGCGGGGTATCGCACATGGTTGGAGTTGCCCCTGCTGCCAGCAAAAAATTGGCGCTGAAGTTGCTGACCACATTGTTGGTCAGGCATTGGACCAGGGGTCTGTGGGCGCGCATGGTGTCAATGGCGTTGATGAGGGCCTCGCGGTTGAATTCGGAGGCGTGTGATTGTGGTGCCGCGCTAGAGCCGCGGTGCCCATTGGGTGGGATCGCCGAAGTATCCACAACTGTTTCCCTTCGCTAGTGTTAACTGAGTGCAGGTTCCATGGGTGTCATCTCAGCCCGCGACGGGAAGTCGCGAGCACCCCAAGTTGCGTGAGTCAGTCTAACAGCTCCCCGGGGGCAGGGGGCCAAAACGTGAAGCACCGCCACCCCCACGAAGGTGCGGGGATAGCGGCTTATGCGTGCCACCGGCAAAGGTGTGCGGTGTGCTGCTAGCGGGGAATGCTTCTAGGTAGCGGGGGGACTACTTGTCCTTCGCCTTGCCTTTCTCGTTGTCCTTCTTGCTGTCCTGAGCGTCTAGGACGTTGCGGGCCACGCGCTGCTGCTGGGTGATCTCCAGGTTGCCGCGGTCGCGCGAAATCAGGTTGCCAATCCAGTTGATGGCCACCAATGCGCGGTTGCGGAAGCCCACCAGGTAGACAATGTGCAGGCCCAGCCAGGCCAACCACGCTGGGAAGCCAGCGAACTCGGACTTGCCCATCTTTACCACCGCGTTGAAGCGGGAGATGATGGCCATGGATCCCTTGTCAAAGTAGTCAAAGGCCTCTGCCTTATCAGCAGTAGACTCCTCGTCCACCTTGGCGGCAATGAGCTTGGCGGCATGGGCGCCACCCTGCATAGCCACCTGGGCCACACCCGGGAGACGGTCCAGGCTCATCATGTCGCCCACGACGTAGACGTTGGAGTACTCGCCCACGGTCAGATCGGCGTTGACCGGAACGCGGCCAGCGCGGTCGGCCTCGACGCCAGCCTGCTCCGCAATCAGCTTGCCCAGCGGGGAGGCAGCCACACCAGCGGACCAGATCTTCACACCAGCCTCGATGGTGGTTTCCTGCTCAGACTTCATGTCCTTGTAGGTCACGGAGTCTGCGTCCACGTTGGTCACCATGGCGTTGAGGCGCACGTCTACGCCCAGCTTCTCCAGGGTGCGTTGTGCTTTGCGGCCTAGGCGCTTGCCAAAGGGTGGCAGCACCTGCGGGGCACCATCTAGCAGGTAGATCTTTGCCGAGCCCGGGGCAAAGGTGGAGTAGGCGCCTTCAAAGGAACGGTTAGCCAGTTCTGCAATCTGGCCGGTCAGTTCCACACCGGTAGGCCCGGCACCCACGATGACGAAGGTCAGTAGGCGCTCGCGCTCTGCCGGGTCATCGCACAGCTCAGCCTTTTCAAAGGCGGTAACGATGGAGGAGCGCAGCTCCAGGGCGTCATCCAGAGTCTTCATGCCCGGCGCGAACTCAGCAAAGTGGTCGTTACCGAAGTAGGACTGGCCAGCACCAGCGGCCACGATCAGGGAGTCGAAGCCATAGGTGCGGGTAGCGCCATCGAGTTCGACGGTGACAGTCTGCTCTTCTAGCTGGATGTCGGTGACTTCGCCGTTGACAAAGTTGGCGTTGTCCTGGCCGCGCAGAATCTGGCGGGTGGACGGGGCGATTTCGCCAGCCGAAACCAGGCCGGTGGCTACCTGGTAGAGCATGGGCTGGAATAGGTGGTGGTTCTTTTTGTCGATGACAGTGATATCGACGTCAGCGTTCTTCAGGGCCTTGACGGCATTGAGCCCGCCAAATCCGGCGCCAATGACGACGACGTGGTGGCGGGAACCATTGGGGCGGAAAGCGTTTTCAGCCATAAGTTCAGCGTAACCTCTCAAAAGTTGTTTAAGTACGCACATAAGTCTAGACGGTCCGGGGGCCTACGTCACACCGCGGGGCCACACCGCAGGGGCACACTGCGGGGCCACACCGCAGGGGCGCACTGCGTGCACTACGATGGTCACGTTAGCTGCCTGCGCCGCGGAGGTGAGACCGCCGGCTGTCTACCCAGGGGAGAGGTTGTACGTGGAAGACCACTTGCGCGCCATTGACGCCGAGGCGTGGCCCAGCGTGGCCACGGTACCGCAGCCGCGATTTGCCTCTTGGCGCGCGCAGCGGGCGGAGGCCGCCTTTGCTAAGGCCTGTGCAGCCGCGGAGTTGGTGCTTGAAGGTGCGGACGCTGATCTGACAGTTGCGCATGACGCGTTGTTTCACCGGCTGGCTGCCCACGGCTGGATTGGTTTTGCTGAGTCTTATCTGGCCGGGGAGTGGACCACGCCGGATTCTGCGCACTTGGTAAAGGTACTAAGCGCGCTGATTGCAACAGGCTATGCACCGAACACTCCGGATGTGCCGCGCCAGGACGTTGCGGGCGGCGAGTTGCCCCCTGATTTGGTGCGCCTTTATGCCGGCGACCGCGTCAGCCACCAAGGCGGGGTGTATTCCACGGGGGTGCCCACTACAGTGCGTCATGCGATTGAGGCTCATGAAAAGCGTGGGAAGACTCATTTTGTGGACATCACGACGCTGAGCGAACCTACTGCCGTGGATCGGGAGGATTTGGCTGATGCCCAGGTCCGTGCCGCGCAATGGCTTGCCGATGCCGCCCAGGTCGGCCCCGGCACCCACGTGCTGGTTTATCCTGCATCCGGCGTCCAGGCTGCCGTGGTGTCTGCGGGCAGGCGGGGGGTGGTGGACTTGCTTAGCGCCGATGCCGAGGCTTTGCGTGATGTGGCCGAGTACTTGGTTTTTGCCGGAGCTACCGATGCCGTGGCCTGCCACATTGTGCCGCAGCCCCTGCCTGGCCCGAAGCATTGGCGCGGGCACTATGACGCCATTATCAGTGTGGAAGCCCTGGAGTCCTTCCCGCAGGCGGACCGAGTGCGCTACGCGCGGATGATTGAGCGTCTACTAGACGGCGATGGCACCGCAGTCATCCAAACCACGGTGGCGACGGAGTCCATGTCGCCTGCCGCCCGCGGGGCGGTGCGGGGGCTGCAGGCGTTTATTTGGCCAGGACTGGACTATCCCAGCACGCAGGACGTACACAAGTTACTGGACAAGCACACTGGGTTGCGCGCGGTAGCCCAGACGCATACGGGCAGCCATTATCGCGAGTCCCTGGCACAACAGCGTTCCTTTTTCGCTGGCCACCTGCGCGAGGCTGCCGCAGCTGGGTATGACCCGGTTTACCGGCGGCTGTGGATGTACCAATTCGCGTTGCGCGAGGCGCTCTTCGCCTCAAACATGCTGGACTCCGTGGCCTTTAGCGTCGTCCACCGTCACCGCCGCGGGCGCCGCTAGCTGCCTCCGGCCTAGGCGAGAACTACCCCGGTCAACGGTATTGGTCCGCCGGGGGCGAGCGTGACCGGTACATGGTGCTCGCGCCCCCGGTGGCGAGCGCAACCCTAGGGAGTAACTAGCGGGCGGGAGGCGCGCTCGAGCAGGACCGCGATGGATTCATAGGCGTGGCCGGCGGTCATCTCCAAGCCCATCTCACAGGTGCGATTATCGGAGACGTAGTAGTCGAAATGCTGCGCACTCAACCCTGCGCGCTCTTCCCGGGTGGCGGACTCCACCAGCTCCGGGTGCAGCAGGCCGCGATCGCCTGCGGTACCACAGCAGTGAGCACCCTCGGGCACTATGGCGTTACCGCAAGCGTTGGCCAGGGCTACCAGGGCCTCAGAGATTCCCAAGTGCTGGGTCGAACACGTGGGGTGCACGGCGATGCTGCCCAGATCCTGCACAATCGGCAGGTAGTCGATGACCTCATCGCGCAACCACTCCACCACATCGAGGATGCGCAGCTGTTCCCACTTGTCCTTATCGGAACCGTCGAGGACCTGCGGCACATTGTCGAGCAAGCCATGGGTGCAGCTGGCGGCATCGACAATGATGGGCAACGCCCCGCCTTCAGACCATTGGTAGAGGTCGCGGACAATCTTGCGGGCCTGGTACTCGAAGCCGTCTTGGTAGCCTTTAGAAGACCACGGGGTGCCGCAGCAATCCCCGGCTACATCGTCCGGGATCCATACGGGTTGGCCGCTGCGCCTGCCCAGTTCCACAATGGCGCGCGGTAGGTCGACGGAATCCGGAGCAGTGCCAGCCGGGCGGCCGAAAATTCGGTTGATGCAGGCTGGGAAGTACACCGCACCAGCACCGGCACGTTCGGTGCGCGGCAGGCGAGAGGCCGCCTGCGGCAGTGGCCCGGGCACTGTAGGCACCAGATCAGGACTGACGATGCCCCGGGCGGCATCGGCGCCCAAACGCACCGGCTTCGTGCCCACCTTATTTGCAGAAATGATGCCAGCGCGGGCCAGCTTTTCTACCAGATCCCAACGCTGGGCAGTGCTCAGGGCCACCTTGTCAGCGGCGGGGGAGACGGCGCGTGCACGCAGCTGCTTCATCACCGCACCGGTATCAATGCTGATCGGGCAGGGGATAGAGCAGGTACCATCCGCTGCGCACATATCCACCGCGTCATACTGATACTCCTTGTGCAACTGCTCTAGCACCGCAGAGCCTTCCGGCTGGCGCGCCATCTCCCGGCGCAGCACAATACGCTGGCGTGGGGTAACAGTAGCGTGACGCGAGGGGCACACGGGCTCGCAGAAGCCACACTCAATACAGGGGTTGATTTCCGCCTCAATCTTGGGGAAGGACTTGAAACCCTTCAGGTGGATCTCCGGATCCCGGCTGAGCTTAACATTCGGTGCTAGCACCGCGTGCGGATCAATCAGGCCCTTGAGCTCCCACATGAGCTCCCAGGCTTCCTCGCCCCACTCGTGCTTGAGGTAGGGGGCCATATTCACACCGGTGCCATGCTCAGCCTTCATCGAGCCCTGGTACTTGTCGATGACCAGCTCTGCCAACTCATCCAAGAACTCCGCGTATGCTTGCCGTTCTTCCGGCACGTCGAAGCGCGGATTCATGAAGAAATGCAGATTACCAAAGGCAGCGTGCCCCATGACGGCCTCTGGGTAGTTGTACTTGGCCTGCAACTCCAAAAGATCAGCTGCAGCCTGACCAATCTGATCAGGCGGGAAGCACACGTCTTCAGTAATATAAGCCGTTCCCTGCGGACGCGCGGAACCCAAAAGCCCGTAGAGTCCATTGCGCAGCAGCCAGGCACCCCGCATGCCCTCCTCGCTGGTTTCAAACTGGAGAGGCCGCAGTAAGGGGGCATCGGCAAGCACAGCCTGCAGGCTATCCATGGCCTCCTGGAGCCTTGCTTCGTCTGCGGCACCGACTTCCACCAGGAGGGCAGCGGCGGCATCGTCAATCTCGCGCCAGGTCTCCGGTGCGTGGTCGTAGTGCTGGGCACTGCGGCGCATGACGTCGGCCACCAGCAACTCACAGGCCAACGCGCCGGTTTCCATGATGGGGTGGACGTAACTGGCGGCATCGCGCAGGTTGGGCAACTCCACCCAGACCGTGGCCTTGACCTTAGGCAGTGCAACGGTGCGCATGGTGGCTTCAATAATGGCGCCGAAGATGCCCTCCGAGCCAATGAGCAAACGCTTGAGGATGTGGACCGGCTCGTCCTCATCCAGGAAGGCATCCAGGCGCAGACCATTGGTGTTGCGGATGGAGAACTTCTTGCGTAAAAACTCCACAAGCTCGGTGTTTGCCCGCAGCTTGTCCCGGAAAGCGAGCAGATCCGCGTGGAGTTGGGGCTCCTGGGCGGCGAAGGCGGCATCGCCACTTTCGGTATTGACCACGGTGCCCGAAGGCAGCACGAAGATCATGTCCTCTATGCAGTGATAGCTATCGCGCTCCAGGGAGCAACGCATGCCCCCAGCGTTATCCGCAAGCACACCACCGATGGTGCATACCGACGTCGACCCCGGATCCGGGCCCAGCATGAAGCCGTGGCGGCCGAGCACCGCTTGGGCATCACCAAGCACCACGCCGGGGCGCGACCACAAGGCAGCACCGCCGTCGCGAACCTCCATGCCGGTGAAATTGGTCTTCATGTCCACCAGGATGTCGTCGCTCATGGCTTGGCCGTTGAGCGAGGTGCCCGCGGAGCGAAACGTCATGTGCCGGTCGTGGTTGGCGCAGTAGCGCATGAGCGCTGCAACATCGGCGGCATTGCGCGGGGAGACCACAATTTGGGGAATGGTGCGGTAGGGGCCGGCATCGGCAGAAAAGCGAATCAAGTCTGAGACGCGGCCGTGGACGTTATCGACACCAACAATGGCCTCCATATCCGCAATGAGGCCTTGCGGGGAACCGGATGCAAAAGAGGCCGGCACCGCGTCTGGCTGCGCAGTTGCGCCAGCGGGCCGGCCAATGTGGGCGGGGTTGGGGGTGAGGAGCTTTTTCATGTATTCGAACGTAGTCCGCTATTTTCGGGGCGTGATCATAAGTACGCCCTAAGTCCATCCACGTGTATCCCGTCGGGTGGAATGTGGCGTTCCGTGGTGTGGTACGCTACGTGCACTATAAAAGCCCGCCTGATATGCAAAGGAGTTGATACCGTGGCGAAAAATACCGGCGCAGCCGGCGCAAGACCCGCAGCACAAGAGGGGATAAGCCGCCTAGAAAGGCTATCTGTAAGCGGCTTTCCCATCGTGGTGTTGGCCTGCGCCATCGTGGCTCTGATTATTCCCGATACGGTTGCCCCTATTACCTCGATTGTGCCCGAGTTGCTGATGCTGGTGATGTTCTCCATGGGGCTGACGCTGACCTTGCCGGACTTAGCGCAGGTGGTGCGCCGACCGATCCCGATTTTTATTGGAGTGGTGGCGCAGTTTGTGGTCATGCCAGTTTCGGCATACTTTCTGGCCAAGGCGCTGGGGCTTAACGATGCCCTGACTATCGGGCTCATCCTCTTGGGTTCTGTCCCAGGTGGTACCGCTTCTAATGTGATGGCCTACCTGGCAAAGGGGGACGTGGCGCTATCGGTGGCCATGACTTCGGTATCCACGCTGGTTTCACCGATTATGACGCCCTTGCTCATGTTGTGGCTGGCAGGGGAGACCACCGAGATCGATGGCGCGGGCATGACGCTGTCGCTGGCTAAGACCGTGCTGATCCCCGTGCTGCTGGGCCTAGGCGTGCGTCTGGTAGCTGGCAAGCTGGTGGATAAGGTCTTGCCGGTGTTGCCGTGGATAGCTATTTTTGTTATCGGTTCCATTGTTTTGGGTGTGGTAGGAAAGTCTGCCGATAAGCTATTAGCTGTTGGTCTGGTGGTCTTTGTAGGGGTGACGATACAAAACTTCCTGGGCTTCGCTGGCGGCTTCTTCGCCGCGAAAGTCACTGGCCATTCCGAGCGCCATGCGCGAACTACGGCTATCGAGGTGGCCACGCAGAACTCTGCCTTGGCGTCATCGCTGGCGCTAGAGTTCTTTAGCCCCGAGGCAGCCATCCCGGGCGTGCTAGCCGCCGCGTGGTGCAACCTGACCGGCGCGATGTTTGCCGCTTGGATGCGCAAGCGCCCGTTGCCAGAAGAAGCGACCGCCTAAACGGCCGCACGCGCTCGCTGTGCCTCGCACCGCGGTGGGCGCGTGCGCTGATGGCCGGTGGGCACGGTGATGATGCCTGGCGGACACGGTGATGATGGCTGGCGGACACGGCGATGCGGCCGATCCACGACCGGTGGGTTTGGTGAGGTGGCTGGGAACGGCCGATGGGGCGGCGCACCCTATCTCTAAAATGACATAATGTACATTATCGGACAATTATTGGCGTGGATGGTTATTGACGTGTGTTCCTGATGCGTGCATGCAAAACCCTGGCTCGCCATTGCGTAAGCGTGACGTTAAACCGCCTAGCCGGTCTTAGTGCGACAATTAGGCGCCTAGCGAGTCTTCGCACGTCAATTAGGCGCCCAGCCGGTCTTTGCGTGTCGCTTAGGCGGCTCAGCGGCTTTGGTACGCCATGTAGAGCTGATAGCCGGTCATGAGCAGCAACACCACGCCAATAGCCAGCGCCCACCACACGGCATTCCAACCAACGACAATGACGAAAACCAGCAGCGCCACCAGGCGCGCCCACAGGAACGGAATCATCCGTTGTGGAGTCATGGGCGTTCCTTTAATCCTGCGCGAAGGTCAGCCGGACGTTTACTTGGCCTTCCTCGGCGATTGTCGCCGCAATCATCTCCGGGGTCTCCACCCCAAAGTCCAAGCGATTAATGGCTATGTCAGAGCTAATCACAATGTGCTTGCCATCCCGGATAACCTGGAAGTCAGCCTCCACCGGCTGAGTCTGACCCTTGATTGTCAGCTCGCCCTTGATGGGCACAGTGCCCGCAGTGCCATCATCGGGCACTTGGGACAGATTGGTGGGCTGCGTCAAGGAGAAAGTCGCCGTTGGATATTGTTCGGTATGGAATAGCTTAGACTTCATGTTGCGATCCCGGACCACTTTGTCCGTGGTCAGCTGAGTCATATCCACTTCCACAGAGGCCTGTTCCAGGACCTCGCCTGCAATGGTGGCCTGGCCGGTGACATTTGTGGTCGAACCTGACGTGGTGGTGCGCTCGCCAGGCAGGACCTCATCAAAGGTAAAGCCCACAGAGCTATAATTTTGGGCGCTGCCCTGGATAACTTTCCACTGTCCGTCCAGCTCTACGCTGGCGGCCTTGGTGCGGGAAGCATCCACTCCTTCGGTCTTGACACCCCCGCCAACCATGAGCGAGTAAATTAGCGGACCCAACGCCATTGCGGTGGCCAGGATTATGCCTACGACCAGCACCGTGACCACCAATTTGCGGTTGTCCAACAGCTTTTGCATTACTTTAATTCCTCCAGTCGGCGCGCCAGTGCTACGAGTTCTTCACAAAGGTCTACTACTTCTTCATTTCCCGCGCCCTCGCGTACTGCGGTGGCAATGTCTTCCGCGCTGCACCGCAGTTCAAACAGGCCATCGCGCAGGCCATTCGCTCGGGCCCGGGTCATAATTACGGCATCGGCAGGGATCGGGGTTCCCTGCACGTTGTTGCGCTGCTCATAAGCCCGCTGCTTGCACGAGGCACTGCAAAACTTGCGTGGCCTACCCCGCCCAGGTGCGGGAAGCTCCTTGCCACACCACTGGCAGGTTGCGGGCTTGCGCCTCCGCCCGTGAACGACGTCAAAATGATTGGCGCGGTTGTCGGTGCCGGAGCGGGTGCCGTAACGGGTAACGGCAGCGGAGTCCTCGTGTGAACGCTTCACTGGACCAACCTTAGCCCAAACTCAGGGCTTTGGGAACATCTACCCGCCCTGGTCCGTTATACTGAGTGCTTCTGAGCGCCGTTGTTTGCATAACCGTGATTTCGCACCGCTGCGACAGCGCTCAATTCACGTTCTACATTAGATTAAGGATGAAGAAGATATGGCAGATCGCGTACTGCGCGGCAGCCGCATGGGCGCCGTAAGCTACGAAACCGACCGCGACCACGATCTTGCGCCGCGTCAGATGGTGAAATACCGCACCGAGGACGGCGATATCTTCGAGGTCCCCTTTGCTGATGACGCCGAAATCCCCGAGGATTGGCTGTGCAAGAACGGCAAGTGGGGCACCCTCATGGAAGGCGAAGGCGTAGAGGCCAAGCCCGCTAAGCCCCCACGCACCCACTGGGACATGCTCCTGGAGCGCCGCTCTATTGATGAGTTGGAGGAGCTTCTGGCTCAGCGCATTGAGAACCTGCGTTCGCGCCGCCGCACTGCCGCTGCGTTGCTCAAGGAACAAGAAGACCAAAAGAAATAGTCGCCTCAGTCTCGCCGGGACCAGCAACCTCGCTGCTCCCGGCGATTGGTGTTCGCGCACTTCGCAGTGATCGGCGAACAGGTCGGCGCTGGCGCGGATCTGCAGGGCCTGCACACCTACTCGACCGGCCCCGCGGACTTAATGCGGACGTGTATACGGCCGGCCCCGCGGACTTAATGCGGACGTGATGCGTCTAAGACGGCAGGCGTTTGCCAGTGCTCGCCGAAAAGACGTGCAAGCCACCAGGGCTAATGGCCACGCGGATAACACTGCCCGTCTGCGTGACGGCATGCGGTTGGGCCCGCACCACCATCGGCGTGTCACTCACGCCGCCTATGCTACCGATGCCCCCGCTGGCCCCAGCAGTCGGCTCCGTCCCACTGGTCGCCTCTCCCCCACCTTCGGCGCGGTTATCCCCGGCGACCCCCATGCTCCCGCCTTCTACGCGGCCATACAGGTAAGAATCAGATCCCAGTTCCTCAACAAAGTCCAGGTGAAGCGGAATGGCCCACTCGGTTGGCGCGCCTTCTGGAACGATTTCTAGCGCCTCAGGACGCACACCAAGAACCACTTGGGCGCGATCCTCCACTACCAGGGCATCCAAGGTTTCCTGGCTTAGCCGCACTCGCGCCTGACCGTTATGCGCCACTCCTTGTTCGTCTACGCTAAAGGTGCCCAGATTCATGGCTGGGGAGCCAATAAAGCCAGCCACGAAGACGTTATTCGGGCGATCATAGAGTTCGCGCGGGGTACCCACTTGTTGCAGGTAACCGTCCTTTAACACCGCGATGCGGTCCCCCATGGTCAGCGCCTCTGTCTGATCGTGAGTCACATACACAGTGGTCACCCCCAGCTTGCGCTGCAAGGCGGCAATTTGGGTGCGTGTTTGCACGCGCAGTTTGGCGTCCAAGTTTGACAGTGGCTCGTCCATCAGGAACACCTGCGGGTTGCGCACTATAGCGCGGCCCATGGCCACGCGCTGGCGCTGCCCACCCGAAAGAGCCTTGGGCTTGCGGTCTAAAAACTCCCTAAGCCCCAGGGTCTGCGCAGCCTCTTCCACCCGTTGGTTAATCTCTTCTTTCGACATGCCTGCCAACTTGAGCGCAAAGCCCATGTTATCCCGCACGCTCATGTGCGGGTACAGCGCGTAGTTCTGGAACACCATGGCAATGTCGCGCTCGCGGGGTTGCAGGTGGGTAACGTCCTTGTCGCCGATGTGGATGCTACCGGCCGAGACCTCCTCCAGCCCAGCTAGCATGCGTAGCGTGGTGGACTTACCGCAGCCCGAAGGGCCCACCAGAACCAAGAACTCGCCGTCTGCGATCTCCAGGTTGAAGTCCTCGACGGTAGGCGCGGCCGCCCCGGGGTACGTCAGGGATACGGAGCGAAAGGATACTGATGCCATGGGCCCTCCTATAGCGACAATAAAAGGTCAAACGCGGTAAAATTAGCGCTGCTTCAGCTGGCGCTTGACCAACTTGCTCAACTCAGCGCCAAAATCTTTGGCGCCATTGATAGCCGTCTCTGCGCGCTCCTCCACGTCCAGATCCTTGACTGTGCGCCGCACCAGGCCAGAGACTTCCTTGTAGAGCTCCTGCGCCTGTTCGCTGCGGTGCGCCACTCCCCACTTGGTCACCTCCAGCAAGGAGTCTTTAACAAAAGAGCCGTCTAGCTTGGACTCCCCTAGCTCGCGCTCGGTGAAAGTGATGGGCACCTCGCGGACGTCGAAGCCATCCTTAACTGCGCGGAATGCGACGTCTACTTGGAAGATGTAACCGGCACGCGAGAGATCTTCAAAGTCCAAGTGCTCCAGCAGCTCCCGGCGGAAAGCGCGGTATCCTGCGGTCATATCCGCAAGCCCGGCCCCCAAGGCTGCGGAAATGTAGAGGTTGCCCAGACGCGAGAGGTATTCGCGGCTAGCCGGCCAGTTGACGGTCTCCCCGCCTGGAATATAGCGCGAACCAATAACCAAATCCGCGCCGCGGTCAATCTCTGCCAACAGCTTCGGCAGCTGTTCCGGGGCGTGCGAGCCATCGGCATCCATCTCACATAACACGGCGTAGTCACGTTCCAAGCCCCATTCAAAGCCTGCAATGTAGGCTCCCAGCAGCCCACCTTTGCCTTCGCGGTGGAGCACGTGGAAGGCCTCATCTTTAGCTGCGAGCTCATCGGCCTTCTGGCCCGTACCGTCCGGCGAGTTATCATCCACAATCAGAATATGGACCTCTGGATTGGCTTTACGCACCCGGCCGGTGATTAGGGGCAGATTCTCAATCTCATTGTAGGTAGGGATGATGACCAGTGTGGACGCGGCAGTAGAAGTCATGGGTATAGTTCTCTCTTTTCGCACTAAAAGTTGAGTTGAATGGCTATCTCAAGCACCAGTTGCGTGCGCTCCCTATCTTAACCGAGCCCCGCCCCGGGAGGGGCACAACGCCAGCATTTAACGCCGCGCCTGCCCGGCCGCAAGAGTCAAAACAATGCCCAGGGCCACCAAGAGCCCCTGGATCCACGCCCCGAACTTCACCGCAGGGGTCACGGACTGGCGCAACGGCAACTCCTCTACCAAATATCCAGGCTCGAAGATCCCGGTTGATTGCGACACACTGCCATCCGGGTGGACCAAAGCAGAGACCCCGGACGTCGCCGCGACCACCACGGCGCGATCAGTTTCTATCGCCCGCAGCCGACTCATGGCCAGCTGCTGGTAGGTCTGATCAGAAAAACCAAAGGTGGCGTTGTTGGTGGGCGTGGTCATTATCTGCGCACCGGAGCGAATTGATGACCGGAAAGCACCATCAAAGGCAACCTCATAGCACGTGGCCACGCCTACCTTATGGCCGGCCATGGTGACCACACCTGGGCCATTGCCAGGCTTGAAGTCCCCAGCCAGGTCCACCATGTCTGAAAACTTCCGGAAAAACTCCCGCATCGGCATGGTCTCCCCAAAGGGCTGGAGGTATTTCTTATGGTGAAACTCCCCGGCGCTGGCACGCCTAGCTCCGGGGTTGAACACTTGCATGGTGTTGCGCTCGCCTACCTCGTCTACCGTCAGCGTGCCCACCAGCACCGGAACCTGCACCGCCTGCACAGCACTAGAAATTAGCGCCATGGCTTCGCCATCCCGGAAGGGGTTGACGTCCGAGGAGTTCTCTGGCCAGATCACCAGCTCCGGCTTCGCAGCGGCGGCCTGCTTGGTCACATCCACGTGGTTGGCCAGCACGGCTCGGCGCTGGGCATTAAAGTCCAGGCCCAGCCGGGGGACGTTGCCCTGGATGGCGGCAACGCGAATTGAGGCGGCATCGGCAGGCTTAGGCATGCCACCTGCCACCGCCCCTGCAGCCAGGGGCACGCACACCGCCAGGAGTGCGGCGGGGCAGCGCTGTACCAACAACGCGACCAACCCGGTGCCCACCAGGGCTGCGGCCGCCGTGACCAGGGCAGGACCGCCCCAGGCAGCCAGACCCGCCAGCGGCCCATTAATCTGCCCCCAAGCCAGGCGCACCCAGCTAAACCCGCCAAAGGGCACCGAGGAACGCAGCAGCTCTACCGCGAGGTACAGCAGCCCAAAGCCTGCCCAGCCCCAGCGCACGCCCGCGAGCCAGGTTGCGCCCCAGCCCAGCACCACGGCATATAGGCTCAGCCACACGGCAAGCGCCACATAGGGCAGTGTGCCCACCAGCTCCCCAATCCACGGCAGCAACAGGATGTACAGCGCCAGGCTGTGCAGTACCGCAATGCCGGCGCCCCCACCGACCCCAGGGGCCCGGCCCTGCGGCCAGCTCAGTGCCAGCCAGAGCATGCCGATGCCCCCGATACCCGCCCACCACAGCCCGTGCGGTTCATAAGACAGGTAGACCAAACCGCCGGACATGACGGCGAGCAGCGCGCGCAGCACCACCCATCCCATAGAAGCCCGGTCCAGGCGCTTGCGCGGTTTAGCGCTCGGGGCGGCCGAAGTCGTCTGGGTCAACGTTCTGGCTCCAACGGGTGATTTCCTCTTCATCAATGTCCTCTGCAGCGTCTGCCGGGATGTCCTCAGCGTCGATGACCTCCGGCCCACCAGCGGCCCTGAAGGAACCATAGGAGGTCGCACGGGCGGCATCGGCCATGGGTGAGGCCTGGTAGAAACGCACCCCGGCGTCTTCTAGACCGCGCACCAGGCGCACGCCTAGCGCCCGGCGCATCAACGCCCGGGTGGGCGGGAACATGAGCAGCAGACCAAAGGCGGAGGAGACAAATCCTGGCACAGTCAGCAGCAGCCCGCCCATGATGGTCAGGCCCACATTGCCCGCGAGTGCGCCGGTGCTGCCCCGCGTGCGCGCGCTGGCTTGCTGGGCCAATAACCGCCGGACCTCCCACATTGCCACCGACATCCCGAAAATCATGGTCGCAAAAAGCGCTACCAGGGTCCAGCCCAGGCCAATGGCCTTGACCATCGCCCAAAACGCCACGGTTTCGACCACAAAGTAGAAGAAGAAATACAGTAACGGCATAGTGGCCCCAAGTGTAGCCGAAACCGTAGGGGCTAACCTGGCATCCCGCATGGTTACCCGCCCAGGTAGAGACGTGGAGGTTTAGACTAGGCAACCATGAGCCTTGAGTTTTACCTTGCTGGCCCCTTAGCCCACGCCGAATGGACGGAGATCGCCCACCTGGCTCGCAGTTTCGGCGCCGGGGCCATTGGGGTGGGACCGCACGCGACGTTGCAGTTGGACGTCAATCCCGGAGACCATGCGCAAGCTCAGGCGGCGGTGGCGCAGTCTTGCTTGCCGCTGAGCACCGTGCCCGTCCTGGTCGCTCCCCTTTCTGCCCCGGCCCGTCGCCTGGCACCGTCCCTTGCTACCGCGTTGCGCCCCCAGCTTGCCGATGCCCCCGCTACCCCCCTGCACATCTCCCTCGATCTGCCCGGCGTGGCTGCAGACATCACGATTGCGTTGCACGATGCTGACGCGGAGATTGATAGCCCGCACCTGGAAAGCCCGGCTGTGCGGGTGGGGTTGGAGGCGGTGAGCGCACGTGTCCACGACGTCGCAAGTGAGCTCCTGGGGGCCGCGCAGACCCGTGGTGTTGGAAGGAGGGAGACTCCGGCGACTGACCACCGACCCATCGGCTGGATAGAACTGGGCAAAGAACGTGTGGCACTTGGTGCGGGATTTGCTAGCCCCACCTTGGGCGCTGATGTGGCCGACCTGCTGGCGCACATGGACGTCGAGTCCTGGATTACCCCCTGGGGCGGGGTGTGTTTCCCGGACTTAAGCCCGGGCGAAGCCGAGGTGATCGCGCGCTTTTTGGCCCCGCGCGGGTTTATCTTCGACGCGGATTCGCCCTTCCTGCTCTAGCGGGGCATGCGCCGCCACAGTGGGCGGGGCACACAGCGCATGACCCACGCCAACAACCGCAGCCTTCCCGGGATCCACAAGGTGGTGCTGCGACCGGAGCCCGAACGAATCTCGCGGGCGACGGCGGCGGCGACGGTGGGGGCATCGACAGACAAGGGTGCTGGGGACATCCCCGCAGTCATCGACCCAATAACAAACCCCGGCCGGGCCGTAATCAGCGCCAAAGGCCCGCCGTGCAGGCGATCCGCCAAGCCCTGGCAGAAGGCATCCAAGCCAGCTTTGGTGGAACCGTACACATAATTCGCGCGCCGAGCACGCCAGCCCGCGATGGAAGAAAAAGCCACGATGTGCCCGCGGTCCATCGTGTTTGTGAGCAGCGTGAGCACAGAGACCTGCGCGGTGTAATCTACCGTGGCAATCTCACGCGCGTGTTCCGGATTCGTCTGCGCGCGTTCCTGGTCCCCCAAAATGCCGAAGGCAACGATGGCGGTGTGCAGCGGCCCGGCTAACTCTTGGGCTTGTGCCACCGCCGCGGCATGAGTTTGGGACTCTAGCGCGTCGAAGTCGATGACGTGGACGGCACTGGCCCCAGCGCGTTCAAAGCGGGCGACGTCTGGCGTGGTGCCGGGGCGAACGGCGAGTACTACCGGCCGCCCCGCACACAGCAAGGTACCCAGCTCCGTACCAATTTCACTTCGCCCGCCAAAGATGACCAAGCCACTCATTTAGCGCAGACCCCGCTCCACCTGGTTGAGGCTACGAATCCCCTCCGGGGTGGTGACCACAATGTCTTCTAAGCGCATGCCCCAGTGGCCGGCTCGGTAGATGCCTGGCTCGATGGAAAATGCCATATTCTCCAGCAGCTGCAGCTGGTTGCCGCCGACGATAAAGGGCTCTTCATGCACCGACAGGCCAATCCCATGGCCTGTGCGGTGGAAGAACTCCTCCCCGTAGCCGGCTTCCCGCAACACCTCACGGGCGGCCTCATCAACCGTACCCGCACTTCTGCCCGGGCCGGCTAGTTCACGTGCGGCCTTTTGGGCACGTTCCAAGACCTCGTAGGCCTGCACAAACTCTTCGCTCGCAGCCTCTGGCCCGCCCACCACGTAGGTGCGGGTGCAATCCGAGTGATACCCCGCGCCCAGGGTCCCACCCAAGTCCACCACCACCGGATCCCCTAGCTCCAGCGCGCGGCCGCTAAAACTGTGGTGCGGGTTGGCCCCGTTGGGCCCAGAACCGACGATGACAAAGTCCACCGAGTCGTGTTCTTCCAAAATCCGCTGGTGCAAAACCTCTGCCACCTGGGCTTCCGTGGCCCCCGGTACCAGCAATTCCGGCACCCCGGCATGGACCCGATCAATGGCCCGCGCGGCTGCTTCCAGCTGCGCGATCTCTTCCGGATCTTTTACGCTAAACAAGGCTGCCAGCACCGTGTTGGCCAGCACGAAGCGGGCGCTAGTGTGCTCCTGCAGCCGCAGCAGATGGTCCGCGCGGAGTTCCCCGGTGACCGCCCACACAGCTGCCCCGCCACTGCCCTCGCCGATGCCCTCTGCGACCGTCGCATAAGGGTCCTGGCCGTCGCGCCACGCTACGATGGCTAGCTCGAGCTCAGCCACGGGGGCATCGGCAAGATCAGCGACATCGGTTTGTGGCGCCACGATAAACGGATCCCCATCGGCTGGGATTACCAACGCGGTCAAGCGCTCATGGGAAGAAACCCAGGAACCGGTCAGGTATGCAAACTCCGCACCGGTACCCACCACGACGGCATCCAGGGCGGAATCGGCTGCCAGGCCCTTGGCCTGGGCCAAACGCTGGGCATAGACTTCTGCAGGAAACTTCGACTCGAGTAACGTCATGCCCGTAGTGTAGTTGCTGACCTGCCCTAATTGGTACAACACCTGCCGCCGTGCCCCAACCGCCAACCCACTGGATTCAAGGAGACTCATGGTCCATGCAGTACGCATTCGCCACCGCGGTTCCACGTGTTCTGGCGTCTTGGTTTCTCCCACCCTTCGCCCTGGAGTGGCCGCCACGCACTTCGTGCTGACGTGTGCGCATTTCTTTGCTACAAGCACCAGCTCCACCACCCCACCGGGGACCTACCTCGTGGAGGTCCCTCTGCCCGGCCGGCCGCTGCTGCGCATCCCAGTCGCTGCCGTGCGCACCATCGACGGCACCGACCTGGCCGTGGTTCGCCTCCAACGGCCCACACCGCCGGTAAGCCTGGCGGCTTTTGCCGCCCCCACGTGGGGCCAGCGGCTAGAGACCTGTGGTTTCGGTGGCCTGGCCACTAGCCACCACGGGCCTGCTACCCGCCCCGGCCGACTCTGGCTACAACTGCCGCTAGCCTGGTCCCGCACCAGCACCACCCGGGTGCGCCACGCGCTAGTCTTGCGCAGCTGCGCCATCAAAGGCGACAGTGGCGGGCCCGTGTGTGCCGCCACTGGTGCCGTGGTCGGTATTCAGTCCCTCATCCTGGATCCCTTCGGCCACAACCTTGGCCTTGCCACCGCCGCCGCAGTCCAGCCCCACCGGCGGGCAATTCTAAGCGCCCTGGGGGCGTTGTGAGGATGACTTTACAGGGAGCACTCGGGCAGGAGTTGCGCTATTCCCTTTCGGCAGACTTTGCGGCCTACCGCAGTTTGGAATCGGTTTTCGGTTGGGACGATGAACGGCCCCGGCTGTCGACGAACGTGACGCATTTTCTGCGCGCGGGGCTCTCCCCGCCCATAACACAATGTCGTGTTCGCGGAGAAAACGCGTCACCTTGTAGCTCTGCGCAGACGCCGGATCCCCCTGCAAAAACCGACCATGAATCCCGCCAGCCTCACTGACACCAGCAATCGATGACAGCGCAGAGGACATGGCTCCAGACGTGTTGGCAGAAGCGCGGGCAATACGGCGCACGATGTCCAGAACGGACTTGGTTACCTGTGAATATGAGTTGAGATCGATGTAGATCATTTTTCCACCCCGTAGAGTTGTTCGATGATTTTGGTTGGCACCTCGCATAAGGTGCTACCACTTGGTGTATTCGGCCAACCTGAATAGTCGACCGCTATGAACCCTGCCGGGGTCTCTACCCCGGAGAGGCAATAGTAGTCTGTGAAGAATTCGGGAGAACCAAGCACGGCGCTGCCGTTTAGCCTGGCCGCTTGCTCAGTAGAAACCCGAAGCGGGCCATTTGCAGTAAGCTGCTGAAGACTTAAGGGGTATGCAATCAGGGCAAATAGTCCTGGCCCCTCCACGGCGTCAATGTGGATTGAGCACGCATACGGCTCATAGCTGTCCGGCCCCTTAGGATCCTTGGTTATCCCCAGTCCCGCCAGAAACTCGTCCGGAATGTCCTCGCACGGCTTGAAAGGCTCGAACCCCGGTGCATTCGGGTCAAAGGGACCCGGTGGGGGCATGCGGAAGCTGGGCGGAGGGGCATCGGCAAGCTCGGTGTGCACAGACTCTGCAGCAAGAGTGCTGGATCGCGCGGGGTCTGGGGTGGTATCGGGAACTGGGCGGCAAGCAGTGAGCGTGACCAGGCAGGCGGCGATGATGGCCAGGCCGGGGTATGGGTGACTGTGCATAGTGTGTCCTTCAGCGCTACGGCGGGATAGGGAAAGTAAAGAGACAACGCACTGCCGCGGGTAGACGCGGGCGTAAATTCCCCCTTTAAGTCAAATAGCATGCCGCACGACTGCCTGTTTGTCACCCCTTTTGGGAAAACTTTTCTAAAGCCGCAGGATAATGGCAGAAAATTCTTCCTCAAAGGTGCCGCCGGGGGACTTTGGCGCTGCAGGAAGAAATCATGCCAGGAGGGGTTTAGGCGCCGATGGCCACCACCCCGCGCTGGATGGCATCAATGGCGCGGCGGGCGTTGGCCCGGACTTCATTATCAAAACCGGTCTTATTAATCTGCTGTAGCAAATCCACCACTTGGCGGCACCAGCGGACAAAGTCACCGGGGGTAAGCTCCGCACCGGACTCATTGGCCGCGGCCAAGCAATACCCCAAGGGGGCACCGGCGGTCCACTGGTGGATGGCCAGGGAGAAACCGGCATCGGGCAAGCGAGTTATAGGCAACTGGTGGCGCTGTTCGTCCGCGACCAACTCATTGTAAATGCGCAGCGTGGCCGCCATTGCCTGCTCCAAAGGCTCCGTGGGCGCTTGCACCTGGCCAGACAAAGACTTGCGGTTTTCGAAGATGCACATTGCCGCAATTGCCGCCAGCTCAGCCGGGTCCAGCTCATTCCACACCCCGCGCTTGAGGCACTGAGCAATAAGCAGATCTGCCTCAGAGTGGATATGCGCCAGACGCACGCCCTCCGGGGTGACGCGTGGGACGCGGGAACCACTGTGTCCATCGAACTCCACGTAGTCCATTTCCTCCAGCAAGTCGATAATGCGCGTGAAGGTGGTACCCAGGGAATGCTTGGCTGTCGCTACCACCTCGCGGGCACGGGCGAGCTCGGAGTCCTTGCGAGCCACAGTGTGGGCCAGACGCGCTAGGTTCTCCCGCTGGGCTGCTGGCCATGCGTGCGCCGGGTGGTCCCGCAATGCCTGGCGCAGCGCCGTGACCTCCTTATTGCCACGATCGCGTGGTACCAGGCGCATCTTTTTCGGACGCGTGAACTGAGTGGTGCGGAAAGACTCCTTAATGTACTTGACTGCGCGGCGGGGATTCTTGGCTGCAAAGCTAGGCAGCCCCATGTGGCCCACCACCACGGGGGGATTAGCAATGCCAGAGGCGTCAATACGCCCGGACCAGCCCTTCTCCGTGGTCACCCACGGGCGGGGGTCATCGTGATGCTTGGCAGGGGCATTGACTACCGCCAGCAAGGGGCGGCTGCCCGTCGCAATAGCAATGACATCACCTACGTGCAGACGGTTTAAGACCTTGACTACTTCCTGGCGGTGGCCGCGGGCCTTATCTTGCTTAGCCTCGCGTTCTGCCGCAGTGAGCTTAAGGCGCAGCTGGATGTAGTCCTCCAGCAGGGCCAAGGCTTCTGCGGTGGCAGCGCTGAGTGGTTCATCGCCTGGGCCGTCGGGGGCGCCCGGTGCGGTGGCTGCTGTAGAAACGGCCTGTGGCAACAGAGGCAGGACGCGCTCGAGTTCCGCGCGCAGGTGCTGCTGCGCCCCCAACAGCTCCTCCTCCAGGCGCGCTGCGGCCCGGGAGTCTTCCACCACGGAACTATTGGCCTGGAATTGCGCGAAAGAACGCTCCAGCAGCCGCAGCGAGCCATCAAACCCACGCAGCCCCAACAGGTTGATTGCCATGTTATAGCCCGGGCGGAAGGTAGAATCCAGGGGATACGTGCGCGTGGAGGCCAGCCCCGCCACCGTGCGCGGGTCCAACGCCGGCGCCCACTGCACCACCGCGTTGCCCATGGTATCTATACCGCGCCGCCCCGCACGCCCAGTAAGCTGCGTGTACTGCCCGGCGGTCAGATCCACGTGGGCCTCTCCGTTAAATTTGACCAGCTTTTCTAACACCACGGTTCGCGCAGGCATGTTGATGCCCAGCGCAAGCGTTTCTGTGGCAAAGACCGCACGCACGAGGCCCCGAACAAAGAGCTCTTCGACGATGTGGCGAAATGCCGGCAGCATGCCTGCATGGTGGGCGGCAAACCCCCTTGCCAACGCCTCGCGCCAGCGGCGAAAGTCTAGAACCTGGAGGTCTTCTTCCGGGATACCCTCCACCCCGGCATCCACCAGCGCCTTGATCTCCTCGGCCTCCTGTGGCTCAGTTAGCACCATTTTGGAGCGCAAGCATTGGTACAAGGCGGCATCACAGCCAGCTCGGGAAAAAATAAAAGTAATTGCTGGCAGCATATTGCGGCTGCGCAGGATCTCTAGCACCTCCGGGCGCCCCTGTGGCCGGTAGCGGTCTTGGCTGCGCGGGGCACCAGAGCGGGCATCCTTACCCCCGCCGGTGGTACTGCGGGAGCGAAAGCCGCTGTCACTACCCTGTTCTAGCCGGTCGATAGTGCGAAACAGCCCCTCATTAACCGTGCCGGGCGAGCCCGGCTCAAACAGCGGGAAGATCTTCCGCCCCACCATCATCCATTGATCCAGCGGAACCGGTCTGTGTTCAGAGACCACCACATGGGTATCCCCCCGCACCGTGTTGAGCCAGCGGCCAAACTCCTCTGAGTTCGACACCGTCGCGGACAGGCCAATAATGCGTACCGACTCATGCAGGCTTAGAATGACTTCTTCCCAGACCACGCCGCGGGAGGTATCTGCCAGGAAGTGCACCTCGTCCATCACCACGTGGGTCAGGCGCTCTAGCGCGGGGGACTCCGCATAGATCATGTTGCGCAGGACCTCGGTGGTCATCACCACAATGTCCGCGTCGGCATTAATGGAGACATCCCCCGTGAGTAGGCCAATGGTTTCCTCGCCGTGTTGGGCCACCAAGTCATGGTACTTTTGGTTGCTCAAGGCCTTGATGGGCGTGGTGTAGAAGCACTTGGTTCCCCGGGATAGGGCCAGGTAGACCGCAAATTCGCCCACAATGGTCTTGCCGGCGCCAGTGGGGGCGCACACCAACACCCCCCGGTCTGCGGCAATGGCTTCGCACCCCTCACGCTGGAATGGGTCC
The DNA here is from genome assembly GCF_011038655.2 of Corynebacterium lizhenjunii. Lineage (NCBI taxonomy): Bacteria > Bacillati > Actinomycetota > Actinomycetes > Mycobacteriales > Corynebacteriaceae > Corynebacterium > Corynebacterium lizhenjunii. The sequence goes on from NZ_CP064954.1 coordinate 1,258,894, forward strand.
AAGGGGTGCGACAGGCGGGCAGCGAAGGCTTCAACTACATCCATAGCCTCCTAGACTACCCGGTGTGCTGCAGCCTAGAGGACGTCGTCGAAGGCTCCGCCGGGCGTGCCCGGGCCAGGGGTTGCTGGCGGTGGGCTTGGCTGTGCTGCCAGTCCCGGTTGCGGTGTGGGCCTTGAGCTTGCCGATGCCCCCGCGGCCGCCGAAGGTGCCACCGGCCCCGAGGCCCCCACTGGTCCGGAAGCCACTACTGGGTCGGAAGCGCCGATGGGACCAGAGGCGTGAACTGGGCCGGAACCTTGCTCATCATCAAAGTCCATCCACTCCGGACGCCTTTTGTCCCGGCGTCGGTCATTGAGGCGGCAGAATTGATAGGCAAGCTCCACCAGCAGCCACAAGCACAGTGACATCGCCATCATGGAATAAGGGTCCGCGGGAGTGGCGATGGCTGCCAGGATCATTAACGCAATAGCGATAATAGAGCGCTTGCCCTTGATCGCCTCATAGCGCAAAATGCCCATCAGGTTGAGCATGACGATGATAAGGGGGACTTCAAAGCTCACGCCGAAGACGATAATCAGCGCGATGAAGTAGTTGTAGTAGTCACCACCCGTTAGCCACGTCTGCTGGTATTCCTCACCAACAGAGAGCAGAAACTCCAAGCCGAAGCTCATAAAGAAGTAGGACATCACGGCGCCGGCTACAAAAAGCAAGGCGGCGATGGAGACAAAGATATAGGTCCAGCGGCGTTCCCGCTTCTCTAGGCCAGGCACGATGAAGGCCCAGATTTGGTAGAGCCAGAAGGGCGAGGACAGCACCATGCCGGCCAGCGCACCCACCTTTAAGCGCAGCATGAACATTTCCATTGCGCGGGTAGCCAGCAGGCGGCATTCGCCGTCGGGGCTGGCGGTTACACGCAGATGCTCTGGCAGCGAACAATACGGGCCGCGCAGAAGTTCACCCAGGGGCGGCAGACCGAAAGGCGCGGTACCGTACCAAATGAAGCCCACCACAGTTCCTGCAGCCATAAAGGCCACGGCCAAAATAAGGCGGCGCCGCAGCTCCTGCAAGTGCTCCACCAGGGTCATTTCCCCCGTGGGATTCTTCGGCTTGCGCTGGCGTTTAACCTTCACGCGTTTTCCTGCAGGCTGGGGCGATTGCAGCCGGGAGCCCACCATTTACTGCTGCTGTTGGCCTTGGCCCGGCTGCTGCAGGTAGCCCTGTTGCGGGTAATTTGGCTGCTGCGGCTGCACCTGTGCCTGAGGCTGAACCTGAGGCTGGGCGTAATTCGGCTGTGGGTAACCCTGTTGCGGGTAGCTCTGCTGCGGATAGGTTTGCTGGGGATAGATTTGCTGCGGCTGAGCAGGCGGCAGCTGCTGTTGCTGCGCGGGTGCTGGCTGCTCATCGTCACGGTTCATCTCTTGAACTTCAGACTTGAAGATCCGCATGGAGCGGCCAACGGAGCGAGCCAAGTCCGGAAGGCGCTTTGCGCCAAAGAGCAGCACGATGACCAGGAGGATGATGACAATCTCAAGTGGGCCCAAATTACCCATGGTGGCACTTCCTTTACGATTTTCCCTTAAGTATAGAGTTCTTGGGCAGCTGCCTGAGCAGCCGCCACCGCGTTGACCAAATTTTCTGGCCCTACTATTCGCAATCTATCAGCATGCGACAGTGCGAAACGAACTAGCCATTGCTCTGTAGCAATGGGCAGGGTCCCACGCACCCACGCTTGCCCTGTGGTACCGGTGTCGGGTCCGGCGGCTGCGGCCAGGGTTATCCCATACTCGGGAGCCAACCAGGTGTACTCCGGGTGTATTTCTACCTCTGCGGCGTCCAGCTGGGAGTAGCCGAAGGGATTATCCGGGTCAAAGTCCAGTGCGTGCAGGTGTGGGTTGGCTGCGGCGTCGAGGACCTCCAGGTTGGACATGCGGTCGATGCGATACGTCCGATGCTCCCCGTGCTCATCGCTCCACGCAATAAGGTAGGTGTCCCCATCCCTCAAAAACAGCCGCGCGGGGTGGACCTGGCGGGCAGACGCTGTGCCGGTAGCGGCAGACCGATAGTCGAAGCGCACCTGGTGGGAGTCCTGCACTGCCTGGTCCAGCTGGGCGTGCATCTGCGATAGCGCAGACTCTGACTCGCTCAGCGAGTCCACGATAGCTGTCGCCTTGGGGTCCATGATTCCGCGCAGCTTGGCTGCCGCTGAACGCACGGCAGTGGGATCCACCAAACCAGGAACCTGTTCTAGCGTCTCCAACGTCAAAAGCAATGCACCAGCCTCCGTGGGGGTCAGGCGCAGAGGCTTGTCTAGCCCTTGATCATCAAGAATGGCCACGCCTTGGGGCTTGACCACTAAGTCGATGAGGTCCTCGGTATAGTTGCCCACACCCGTGCACATCAAGGCATCCAACGCCTGCTTGACTTCCTGGTGAGTAATGCCCAAATCGGCGGCGGCTTCAAAAATGGAGGAATTGGGGTGGTTGCGGAAGTAGGGCACCAGATTCAGCCACTGCACTAATTGCTGATTCTTCGGAATCACGGGGCTACTCCTTTGCTCAACGCTGCCAGTGCGTCCCGGGCGCTAGGCGGGGACAATACCTCTACCTCTGGGGCATACCCTATAGCGCTACGCACCAGCCAATCTTGGGAGACCTGGTGAAAGTGCACCAGGGTGGGCTCTGCGGCATCGCGGTCCCCCACACTTTCTAGCTCCGGTGCGGTGGCGGGAGGTATGCGCACGGTGGCATCGATAAGATCGCGCGGGCTTAAGAACTCGCGAACCACCTGCTGTGGATCCTGACTCGGGGTAATAAACTCTGGCTTATTCTTAGACAGCCGCGCATCGCTGAGCTTGGTCACGCGGAAACAGCGAGGTTGACCCCGGTGGACGTCGTGCCCCACCACATAGATACGCCCTCGCGCGGTGACCAGGGCCCAAGGATCGAGCACGCGCTTTTCAGCAGCCGCCCCGGGACGCGGGTGGTAGAGAAAAGTTACCCGCAGCTTTTTGGTAATCGCCGTGATCAGTGTGCGGGAGGAAGCAGCGTCCATGGATGTCAAGTCATTACTAGCCAGCACACGCTGCTGCCCCCGCGTGGCACCAGTGGCAGCCAGTTTGGTCCACCCAGTCTGGGAAAACGCGGATAGTCCGCCATGCTGGCCCACGCCACCGGCAAGGCCCAAGACTAGGGCTTCTTCCGGGGTGAAGCTTACTTCGGGGAGCCGATAGGAGTCCTCATCAATGTGATAGTAGGTACCGCCTGCTCCCTCTACCTGCGAAATGGGCACTCCGGCCAAGCGCAATTCACGCACATCCCGTCGCAGCTTCTTTTTGAAGGCGGACTCGCTGCTAGTGCCGTAGCCTTCAACGTTGTCGCGAATCCACTCCGCGCTGCGTTGGGGGTTGCGTCCACGCTGGGAGGCACCCAGGAGCGCAAAAGTCAGGCGTGTCATCCGCTCCACGGCAGATGATTGTGACGGCGACATGCGTATACAAGCCCTTTCTAGCGCTGTTTTACCTGTGCTACTCCGGCACGTTGGCGGCGTGTTCGTCGATATAGTTTAGCAAGGCATCCAGGCGGGGTGAGGCAGCATCAAAGGGGTCCAAGAATTCCTCTACCCGCACCTCGGGCCGGTGGATCTTCATGCGCGTCCAGTCCACTGTCACATGGGCCTGTGCGGCGCGGGCATGCTCTAAGAACTGGCCCCGCATCCAGGCGCGGGTGGTAGGCGGTGCGCTGTCGCGGGCGCGGGTGATGGCGGCATCGCCAATCCAGCGGTTGAGCATACCCCGACGCACCAGCACGTCTGCTAGTCCCCGCCCGGGTCGAATATCGTGATAGGCCAGGTCAACCTGGGCTAGCTTGGGGTGTGCCCAGTCCCCGCCTAGGCGCTCCCGGTAGCGCTCCAGCAGGGCCAGCTTGGCCGCCCAGTCCACATCAGCGGCAATGGACGCATAATTCCCGGAGCCGATGGCATCGAGGACGCGGCCCCACAGCGCCACCACGCGCGCCAGATCTTCCTGGGAGGGATCTCCATCAGGGCGGTGCTCTAGCCAGCGGGCGGCAGCGGCGTGAAATTGGCGTTGGACTTCTAGCGCGCTGAGCGTGCCGCCAGCAACCAGCTCCAACTCGGTACTGCCGTCGATGTCGCGGGCAATGTCGCGGATACGCACGATGGGGTCCGCGACTTCGAGGTTGGGCAGCTCAAAACCGGCTTCGAGCATCTCCAACATCAACAACATACTGCCCACCTTCAGCGCAAAGCTGGGTTCCGCCATGTTGGAGTCGCCCACAATAACGTGCATGCGCCGGAAGCGCTTGGAATCCCCGTGGGGCTCATCGCGGGTATTGATAATGGGCCGGGAACGCGTGGTAGCCGAAGAAACACCCTCCCACACCTGGTCTGCACGCTGGGAGAGCACAAACTGGGCCGGGCGCGTGGCGGTGGCTGGGGCCACCATGCCCGCCCCGCAGATGAGCTGACGGGTAATCAGGAAGGGCAGCAGCGAACGCGAAAGATCCTTGAGCACCACTTCCCTACTGATCAGGTAGTTTTCGTGGCAGCCATAGGAATTACCAGCGGAATCAACGTTGTTTTTAAACAGGTAGACCGTTGCATCAAGGGAGCGCTCGGCCTGGCGGGCTAGGTCATCCACAATGGCATCGCCTGCCCGCTCATAAGCCAAAAGCTGGCTTAAGCTATCGCACTCGCCGGTGGCAACCTCCGGGTGCGAACCGACATCGAGGTACAGGCGCGAGGCGTTGGGCAAGAAGATGTTGGAAGAAGAGTACTCGGCCACCACGGGCTTGAAAAGCTCTCGCGCTACCTCATCCGGGCCAAGTTGGCGTCGCTGCGGGTCCACGGTAGCGGTAATGCCGTACTCGGTCTCTATGCCCATGATCCGGCGGTGAAAGACAACCATGGCGCCCTACTGTCCACCCTTTTGGACATAAGCGCGCACGAATTCTTCAGCGTTGGCCTCCAGTAGCCCATCAATCTCATCCAGGAGGTCTTCGGTGCCCGCAGTGGAAAACTGCACCTGTCCGGCGGCCTGGCCACCCTCGGGGCCTTCTGACTCCCCTGAACCGGGACCATGGAGGAATACGTTGTCTTGAGCCATGATGGCTTCTCCTAACTCATCGGGAAATAAGGTGAACTTCGATTTTCATACGCCTAGCAGACTTTACTAGTTCTACTAGGCTTTACTAGGTCAACTAGGCATGCACGCGCAATTCCGCAGCCAGCCCGGCCTTGTCCAACAGGCTTACTAGCTCGGTTGTAGTTTCTGCCTGCTCAATTGCCGCATGTACTGCCGGGTCCGTGGCAGAATCCAGGTGATCGAGATAATAGATGGCAAAGCGCTCACCGCAGCGCAGCGTGACACTTTGCCAGCTCGCGGCCACCACGTCTGTGCCAAATTTCTCCGTCACCCGGCCCCGGAAATATGCCCGCGAGCCCCGCGGCGGGTGCACTGCTGCGTAAGCAATCTCTTCCTCAGTAGCCAAAGTCCGCAACTGCCCTTTGCGCACCAGTGCGTGATAGAGCGAACGCTGCGGATCAATGTCTGCATATTGAATATCCAGCGCTGCCAGGCGCGGATCCTCAGGGCTTAGCCCCCGGTCCAGGTAGGCCTTGTAGAGGCGGTACTTGGCGCACCAGTCCAACAAATGGGCGGCGTGGAGTGGGGACTGCGCCAAGGCAGCGAGCGCCTCATCGCAGGCTTCCAACACGGACGCATCAGCGTCCGTGCGCGGCTGCAGGCGGCGGCGGTATTCGCCTAGCAATTCTAGGGCGGTGAGGCGGCGGGAATCGGCAAGCTCAACGGTATGGGTGAGGTTCACGTCGCGGCTGACGGCGCGGACCTCCGCCACGGCATTGGCCAAGCGCAGGTCGCTAAAGTCCACCCCGGCTGTGACGGCATCGATAACCAGACTGGTCAGGCCGAGTTTTAGCAGCGTAGAGGTGTGCGCCATGGTGGCGTCACCAATGATGACGTGCAGGCGGCCAAAGTCGCGGGCGTGAGGCTCATCCCGAGTATTGATTATGCCCCGGTTGAGCGTGGTCTCCAGGGAAATCTCCTGCTCAATGTAATCTGCGCGCTGGGAAATCTGGAAGCCGTGCCCGGAGCCATCAGCCTCCAGGCCGACCCGGCCGGCCCCCGTTAGCACCTGGCGGGCAACAAAGAACGGGATCAACGCCTGCGCCAGGACATCAAAGTCCAATTCACGTGAGTACAGATAATTCTCATGCGCCCCATAAGACGCACCCTTGCCATCGACGTTGTTTTTGTACAAACGCAGCGGCGGGCACGGGTCATGACCAGCCAACACGGAAGTATCTTGAGCATAGAGCGCCTCTACCTCCGCGATGGCCTGCAGCGCAATACGATCGCCCGCCGCATCATAGACCATGGCCTCCCAGGCGTCGGTGCACTCCGGGGATGAATACTCCGGGTGGGCGTGGTCTACATACCAGCGCGCCCCATTCGCAGTGACTACATTGGCCACGCCAATGGCGTTGGGATCTACCACCGGGACAGTCTGATAGCGCTTTAAGTCAAAGCCGCGCTGGTCGCGAAGTGGGTGTTCCTCACTAAAATCCCACCGGGAGCGGGCCGTGGTGTGCAGCGCCGCATAAGCCACCACCGCGTGCGTGGAGGTCACTATTGGGGACAGTGCTGGGTTGTGCGGACAAGTGATGCCGTACTCGGTTTCCGTACCGAGGAATCGCGCTACGGGGTGTGCCACGTGCTGCTCCTAAATCCAACCAATTCCACACGCTCTACAGGGCAACCTGCATGCGCGCCACCGACAATCTTGGCCCAATCCTCCGGGTTGGTAGAACTAGGCACATGTTCACTTTCTGCCTGCTCCGCTGCGATGGCCAGATTCAGGTGCGCCGCAGTCAGACGGGCGCGCTCCTGGGCCGGGCGGAGATCCTCCCCGTGCGTGGATAGGGCCTCCTTGATGGCCAGCTTTTTGGCCCGGGCAATGATATTGGCAATCATTGCTCCGCTGACAAAGTCCCGGTAGTGCAGCAGGTGCTCAGTACCGTCAGCGTAATGTAGCTGCACAAACGGGCGCGGGGAGTACAGTTCTGCCACGGCGGCATCAATAAGCTCTTCGCGCGAACCCTCGTGCGGGATGCCCTCCGGGAAATGCCTAGCAAAAATATCCCGCGCCCCGGCGCGCGTGGGGCGGTTAACCCGGATCTTCATATCCAGACGGCCGGGACGCATGATGGCTGGGTCTATGAGTTCCTCGCGATTGGTAGCACCGATGATGATCACGTTGCGCAGGTCCTCTACGCCGTCGAGCTCGGTCAGCAGCTGCGGCACCACGGTGGTTTCCATATCGGAAGACACCCCAGAACCGCGGGTGCGGAAGATTGACTCCATCTCATCGAAGAAGATGATGACGGGGCGCTCCCCGCTGGCAGCAAGCTCGCGAGCGCGCTCAAAGATCAGACGGATGCGCCGCTCGGTCTCACCGACGTATTTGTTCAGCAGCTCCGGGCCTTTGACGTTGATGAAGTAGCTGGGCGCGCCGGTGCCCAGGGAGGCTGAAAGCGAGTGCGCCACTGCCTTAGCAATCAGCGTTTTTCCGCAGCCCGGCGGGCCGTAGAGCAACACACCTTTCGGAGGTTGGAGGTCAAAGGAGCGGTAGAGCTCCGGGTGCATAAACGGCAGCTCCACGGCGTCGCGGATCTGAGAGATTTGGGCATCTAGCCCGCCGATGTCCTCAAAGCTGACATCTGGCACCTCCTCCAGGCTCAGCTGTGCCACGTCCGTTTTGGGCACGATGGCGTAGGCCATTGCGGCCTTGGTGTCGACCACCATGCTATCGCCCGCGCGCACTCGCTCCCGCGCCGCGGCTGCTAGGCGCACCACGTGTTCTTCCCCGCTAGGCCCGGCAACTACTGCGCGATCCTCTCCCAGGCGCTCCTGGACGGTGGCTACCGCGCCGGTAGATTCGACGCCGCAGCCCTCAACCACAATGAAGCCATCCCCCAAGCGCACCGTTTGGCCCACCTGCAAAGAGCCGGGCTCTACATGCGGGGAGATCTTCACCCGCATGTTTCGGCCATTGGTATAGACTTCTGCGTCCACGCGGCCACCGGCGGGCTGAGCGTAGCCCAAAAAGACCGCATAGGTGGATGCGGGTTCGGCTAATGCGTTGAGATCAGCCGTCAAGCGCGACAGCGTGGTACGCGACTCTTGGAGCAACTCCGCTAGGCGCGTATTGCGCGTAGACAACTGCTCAATCTGGCGCTTTAGTTCTGTGGCCTCATTCATAGTCTCCTAGCCTATCGCGCCGACGGTACCTATCCCTAGACCGGGGTTAGGTCACCCCAACCTAGCGGCGGGCCCGGCGTTGCGGGCGCGGCGGGGTAACGCCATCGGCCAAGCGCCGAGTCCACACCAAAAAGGCCGTGTGAGCATTCATTCGATGCTCCGGGCGGGTGGCCAAGCCCTCCACCTTCCACTCGCGTACCAGGGACTCCCAGGCCTTGGGCTCCGTGAAGCACTTGAGCTCGCGGATGCCCTCCATGACCTTCATCAGCTGGGGCACGGTGGCCACATACGTCATAAACACCCCACCGGGGATAAGAATATCGCGCACCGTCTCTAGGTACTCCCAGGGCTCCAGCATGTCCAGGATCACCCGGTCTACCGGCCCACCCAAGTCCGCAGCGGTGACCTCTCCCAAATCCCCTAGGCGCGGGCTCCACCACTGCGGCTGCTGCCCGAAGTACTCCGTGACGTTAGCCACTGCGTACTCCAGGTGGTCCTCGCGGATCTCATAGGAGTACACATGCCCTTCCGGGCCCACCGCACGCAGTAGGTTCATCGACAACGCGCCAGAGCCAGCCCCGGCCTCAAAGACGCGCGCGCCCATAAAAATATCGCCTTCTACCAAAATTTGGGCGGCGTCCTTGGGGTAGATCACGGCCGCCCCGCGCGGCATGGACAGCACATGGTCCACCATCAGGTGCCTAAAAACCAGGAAATCCGATCCCAGCGTGGAGCGCACCACCGAGCCCTCATCCATCCCCACGATGTCCTCGTGCTTGATCAACCCCCGGTGGGAGTGGAATTCCCCGCCCTCTTCCAGAATCAGGGTGTAGTGCCTGCGCTTGGCGTCCGTTAGCTGGACACGATCACCGAAATGGAAAGGGCCGGAATACGCCATGTGGGTTTCTCCTCGCAGGGTGGGGTCAGATGAATTTAGCCCTTCAAGTATGCCTCAAGGCCTTGGGCTAACCATAGTTGATCCCGAGCCCCCACCATCTCGCGTGCCGAGTGCATAGACAGCATGGGCACGCCCACATCAACGGTGTCAATGCCTAGCCGCGTGGCCGTAATCGGGCCGATGGTGGAGCCACAAGGCACGCCATTGTTGCCCACAAAGCGCTGCGCGGGTACCCCAGCGCGCGCACAGGCAGCCTCCCACAGGGCCACCGTGGAGGCATCGGAAGCATAACGCTGGTTGCCATTGATCTTGGTCACCGGACCTGCGCCGATGATGGGTTGGTGGGTGGGGTCATGCTTGCCGGCATAGTTGGGGTGGACGCTGTGGGCGGCATCGGCAGACACGCAAGAAGACCGGGCATACATTTGGTGCACCTGGTCTGCCGATGCCCCCAGGGCCCCAGCCGTGCGCCCTAAGACGTCCGCAAGAATGGGCCCGGCCGCGCCATAGCGCGAGCCAGACCCCACCTCTTCATGGTCAAACGCTGCCATGACCAGCACATCTTCCCCGTCATAATCCTGCGCCACGCGCAGCAAGGCCTGCAGGGAAGCAAAAACGGAGGACAGGTTGTCCATCCGACCGGCGGCAATGAACTCTTCACCGGCGCCAAAGACCTTGCCCCGGGCGGCATCGGCAGTAATCAAGTTGAAAGCCGCAATGTCTTCCGCACGCACCCCGGCGTGCTCCGCGACCACCGATAACACACTCGCGCCGGGCTGGCCCACGGTGAGCACCGGCTGCATGTGGGCCTGGCGCTCCGGCTTGAACTCATCCGAGCGGTAGAGGTGGATAGCCAGGGAGGGCAAGCGCAGGAGCGGGCCGGTATTGACCAACAGCTGCTGGCCGGCGCGGGTAACCAGCTGGCCGGCGACGGTGAGTTCGCGGTCAAACCAGGTGTGTAGCAGCGCGCCACCGTAGACCTCCACGGCAACCTGCTGCCATCCCGCGGACTGGAAATCCGGCTGGGGTTTTAGCGCCAGCCCCGGGGAGTCCGTATGGGAGCCCACCACCTTAAAACCGCTGTGTGGGCCCGCCCCCTCCGGCACGTACCAGGCCATCACCGCACCGCCGCGCACCAGCACATGCCCGCCGGGCGTCGCCTGCCAGGGCTCGGCTTCATGTTGGCGTGTGAAGCCGGCCAGTTCCAATTGCCGGGCAGCCTCAGCCGCTGCGTGATAGCTGGAAGGGGAAGCAGCAATAAAGTCTATAAAGCTCTGCGAATAGGTGGAAAGTTCAGACATACCTACCACTGTGCCATGTTTGCCGGGCACACGGGGCCAGGGTAGGCGTTTGTACCCGGGTGTGCCTCCGGTTACCCTGGGGAGACTATGGCTGATTCCTCCCCTTGTACCCCACGTCCGCTAGCGCTCTCGCCGTCGCGGGCAAGCGACTACCAGCAATGCCCGCTGCTCTATCGCTTCCGCGCCATCGACCGCCTGCCAGAGCCTAAGACCGTGGCCCAAGTCAAGGGAACCTTGGTGCATGCGGTCCTGGAAAACATGCACAATTTACCCCGGCAGGAGCGGGAGTTTTCTACCGCGGTGGAAATGATTCGCCCCGAATGGGACAAGCTGCGCGCCGCAGACCCAGAATTAGATGAGTTGGTGCCTGCAGAGCAGACCTCAGCATTCCTCAACGAGGCCTGGCAGCTGGTGCGCGGATATTTTGAGATGGAAAACCCGCAGGGCTTTGATGCTCACGAATGTGAGATGTACGTCAATACCGTGCTAGACAATGGCGTACCGGTGCGTGGGTTTATCGACCGCGTGGATGTCGCCCCCACCGGTCAAGTTCGGGTGGTTGACTATAAGACTGGCAAAAAGCCACTGCCGCGCTATTCGCAGTCGGCACAATTCCAGATGCGCTTTTACGCCCTGGTATATTGGCGGCTTTTTGGCACTATCCCTACCCAGCTGCGGCTGATGTATTTGAAGGTGCTGGACTCCATGTTTTTAAGCCCCACCCGCGAGGAGTTGGAATACTTCGAGCGCGAATTAGGCCAGCTATGGGCCAAGATTGAGGGCGACGGCAAAGCTGGAACGTTCCGGCCGCGCACCTCCAAGCTGTGCGATTGGTGTTCTTTCCAGTCGCTGTGCCCAGAGTTTGGCGGTACTCCCCCGGCATACCCCGGCTGGCCCGGCAGTGTTGCCGATCAGTCGGAGAGCGAACAGTCCTAGGGCAGCACTAGAGCAGCCCTAGGATAGCTTGAGATCAGCTCTAGAACAAGCCGGAGATGGTGCCGTCTGCGGCAACATTAATGCGATTGGCGGCCGGCTCCTTGGGTAGGCCCGGCATGGTCATCACATCACCGGTGAGCACCACAATAAAGCCCGCGCCGGTGCGTGGCAGTAGCTCTCGCACATGCAGGGTGTGGCCGCTGGGGGCGCCCAAGGCCGTGGGGTCGTCGCTAAAGGAGTACTGCGTCTTAGAGATGACCACCGGGAAATTCTCCCAACCGTTGGCCTTGATATAGGCCAGGTCCTTGCGCGCCTGTGGGCCGTACTCCACGCGCTCTGCGCGATAGATTTCCCGGGCGATCGTCTCAATGGAGGCCTCAACGCCCTTCTCCGGGTCATAGAGCGGGTGGGAGGCGCCCTCCTGCAAGTTCTCCACCAGAGCATGTGCCAGCTCGGTGGCGCCTGCCCCGCCCTTACTCCACACATCGGCCTCTGCAAGCGTGACGCCGAAGTCCTTTGCCCAGGTGCGCATGAACTCGCGCTCTGCGTCGGTGTCCGACCAGAAAAGATTGAGGGCGACCACCGGCTCAACCCCGAACTTGCGCAGGTTTTCTACGTGGCGCTCGACGTTGACTATGCCCGCAGACAGCGCGTCGAGGTTCTCCGTGCTCAACTCCTCCCGAGCCTGGCCACCGTTGTACTTCTGGGAGCGAATGGTCACTACCACCACGGCGCCAGCGACATCAATGCCTCCAAAGCGAGCCTTGATGTCGAGGAACTTCTCCCCGCCCAAGTCCGCGCCAAAGCCGGCCTCCGTGAGCACGATGTCTCCGAATTGCTGGGCGGTTTGGGTAGCCAACAAGGTATTACAGCCATGGGCAATGTTGGCAAACGGCCCACCGTGGACAAACGCCGGAGTTCCTCCCAGCGTTTGCACCAGGTTGGGGTTGAGGGCGTCACGCATTAGTGCCGTGAGTGCTCCTTCTGCTTCCAGCTGGCGGGCCGTGACCGGCTGGGAATCATAGGTGTAGCCGATGGTGATGTTACCCAGGCGTTCCTTCAGGTCCTTCAGCGAGGTGGCCAGGCCCAAGATTGCCATGATTTCCGATGCCGCCGTGATGGTAAATCCTGTCTCTGCAGGCACGCCAGCAGTAGGTCCTCCCAGGCCGGTGACCACGTGGCGCAGGGCGCGGTCATTGACGTCTACGCAACGCTGCCAGGTGACCCGGCGGGGATCGATATTCAAGGCATTGCCCTGGTGGATGTGGTTGTCGATGAGTGCGGCCAGCGTATTGGTAGCCGCAGCAATGGCATGGAAGTCACCCGTAAAGTGCAGGTTGATGTCTTCCATGGGCACAATTTGGGAGTAGCCTCCGCCGGCGGCGCCTCCCTTAATGCCCATGACGGGACCCTGGGAGGGCTCGCGCAGGGCGACGATGGCTTTGTGGCCTGCGGCCGCCAGGGCATCGGTAAGCCCAATGAGCACAGTGGATTTGCCTTCACCTGCAGGGGTGGGCGAAACCCCGGTGACCAAGACGACCTTACCGGTGTGGGGGCGGTCTGCGATTGCGGTGATGTCTACCTTGGCTTTGGTGGTGCCATAGGCGATGAGGGCTTCGTCTGGAATGCCCGCTGAGCGGGCAATATCAGTGATGGGTTGCAGCTGGTGTGCTTGGGCAATTTCAACGTCTGAGAGTTGTTTGGTCATGCCCACCATCCTACGCATGCCGCACCTCCGAGAGCCCGCCGCGAGGTCCTCTTCAACCCCCGTTTAGGGCTATCCGTAGCGGCTCGCGGCGAGGGCCTAGAGGATCACCGCGCCCAGGCCATAACCCAGCATTACCGACAGCGCAATCGAGACCACGCCCGGAACCAAGAAGGGATGGTTGAACACGGCCTTGCCAATGCGCGTCGAGCCAGTGTCATCCATTTCCACCGCAGCCAGCAAGGTGGGATACGTGGGCAAGACGAACAGCGCAGAGACTGCCGGGAAGGCAGCCACCGCAGTCAGGGGTGAAACTCCCAGTGCCAATGCAGCAGGCATCAACGCCTTAGCCGTCGCGGCCTGTGAGTACAACAGCGCTGCGGCAAAGAAGAGCACCACGGCCAGCAGCCACGGCTGCGCACCCAGAATGTCACCGGCCAGGACATTGATCTCCTCGATGTAGTGATTGATCAGAGACGTACCCAACCAAGCAACGCCCAGCACGCACATAGACGCGGACATACCGGACTTGAACACGGAAGTGTTGACCACATCTGCAGCCGGAATCTTGCTCACCATCACAATCACCGTGGCGGCGGTGAGCATGATCGTCATAATCGCCTCGTTGCGCGGCACGGTGGGCTCTGCAATCCAGGCCACCTGTTCAGACGTCACCGTGGCCCACAGCATTACCAGCACGATGGCCGCCAAGAAGACGCCCACAGAGGCCTTCGCCCCAGTAGGGACCTCACGTTGTGCGCTGCTAGCCCCCTGGGAAGGAACCTTGACCAGGCCCTGGGCCAAACGCTGCTGGTAGACGGGGTCATCGGCAAGCTCTGGGCCCAAACGGTTAGCCAGCCAAGCTGCAGGGAAAATGGACAGGAACGTCGCGGGAATCACCACCGCCAGCAGCTGGAGGTAGCCCACCCCCATCGGCTCCAGGATGGAGGCCATAAAGACCACGGCGGCTGAAATTGGGGAGGCTACAATGGCCATCTGCGACGCGACCACCGCGATAGACAGCGGGCGCGAGGGCCTAACGCCTCCCTCCTTGGCCACCTCTACGATGACGGGCAGGGTGGAAAACGCGGTGTGCCCGGTACCGGCCAGGACCGTCATTAGCCACGTGACTACCGGCGCGTAGAAGGTGATCCGGCGCGGGTTCTTACGCAAGAAGCGCTCCGCCACCGCCACCAGGTAGTCCATGCCGCCGGCGCGCTGCATCGCGGCAATGGCCGCAATGACGGTCATGATGATGCCGATGACGTCGAAGGGGATGTCTTCCCGGGTGATCGGAACGCCGGTGGCCCCCAAGAGCAACACGCCTAGGCCACCGGCCATACCAATGCCGATGGAACCTAGGCGTGCACCCAAGAAGATGGCGGCGAGGACTATTGCTATATGGACTATAACCACGGCGGGCCTTCCCTAGACATGACGAGGAACTGTGACTTCTATTGTCCCACTGCAGGAGTGGTATCGGAAGACAATATGCCCGTTTGTGTGGTATCCCATATGTGATATGTGCCTGATCGGAAAATCCCTCCTTGGCATCCAGCGCAGGGACGCCAAGGAGGGAGGATCAGCCCAAGCTTAAGGTCTAGTCCTCATCCACGAAGAGCTGCCCACGAAACTCAGGGTGCATCAGGTTTTCCACGGAGAAGACCTTATCCAAGGTAGCCTCATCCAGCAGACCCTTTTCCACCACCAGCTCACGCACGCCCTTACCGGTCTCCAGGGACTCCTTGGCAATCATGTCGCCATTGTGGTGGCCAATGTAAGGGTTGAGGTAGGTCACGATGCCGATGGAGTTCTCCACGTAGGCACGGCACACATCGGCATTAGCCGTGATACCCTCCACGCACTTCTCCCGCAGCGTATCCACTGCATTGCCCATAATGCGGATGGACTGGAACAGGGCCTCCCCAATCACGGGCTCCATCACGTTGAGCTGCAGCTGGCCGGCCTCAGCCGCCATGGTGACCACATGATCATTACCAAAGACCTTGAAGCAGACCTGGTTAACTACCTCTGGGATAACCGGATTGACCTTACCCGGCATGATGGAGGAGCCAGCCTGGCGCGGTGGCAGGTTGATCTCCCCCAAACCAGCGCGTGGGCCAGAAGCCAGAAGGCGCAAGTCATTACAGATCTTCGACAGCTTCATCGCTGCGCGTTTAATGGTGGCGTGCAGCAACACGTAGGCACCGCAGTCAGAGGTGGCCTCAATCAGATCGCGGGCAGTCTTCATCTCCAGACCGGTCACTTCAGACAGCGCCGCAGTGACCTGGTGGCGGTAACCAGCTGGGGTGTTGACCCCGGTGCCAATCGCGGTAGCGCCCAGGTTGATCTCCAGCAGGCGGGTCTGGGCGTCGCGCAGCACTGCCTGCTCTTCAGCCAAGTTGTGGGCGAATGCCTTGAACTCGTCCCCCAGAGTCATCGGCACCGCGTCCTGCAGCTGGGTGCGGCCCATCTTCAAGATGTCCTGGAACTCGTTGCCCTTGGCGTGGAATGCCTGCTGCAGTGCGTCCATGCGCTCGATCAGCCGGTCCAGGGAGGAGTACAGGCCCAAACGGAAGCCGGTGGGGTACGCGTCATTGGTGGACTGGGACATGTTCACATCATCATTGGGATTAATGATGTCGTAGGAACCCTTCGGCTTGCCCAGGTACTCTAGGGCCAGATTGGCCACCACCTCATTGGTGTTCATGTTCAGCGAGGTGCCAGCGCCGCCCTGGAAAACATCCAGCGGGAACTGGTCCATGCACCGACCCTCTT
The DNA here is from genome assembly GCF_011038655.2 of Corynebacterium lizhenjunii. NCBI lineage: Bacteria > Bacillati > Actinomycetota > Actinomycetes > Mycobacteriales > Corynebacteriaceae > Corynebacterium > Corynebacterium lizhenjunii. The sequence continues at coordinate 1,274,808 of NZ_CP064954.1, forward strand.
CGAGGATCTGGTCGCACGCCCAAATGATGGCCTCGGCCTTCTTACGCGGCAGCACATGCAAGCGGCGATTAGCCATAGCAGTGGCCTTCTTTACCTGCACCATGCCGCGAATGAAGTCCGGAATGGTGTTGATGGTGACGTAGGAGATCTGGAAGTTCTCCATGGCGCGCAGGGTGTGCACGCCATAGTAAGCATCTGCCGGGACCTCCAGTGCGCCAAGCAAGTCATGCTCGGTGCGCGTCGCAGACTTGGCCTTCGCCTCTGCGACCTTAGCGGCCGTGGTGGCTGCCTCTGCCTTCTTCCCTTCCTCATGGGCGGAGGACGTGGCGGCGACTTGCTCCTTGGCCGGATCCTGAGCCTTGTTGGATGCCTTGGTCATCAGAACGGCAACTCCTCTGGTAGTGGTTGATTAAGACGCGATTGACCTGCCCGTTTAACCCTTTTTAGGTTCCGAGCAAATAACCCTCTCCCCTATGGTAGCTACCTTCCAACCAAAGGCCCACCTAAGTTGCCGCCAGCGCCATTTTTACCCCTAAATTCGGGCAATCCGCAGCTGTGAAGCCAAGATAGCCTCCGCGCCAATACTGGACAACTGATCCATGAGTTGATTGGCCTGCTTTACCGGGACCATAGCCCGCACCGCCACCCAATCCTCCCGCGCCAGCGGAGAGACCGTGGGCCCAGTCAGACCTGGGGTAATCGCCTGTGCGGCTGGGAGATTGGCCTTGGCGATGTTGTAATCAATCATCAGATAATTCCGCGCGTGCAAAATTCCCTGGATGCGCCGCAGGACCACTTCTTCCTCCGGGCTCACGGCCACCCCAGCACGCTTGACCACTACAGCCGCTGAGGACACAATGGTCTCCCCAAAAGGCTCCAAACCCTGTTGGCGCAAGGTGGTGCCGGTAGAAACCACATCCGCAATCGCATCAGCCACACCCAGCCGAATGGAAATCTCTACCGCTCCGTCCAGGCGAATGACCTCCGCCTTAATGCCGCGGGCAGCCAAGTCATCGCGCACCAGGTTTGGGTACGAGGTCGCAATGCGCTTGCCCGCGAGGTCCTCTTCCGTCCACCCCGCCCCCGCAGTGGTGGCGTAGCGGAACGTGGAGGTCCCGAACCCTAAGTCCAGTACCTCATCGACTTTCGCCCGGGAGTCGGCCGCCAAATCACGCCCAGTAATGCCCAGGTCAAGGACCCCGGAGGCGACATAGATGGCAATGTCTTTGGGCCGCAGGAAGAAAAACTCTACCCCATTAGCAGCATCAATGATGTTGAGAGTCTTGGTCGTCCCACGGCCCTTGTAACCGGCTTCCGCCAGAATGGACAGCGCGGCCTCTGACAGGGATCCCTTGTTGGGCACAGCAATTTTGATCATGGAAGTCATTCCCTTCGTGTGCGCAACCCCGCCACGCGCCATCTGCGCCCGCGGCATGGCTGCAGAGCTTTGGGTTAGAGGTACTTGTAGATGTCCGCTGGTCCCAGCCCGCGCTTAATCATCATGGTCTGGGTCCAGTACAGCAGCTGCGAAATCTCTTCTGCCAGCTCTGCATCTGACTGATACTCCGCGGCAATCCAGACCTCACCTGCTTCTTCGATGATCTTCTTGCCTAGATGATGAACTCCCTTATCCAGGGCCTCTACCGTGCCAGATCCGGCGGGACGCTCCTGGCTCTTGCGGTGCAACTCGGCATACAGTTCATCAAAATTCTTCATGCCCTCAAATTTTACACCTGCCTGCATATTTTGCAGCATTGCAGGGGTACCGTCCTGCCTGAGCTTGCCGATGCCCCTCCGCCTCCCCCTACTCCCTGAGTGCGGAAAACTCGCTTGGAGCCCGCGGAATAGGTGGCTTGCGGGGTTCAGTCTTGCGCTCCTGGAGCATGCTGCGGGTTCAGGGTAAGGACAGCCCACCACCGGCGGACATCAGCAATGCTGGCCCCGGCAAGGTGGGATGCGGTGTGCAAGCTGCAGACCGGTACGGCTCCAGTGGGCAGGTCGGCGTTGGATTCGGCGGGCAAGCCGATGACTCGGCACCCGGCTGCCACGGCGGCGCTCATTCCTGCCTGGGAGTCTTCAAAGACCAGGCAGGAGGCAGGATCCGCACCCACTCGGTGAGCGGCTTCGAGGTACATATCCGGGGCAGGTTTGCCCGCAGGGACTTCATCACCGCACACAGAGCCCACAAAATACTGGCTACCGATGGCGGAAATAACGGGATCCGCCACTGCCCGCTGAGTGTTGGTGGTGACCATCATGGGCACGCCCGCGGCATGCAGTTGCTCTAAGAGCTCACGCACACCGGGAAAGATCACTAGTTCCTGGTCGTATAAGCCAGCAACGTAGTCTTGCATGTCGGCCTCAAAGCGCTGCTCATCACCTGGTTGGGGGTTATACCCGGCGTAGTCCGCAATAATCGCAAACGTACCGGCAAAAGTGCCGCCGACGGTGAGCTCACGCACCTCAGGGACCAGTTCCTTACCCAACTGCCGGGACAGACGGTAGGTCGCTTTCTCCCACAGGGGTTCAGAGTCCGTCAGCGTGCCATCCATGTCCCAAAAGACCGCAGCGGGAAGACCCGCCAGGTCTGCCTCAGGTGTGGTGGCCTGCATGCTATTCGAACTCCGGCAGGCTCGCCAGGGTCTCCTCTGTTGCACCAGCAGTGCGCAAGGCAGAGTGCACCAAAGACTCCAACTCTGCCTTTTCTTCTGGCTCCACCACGGCGTAAGCGTGCCGGGCGTTAAACGCCTCAACATCGGCGGTGAACTTAGTAAACAGCTGCACAGCTGCCGCAGCGTCAAGCTCTTGTGCGTCAGAGTTGCCTGCGGCAATCCCGTCCAGCTGGTCTAAGAAGCCCTCGAGGATCGCACGCAACTGCGGCAACACCTTTGGGTCAAAAGGCTGGTCCCACCACTCCTTTTCTTCCGGGCGCAAGTAGCTGCCGGTAGCAAAGGAGGTCAAGTCTGTGATGAACTCATCCACGTTGGGCTGGAAAGTAGTGCGAATGCTCATTGGTGGTGGACCCCTTGGGTGCTCGTGCGGGTTGGTCTAGCCGGACGTTTGCGCCTAAAGCTTCACGCCCAACAGGGAGTCTACCGCTTGGGCCACGAGGGCCCCCGCGTGCTCTTCGGTGCTGCCCCGTTCAGCTTGGGCCCACTCATCCAGGGCGGCCAACGCGGCCGGGGTATCGAGGTCATTGGCCAGGTGCTCGCGCACCGCAGCCACCACGGCCTGCGCCTGGTGCAAACTACCTGGCTGCGCCAGCGCCCTGCGCCACAATTCCAGACGCTGCTGTGCGCGTTCCACCACGGCAGCAGACCAGTCCCTATCCCCGCGATAATGGCTGGCATAAACGCCCAGCCGAATGGCACCCGGTTCCACTCCTTGCTCCGTGAGCTTGTGCACAAAGACCAGGTTGCCCAAGGATTTCGACATCTTTACCCCATCGAGTCCAATCATGCCCGTGTGCACGTAGAACTGCGCCATGGGCCCCTGGCCAAAAGCAGCCTCCGCGTGGGCGGCAGAAAACTCGTGGTGCGGGAAGCGCAGATCACTGCCCCCGCCTTGAATATCGAAGGTTGGGCCCAGGCGGCGGGTAGCGATTGCGGAGCACTCCACATGCCAGCCTGGGCGGCCCGGGCCCATGGGGGAATCCCAGGCGGGCTCGCCGGGGCGGTGGGCGCGCCACAAGAGGGCATCGAGAGGATCCCGCTTGCCAGCCCGGTCCGGATCCCCGCCGCGCTCCCGGAAGAACTCCAACATCTCCGCCCGCGAATACCGCGACTCATAGCCAAAGTTGTCCGTCGCCGCGATGGAGGCGTAGACATCCGGGAACTCGGCATCCTCCACCACATAGGCTGCGCCCTTGTCTAGCAGGGTGGTGACCATCTCAATGACCTCATCAATGGACTCCATAGCGCCTATATAGTGCTGCGGAGGAAAGACAGAAAGGACCTCCATATCACTGCGGAAGAGGTCAATTTGGCTGCTGCCTAGTTCCCTCCAGTCCACGCCGTCGCGCTGCGCGCGCTCAAAAAGCGGATCATCGACATCTGTAATGTTTTGCACATAAGAGACCTCATGTCCATTGTCCAACAACACGCGATAGATGAGATCAAACGTCAGATAGGTCGCTGCATGCCCCAGGTGCGTGGAGTCATAAGGGGTAATCCCACACACATACATTCGTGCCTGGTTATCGGTCACCTCAAGTGGAAACACGCCATCACGCGCAGTGTCATAGAGACGCAAAGGCCGCGCAGTACCTGGAGCGGACTGGAAAGAAGGCTGTGGCCAAGAATGCATGGCCACCATTCTAACGCTTAAAGCGTGAAGACAACCATTAGTATGGCTGCAGCACTCCCAGGGCCAATAGCACCATCACAATGATGCCTACCGGGATGCGATACGCAGCAAACCATTCAAAGGAATGGTGCGCCACGAACTTCAGCAACCACGCGATGGAGGCATAACCAATCACAAACGCAATGCCGGTACCCACCAGCAGCTGCGCACCGGTGGCGGACTGCCCGGTGGCGGGAGCGAAGGCATCGGGAAGAGAGAACAACCCTGAAGCCAACACTGCCGGGATAGCCAACAGGAAGGAAAAGCGCGTGGCCACCTCGCGGTCCAGGCCCAAAAACAGGCCGCCGGAAATGGTGCCACCGGAGCGCGACACTCCCGGAATCAGCGCCAAACACTGGCACAGGCCCATCACCACGGCGTCCTTCATGTTCAGCTCCTCAAAGCCGCGACTCTTGCTCGAGGTGCGCTCTGCGACAATAAACACGAAGGAAAACAGAATCAACATCGCCGCGGTAATCCACAAATTGCGCAGGTTATCGCGGATCAAATCCTTGCCCACAAACCCTAAGATGCCAATGGGAATAGAACCCACAATAACCATCCAGCCCATCTTCCAGTCCTGCCCGCGCGCCTGCTTGTTTAGCAGCCCCGCGCACCAACCCCGCAGAATCTGCCAGATCATGCCGGCAAAATAGACCAAGACGGCGGCCTCCGTGCCCAGTTGGATAACCGCAGTAAAAGACGCCCCGGCATCGGCACCCCAGAACAGTTCTGAGACTATTCGCAGGTGCCCGGAGGAACTCACGGGCAAGAACTCGGTCAAGCCTTGCACCACGGACAGCACAATGACCTGTGCCCACGACATATCGCTGGCAGTATCTGCAGCGGAGTTGATGGCTAGATTCACGGCGTCATTCACGCAGAGACACCCTACCCGCGCATCAAAGACCACAGGGGATTGCCGCGCAGCACTGCTAGACTAATAACCCGTGATTTCCATGACCTGCCATTTCCCCGTTCGCGCCACGTGTGCCGTCTTGACTATAGGGGCCGCCGTAGCGCTGGGGGCGTGCTCCTCGGTGCCTAATGTTCCCTCCCCTGAGGAGCAGGCAGCAGTGGGGCACGCTTCCCCGGCACCGTCTCCGTCTACCGCGTCGCAGGACAAGCTGCCAGGGTCTGTGATTGATTTCCCCGCCGTGCAAGACATTGAGGCCAGCGGCTCACAGTTTGCTGTCCGCACTGCCGATGCCGTCTTTATCGGCTCCGCCTCCTCCTTCGCCGCCGCGGGTACCCGGTCCGGTTCCGGGACTGCGGGACCCGTCAAGGTCGCGGTCGACGCTGCCTGTGGGGATCTGACCCCCGCCGAGGGCGCATTCATTCTGGCCTGTGGCGATAATGTGCTGGTGATGCCCACGGATAATCCCGGCCAGACCACCACCGTTGCCGTGGCGGAAGACTTCCCGGTCACTGCTGCTACCCGCACCAGCAGCGGGGAGCTTTTTGTTGCTTCCGATTCCGCCGCTAAGGTCGCCGTCTACCGCGACGGCGAGCGCGTGGATGACTTTTCCGTGGCCGCGCCCACGGACCAATTGGTCAGCGTGCGCAACCAGGATGGCCAGGACAATGTGGTGCGCATCTGGCGCGAAGACACCACCATTCAGAACTTGGACTGGGAGAATTCCCGTGAGGGTGGCCGTTTGCGCGTGGGCGCGGGTGTGGGCCAGATTTCTGATGGACTGCACGGCGTGGTGGTCGCCGCGGATACCAATGGCAAGCGCGTGGCAATCTACACCGCCGAAGACGTGGTGCGCTTGCACCAATTTGGCAACACCGATGGCACCCCGTGGGCCACCGCTTGGGATGAGCACCGCCAGTTGGCGTGGGTAACTACTACCGATAACAATCAGGCCCAGGCCTTCCGGATCGCTACCGGGGTGCCGGAGCCGCAGGGCAGCTTTGCCACGCTTGCCGATGCCCACCACATCGCCGTGGCCGACGATGGCACCGTGCTCCTGGGCTCCGCCTCCGGTGGCGGCTTGCAGCTGCTGGACTCGCTGCCCTTTGACGCTAAAGAATCTGCTGCTAAAAATTCAGCAACGCAAGACTCCGCCGCTAGCGAGTCTGCTGCGGCCCCGAAGAACTAAAGAAACCGAGGAACCCTAACTGTGAATTGTCATGATCTGCGCACTCAGGCTTATCAATTAGCGCTGCGCGCGATGTTCCGGCTGGACCCCGAACGCATCCATACCCTGATATCTGGCGGTTTGAAGGCCCTCCACGCTGCCAGCCCGATCAATCGCGGCCTGGAGCGCTACCTCGTAGTCCATGATCCGGTCTTGGAACAAGAGGTCTTTGGCGTAAACTTCCCGCGGCCGCTGGGACTGGCTGCTGGCTTTGACAAAAACGGCACCGCCGCCGACGCCTGGGCCGCGGTCGGCTTCGGCTTTGCGGAACTAGGCACGGTCACCGCCCAACCACAACCGGGAAACCCCCAACCGCGCTTGTTCCGCCTGCCCGCAGACAAGGCCATTTTAAACCGCATGGGCTTTAACAACGCCGGTGCAGCCGAGGTGGCTAACAACTTACGGGCACGCCGGCACCGCGATGTCATAGGCATCAACATTGGTAAAAACAAGACCGTCCCTGCCGAGGAGGCAGTGGACAACTACCGTGAGTCCGCCACCCAACTAGGGCACCTGGCTGACTACCTGGTGGTCAACGTCTCCTCCCCTAATACTCCCGGTCTGCGCGACCTTCAAGCCGTGGAGTCCTTGCGCCCCATCCTGGCTGCGGTGCAAGAAGCCGCCCAAGTCCCGGTCCTGGTCAAGATTGCCCCCGATCTTTCCGATGCCGATGTCGACGCCGTCGCAGACCTTGCCCTCGAGCTTGGCCTGGCGGGAATCGTGGCGACGAACACCACTATCTCTCGTGAGGGCCTGAACACCCCGGCTGCCGAGGTCGAGGCCCTGGGTGCAGGCGGTATTTCCGGCGCCCCGGTAGCGCAGCGTTCCCTTGAGGTTCTGCGGCGCCTCTATGCCCGGGTGGGCGACCAACTGGTGCTGGTGGCAGTAGGGGGCATCGGCACGCCACAGCAAGCCTGGGAGCGCATTACCGCGGGCGCGACCTTGCTGCAGGGTTACACTGCGCTGATTTATGGTGGGCCGGAATGGATTCGCGACATCCACCTGGGCCTGGCCCAGCAAGTCCGCGCCCACGGCCTGAAGAACATTTCCCAAGCCGTGGGCTCTGGGCTGGAGTGGAAAGACTAGGTGCCTAGCGAGCTAGGCCACTAGGCACCTAGCCAAAACAGACCTGTGGTTTAAGCCTCTAGCGCATGAGCGAGCGCCGGATAAGCAGCGCGCACAACAACGCGCCACCGGCGTAGAGGAAGAGCCAGTACTGGGCCATGTAACTCAGCGGCTCTAGGGACACAAAGCGGCTGGCGATAATGAGTGCCACTGCCACAGCCAGCCCAACCACCTGGGCTGGCGAGCCCTTCTGGGCGGTGTTGGTGGTAACAAAAGCCCCCACTAGCGCTGCGGCAATCACAATCAGGATAAAGCGCCAGGTTACGGGAAACAGTCCCATCCACCCTTCGCTCAGGATGGACATTAGCCCGAAGAGCACAAAGATGAGCGCGAGGGCAATAAACGCCCCGCCCACCCGCAAGGCCACCGGCACCCCGGTGAGTGGAGCCTGCGAAGAAGAATCCATGCGTTTCTATTTCTCCTCGTACCAGCCCCACAGGACCGCGCGGCCAAGGGCGTGGAAGTGCAGGTTGAAGCCCAGCACGGTCGGGGTGGCATCCGGGTCAATATCCAGCCGCTCCACATCTACCGCATGGACTGTATAGAGGTAGCGGTGCGGCGCGTGGCCAGCCGGTGGCTGCGGGCCGTAGTAGGTACGAGCACCAGAGTCATTGCGCAGGCTCACCACACCTTCGATGCCCAGGTCCTCTGCGGTACCTGCACCTGTGGGCAGCTCCAGCACCGAAGCTGGAATGTTAAAGGCCGCCCAGTGCCAGTATCCTGCACCCGTGGGGGCATCTGGGTCCAAGCAGGTCACCGCCAGGGATTTAGTCCCCTCCGGCAGATTGCCCCACGCCAAGTGCGGGGAGACATTGCTGGGGGCGCGGAACTTCGGTGCGATCTCATCTCCATCAAGCAAATCCGTGGACGACAAGGTAAAGGATGGCAGTTCTCGCAGGGGTGCATAAGGGTCTGGGCCCGGGAAGCGGGAGTCATCAGCGTAAAAAGTCATGTAACCATTCTTACCTTATTGGCCGGTGGTGATGCGACAGATACACCCGCACCAGGTCCCGAAGCATCCATTACCCTCCACTCGCGCCACCCACATCCGACGGCGACATGGGAATTTGGAAAATGACACGCGCCGGGCTACAGTATTCGAGTGCCCAACCGGACGGTGCCATGCACCAGGTTGAAACACCCCAGCCCGGGTGGCGGAATGGCAGACGCGCTAGCTTGAGGTGCTAGTGTCCTATTAACGGACGTGGGGGTTCAAGTCCCCCTCCGGGCACAGACTAAGGCAACCCGACCAAGGTTGCCTTTTCTGCATCCTGGGGCTGCGGCCGCACATTGGGGGCCGCACATTGGGATTAAGTAGAATTGCTCCCCGTGAAACATTCCCCCACCATCTCGCGCTCCCGGACTCCAGCCCGAACCGGCGCCCGGGTACGGCAGATGCTGGACTTTGCCGGGGGTCTCGGCAAGCACACGCTGGCCACCCTACGCACGTGGCCGCGCCGCCGCTGGGCACTGCTGGCAGTGACAGCGCTGGCGGCGGGAACATATCTGTGGCTGGTGGGGCTTCCAGATGTTGCGCGCCTGCGCGCTTGGGCTGGCCACACCGGCGCGTGGTTCCCGGTGGTCTTCTGGCTTTCCTACGTGTTCTTTACGCTCTTTCCGCTGCCGCGCACGCTATGGACGGTGGCTGCGGGGCTCTTCTTCGGCCCCACTGCCGGAATCTTGCTGTCCCTGAGCGCGCTGACGGCCTCTGCGGCGCTAGCCTTTGCCGGGGTGCGCCGCATGTTGGGAGAGTGGATGCGCCCGCACCTGCGCCACCCGGCCGTAGCCCGGCTAAATCTGCGGCTCGAACGCCGGGGATGGCTCAGTATTGGCGGGTTGCGAATGGTTGCCGGAGTGCCTTTTCCGCTGCTCAATTATGCTGCTGCGTTGAGTCCGGTTTCCTTCAGCCATTTCCTGCTGGGCACGGCGGTGGGCTCCATTCCCACCACAGTAATTGGGGTGGTCTTCGGTGATGCCCTGATCCAAGGCAGCTCCCCGGGGCTGTTAGTAGCGATGGTGCTCCTTGCGGCCGTTGGGGTGGCAACGTTGGTGCTGGATGCCCGCACTGCCCGTACCGCCCGCGACGCCCGCTGACACGAGCCCGCGCCTACTGGGGCTTATCAAGCCAATGGCCTAGACTAAGGCGAGTTTAATCCGCCTCCCGCGAAAGGGGTCCGCATTATGCTCGCCGTCCACGCCCGCTACCGGGGCCGGTCTACTCAACGTGCCCAGCTGGTCACGCAGTCCGCGCAGGCGCTCAATCAGTTGCCCGGGGTTGCGGGCTTTGAGTCCGTGGGTGTCGAGGACATTCGTTCCATCGTTGATGGCGCCACTGAGCTGTGCGATGTGGTAATGGCCTTGCTTGCCGATGGCGACTGGGCCATCGGCATTGGCGTGTGTCCCCCATCTTCTGCCGATGCCGCCAGCGAGGCCGACCTAGCCCGTGTGCGCGACTGTGCCACGGCAGCTTTGCGCGCCAGTGCCCGCCCGGCGCAGGTCTATGCCAAAGTTGCCTCCCCAGAGCGTAGGAACGACGCCGCAGACATCGCTGCAGCTTTCGCCCTGCTAGGCTTCGTGCTGCACAAGCGCACGCCGGAAGGCCGGGAGGCTACTGCCCTGGTGCGCTCCGGGCTGAACCAAAACGAAGCTGCCGCCGAGCTCGGAATTTCCAAGCAGGCCATGTCCCAGCGGCTGCAAGCCGCAGGGTGGAACGCGGAGATGGCTGGTTGGCGCCTGGCCATTAGCCTGCTCGAGCGCGCCGCCAACGCGCCCGCTTAGAGTAGGTCCTCCTTACTCAGCTCTGGGGTGGTCACGAAATCCACCAGCCGTTCCACCGCACCAATCAGCGTGGAGTCCAGATCGCGGAACGTGTTTACTGCCCCGTAGACGCGGCGCCACCCTTCCTGGGGATCCGGCCAGCCAACCCGCCGGCAAATACCGTGCTTCCAGTCCTCCCCATAGGGCACGTCTGGCCAGGCACGCAACCCCAGGCGCTCTGGCTTCACCGCTGCCCAAATGTCAACGAAGGGATGCCCGGTGACTAGCACATGCGGGCCCACGGACTGGGTCAGCCGCGATTCCTTGGATCCTTCCACCAAATGGTCCGCCAGTACGCCTACACGCCTGCCGGGCCCGGGTTGAAACTCCCGCAGCTTATCCTCCAGATTGTCCAGGCCCTCCAGGTACTCCACCGCCACGCCTTCAACTCGCAGATCATGGCCCCATACCTTTTCTACAATGGCGGCGTCGTGGACACCTTCGACCCAAATCCGCGACGGCGCGATGACCTTCGCCTGCACATTGTCCACGCGTCGGGACCCAGAATTAGATTTTGCCGGTGCCTGGACGGCAACATAGCGCGTGAGTGTAACGGGTTGGCCTTCGAGAAGAAATCCGCCGGGGATCAGGTTAAACACCCGCTCGGTGCCATGGCGGTCCTCCAGGCGCACAACGGGTCCAAAGACGGTCTTATCAATCCCCATCACGGCGCCCACAAAGTCGTCGCCAACCACTTCAACCACCATGCCGGGCTCGGCAGGGACCTCCGGGTACGTACGCGGCTGCTTGCGGCGGTGTCCGCCCAGGATATCGCCAGAATAGGGATCATCGAAACTCATAGCCAGCAAGTCTATCTACTACACTGCCTAGGTTATGGATATGCGCGCCGAGGTCTATTCTCCACTGCAAAACACCGCCGTGTGGCTGGGGGCTTGGTTGTATGGGTACGTTTCCACCGATGATTTGCTTGATGCCCTCACAGAACTGGGTGGGCGTCCGCAGGGCACCGACGGCGAGTCTTTTAGCACCGTGCTGGCGCGCCTTCGTCAGGTTACCGCTGACGTGCTGGTGGCGACCTCGCCGGAGCCAGTGTTGCGTTTGGTTCTTTCTGGCCCGGGTGAGCCGCCGGTGCTGCCGGCTGGCTCTGTGTCTGCCGATGCCGCCGCAGTCAACCCCGCAGGCGCCCTCATCGTGCGCACGTCCCAGCCAGATCGCAATGTTGTGCTCATCCCCCAGGCCACAGACTCCGGGCAGGTCTGGCAGGTCATCGAGGAAACTCAGCCGCTGCCTGCACCTGCGTGGCTTAGCCCCGGCGATGCCGATGCCGCCCTAGTCCAGGCCACCAACCAGGCCGCAGCGTTAATTGAGTCCCAGGTAGGCCAGGTAGACTCCGCCACCCGTGCCCTGGGAATGCACGGGACGCGCCTGCCCAATCCGCGGCTGACTATTGGAACCCTCAGCGACTTCTACGATGCCCCTGGTTTGCCGCCTGCGACCTCACCGCGCGCGGCCAAACTCTTTGCCCGGGCCGACAGGGTGGCCGCGATCATTGAGACGGTCACCGACCGGCTAGGCGATCACAGCCTGGACCCGCAGTTGCTGGCGCTGTGGCGGCCGTTGCGCCAGACCCGCATGGCTGGTGTAGCGCATGCGCTATCTGAATTCGCCCGCGGGAGGAATTAAGCCGCAGTACTAAGCCGCGTAGTTTTAAGCACCTTGCGCTTTGCGCAGGCTCCAAATATCGCAGCAGCCTTCAGCACACGGCTGGCCGTTGACGGTGCAGCCGGAAACCGTAACCTCACCCAAACCTGCGGGCTCTTGCCCCGCGCGCAGTTCCTGGATGAGGTCTACCAGCATGGAGCTAAACGCCGTCGAAGGCCCCGCGGTGCGCGAGCGCTCAAAGTGCATTCCCATCTGCTCCACCGCGCGCTTGAGTTCTACATCCAGGTCCCAGATGACTTCCATGTGATCAGAGATAAATCCCAGGGGGCACACCACCAAAGCTTGGGTCTGCCCTTGCTCATGGAGAGCCTTGGCGTGGTCCACCACATCGGGTTCTAGCCAGGGGGTGTGGGGGCTTCCCGAGCGGGAGTTCCACACTACGTCGTATTCCAAAACCCCCGCAGCGGATGCCACCAGGCGGGCGGCCTCAGCAATCTGGCGGGAATACAGGTGCTTGTCGCCCTCGGCGCCGCCAACGCCATCGTGGGCGGTGGGGATCGAGTGGGCGGTAAAGACCACCCGAGTGTGCGCACGCAGCTGCTGCGGGACGGCGCTGAGAGACTCGCGTAGCCCGGCTGCCACCTCCGCGATAAATTTCGGGTGGTCGAAGAATTGGCGCAGTTTGGTAAAGGTGATCTCCTCGTAGCCTTGTTCGGCGGCGTAGTCACGCAGGCCCGCGATGTCCTCGTTGTACTGGCGGCACGCGGAGTAGCCTCCCCACGCAGAGGTAGCAAACACAAGCACATGGCGTTTGCCATCGGCAGCTAGCTGGTCCACAGCTTCGGTACCGAAGGGGTGCCAGTTGCGGTTACCGAAGTAGACCGGCAGATCTATCCCCCGGGCTGCTAGTTCTTGCTCCACATTGGCAATTATTTCGCGGTTGAGTCGGTTAAGGGGGCTCACCCCGTCGAAGTGGAAGTAATGCTCGCCCACCACCTTGAGCCGCTCCCGGGGGATGCCGCGTCCGCGGGTGACGTTTTCAAGAAATGGAACGACCTCCTCGTTTCCTTCCGGGCCACCGAAAGAAAGAACGAGGAGGGCGTCAAAGTCACCGGCATGCGTGTGTGCGTTCGTCATAATCGATGACTCTACCAACCAAAGGTTGGAGTCTAGATATCTATACGCACACGGGCTGATTAGATGAGACGTACTGCATAAGGCGCCATGCCACCAGTACGCACCGGGGTGGTCTGCACGGTTCCGCCGGACTGCGGAGCCTCGATCATCATTCCATCGCCCAGGTAGAGGGCCACATGGTTGCCACCGCCAGGGCCATAGAAAATTAGGTCACCGCGCTGCATTTGACTTACCGGCACCTTGGTTCCGTGGTTGTATTGGTAGCCGGAGTTGTGCGGCAGCGAGATACCCGCGGCCGCGAAAGCGTAGAGTATCAGGCCAGAGCAATCGAAGCCGGTCTTGTTGAAGTCGCCGAAGCTATCCGCCACTCCACCATCGCGGATGCCGCGGGTGGGACCATTAGCGTCGCCGCCACCCCAAGCATAGGGGGTGCCAATCTGGGACTGGGCCCGCGCGATCACGGCCTCTATGCGCGCATCAGTGCCCGCAGATTCCACCAACTCCATGGCCTGCTCGGTCACGGTCTCGCTGGATTCTAGAGGCGTAAGGATGCCTTCGAGCCCAGTGGTATCCGCACCTGCCGCCGCCGCTTCTTCGGCGCCTGCGCCCAAGACGTCGGCAGCCACGGTGAGCGCGTTCTGCAGCGCAGCCAGGTGTCCTTCGTCCGCGGAGCTGCCTGCCACCAAAGCGGTGTGCACAGGCTGGCTAGCTGCAATCAGGCCGGCTGCCTGCGCAAAGACCTGCGGGTCCACAGAGGATCCCGCCTCCGGTGCCGCAGCTGCCGGTTCCGCTCCCGCACCCGTGCTTGCCGATGCCCCCTGGTCCACATCCTGCTCCCGCGCAGCGTCTTCCCTAGCTTCCGGTTCCACTAGCACCGACGGCGCGGCCCCTTCAGTAGCCAACGGTGCGGCCCCTGCAGGAGCCGACGGCACAGCCGTGTCAGCCTCGACGGCCGACGGCGCGGCCCCTGCAGGAGCCGACGGCACAGCCGCGTCAGCCTCGACGGCCGACGGAGCGGCCGTCGCGACCTGAGCAGGCTGCGGGGTTCCTGCGGAAGGGGCACTGGTGGGGACGGAGGGGGCATCGGCAGACTCAGCAGCCTTAGCGCGCGCTGCGTAGGCCGCAGGCGCCGGGGCGGAAGACAACGCTGCGCGAGCAGCATCACGCTGCGCAACCAGATCCTCGTGGCGCTCAGTTGCAGCGCGCACAGCCTCCTGACTGTCTGCCAAAGCAGCCTGCGCGTCCGCCTGCGCCTGTTCTGCCGACTCGGCGCGATCCTTGGCCAGGCCCTCGACCTGTCGCAACTGCTTTTCCTTTGCGGCCTTCTCCGCCCGCTTTGCCTCCAGTTCTTCGAGCAACTGCTGCTGGGAGACGGTTTGGGATTCGAGCAACGCGGCGCGCTCGGCGGCATCGCCACGAGAGCGCGAGCCGGCGGCTGCGGTCAGGACGTCGCTGCGCTCGGCCCCACGGAACTGCGTTCCCGCGAGCTCCGCCAGCTTCTCCTGTACAGCGGCGATGGCGCGTTCGGCCGCCTCGACTTCTGCCTGGGCTGTAGCAGCGCCCTGCTGGGCCTGCTTGTACTGGGTGCGGGCGTCCTGCAAATCCACCAGCGCACGGTTGACAGCCTCACGGTAGGCGCCCATCTGATTTTCAAGTTGAGCGACTTGACTTTCCACAGTCGCTAGCGCTCCGGCTAGCTGCGCCCAAGAACCATGCCCACTGGAAAAGGCGCGGGTCAGTTGCTCCAGCGTGGAGCCCTGTTCCTCAGCGTGGGCGGCAGGCGGGGTCAAAGTAGCAACGGTGCTCAAGCTAGCAGTGCAGGCAACGGCTGCCATGTAGGAGCGCAGGCGGAAACGCCGGCGCGGCGTATGGGTGGTGGCCACGAGTATTCTCCTCGCGTGCAGCCAAATCAACACGACAGCCTTGACTACCCGGCCGGGTAGTCCGAAGCATGCCGAGTCCACGTATGCCGAGATTGCCAGCCACCACCCACCCCACTTTGCACACAAAGGGTAGGCAGGGCTGGAATGCCCTGGAAAATGCGTCCCATACACACAATGCATACGCCAGTACAGCCATCAGGCCACCGCGTGTGAAAAATCTTCCCCATTCTTCACGTGCTAGGCCCAGACGGTCAGCGTCCGGCGACTTAGCCGACAACGTTGAGCAGACATCGCTAAGCAGACTTCGCTGCGGCGCATAAGTGTGTTAGGTAGGCGACAAACCTTCCAGCGGCCCTCACAATCTCGTACACGCAAATGGTGCGGCTCCCACCTTGCCGCACCATTGGCGTACGGCAAGTAAAGAGTCACAGCACATGGCTGCACGTTTGTTCATTAACGGATAAAGGACATCCCCACGCAAGGCCTCTAAATGTCGCAACTCGCCAGAACCATGTTCCCCGACGGCCATCCATTCGCTGCTGTACCGAGTGGTACCGGGTGCGCTTGGCGTGCTTCCCCACATGCCCGTGCAATTCCGATTCAGCGTCTGCGTGACTGTCAAGGCTCAAGTCTGCGACTGTTACATCTATCGACTCACGTGTTGACTCCCAAATCGTAGGACACGACAGCCGCAAAGGATAGCCCGTTTACCACAAACCACAGCAGTCAAGCGGAGCAACATGACTTTCTTGCATCACCGACCTGCGACATTCCCGAGACCAAAAAGTTATGTGAAACTCGACACATTGCTGTAACGGTGCCGAGTGGCGCCACCTAAAGGTGCTGAAATTCGGCTAGCGCACAGCTCGAACGTAGGCAGAAACAGCGGCCACAACCGCTACCAACAGGACCCCCGTCAGCACAGGGGCCCAAGGAAAGACGTCCGAGCTCAGTCCGGCGTGGAAATACTCAAGAGTAGTGACCTGATCCACCCCGGCGGGAACCTCGCCCTGGGCGGCCTCTAGTGCGCCGCGGGAATGGGACTGACTGACGGCCGAGACCTGCCCAGGCCACTGGACTATGACGGTATTGAGGTCTGCGGTATCGGCAAGCTCTTGCGCCACATCGCGCATGTCTGCAGCCTTGCCGGGAACTACGTCGACCACCGCAATGCCCTCGCCGGGACGCAGCGCTTCGGCGACCGCCGCATTGAGCTGGGCGTCACGGGCCAACTCGGGCGCGGAGTACGCAACGCCATCCTCTGATAGCTGCGCAGCCAAGTCCTCAATGTTGACTTCAGCTGGAATCACGGAGCCACCTTTCCATGCAACCACCACGCGCAACTACCGCGCGCAAATATGCCCTAAAGCGTAGGCGGACTACCCCCATTTGCGCAGTAACGCCGCGCCGAACCAGGTAAAACATGAAACAGAACGGACGTACTGTTATACTCGCAGCGGAAGAAAGTTCATCGGGCTACGATAGGCGGTGAACGTTCACGTTCTTCTTTACGGCACCCGGGCCCCGCCTGCGGTACCTCACGATAGTCAATAGACAGTCAAAAGACAGTCGTTAACAAGGAATGGAGCTCCCTGTGACTGAAAGCTTGAACTCCTTCGGCGCCAAGAAGACCCTTGATGTCAACGGTAAGACCTACGAGTACTTCGACATCAACGCGGTTGAAGGCCTGGAGAAGCTGCCCTACTCCCTCAAGGTTCTAGCTGAGAACCAGCTGCGCTACGAGGATGGCAAGAACGTAACCACCGATCACATCAACGCCCTGGCCAACTGGGACCCCACCGCTGAGCCGGACACCGAAATCCAGTTCACCCCGGCCCGCGTCCTCATGCAGGACTTCACCGGCGTTCCCTGTGTTGTTGACCTGGCCACCATGCGTGAGGCCGTTTCCGCACTAGGCGGCAAGCCGGAGCAGGTTAACCCGCTGAACCCGGCCGAGATGGTTATTGACCACTCCGTCATCGTCGAGGCCTTCGGCTCCTCCGAAGCCCTGGAGAAGAACGTTGAGATTGAATACCAGCGCAACGAGGAGCGCTACCAGTTCCTGCGCTGGGGCTCGGAGAACTTCTCCAACTTCAAGGTTGTTCCTCCGGGAACCGGCATTGTCCACCAGGTCAACATTGAGTACCTCTCTCGCGTAGTCTTTGACAATGACGGCGTTGCCTACCCTGACACCTGTATTGGTACCGACTCCCACACCACCATGGAAAACGGCCTGGGCATCCTGGGCTGGGGCGTGGGCGGCATTGAGGCTGAGGCTGCCATGCTGGGCCAGCCGGTCTCCATGCTGATCCCCAAGGTTGTCGGCTTCAAGCTCACCGGGGAAATCCCGGTGGGTGTGACCGCAACCGACGTGGTGCTGACCATCACCGAAATGCTGCGCCAGCACGGCGTGGTGCAGAAGTTTGTCGAGTTCTACGGCAACGGCGTGAAGTCCGTGCCGCTGGCAAACCGCGCCACGATCGGCAACATGTCCCCGGAGTTCGGCTCCACCGCTGCGATCTTCCCGATCGACGAAGAGACTATCAAGTACCTCGAGCTCACCGGGCGCCCGCAGGAGCAGATCGACCGCGTGGAGGCCTACGCCAAGGCTCAGGGCATGTGGCTGGAGCAAGACGCCCCGGAGGCCGTCTACTCCGAGTACCTGGAGCTAGACCTGTCCACCGTGGTTCCCTCCATCGCAGGCCCCAAGCGCCCGCAAGACCGCATCCTGCTCTCCGAAGCCAAGGAGCAGTTCCGCAAGGACCTGCCCACCTACGCCTCTGGCGACGTTGTGGTCGATGAGTCCTCTGTTGCCGCAAAGCGCATGACCAACGAAGGCGGCGAGAACAACCTTGAAGACGTCACCGGCGGTCTGAACAAGTCCCGCGCCGGTGAGGGCGAGTCTGCTGCCAAGGGTGCCGCTGGCCGCCAGTCCAACCCGGTGACCGTGACCTCCCCCAACGGTGGCGAGTACACCCTGGACCACGGCATGGTGGCTATCGCCTCCATCACCTCCTGCACCAACACCTCCAACCCGTCCGTCATGGTTGGCGCTGGCCTGATTGCCCGCAAGGCCGCCGAAAAGGGCCTGACCTCCAAGCCGTGGGTCAAGACCATCTGCGCCCCGGGCTCCCAGGTTGTGGACGGCTACTTCCAGCGCGCAGACCTGTGGAAGGACCTGGAGGCCCTGGGCTTCTACCTGTCCGGCTTCGGCTGCACCTCCTGCATTGGCAACTCTGGTCCGCTGCCGGAGGAAGTCTCTGCAGCTATCAACGAGCACGACCTGGCTGCCACCGCAGTGCTGTCCGGTAACCGTAACTTCGAAGGCCGCATCTCCCCGGATGTCAAGATGAACTACCTGGCATCCCCGATTATGGTCATCGCCTACGCCATCGCCGGCACCATGGACTTCGACTTCGAGACCCAGGCTCTGGGTCAGGACCAAGACGGCAACGACGTCTTCCTGAAGGACATCTGGCCTTCCTCCCAGGAAATCGAAGACACCATCGCCCAGGCGATCACCCGCGAGCTGTACGAGGCTGACTACGCCGACGTCTACAAGGGTGACGAGGCATGGCGCTCGCTGGATGTGCCGGAGGGACAGACCTTCGAGTGGAACGAGGAATCCACCTACATCCGCAAGGCTCCGTACTTCGAGGGCATGCCCACCGAGCCGGCACCGGTTGAGGACATCAAGGGCGCTCGCGTCCTGGCCAAGCTGGGCGACTCCGTGACCACCGACCACATCTCCCCCGCCTCCTCCATCAAGCCGGGCACCCCTGCTGCCCAGTACCTGGATGAGCATGGTGTGGAGCGCCAGGACTACAACTCCCTGGGTTCACGCCGTGGTAACCACGAGGTGATGATGCGTGGCACCTTCGCCAACATCCGCCTGGCTAACCAGCTGGTGGACGTCACCGGTGGCTACACCCGCGACTTCACCCAGGAAGGCGGCCCGCAGGCCTTCATCTTCGATGCCTGCCAGAACTACAAGGCAGCCGGCATTCCCCTGGTAGTCATCGCTGGTAAGGAATACGGCACCGGTTCCTCCCGCGACTGGGCTGCAAAGGGCACCAACCTGCTGGGCGTGAAGGCGGTTATCACCGAGTCCTTCGAGCGCATTCACCGCTCCAACCTGATCGGCATGGGCGTTATCCCGCTGCAGTTCCCGGCTGGTGAGTCCCACGAGTCCCTGGGCCTGGACGGCACCGAGACCTTCGACATTGAGGGCATCGCCGAACTCAACAACGGCACCACCCCGAAGACCGTCCACGTCACCGCCACCAAGGAGTCCGGTGAGAAGGTAGAGTTCGACGCTACCGTCCGCATCGACACCCCTGGTGAGGCCGACTACTACCGTCACGGCGGCATTCTGCAGTACGTGCTGCGCCAAATGGTGAAGTCCTAAAGGATAAGCCATCACCACTCCTAGCGTAGGCCCCGCCTCCGCTAACCATGGCAGGGGCCGCGACCAACGCCGGTCGCGGCTCCTGCCTTTCCCATGTTCCAGCCCGGTCAGTGAGAGTAAACTAGCACCATGCCAATCGTCAGCGACGATGAACTCAACCGCCGCCGTCAAGAAATCCTGGTCGGTGCGAGGCGGTGTTTTGCCCAACACGGCTACGAAGGCGCCACCGTACGCCTCCTAGAAGAAGCCACCGGAAAATCCCGCGGCGCCATCTTCCATCACTTCGGTGATAAAGAATCCCTCTTCTTGGCCCTTGCCCGGGAAGACGCTGCCCGTCAAGCCGAAACCGTGGCCAACAATGGCCTGGTAGAAGTTATGCGGGACATGCTCGCCCACCCCGAGCGTCACGACTGGCTGGCCACGCGCCTAGAAATCACCTCAATGCTACGCACGGACCCCTCTTTCCGTGCCCGATGGATCGATGAACAGTCTATTCTCGATGCCGCCGTACGCGCCCGCTTGGAATCCAACGCGGAGTCCGGTCGGCTACGCGATGACGTCGACATTGATACCCTGGTCACGTATCTGCAGACCTTCATGGACGGCTTCATCGCGCGGCTAGCGCACGGCAATGAAGAAGGCCTTGACCGGGTGTTGGATGTGGTGGAGCATTCCATTCGCGGGTGCGAGGTCTAGGCGCTCCGCACCACGCAGTGCTGCTGCTAGCCAGCAGCGGGTGGCCCAAAAAACGCGCGCGTTAGTCGGCAGCGGGTGGCCCCCAAAGCGCTCGCGTTAGCCGGCAGCGGGCGCCCCGTGCCCGGGGACTAAAGATCCGCGGGGCTGCCGGTGCCGTCGATGAAGGCCACTGGCGACTGCGGAAACGACTCGCGGCCCACCAGCTCGGTAAGTACCTCGGCAACCAACTCGCGGGAGGTGGAAGTGCCTTCCGGGCTGTGGGTATCTGCGATGGCATCTACCCCGCCTGCGGGTTCGTCGGTTAACAGCGAGGGTGCAAGCACCAAGTAATCCAAGCCAGAGGCGTATATACGCTCGTCGACCGTTTTCTTGGCCTCCACATAGGCATCCCACGAGTTGCCTTCCCCGCTGGGCTCATTATGAGTAGAACCCAGGTAGGAGATCATCACATAGCGTGGGGCGGCACCATCCTGCAGGAGCTGTTCAGCGGCATCGACAGTGGCCAATGCCCCATCGCGGTCCACTGCGAAGGTCAATTCCTTGCCGCCGCGCCCGCCATTACCTGCGCCCCAGACCACGGTATCGAACTCACGGAAGATGTTCGCCCAGTCGTCCACTGATTGTTCCGTAATGTCCGCAACCAATGGGGTGGCTCCCAGCTGGGTCAGTTCCGCCTTGTACTCAGGGTTGCGTACCAGCGCGGTCACGGTGTGGCCTGCGGATACCAGCTTGGGGATAGCCAGCAGCGCGATCTTGCCGTGTCCCCCAATGTAAAGAATCTTCTGCGAAAGCGTCATGCCACCCCACCGTAGCAATTCTTGCCGCCACTCGCAGCGGACCCAGCGCTTGCGGGAAAAACGCCAGCATATAGAATCGCACCCATGTATGCCATCATGACTGTCACCGGTGCAGATTCCACCGGAATTATCGCTGCCGTCGCCACCGCGTTGGCGGAGAAAAACGTCAACATCGAAGATGTCTCCCAGACCCTGATGTCAGGCTATTTCACCATGATCTTGCGGGTGTCATTCGACGAAAATGCCACCACACTTACCCAATTGCAGGAGCACATGGCCCCGGTCGCACAGCGCACGGGGCAAAACATTCGTCTGCAGTCTGAGTCCCTCTTCACGGCCATGCACGAGGTATAAGCCCTATGGTTTCACGTTTTAACACTGCCGGTGTCCTCGATACCATCGAGATGATTGAAAACTACCGGCTGGACATTCGCACCGTGACCATGGGCATTTCTTTGCTCGGCTGCACGCGCACCACCATGGAGCAGACCTGCCAGGCAATTTATGACAGGGTCTCCACCCAGGCTGCCCGCTTGGTGGAGGTTTGTGAAGGTATTGAGGCTGAGCTCGGCATTCCCATCGTGAATAAGCGCATTTCCGTGACTCCCATCGCGCTGGTGGTCGCTGGGGTCGAGGGTAATCCGGTCGATGCCGCCAAGGCACTCGACCGCGCCGCCAAAGAGGTGGGCGTTAATTTTGTAGGTGGTTATTCCGCGCTGGTGGAAAAAGGCGCTACTACCGCTGATACTAAGCTCATTGCATCCATTCCAGAGGCGCTGGCCACCACTGACGTTGTGTGCTCTTCCGTTAACATTGCGACGTCCCGGGCGGGCATCAACATGGATGCAGCCCGCACTATGGGCCAGGTAATCAAGGACGCGGCGGAGCTCACCGCAGACCGTAGCGCCATTGCTTGCGCCAAGCTGGTGGTTTTTGCTAACTCGGTGGGCGATAATCCGTTCATGGCGGGGGCTTTCCACGGAATTGAGGAGCCCGATTGCGTGGTTAGCGTTGGTGTGTCTGGCCCTGGTGTGGTGGACCGTGCCTTGGGCTCGCTTGAGGGCGCTAGCCTGGACCAGGTTGCGGAGGAAATCAAGAAGGCCGCGTTTAAAATCACCCGCGCTGGCCAATTGGTGGGCAATTTAGCCGCGCAGCGCCTGGGTGTGCCCTTTGGGATTATCGACTTGTCCCTGGCGCCGACCGCTGAGTTGGGCGATTCCGTGGCCCACATCCTGGAACATATGGGCTTGGACCAGGTGGGTACCCATGGCACGACTGCTGCCTTGGCTTTGCTTAACGATGCCGTCAAGAAGGGCGGCATGATGGCGTGCTCCCGGGTTGGTGGCCTTTCGGGTTCCTTTATCCCTGTGTCTGAGGACAAGGGCATGATTGACGCGGTACGCTCCGGGGCTATTTCCATGGACAAGCTCGAGGCCATGACCTCCATTTGTTCGGTGGGCTTTGACATGATTGCCCTGCCTGGTGAGACCTCTGCATCCACCATCGCCGGCATGATCGCAGATGAAGCGGCCATTGGTGTGATGAACCATAAGACCACTGCTGTGCGCGTGATCCCGGTCCCCGGTGCGACTATTGGCGATGAGGTCAACTTTGGTGGCCTTTTGGGCTACGCCCCGGTCATCCCGGTTAATACGGTGGGCAATGATTCCTTTATCGCCCGCGGCGGTTTTATCCCCGCCCCAGTCCACGGACTGCGAAACTAATGGCACAGGCGAGCTTCGCAGATGTCAGCAGAGCGAAACACATAGCTATCGCAGGCGTAACGGGGGCGGGCAAGACCACCGCCGCCCGTAGCCTTGCTGCGGCTATGGGCACTGCGGCTTGCCCACCGCCGCGGATCATTGACTACGATGAGGACATCTTGTGGGAGCCAGCCGCCCGTGCCCCGTGGACACTGCGTACCAAGGAGCAACAGCGGGCCCGTGCCAGTGAATTGATTGCGGCGCCGCACTGGGTGATGGCCTCGATGGGCTCCGCTACTCGCGACCTCATCGAGCCACAACTTGACGTCCTGATCTATCTGGACTATCCAGCGCACATTACTCTCACGCGCTTGTTGCGCCGTACCATTGCGCGCGCCTTAACCGGCGCCACGTGTTGTAACGGCAACCGTGAAACCATCCGGAAGTCTTTCCTTTCGACCGAGTCCATCCTGGTGTGGTGGTGCAGAACTTTCCGTAGCCGTCACCGCAGCGCCCTTGAGCGTGAGCAGTCTTGCACTGGACCACCCACACTGCGCCTGCGCCACCCCCGGGAGCTGAACCACCTGCTAAAACACATTCGTGCGGCTCAGTCTGGCACGCACCTTTAGCCCCTTCCGCGCGCCTTCTTTGTTGGGGTCGCGCGGTTGGAGCTGTGTGCTTTCCGATGCCGCCAGCTTCCCACCTTCAGCATTCCTACTGTCTGGCAAGAGGCCGTATACCTTCCGGCCGGCTGGCCGTGAGGCCGTTAGCTGGTCTGCTGGCGGCTAGGCTTCCGGTGGCGGTGTTGCCTGGTGGTGGGCTTCCGGTGGTGGTGTTGCTTGGTGGTGGGCGGGCGGTGGGGTGTCGGTGGGTGGGAAGGTGGTGGGTGTGGCTGATGGCGGTGTGGGCGCGGGCCGGGTTTGTATTGGTGGGGCGCCACCGGGTGCTTGCCACCCAACCCCGGTACCCATGCGCACCATCCGGCCCCGGGTTATCGGGATGCCATCTGGTGGGTGGTCCTCATTAGCACCGTTATGGTGCGGACACAATGGGGTCAGATTCGACATGTTGGTCTGGCCACCCTGGTTCCAGGGCTGGATGTGGTGAATCTGGCACTTATCAAACGGCAAGTGACAGCCTATCCAGGAGCATTCCGCACCCTCGGCAAGTAGCAATAAGCGTTGCTTAGAGTTAGCGGTACGCGAGTAGCGGTATAAGTCCAACGGACCATGCTCGCGCGATAGCGCTGCGATAAACCCGTAGTCCAGGCACAACCGTTCCAGCAGGTCTTTGCCGGTGAGGATGGCGCCGTTGGAGGCGCGGACGCGGATATCGGCATCGGTGGGATACCGGCCGGGGTTGTGCATCCGGTCGACGAACTCACAGATCTGATCCAGGTAGATGGGGATGATTGGGATGTAGCGTTGTTTGCCAGCCCCTGTGCCCCTGAAGGCTGCAAGGAAGCTTTCTACTTGGTCTTGAGGGTCAACTACGGCGTGGACGTCCATGATGTCGACAGACTTGCCTGTGGCTCTTAGCGTGGCCAGACCATTAACGTGGTGGGTAAGTTTTACGCCTTCTTTAACTTCACGTGGCTTGGCTAGTTTCTTTAGCTGCTCACGCGCGACTGCTTCAATCTCAGCGGCAGGCGTTTTGCACAGTTTGGCGCGTAGTTTCCATTTGGCGAGTTTGTCACTAACTCGCTTGGTTTTGGTCTCGATGAGGTCGAGGGCGAAGATGCTGTGTCCTTGGGTGCGGGCGGCGGTTAGGGCTTTGTATTGCAGGCCGGTGTAGGTGGTATCCCCGTAGTAGGTGGTGTGGAGGGTGATGGTTTTGGCTGCTGCTAGTGGGCACCAGCCTTGGGCGACGAGGCTTTCTACGGTCTCACCGGCTAGCTCGGCGAGACCGTCAATAAAGGCGCCAGGCGCTGTGGGCCCTGGTCCTATTAGCGTCGTCTCGAGGTTCATGGCATCGACACTAAACCGGCCGGTATTGCCTGCGCAAGGGTCAATTTTCACATTGTCTAATGGAGTGTGCAATGAGGGTAAACTTTGGGACGATTTACCGATGGTAATGGGGGCACCCACACGGGGGTAGCGCACTTGCGGCGCGCAAGCAGGATTGTGGTCGAGGTCGGCGCCAGGCGAACGGGATGGCAACCAGGATGTCGGCGCCGCGTCGTGGAAACGGGTCAGGAGTAGGCGTCGGGCGGCGCGGGGCGCACTTATGGTTCCAGCGTAAACTCCCGCACGGGCGCGTAGTGGCTCACCCGCTGGGCAAAGCCCGGGTCGTGGGTAGTGAGCACCACGGATCGCCCCTCGCGTATGGCAAGGGATATGAGCTGGTGGATATGGCGTTGGCCTTGGGCATCGGCAAGCGTGTCGGGCTCATCGAGGAGCACTACTTCCCTGCCCTGCCTGCGCGCGGTTACCACCGCGTGGGCCACCTGGGCCACGCGCAATTGTGCGGTGCTGACATCTAGCGGGTGGTCCCCACCGGGCAGTCCGAGTGCTTCGACCAACTCCGCATCGCCCACTAAAGAGCTGATCGTGGGCACTATCGCCTGATCCATGGGCGATTGCAGCGCTAAAGCCGGCGGCTGCCCACTGGGATCCAGTGCAGCCTTGGCGCCATCGAGCCCGGCCGCTGCCCGTAGCAAGGTGGTCTTGCCCGAACCGTTGGCCCCACGCAGCCACGTCACCGCTCCTGGTGCCAGCGGCAGCGTCACGGGCCCCACGCTAAAGTCCGCGCCTTGCGGGGCGTGAAGGTGCCACCACCGGCGTCGTCCCGCTTGGCGCCGACCTAGCAGCGGGCCATAGGCAAACTCGGCGCCCGGGGTGGGCGGCACGGGGTGAGCGACGGGGGCATCGGCAAGCTCATGCTCACCTTGGACCACAATGACGGCGGTTTGCGGCAGTGACTCCAGCACCGCCTGCACCTGCTGGCGTGACTGGGGATCGAGCCCGGCATAGGGTTCGACCACGATGAGCTGCGGCGGCTGAGCAATGGCCACCGCCCCGATGGCCAGGCGACGTGTCTGCCCGCCGGACAAGCGCGCGGGATGGCGCTGGGCCAGAGCCTGCAAACCCATCGCGTCAAGCATCTGCTCCACGCGCGGGGCCATATCCGCACGCGGCATACCGCGATGCTCCAAGGCCAGCGCCAGCTCCTCCCGCACAGTATCGCGCAAGAGGCTAATGTGCGCTGCGGCGTCTGCGCCCACTATCGCCTCCACGCCCAGATGCTGAGCTAGCCGATGCGCCTCCTGGTCACTGTTGTGCTTAAAACTCACCGTGACCTCGGTAATCTGGCCCGGGATGGGGGTAATGTTTAGGTCCATAGCACCGCCCCGATGGCGCTGAGGGTGGCGAGTAACAAGGCCCAGCGCAGCCAGCCGCCCCGGCGGGTATCCGCCACCGGTTCAAGGACAGTGCGCGGGCCAGGGCGGTCGAAGCCGATGGCTGCGAGGGCCTCGCCGCGCTGGGTGCCTTGGGTGAGAAGTCGCGCGATGACGGGGACAATTACCTGCGGCACCACCGTATTCCAGCGCGTGCGCACGCCGCGCAGCCGGTTGGCGTCGCGGACCGCGCGCACGGCATGAGCGCCCTGCGGTAGGGACTGTAGGGAGGCCCCCACCACGTAGGCGGCCTTATGCCCCAGGCGGGATGCTTGCAGCCATTTGGCGACGTCGGCTACCTTTAGCGCCGCGGCAGCGGCCAGCATGCAGGCCATGAGGGCGCTAAAACGCAGGGCCAATACGGCAGCGAGTATCAGACCATCGCTGGTAAGCAAAGGGGCAATGCGGTGGTGGCCGTATGGGGCGTGGATGAGCACCATGGATAATGCCGTGGGCACAGACAGCGCGGCCGTGGTAGCAACAACGGACAGTGAGCCGGCGGCTATGGTCCCTGCCAGGAGTGCAGCCAGGAGGACGCCGGCCGAGACCCACGGCTGATTAGCCGCTATAACCGCCAGCCAAGCGCATGCGGCGGCAGTGAGCACGGTGGCTGGATGCACAGGAGTCGCGGCCTTTCTGCGGGGACGGGGCGGATGAGGAGGTGAATGATAGGGCGAACTAGCGGGCTAGCGGGAGTGACTGGGGGCGCAGGGAGGCCAGGGTGCGCTGCGGCAAGGCCTTGATGGCAGCCCACACGATAAGGAATACGATGGCCTTGTCTAATGGATCTGAGGCAAAGGACTGCAGCGTGACCGAGGCGATGAGCGAGTGCCCGGCCTCGCGGAAGAAGGACACCAGCGCGCCCGTGCCCAACCCGGCGGTACCGCCGTAGACGAATGCGGCCACAGGAGCGGCCAACATGCCGCTGATGAGGCCTAGGATCGCGCCGGAGAGCACCACCTTCCACCAGGCGGTGAAGGCGCCGCGGTTAATGGCCCATCCGGCCAGAAAACCGGTGGCAGCGGACACGGCCGCGAAGGGCAAGGCGGCGGGGTTGATTAGTCCCCACACCACAGACGACAGCGTGCCGGTGGCCAGGCCTGCGATGGGGCCTGCCAGGGCGGCTACCAAGACGGTTCCCACCGAGTCCAGGTAGAGCGGAATACCGATGGAGCCGATGATCTCCCCGACCACGATGTTGAGTACCAGCGCGACGGGGATGAGTGCGATGGTGCGTGCAGGCAGCGCCGGCACAGTGCCCGCAAGCAGAAGGGCTGCGCCGGAGAGATAACCAACCAGGGTGATGAGGGCCTCTGTGGATCCGGCAACAGATTCCCAGTTGGTGGGACGCAGCAGCACCAAGTACAGCCAGGTGGCCAGCACCAGCAATGTGCCCCCAGCCACGATGGCTTTGCGCGCGGGTGAAAGAGAAATCTGTGACATAAAAATACTCGTTGTTATGAATGGTTGTTGGGAGTCGTCCTTGGGAAACGACCAATGCTGTGGATCCTGTGCTTAAAAAGCGCGGGATGCACGGGCGGGACTACCTATGTCACCTCGGTAGCACCGCTGTAGCGTATGAGAAACGCAGCAAGTATGTTAGTGGCCTGCCGCAGAATCTGCCAAAATCTCCGCGGCGCGGGTCAACTCCGCGTGGGCGGCTGGGATGTCCACGGCGGTTACCAGGCGGGTGTTTGGTGCTCGGTCCCAGTGGCCGCGCAAGTCCGCCACCGAGGTCCCGCGCAGCAGCGGGGAATCCGCCTCCACGGCAACCGTGGTATCCACGTACTCGTAGGCGACGGTGTCGAGGGCCACCATGCAGGTAAGCAGGTCATGGATCTGCGCCTGGTATCCCTCGCCCTGTTGCTGATGGAACTCGAAATAGAAGCGCAGAACCTCCGGAAGAATGCCCGCCGCGGGGTGGCGCCCCAGGCTGTCCACCAGCCGGTTTAAACGCGGGGGATCAATGAGGAATTGCTCCGTGACCTCCAGCGAACACAGGGTGGTGGGCTGGCCGGGAGGGGTGGCAGCCGCAAAATAGTGTGCTGCCGCGTGGGGGTCCACCCAGAAGTTCCACTCGGCGGTGGGCGTGGTGTTGCCCCGGTAGTTTATGGCCCCGCCCATCACCGTCCGGCTGGCAAAGGAAGCCGTAGCGTCCGCTAGGTTGGTCAGGGGGCCGGTGACAATGAGGTGAGCGTCGCGCGCTGCGGCTGCCGCCAGCAATTCCTGTGCGTCCTGCGCGCCGCGGTGAGCAGGCCCGGTCTCAGAGCCGGTACCGAGCGGGGAACCGAGCCCGGAACCGGGCGTGTCGGGTGCCCGGTGGTAGCCCAGCCCCCACTGGCCGTGCGTCTCCGGGGTGGTGACCAGATCTACGGCCACCGGCCCAGGGGCGCCTGCCGCTACGGGAATCTCTGGCAAACCGCACAGCGCTAAAAGGTAGGCCGCATTCCGGGCAGTGGTGTCTACGTCCACGTTGCCCGCGGTGGTGGTCAGCCCCACTAGTTCGATTTCCCCGGCATGGTGCAAAGCGGCCAGGTAGAAGATTGCGAGGGCATCATCAATCCCCGGGTCACAGTCCAGATGCACCAACCGGGGTTCGCGGTGCTGGCTGGAAGTGGGCGTGCCGGAAGCGTGCGAGTTGCCCATCTACGCCAGCTCCACAATCTCCAGGTAGGAATCAGACCACAGGTCCTCGTCCCCATCCGGCATGATGATTACGCGTTCCGGCTCCAGGGCTTTGACCGCGCCCGGGTCGTGGGTCACCAGCACCACTGCGCCGGTGTAGGTGGCCAGGGCGTCGAGAACCTGCTCGCGTGATTGGGGGTCCAGGTTATTGGTGGGCTCGTCCAAGAGCAAGACATTCGCCCGGGAGGAGACCAAAGTTGCCAGAGACAAGCGCGTCTTCTCACCACCAGATAGGGTGCCGGCGGGCTGCTCTAGCTTCTCACCGGAAAACATGAATGCACCTAGCAGGCCGCGCAGGTCT
This sequence comes from Corynebacterium lizhenjunii, assembly GCF_011038655.2. NCBI lineage: Bacteria > Bacillati > Actinomycetota > Actinomycetes > Mycobacteriales > Corynebacteriaceae > Corynebacterium > Corynebacterium lizhenjunii. The sequence goes on from NZ_CP064954.1 coordinate 1,303,868, forward strand.
TGCTGGCCGGCATCTGGGCAGGCTTCAATGGTGTTTTCCCAGACTGTCTTGTCCGGGTCGATATTGTCGTGCTC